>BMJD01000052.1:6086-26430 GCA_014642895.1 Lentibacillus populi
TCTTGAAATCCGAATGAGTTTGGTCACTCATAAGCTTGATGAGTACCTTTTCTCTTGAAATTCGAACGAGTTTGGTCACTCATAAGCTTGATGAGTGCCTTTTCTCTTGAAATCCGAATGAGTTTGGTCACTCATAAGCTTGATGAGTACCTTTTCTCTTGAAATTCGAACGAGTTTGGTCACTCATAAGCTTGATGAGTGCTTTTTTTCTTGAAATTCGAACGAGTTTGGTCACTCATAAGCTTGATGAGTGCTTTTTTTCTTGAAATTCGAACGAGTTTGGTCACTCATAGCTTGATCAGCGCCTACTCGATTTGATAAAGTGAAACTTCATTCAGTGAGGCTTTTCCTTCCTCCCCCACCTTTACGTTTTTGGTGTACTCAAGCTTGAGGGTGTCACAGCCCGTAATGAGTGATACTAAAATAACCAAATATTTTGTCCCTGTCGAATCCAAAAAAATTTTAAAAAATTGAGCAAAAAGAGTGGCAATTTATTTCGGAACCCGTTATATTAGTAATTACGAAAACATGAGGAGGGGGAAATATTTGGATACATTTAAAAAATTAAAGCGGTTTTATTGGCCTTATAAAAAGTATTTTTTTATATCGCTGTTCTTTTTGCTGTTTGTTACGGCGATAACGGTTGTGTATCCAATCATATTGCAGAAGACAATTGATGAAGTTGTACTTAAAGATCGTTATTCTTTAATCCCTTACTTATCCGTCGCCTTTTTGGTTGTCATGATAATAAAAGGCTTTGCGACTTTTTTTCATCAATATTTAGGGGAATTATTTGGAATTATATCGGTGTACAAACTCAGGGAGGCATTATATGAAAAACTCCAGGTATTATCATTCAAATACTATGATAATGCCAAGACTGGTGATTTAATGTCTCGGTTAACGGCAGACGTGGAAGGATTCCGGTTTTTCCTTTCTGTCGGATTTGCTGAACTGCTTCGCATCACATTATTAATTGTCTTTAGCTTGGCGGTTATGTTCTATTATTCGGCGCCGCTTGCACTTGTAACGATGGCGGCTATGCCTTTTTTGGCAATCGTAGTGTTTCAGTTTGAAAAACGGGCACATCCCGCTTTTAAAGGGATCAGAAAATCATTCGGACGATTAAATACAAGGGTTCAGGAGAATATCAGCGGGATGAATACAGTAAAATCGTTATCCCGGGAAGATTTTGAAATTGGCCGATTCTCAACGAACAATGATAATTACCGCCAAAACTATATAAGGACATCAGAAATTTGGGCGAAATTCTTTCCACTTATGGAGTTCATTGGAAATGTTTGTGCAGTTGCACTATTAGCGTTTGGCGGGTATCTCGTAATCAATGAAAAAATTGGACTGGGCGAGCTTGTTGCTTTCTTCAGTTTGGTCTGGTACATCCTGGGACCGTTGATGAACTTAGGATTTGTTATCAATCTTTTTTCCCAGTCAAAAGCATCTGGTGAACGATTACTGGAGATATTGGAAGCAAAAGAGGACATAGCAGAGCAGGAAGATGCCATTGACACTGTGATTAACGGACATGTTACGTTTCGTGATGTTACACTTACGTATACAGAAAATGATGATACAGCATTAAAGCATATTAGCTTTGATGCGCCACCAGGGAAAGTAATTGGCTTAATTGGGGCAACCGGTTCAGGAAAAACTAGCATAACCCAGTTGATTACCCGTTTTTATGAGCCAGAAACTGGTGAGGTGCTTGTTGATAACAGGCCTGTTGCAGACTACAAATTAAAAGCATTACGAAAACATATCGGGTTTGTTTTGCAGGAGTCATTTTTATTCTCGACAACTATTCGGGCAAATATTGCCTATGGTAATCCGGATATTCGTGAGGAACAAATTATTGATGCGGCAAAACGAGCGCAAGCCCATGACTTTATTATGGAAATGCCTAAAGGATATGACACGTTGCTTGGCGAACGGGGGATGGGATTGTCTGGAGGACAGAAACAGCGTATCGCCATCGCCCGGGCAATTTGTATCAACCCAAGTATTCTCGTGCTGGATGATGCAACATCAGCTGTTGATATGGAAACAGAATTTAAGATTCAAAAAGCGTTAAAAGAAGTCATGCGCGGCAGAACAACATTTATTATTGCACATCGAATTTCTTCATTAAAACATGCCGATGAGATTCTGGTTCTAGAGGATGGTGAAATCGTTGAACGGGGTAAACATGACGAATTAATCACCAATCACGGACCATATCAGCGAATCTATGATATTCAGTATCAGGATCGGGAAGCTATTATGAATAGGGCTGCAGGTTCTTGAGGGATGCTCAAAAGGGGGGAGTAAAATGGCAAAGTCAAAGGAAGAACGAGTAACAAAAAACCGCCATTTAAAACGGTTCTATTACACAGTCGATCATGCGGTTGAAAAACCATTTAACTGGCAGCAGCTGTGGCGGCTGCTCGTTTATTTAAAACCATATGCTACTACCTATTTGCCGGGTGCCATTATTGCCATGCTTGTATCAACGGCTGTACGGCTAGTGGTTCCGATATTAATCGGTAAAGTGGCTATTGATGTCGCAATCAGCAACAAAGATACAAACTTGTTAACCTATCTGGTCATTGGAATTGGTATTCTTTATTTGCTGAACTATATCGGGAACATATTTCGGATAAAATGGGTGAATATTTTAGGGCAAAATGTTATTTATGATTTGCGAAGACATTTATTTTCCCATGTCCAGCGGTTGTCCCATCGATTTTTCGATTCCCGTTCTGCAGGCTCCATTCTTGTCCGTATTATGAACGATATTAATTCGTTGCAGGAGCTTTTCACAAATGGAATCATTAATTTATTGATGGACGTTGTCACTCTGGCTGGAATTGTTGTCATTTTGTTAGTACTAAGTCCAAAATTGGCCCTCGCGATTATGGTTGTCATTCCGATCATGTTTTATATCTCAACGAAATTGCGACGAACGATTCGCCGGGCATGGCAAAATACCCGCATTCAGCAGTCACGTTTGAATTCACATTTAAATGAAAGTATTCAGGGGATCCGGATTACCCAATCATTTACCCAGGAGAAGGAAAATGAACAATTTTTTGACGGGATCAATTCGGATAACTTTGAAAGCTGGCAGATAGCAACGAAGAAAAGTGCATTGTTTCGCCCGTTTGTTGATCTGAGTAATGCGGTTGGAACGATTATCCTAATTACGTATGGTGCCTATTTAATTTTGCAAGGACCTGAAAATGGAGGAATTGAGATTGGTACGTTTGTATCGTTTGCTTTTTTCCTGGGAATGTTTTGGGAGCCAATTTCAAGACTTGGACAAATGTATAACCAGTTGTTGATGGCAATGGCTTCATCAGAACGGATTTTTGAATTTTTGGATGAACAGCCGAATGTGGAAGAAAGGGCGAATGCATTTGAATTTGCAGATATGAAAGGTCATATTGAATTTGACCATGTTCAGTTCTCCTATGATGTTGAACGGATTGCGCTTCATGAAGTTTCGCTTGATATCAAAGCTGGGGAAACGATTGCACTCGTAGGGCATACCGGAAGCGGGAAATCAACCATTGCCAACCTAATCAGCCGTTTTTATGATCCTACAAAGGGTACGGTGCGGATCGATGGTCATGATTTACGCGATGTCAAACTAGACAGCTTACGTCAGCAAATTAGTGTTGTACTGCAGGATACGTTTATTTTCTCAGGAACAATTATGGAAAATATCCGCTTTGGCCGGCCGGACGCTGCGGATGAGGAAGTAATCGAGGCAGCAAAAGTTGTTGGTGCTGATGAATTTATTCAGCGGCTGGCAAATGGGTATGAAACTGAGGTGGAGGAGCGGGGAAACATTTTGTCAGCAGGGGAGAGGCAGTTATTATCATTTGCCAGGGCATTGCTTGCTAATCCAAGGATTTTAATTCTTGATGAGGCAACGGCCAGCATCGATACGGAAACAGAAGTCAAAATCCAGGCCGCTTTACGCAGGCTGCTAAAAGGACGCACCGCCATTATTATCGCCCACCGTTTGTCAACGATCCGAGAATCCGACACGATTTTTGTCCTACAGCAGGGCAAAATTCTTGAATATGGAAACCACGAACAGCTAATGAAGTCCCGTGGTGAATATTTTGAGCTGGTTAAATCACAATTTCAGATGCTGGACGCAATTTAAGGGTAAAACGGCAATTGGCGTAAGCTTCTTTACTGCAAGAATACAGTCTCTTTCATACGTGGGGGAGGCTGTTTTTATACGCAATATTTCCGTGTAGCAAATATATTAAAGAAAAAAATAATCGTAATCAAACCGAATATACTGTATGATGATTAAAAAGACGTATTTTGGATGATGGAGGATATATTATGAAACGTGATTTCGCAGTAATTGGTCTTGGGCGGTTTGGAGGCAGTATTTGCCGTGAACTAAGCATGGAAGGTATGGAAGTATTGGCAATTGATATTGACGAGGACAAAGTAAATGAATTTAAAAATATTGCCTCCCATGCTGTTATTGCTGATTCTACTGATGAGGCTACATTAAAGGATTTAGGGATAAAAAATATCGACCATGTCATTGTAGCAATTGGTGATAATATCCAAGCGAGTATTTTAACAACCGTTGTACTCACGGATTTTAATATAAAGAAAATTACAGTTAAGGCCCAAAATGATTATCATGAAAAGATATTAAATAAAATTGGTGCGGATCAGGTTGTTCACCCCGAACGGGATATGGGGAAACGGATTGCCCATAATATTATTTCGAACAATATTCTGGATTATTTGGAGCTGTCGGATGATCATAGTATTGTCGAAGTAAAGGTCGGGGCAAAAATGCTTGGTAAATCACTGATTGACTTGGATATCCGGGCAAATTACGGCTGTAATGTTGTGGCAATTAAGCAAGGAAAGGATATTAATGTTTCCCCAAGTGCTGAGGATAAGCTAAAGGAAGATGATATTTTGATTGTTATCGGAGCGGATAAAGATATTTCCCGCTTTGAAAAACACCTGGTAGTAGATGAATGAACCTGTATCATGACAGATACAGGTTTTTTTAATGGAATAGCAGGTTATATATTAAAGAGACATTTTTTTTGGAAAGGGTGCATGGGATGTTTGAAAAACGAACTGGAGAAATCATAACCGAGTTACTGATACAATGGAAAATTAACCATATTTATGGAATGCCTGGTGATTCGATTAATGAATTGGTCGATGATTTACGGAAAAAGCAAGCGGAGATCAACTTTATCCAGATTCGACATGAAGAAGCAGGGGCACTTGCTGCAAGCGCCTATGCCAAGTTAACCGGAAAGCTTGGTGTTTGTTTATCGATTGCCGGACCGGGTGCCATTCATCTATTAAATGGACTATATGACGCAAAACAGGATGGAGCACCGGTGCTTGCACTGGTAGGACAAGTGTCAAGTACAAAAGTAGGTACAAATGCGTTTCAGGAAATCAATCTGGCTCGCATGTTTGAGGATGTCGCCGTTTTTAATGAACAGGTAGTGTCAGCCGAACAATTACCTGACTTGCTAAATATGGCCATTCGAACTGCCTACGCGAAAAGTGGTGTAGCAGTGCTGATCGTTCCAGATGATTTATTCGCTGTTAAACAAAAAAATGATAAGCCTATGACGGCTCCTGCATTTGTTAAACCGACAATAACACCGGATCAAGGAGCAATGGAAAATGCGGTTCATCTCATCAATCACGCGGAAAAACCAGTGATCCTGGCGGGTAGAGGGGCAAGCGATGCCCGGCGTGAGCTGATTCAATTCGCACAAACCATACAGGCACCGATCGTCTTAAGCCTGCTGGGAAAAGGAACGATACCTGATTATCACGAGCTTAATCTTGGACAGCACGGACAAATCGGGACAAAGCCAGCTTACGAGGCAATAATGGATACGGATTTGCTGCTGTTGATCGGAACATCATTCCCATACCGTGAATTTTTACCTAAAAAGACAAAAGCCATTCAAATTGAATTAAAACCGGCGAAAATAGGCAACATTTATCCGATTTCGGAAGGTCTTTGTGGTGACGTGAAACAAGTATTACCAGCCCTAACATCAATGGTTACAGAACGGGAGGACAGTGATTTTCTCAAGAAATACCAGGAAAAAATGAAAAACTGGCACATTCATGTCCAACAGGAGAAAAGAGTGGAAAAAAATCCGCTTCACGCTCCACAAGTCATGTATGCCCTCGAGCAGGTTACGGATAAGGATGCTGTTATTTCCTGCGATGTGGGGAATGTTACGGTATGGACAACCCGCTTTTTCCCGTTTACCCAGCAAAAGTTTGTTGTTTCGGGAAGGCTCGCAACGATGGGATCCGGTCTTCCCGGGGCTATTGCCGCACAAATTGCCTATCCGGACAAACAAGTTGTTGGGATTTGCGGGGATGGCGGTCTTACCATGGTTATGCAAGATTTTGTTACAGCCGTAAAATATGATTTGCCTATTAAAATCGTTGTATTAAACAATAGCAAAATCGGGATGATTAAATATGAACAGCAGGAGCTCGGAAATCTCAATTATGAAACCGAATTAGCTGAAATAGACTTTGCAGCATTTGCAAAAAGCTGTGGTGGTGTTGGTTATCGTATTGAAAAGCAGGAAGAGATGGCCGATATGATGAAACAAGCTTTCCTTTCGAATAAACCAGCGATTATTGATGTCGTAATTGATGATCAGGCGCCACTGCCAGGAAAAATAACATATGACCAGGCGGTAAACTATGGGGAGTATTTAATAAAAGAATTTTTCACAAATGGTAAGATTGAGTTTCCTGATGTTGAAAAATCCATTGCAAGGCTACTGTAGTGAAAAAGGTCACTCATCATGGTAATGAGTGCTCAAACACGTTCAGATAACGAAAAAAAGGTCACTCATCATGGTAATGAGTCTCAAACACGTTCAGATAACGAAAAAAAGGGTACTCATCATGGTTATGAGAGCCCAAACTCATTCAGATAACGAAAAAAGGACTGACTTTCATGTCAGTCCTTTGCTTTGATTCTGACCTCTGGCCTCTGATTTCTGACCTCTGACTCACACTTCCATTATTATCGGCAGTATCATTGGTCTGCGTTTTGTTTTGTCATAAAGAAACGGTGCGATGCAATCGGTTATTTCATTTTTAATTTCCGACCATTGTGTTGTTCGACGCTCCATCACTTTTGCCAGATGAGCAGAAACAAGCTTTTGCGCCTCATTAATCAGGTCTTCAGATTCTCTCATGTAAACAAAACCACGCGAAATAATGTCTGGCCCCGATGCAATTTTGAATTCTTTCATATTGATACTTACGACAACAATGACAAGTCCCTCTTCAGATAGAATACGGCGGTCACGTAATACAATGTTGCCAATATCACCAATTCCGCTGCCATCAACATATATGGAACCAGAAGGGATTTTACCGGCAATCATTGCATTGTCGTTTCCTAATGCAAGAACATCACCATTATCCATCAGGAAAGTATGAGCTGGGTCAATACCACACGCTATAGCAAGTTTGGCATGTTCTTTCTGCATACGAAACTCGCCATGGATTGGCATGAAATATTTCGGTTTAATCAGGCGGAGCATTAGTTTTTGCTCTTCCCGACTTCCGTGGCCTGATGTATGGATATTCGTAAGCTTACCGTGAATAACATCGGCACCAGCTCGATATAACTTATTAATCGTTCGACTTACACTAATTGTATTCCCAGGGATTGGGGATGACGAAAATACAACTGTGTCGCCAGGTATGATTTGGATCTGTCTGTGTGTACCATTGGCAATTCGTGACAATGCGGCCATCGCCTCGCCTTGTGAACCGGTGCATAGAATTGTTACTTCATTTGCCGGAAGACGGTTAAGTTGATTGGCATCAATGAATGTATCCTTCGGTGCACTAATGTAGCCTAATTCTTGTCCGATAGTGATGGAAGATTCCATACTGCGACCGAAAACAGCTATTTTTCGATTATGCTTCACGGCAGCTTCAACTACTTGTTGGAGGCGGTAAATATTGGATGCAAATGTAGCAAAAATTAACCGGCCTTCCGTTTTACCAAAGATATCATGGATGGTCTCACCAACAACCCGTTCAGACATTGTAAATCCAGGAACTTCGCTATTTGTACTATCGGAAAGCAAGCAAAGAACGCCTTCTTCTCCAATTTCAGCCATTTTGGTTAAATTGGCTGGTTCGCCAACTGGTGTAAAATCAAATTTAAAGTCACCTGTATGAACAATATTGCCTGGAGGTGTTTTTATTACAATACCATAAGAATCAGGAATGCTATGCGTTGTCCGGAAAAATGCTACAGATGTTTTGCGGAATTTAATGACATCATCTTCTCCGATAACGTTTAATTTGGCATTCCTTAATAGACCATGCTCGTCTAATTTGTTTCTGATTAAACCGATCGCAAGTTTACCAGCGTAAATTGGCACATTTATCTCACGTAAAAGGAAAGGAATGCCTCCAATATGATCTTCATGTCCGTGAGTTATAAATAATCCTTTAATTTTGTCCTGATTTTGGACTAGGTAGGTGTAGTCAGGAATAACATAATCGATACCAAGTAATTCATCTTCAGGAAACTTGATCCCGGCATCAATTAAGATAATTTCGTCCTGGAATTGCACTCCATACGTGTTTTTCCCGATTTCGCCCAGTCCGCCTAATGCAAAAACCGCTGTTTGATCATTTTTTACGAATTTCATATGTTTATGCGGTCTCCAATACAAAATTTCCGGATTGTTTTTCATATTCTAAATGTGCATCATCTAATTTTTGGATAAACTCAATATTTAATTTGCGATCAACGAGTTTATTGCGTACTTCCCGTTCTGTTTCAGCCTCGATAAATAGACTTTTTGTGCGTTCCCGTACAGGAATTTCACTTTGATCTTCCTGGTAAAAAACTTTAAAAATCATTACATCTCTCCTAACTTTTTCCGTTGTCTTTGTTTGTTGAAATAATTAATAAGGCGGACAATAGGATGAACAGCTGGCTATTAAAGGAATGTTCAAAAGCGTGGCATCCTTCTTTTTGAACACACACGAAATGAAATAATAGCAAGCAAGTGTTAAACCGATTGTCTGCATTTGTTGTTAAAATTCCGCAGCATGGTGATTCCATTTATGGTATTTCCCAGATTTTCAATTCAATATTAACTTCCAATTTGAAGTTTCAGATTATGGTTTTGATTGGTTCCATCATTGGTAGTCTTTTTCACAAGTAGTTGGTACACGTCCTCGGCCTAAAAAATCCTTCCAGCGTTTTTTGAGCTTTTCTTTTAGGCGTTTCAACATGATGAGTTGCATCTCCTTTCAGATAGTTAAGAAAAGCAAAAACATTCTACCGATCCAATCCCTCTTATTTATAGTATAGTATTGTTCGGGCAATAATGAAATAAAAATACTATATTTGTGCGAAAAAAGTTTTTTCATACTATAATATAAGTTTGAATTACTGTATGTTCTTTATCCTATTTTTTGCCTGAACGTGATTTATTATGCAAGCCATATTATAGATAATACAGAAAAGGGAGTATGGAAAATGAGTAAAAAAATGGTTTTTTTTGATATTGATGGGACGCTGCTTAATCATGAGAAGAAGGTTCCAGCCAGCACGAAAGAAGCTATCCGGCAATTAAAGGAGAATGGCGTTTATGTAGCAATTGCAACAGGACGAGCGCCATTTATGTTTGAAGCTATCCGAAAGCAGCTGGAGATTGAATCATTTGTCAGCTATAATGGTCAATATGTCGTCTTTGAAGGGGAGACCGTTTATCAGAGTCCCTTGAGTGCACAAGGATTAAGCCGGCTATTTAACCATTCCTTGTCGTGCAATTATCCGATGGTTTTTATGGGGAACAAGGAAATGCGTGCATCGACAGAAGGGAGTACCTATATAAAAGAAAGCTTGAACAGTTTGAAATTTGCTTATCCGGAAATTGATGATGAATATTATAAACATCACACGATTTATCAGGCTCTGTTATTTTGTGGGAAGGGCGAAGAGGAGGCGATGAAAGATGAATATGATGAATTCCGCTTCATTCGCTGGCATGATTTTTCTTGTGATGTATTGCCGGAAGGTGGTTCGAAAGCAATTGGTATCCGGCAGCTGATTAGTGCGTGTGGCTTGGACATAGATGAGACGTATGCATTTGGGGATGGATTAAATGATATGGAGATGCTAACTGAAATTGGTACGGGTATTGCAATGGGAAATGCTGTTCCGGAATTAAAGCAAGTTGCGGACCATGTAACAGATGCAGTTGACAGAGATGGTATTATGAAGGGGTTAAAGCGATATAAGTTAATATAAAAAACAACCAGCTGTGTTCCTCGCAGCTGGTTGTTTATGGTGTTTACAGTGTTTACTCAATCGGTTTGGCGTTTTCCGGAATGGCATAAGGGTTATCTTTATTAATATGGTCATAGAACATGATGCCGTTTAGATGATCAATCTCATGCTGGAAAACGATGGCCGCATAATCCCGTAATCGCAGTTTTAATTCATTACCTTCCAAATCAGTTGCCTTCAGGGTGATACGAGCATACCTTGGGACATAACCTTCCACATTCCGATCAACGGAAAGACATCCTTCCCCGCTGGTCAAATACGCTTTTTCAACGGAATGACTGACAATCCGCGGGTTAAACAGTCCATGCGTATACCATTTGCCTTTCAGATCCTGAAAATGAATGGCGATCATTCGTTTATTAAGACCGAGCTGTGGAGCTGCTAAGCCTACCCCCGGACGCAAATTATATTTATCACAAATTTTTTCATCCTGACTATTTTTTAGAAATTCAAGCATATCTTCCAGTAGTTTATGCTCTTGTTCGCTCGCAGGAAGGTTAACTTCTTCCGATACTTCTCTTAACGCCGGATGTCCTTCCCTTACAATATCCTTCATCGTTAGCATTCGTATTACACTCCTCATCTGTAAAATCCCCATTATTTAATTCATTAAAAGCGGAACTAAACATCCGTTACGATTGAATTCATTTTCCTATTTTAACATAATTGGCAGTATTAGTTCATAAATTTACCTATAGTACAAGCTATTTTCTGACATATAAAATTCTTGTGTTATACTATTTATGAATGGAAGTATTACTACATAACCAGCCGCTTATTAAGGAGGAAACACTCACGTGTCATTGAAAAAAACGATGATTATGTTCTCATTATCAGTTATTGCCGTTTTATCAGCATGCAACGGAGCGTCAACGGAGGAAAAAATTTATGATCATCTGGAGGAAGCAGTAACTTTGGAAGCTGCTTTTGAAGAACAGCAGAAGCCAATTGTTGATTTGGAAAAAAAGGAACAGGAGCTATACGCACAAATTATTGATTTGGGAATGGATGATTTTGATAAAATAAAAGACCTTTCCCAGCAGGCTATTGAAACAATTGAGAAACGCTCAGATAAGATAGGGAAAGAAAAAGAAAGTATTGAAGCATCTAAAGATGAATTTGTTAAAATGGAGGACCTGGTTGATAAGCTTGAAGATAAAAAGGTAAAGGATAAGGCAAAAGAAATGTATGATGCCATGATGAAACGGTATAAAGCTTATGACAGCCTGAACAAAGCTTATAGAAACTCGCTAAAATTGGAAAAAGAACTTTATACGATGTTGCAAAAAGAAGATGTAGAACAAGAAACTTTAACCGATCATATTTCCAAAATTAATGACAGCTATCAGAACGTATTAGAAGCAAATAAAAAGTTTAACACGTGTACAACAACGTACAATGCGTTAAAAAAGGAATTTTATCAAGCGGCAGAAATAGAAGTCGAATATGACAATGATACGTCTGCTGACAAAAAAGATACAAAGGATGATAAAAAGGACTGAGCTCAGGTGGCCAGTCCTTTTTATATTTCACTATAACACAATAATACAGTTTTAAAGCAAAACTATAACAGTTTATGCATCAGTATTCTGTCCTGAATGAAAGAATGATAAATAAAATACAGAAATAAAAACAAAGTAATTGACCAAAATGGTGCAAATGAGCTAAACTCGAACTAGATAAATTATTGTACCAATTATTTTTGCTTTATTAATGTAACAGTTTTTGAGAAAGGGAAGGGCAAGATTAATAAAAATCAATTACGGGTACAAGAATAAAAGCAGATCGGTACAGATTTTTTCAAGTTTTGGGAAGGCTAGAAAGGAAAATATTAAACGGAAATAGAAAGGAAGAGGTGAACTATTTTGAAACACGTACTTGAAAGTGTTGAAAGTCAGTTCGAAATGTTCCAGATTCTTGATGAAAATGGGAAAGTTGTAAATAAAGATGCAATGCCTGATCTTTCGGATGATAATTTAAAAGAACTAATGCGCAGAATGGTTTATACCCGCATTTTGGATCAGCGTTCAATGGCATTGAATCGTCAAGGACGCTTAGGTTTCTATGCGCCAACAGCAGGACAAGAAGCATCACAGCTGGGAAGTCACTTCGCTTTGGAAACAGAAGACTTTGTACTGCCTGGATATCGCGACGTACCACAGCTAATTTGGCATGGACTCCCACTTTACCAGGCATTCTTATTCTCCAAGGGACATTTCCATGGAAACCAAATGCCAGAAGGGGTCAATGCCTTAAGCCCACAAATTATTATTGGTGCTCAGTATACCCAGACGGCAGGTGTTGCACTTGGCATGAAAAAACGCGGCAAGAAATCAGTTGCGATAACGTATACAGGTGACGGTGGCACATCACAGGGAGATTTTTACGAAGGAATCAACTTTGCAGGTGCATTTGGTGCTCCGGCAATTTTCGTAGTACAAAATAACTATTTCGCAATTTCTGTACCAGTGGAAAAACAAACAAAGGCAAAAACACTTGCACAAAAAGCGGTAGCTGCAGGTATTGAAGGTATTCAAGTTGATGGCATGGACGTGCTTGCTGTATATGCAGCAACAAAAAATGCCCGTGAACGAGCAATAAATAGCGAGGGGCCAACATTGATTGAGACGCTGACCTACCGTTATGGACCACACACGACAGCAGGTGATGACCCGACACGTTATCGTACGGAGGAGCTCGATAATGAGTGGGAAAAGAAAGATCCGCTCGTACGCTTCCGCAAATTTTTGGAAGGCAAAAACTTATGGTCTGAAGAAGAGGAAAATAAAGTCATTGAAGAGGCGAAAGATGATATTAAACAGGCAATTAAAAAAGCGGATGGCTATCCAAAACAAAAAGTAACAGAGCTTATTTCCCATATGTTTGAAGAACTTCCAATGAATCTTGAGGAACAAATGGAAGAATATAAAGAGAAGGAGTCGAAGTAAATCATGGCACAAATGACTATGATTCAAGCAATCACCGACGCACTGCGTACAGAACTGAAAAATGACGAAAATGTACTGGTATTTGGTGAAGATGTCGGTCAAAATGGTGGCGTGTTCCGTGCTACAGAAGGATTGCAAAAGGAATTTGGCGAAGATCGTGTATTTGATACACCACTCGCAGAATCGGCAATTGGCGGCCTTTCTATTGGTCTGGCTTTACAAGGGTTCCGCCCTGTACCGGAAATTCAATTCTTCGGCTTCGTATATGAGGCAATGGATTCGATTAACGGGCAAATGGCACGGATTCGTTATCGCTCGGGAGATACCCGTCATGCGCCAATTACAATTCGTTCCCCATTTGGCGGTGGTGTGCACACACCGGAATTGCATGCGGATTCACTTGAAGGGTTAATTGCCCAACAACCGGGTATTAAAGTTGTCATTCCGTCTACACCAAAAGATGCTAAAGGGTTATTAATTTCCGCTATTCGTGACAATGACCCGGTAATGTTTTTAGAGCATATGAAACTTTACCGATCATTCCGTGATGAAGTACCTGAAGAAGAATATACAATTGAACTAGGTAAGGCAGATGTAAAACGGGAAGGCAAGGATGTTACGATTATTTCCTATGGTGCAATGGTTCATTCCGCACTTAAAGCTGCAGAAGATCTGGAAAAAAACAATGTTGAGGCAGAGGTTATTGATCTACGTACCGTTTCACCTATCGATATCGATACAATACTGGAATCGGTACAAAAAACAAATCGTGTTGTGTTTGTTCAGGAAGCACAACGTCAAGCGGGTGTTGCTGCACATGTTATTTCGGAAATTCAAGAACGGGCAATTCTGCATTTGGAAGCACCGATTTTGCGTGTGACAGCACCTGACACTGTTTATTCATTTTCACAGGCCGAGGAAGTATGGCTGCCAAATCATAAAGACATCGTAGAGAAAGTTAACGAGGTAATCAATTTTTAATTAATGGATGGGAGGTCGTAACAAATGGCATATGAATTTAAATTGCCTGACATTGGTGAAGGGATCCATGAAGGCGAAATTGCCAAATGGTTCGTGAAAGATGGTGACGAAGTAAAAGAAGATGACGTACTTTGTGAAGTACAAAACGATAAGGCTGTTGTCGAAATTCCGTCTCCGGTAGATGGAACAGTAAAAAAGGTTCATGTTGGTGAAGGCGAGGTTGCCGTTGTAGGAGATACGATTATTACGTTTGACGCGGAAGGCTATGAGGATGAAGACAGCAGTTCCGACAACAATGATAATCAGGAAGAAGCAAAACATGAGGAAAAAGCTGAACCGGCGAAGGAAGAGAAGAAACAAGAAAAGAATAAAGCACAAGAAGACGATACAGCAGATACTAAACGAGTTATCGCGATGCCATCTGTTCGAAAATACGCACGTGATCATGAGGTGAACATTCAAAAAGTAACAGGTTCAGGTAAAAATGGACGGGTGCTAAAAGATGATGTTGACCATTACTTAAGCGGTGATCAGCAACAAGCTGATACGGGAGAAGAACAAACAGATAAACAAGAGAGCAAAACTCAAGCACCAAAAGAAACTGCAGCACCAAAAGCTGAATATCCGGAAACACGTGAAAAAATGAGTGGAATCCGCAAATCAATCGCTAAGGCAATGGTTAATTCGAAAACAAAAGCTCCTCATGTTACATTAATGGACGATATTGACGTTACCGAACTAGTAGCACACCGCAAGAAATTTAAAGCCGTTGCCGCTGAGCAGGATATTAAATTAACCTACTTGCCATATGTTGCAAAAGCGCTTGTATCGGCATTGAAAAACTATCCAATATTGAATGCATCTGTCGACGATGATACGGATGAAATCATTTACAAACATTATTACAATATAGGTATTGCTGCTGATACTGAAAAAGGTCTGCTCGTACCGGTTGTAAAAGATGCTGATCGAAAATCTATTTTTGCTATATCACAGGAGATTAATGAATTGGCAGACAAAGCTAGAAGTGGTAAACTAGCACCGGATGAAATGAAAGGTGCATCAAGTACAATTACAAATATTGGTTCTGCGGGTGGTCAGTGGTTCACACCAGTATTAAACTATCCGGAAGCAGCAATATTAGGAATTGGCCGTATCGCTGAACAAGCCGTAGTACGTGATGGAGAGGTCGTTGTTGCACCAGTACTGGCGTTATCATTAAGCTTTGATCATCGTATCGTTGATGGTGCAACCGCACAATTGGCACTAAATCAAATTAAACGATTACTGCATGATCCACAATTAATCATGATGGAGGCGTAAAACGATGGTAGTAGGAGATTTTCCGGTAGAGGTTGACACATTGGTAGTTGGAGCCGGACCTGGTGGCTATGTAGCTGCCATCCGGGCTGCTCAACTCGGTCAAAAGGTAACAATTGCTGATAAAGGTAATTTGGGCGGTGTTTGCTTAAATGTTGGATGTATCCCGTCTAAAGCATTAATTCAAGCAGGTCATTTAACCGAAAAAGCACATGGCAATGAAGAATTGGGGATTAAAACAGAGAATGTTTCAGTCGATTTTTCCAAGGTACAGGAATGGAAAGGAAAAGTAGTAAACAAACTCACTTCCGGTGTAGAAGGATTGTTGAAGGGAAATAAAGTGGACATCGTGAAAGGTGAGGTTTATTTTGTTGATCAGAACACGGCAAAAATCATGGATGAAAAGCAATCACAAACATACAAATTTAATAATTGTATTATTGCTACTGGTTCTGCTCCAATCGAAATTCCTAGCTTTAAGTTTTCCGATCGTGTACTTGATTCAACTGGGGCATTGAACCTTAAGGAGATTCCAAAGAAAATGGTCGTCATTGGCGGCGGTTATATCGGAACAGAATTAGGTTCAGCCTATGCAAACTTCGGTACAGAAATCACGGTCTTGGAAGGTGCTAAAGACATTCTTGGCGGGTTCGAAAAACAAATGACCCAGGTCGTTAAAAAACGCCTTAAAAAGAAAGCCGTGACCATTATTACAGAAGCAATGGCTAAAGGGGTAGAAGAATCAAAAGACGGTGTTAAAGTAACATATGAAGCTAAAGGCAAGGAAGAAACAATTGAAGCGGATTACGTACTAGTTACCGTTGGCCGTCGTCCAAACACGCAAGAAATTGGTCTGGAGCAGCTTGGCATTGAAGTTGATGACAAAGGACTTATTAAGATTGATAAACAATGCCGTACAAATGTACCGAACATTTATGCGATCGGCGACATCGTTCCAGGAATGCCGCTTGCTCACAAAGCATCCTATGAAGGAAAGGTTGCAGCGGAAGCGATCAGTGGTGAAAAGGCAGAAATTGATTACATTGGTATGCCGGCAGTCGTATTCTCGGATCCGGAATTGGCAACTGTTGGGTTGACGGAAAAAGCAGCCAAAGAAGCGGGCTATAAAGCAAAAGCAGCAAAATTCCCATTTGCGGCTAATGGCCGTGCATTGTCGCTTAATGATAGTGATGGATTCCTAAAACTGATTACAAGGGAAGAAGATGGACTTGTAATTGGAGCACAAATTGCTGGACCAAACGCTAGTGACATGATTGCCGAAATTGGCTTGGCGATCGAGGCAGGAATGACAGCAGAGGATATTGCGCTTACTGTTCATGCACATCCAAGCTTAGGTGAAATCACCATGGAAGCAGCAGAAAAAGCATTAGGAATGCCAATTCATACAATGTAAATTTGAATAGGGAAAAGGGAGCTGTTTTAAATACAGCTCTCTTTTTGGCAGATAAGAAAGTATAAACTTTCTTATCCTGCATAAGTGCAACTAAGGCATTCGCCCAAAGGCTTGGCGAATGCCAAGTTTTCTAATGTTTAATGGTGTTCATAGTACATAATTATTCGGTTCCTGTTAGATCAGTCATATCAAAAAAATATAACCTGTAAAAAGCCGTACCATCATATTGGATAGTACGGCTTAAACTTTTACGTCTTTTTACGTTTCAATTCATATTGCCTTGCTTCTTCTTTAAACGATTTTATTAGGGAGAATACCACCAATATCATAATGATAGCAAATGGAAAGGCGACAATGATGGATGCCGTCTGTAACGCCTGTAAACCGCCCTGCCATAACAAAATTGCAGCCGCTCCGGATTGAATCAGCCCCCAGACAAGCTTCACGACATTTGGCGGATACAAACTTCCTCCAGTTGTTTGCATACCTAATACAAAGGTTGCTGAATCGGCAGATGTAATAAAAAAGGTACATATTAACAAAATGGCAATGGCGGATATAAAGGTTCCTAGCGGGAAATGATCCAATACAGCAAATAACGCAACTTCTTCACCAATATCGTTAATAAAATGAGAGATATTTACACCTTTGAAAAACTCAAAATTAAGTGCGGATCCTCCCAGTACGGAAAACCATAATGCACCGAAAATAGTCGGCACAAGTAACACACCTGATACGAATTCCCGTATGGTTCTCCCTCTTGAAACACGCGCAATAAATGTTCCTACGAATGGTGCCCAAGCAATCCACCATGCCCAATAAAAAAATGTCCATTGTTTAGCCCAGCCATTTTCCGGATTAAATGGCGTCATCCGGAAGCTCATTTCAGGCAGATTTTGAATGTATGCACCAAAAGAATTTGTAAATAAATTCATAATAAACTTCGTTGGCCCTGCAAATAGCATAAACAACATCAGTGCAATTGCCAGAATAATATTGGCATTACTCAAGTATTTAATCCCTTTATTCAGCCCGGTCATGGCCGAAATTAAGTAAAGGATTGTCACTAATATGATAATGACAAATTGCAATATTATCGTTTGGTCAAAGCCAAAAACAAAAGATAGACCGCCGCTGATTTGAATTGCGCCAAATCCGAGTGAGGTCGCAACCCCAAACACAGTGGCAAATACAACAATAATATCAATTACTGTTCCAAGCGGTCCCTTTACCCTATCACCGAAAATCGGCTGTAAAACGGCACTAATAACCCCTGGTGCCTGTTTACGGAATTTAAAATAAGCGAGTGCCAGAGCGAGTGTAGCATATACAGCCCATGGATGCAGTCCCCAATGAAATAAACTGTATTGCATGGCGGTTTTTGCGGTTTCCGCGGTTCCTGGTTCGCCGTACGGAGGTTCGTGAAAGTGGGAGATCGGTTCAGCGGCTCCCCAGAACACTAAACCGATTCCCATACCCGCACTAAAAAGCATGGCAAACCATGTTATATACGAATATTCGGGTTTATCTCCGGGTCTACCAAGTTTTATGTTTCCATATTTTGAAAAAATGAGATAAAGCGCGAATACTACAAACCCCGTCATACTTAATAAATAAAACCAGCCAAATTTATCGACTAAAAAAGTTTGAATGATAGTCGTTACATGATCAAGGTTCCCATTAGGCAAAACATCTTTGGGGATGATTCCCCATATGATAAAGAGAATAGCAACAACTGCAGAAATATAAAAGACGCGTGTAACTTTATTCATTATCACAATTCCTTTCTAATCTATGTAATGTTGATAAAAATTTTGCACATTTATGTATTTAAACATATTCTCGTTATCATCTCAAATAATCTGATGTTCTTATGCTCTTACTATTTACAAAAAAGAGGATATGATTCCTTAAATACGAGTGGGTGGATTCTAAATTATATACCCTATAACATTTCAGCATAAACCAAAAATATCTACTTTTTAACTATATACAAGCCCTTATTTGCTTCGATACAATGATAATGAGGAAAATTTTGCAGCAAAGGGATGGACAAACGATGAAAAAAATAATACTGATTTCTTTATTTATATTGGGTGTATTGTTGGCAGCATGCAGTAACCAGACAGTAAATCAGCAGACAGAGGATGGTAACGCTGCGGACAGTCAGACAAATGAAAAAGCAGCAAGCAACGAGCAAAAGAAAGATAATGAAAACAAAGACAAGCAGGATAAGAACGATAAGAGGGGGGAAGAAAAAAAGAAAGCAGAAACGCTGGAACCAAAATATAAAGTATCCGATGTTTTCTCGATCGTTCCCATTGATCAAAATACGAATGAAAAAGTAGTGTTGTTAACATTTGACGATGCGCCTGATGAGCATGCATTAGAAATGGCTAAAACATTAAAGAGTCTGGATGCAGGTGCAATCTTCTTTGTAAACGGTCATTTTCTTGAATCTCCCGAAAAAAAAGAAATGCTAAAGGAAATTCACGATATGGGGTTTATGATCGGCAACCATACATACAGCCATGCTTATTTGCCAGATTTACCGGAACAAGAGCAAAGAGCAGAGATTGTTCGTGTTAGCGACATGGTCGAAAAAATTACCGGTGAGAAGCCTGAATTTTTTCGGGCGCCGAATGGAGCAAATACGGATTATACAAAGAAGATTGCCGAAGAACAAGGCATGATCCTGATGAATTGGTCGTACGGTTATGATTGGAATAAAGAATACATGTCCAAAGAGGCGCTTACAGATATCATGCTTAACACGGACTTATTAGCAAATGGTGTTAATTTATTAATGCATGACCGGGAGTGGACAGCTGCTGCACTAAAGGACATCGTTACAGGTTTACGTGATAAAGGATATGAAATGGTCGATCCGAAGTTGATTAAAACTAGATAATGATAAAATGATTCGTAAAGAAAACCAATAACCTATAACCTAAAATAAATATGTTATACTAATTACAGCTTGAAATCCTGATTGTGACATACTATAATGAAAATAAGATATTACAATTATGGAAAAGGAGCTGGGCCAGATGGGCACGATCATATGTCAGGACTGTCAGCAGGTTATTGAACATTTTGATGATGAAAAAGTAACAACCCTTTATGGAACATGTCCTAATTGTAACGAAAAATAATAATGCAGATAGTAAGAGCTGTCAGGGGTGAATGACAGCTCTTTTTGCTTGGCAGATAAGAAACCAACATGGCTCCGCATTCGCGCAGCCACCATCTATGATGAAAAAGAATTTCTAGCCTGGATAGGAGGTATATCACATTCAT
>BMJD01000053.1 GCA_014642895.1 Lentibacillus populi
TTCCTTCTGGCAGGGACGCTGCTTCATCCAACTCTTTCACCATCTCTTGATCCATCTCTGCCTGGGCTTTACCCACAGTCTTTACCATATTTCCTACTGTTTGGTGACTTAAACTTACAGGTGTCCATTCCTTGAGAGTACGGGCCACTTGCCGGTATGTACTTTCACTCGCCATTTCAGCTACTTTCAGTTCCACCAATGGACTGTATCGCTGCCTATCCCGCAGACCAATCCACTCATCCAATGGATAGACTGCTTTTCCCTTTTTATCCCACATCAACGTATGATCAAAGGTAACCGTCCCAAACATAAATTGTACACTTCTTGAATCTGTGGTTTCCACTTTCCAGTCATCTGCACGTCTTTGTGCCACAATGACTTGATTTAATTCACTGAACATACGCCCCACCAAAGAGGAAAAGAAGTTATACATTAAAATTTGAGCTCTCTCTTCAAACTCCACCAGATTCGTGGTATTCTTTATTAATTCATACAGCTTTGATATAATATGATCCATGAGAAGGCTTCTTTCTAAAATGTATTATGCCGTGCAAAGCATACATTTTAATGATAGAGCGCCTTCTCTTTTTTGGCTATCAAAAAGTACCGCAATTACTACCGAGTATAATTTTACACATACGTGCGGAGAGGTACATACTACATTACATTTTGAGGTGATCCATTTGCATCGTTCCAATGAATGCTTTGATATTACTATAGTCGGTGGTGGACCTGCAGGCTTGTTCTCAGCCTTTTATAGCGGTTTAAGGGAAATGAAAACAAAGATCTTGGAATACCAGCCACATCTCGGCGGAAAGGTCCACGTTTATCCAGAAAAAATCATTTGGGATGTCGGCGGACTGACTCCTGCTCCTGCCTCCCAGCTTATTAACCAAATGATCAAGCAGGGGCTTACATTTGATCCGGAAGTAATATTGGGAACAAAAGTAACGTCCATTTCTAAGAATGAGGATGGGCTATTTGTACTAGATACCAATTCCGGCGAAAAGCATCTTTCTAAAACCGTCGTATTGGCAGTAGGCGGCGGTATTCTTAATCCAGTGAAAATCCCAATTGTAGGAGCCGAGAAATTTGAGCTGACAAACCTGCACTATACGGTGAAGTCACTAAACCGGTTCTGCAGAAAAACAATCATCATTTCCGGCGGTGGCAATACAGCAATCGACTGGGCCAACGAACTTGCGCCAATTGCTGAAAAGGTATATCTAACCTATCGAAAGGAAAAATTAAAGGGGCATGAAGCCCAAATATCCCAGCTTGAAAACAATGCTGTGACATGTTTGTTAAATACGTCGATAACGAAATTGATTCCAGGCCAAAACCACGAACAAATTGAAATGGTTGAACTAACAAACAAAGACAATGGAATGAAACACGAAATAGCCATAGATGAGGTAGTGATCAACCATGGCTATGAACGTGATACGGATTTACTAGATAATAGTCCGCTTTCAATTAAACGAAAGGATAACTACTTTATCTTAGGTAACGCAATGAGTGAGACATCAATTGACGGACTATATGCTGCAGGAGATATTCTTCATCATGAAGGGAAGCTTCATTTAATTGCCGGTGCATTCCAGGATGCAGCGAATGCGGTTAACCGAGCAAAGCAATATATTCACTCAGACGCAGAACAAATTGCAATGGTTTCCTCCCACAATGAAATTTTTAAAGAACGAAATAAGAAAATTGTACGGGAACTGATCAAGTAAAATCCATGAAAACAGGAAAGGACTACACTTCCTTTCCTGCCTTGTTCAAAGCAGTTCATCTCCCCTGCTAATTTTTTATAATGGTATTTTCCAAGCTCATTTCCGAAAATAACCTGCTAGGTTTATACGATTCTGCTAGAACAAAAAATTGCTTCCATCATTCTGATCCATTACCAGTAATGACAGAATTAGGCTCTTCCTTGTGTTTTTCCTCTCTTAAAAGCTGTTTATCATATAACCTGAAAAATGGATAATAAATAGCCATTGACACAAAAAGATTTACGATCATTAGTGCCCCGCCACGAAGGTCTCCCGTCGTAAGCACACCGGAAAATGGAGGCGGAGTAGTCCAAGGAATAATGACGTACGGTTTACCTACGAGACCAATTGACATTGAGATCCATGTGATAACGCCGACAACCAACGGAACAATAATAAACGGAATAATAATTAAAGGATTTAATACAACCGGTGCTCCAAATATGACCGGCTCACTTATGTTAAAGAAACTCGACCAAATAGAAGCCTTGCCTAAGCTTTTAAGATGCTTTGATCGTGCACGCCATAAAAACAAAATCGTCAAAGCAAGCGCCATTCCAGATCCGCCAACTGCAAACCAAATCGCCATGAACGGCTGACCAATAATATGAGGCAGTTCTTCTCCAGCTTTTTGTGCTGCAACATTCTCTTCCGTTAAGCTGTACCAGATTGGCGCCATGACGCTGGCAACAATAGAAATTCCGTGAATTCCAAATGACCAAAGCAAATGTATAAGGAAAATTGCAATAAGTGCCCCCCATAAACTGCCACCAATCATTTGCAATGGTTCACGAAGCAATGTGGCTACCAAATCATGTAAAGATAAATCAAACAAGCTATTTAATAGAATGTTTATTCCCCAAACAATAAAAATAATAACTGCCCCTGGTATTAATGCAGTAAACGCTCGCCAAACTGACGGAGGGACACTGTCCGGCATACGAATAACAATTTTTTTCTCTTCAAAGAAGCGGTACACTTCAACCGTAAAAAGTGCTAAAATAATTGCAATAAATAATCCTTCACTACCCATCAGATTTAAAGGGATATTGCCATTCTCGGTATGTGGTGTGGCGACAAAAAAGGCAGCTACACTCAAAACCCCTGCTGACAAAGCATCCATTTTATAACTCCCAGCAAGGTTATACGCAATTGAAAACACGGCAATGAGTCCAATAAGCCCAAATGTTGCATCAACAGGAATCGTCAATGTTGCCGCATACGGCTTCATGAATTCTGCCCATGACTTGATTGGTGGGTAAGCAATAATCAAAAAAATACTTCCGATTATTAACAAAGGCATCGTAGCAATGATCCCATCCCTTATTGCTTTTAAATGACGCTGCTCCGCCATTTTTCCCGCAACAGGCATAAAATAACGTTCCATAAGCGTACTAAATCTATTCATTCTGATCTCCCCTTTTTTAGGAATCATTATCCATTAAGGCCATGGCCTGATCCAGCACCCTCCCACCGTCCCCAATTCCATAAGCTTTCATATCAATGATATCTATTGGCTTACGTGCTGCTTCTGCCTTCGGGAAAAATGTATTTTTCTTGTACCGTATTTGCGGCCCTAGCAAAATGACATCCGCTGTCTCTAGCTGTTCATCAAAGGAATCAATCGAATGGGCCTCAATTTCTACCTCCATATCTTTATCAATTGCAGCCTTCTTCATTTTCTCTACTAGTAAACTAGTACTCATTCCCAATGCACACAATAAGATAATTTTCATTTACATACACATCCCTTCCGTAAATTAAGCTTTGGTAGGCAGGATTGATTAACTAGCAGTATCTAAACTAGTTTTGGCTTTTTTCACCAAAAATGATATAAAATAATGCAACTATAGTTTATAAACCTAAACTTTTTTCATTATATGTATGAAAACGCTATATATTACAAACTAGAATGGATAAATATCGATCAAAACATTAGAAATACTCGGCATTCGCCCCGTCTATAATAACGGATGCTAAAGTTTTTTCTTATACTTTAATCCTATAAACGCTTTAAGTGGAACAAAGGCGCAAGCGCCCGTTTAGCGACGTATGGACTGGACTGAGCCGTAGGAGATAAAGGAAACACGGTGAGCTGAAAGCGAACCGATGTTGACTTATCGTACGGAGGTGAGGGAAGTCCACTAGTCGCTGGGCGCTGGAGCCGGACGTGGCTTACCCTGCTGAGAGCAGAATAGAGCCTAAATTTATATACTTTCTTATCTTTCAAAAAAGAATCAGAAATGATCTGATTCCTGGACTCTTAGGCTATATTGTCTCTTCAAAACCTAATGCATAACGTCGATTACAATCCGGTTAGAGAAATATGGTGTTTCATGGATAACCGATTCTTCCTTTAAATAAAGATCCGCTTTAAATTCACCTTCCTGAAACTGGTATTCAATCTTGGAAATGACCGGACTGTTTGATATAGTTATCTCTCCAGATTCTTCTAGCTCGCCACCATTTTCTGCATGAGGTACATGCAATATCAGCCTCCGATTTTCTTTTTCAATGTCGTATTGCGTGTTTTTATTCAGGTCAAAAACCGTTCGAGTAAAGTCACCGTGAACACCATATCGAATGTTCTTGATTATATTCGTATCTACCGTTACGTTTCGCTCCACACTTATCCCGTTATAGGTTGCTATTAACGTTCCTTCACCCTGTTCAGTTGGAATAAATACACCGTTTTCAACCCTGCCAATGTCTCCTTCTATCTGCCAATCGACCTCATTCTGTGCAATATCCAGATCTTCACCATTTTCATCAACTCCATGTACAGTTAAATTTATTTTTTCTCCTGGTGCCACTTCTATATCAAGAGGTAAAATGCCAAGAACCGACTGCTTTTTATAAGGTGGTGTCTGATTGGGATATGGCGGATATAATAAGTACTTGTTACGTACATTGTCTTTCCAGTATTCCAATTCATCCTGCCAGCCTTCGATAATTTTATCTACCGGCTGATTTTGAAGAATCATTTCTCGAACATTTGCATCACCAATTAATTGGTTATATGAAGTATCGATTGTAAACTTCCCTGGGTTTTGATCACGCATTGCATCTACTAGATGAAGCCCTAACGCGACAAGATTAATAGCCTGCGGATCATCGACGTGAACTTGAACACCGGCGACAAGCTCACCTTTATATTTGCTAAATTGTGGGGTGAAATAGGCTGAACGGAAGCGAACACCTGGGATGTCCCTGTTTCTCAATTCATCAACAAAATCCTCTGCATTTAGCCAGGGAGCTCCAAGTAATTCAAATGGTTTGGTTGTTCCTAAGCCTGTCGTTAAATTCGTATCTTCAACCAGTTCGGTGCCAGCATATAAATCAGCCGAAGTTGGTGTCGGGATATTTGGTGACGGCTGTATCCATGGCAGGCCTGTATCCTCATAATGCATTGTTCGCTTCCAGCCCTTCATTTTTGCTACCTTTAAGTCAATACCTAATCCGTATTCATGGTTCCACATCGTTGCAAGTTCACCAACGGTCATACCATGTCTGACAGGAAGTAAAAACCTGCCCATAAAACTAACCGAATCAGCATCTCTAACAGGTCCTTCTACCCTATCACCGCCGATAGCATTCGGCCGGTCAAGTACAATTAATTCCTTATCATATTCAGCAGCAGCTTCCATGGCAAAGCCAAGTGTATAGATATACGTATAGACATTCGAACCGATATCCTGAATATCAAACAATAGTACATCCACATCTTCTACCATTTCTTCAGTAGGCTTCCAGGTTGGACCATATAAGCTATACACAGGTAACCCCGTTTCTTCATCTATATACGATTCAACATACTCTCCCGCTTCACGATCACCCCGAATACCGTGTTCCGGGCCAAATAATGCGGTTAAATGAACATCGTTGTTTTGATAAAGCAGATTAATGTCACTTTCCAATTGCCGATTAATACCAGTAGGATTGGTAATCAATCCAACCCTTTTATTCTTTACCCAATCTAAATGTTTCTCCAGGAAAACCTCAATACCGGGGACAACATTTCCTTTTGGTGGATGATCCGCTTTTGCAGCTTGCGTTAATTTTGTCTCCGTTGAGGAAATAAGTAAGAAAACAGAAATACTAACAATTGATATAAGCAGCCAGCTCCATCTGTGTTTCATCAACATCTCCTCCCAATTAGTTGTTAGTATCTTTCAATCGTTATTTATCATCCCACTTCTTCATTAAATACTCCGCTTTCCATTGCTTTACCTAACGAGTCGTTTATATCAATCAATGGTTGTTGTAACACCTGAACATTCTCCGCTTCCCCAGGAACAAGCTCAATAGTTTGCACATAGCTTTTCCCTTCATGATTGATAAATATTGAAGCGAATATGATCGTAATGAAAACGATTCATCACTTTCCCCTCATACTAAACAGAATCCCCTTTTGTCTCCAAAAGGGGTCTAGTAAACGCTTATTGCCATATTTGAATCATGGCATCTGCTTTGGTTTGTAGCATTTTGTGGGCTTTATCAGAAATCAGTTCATTTTCTTTCTGGTAATCTAGCAGCGCTTTAAAACTTTTCATATGTTTGATAACTTTGTCCGCCTCATTCTTTTGCTCATACTGGCTTACGGCGGTTACATGAAGCTCTAATTTATGCACAGCATCATCATCCATAATTTCTCCACTTTCCTCCAGCGATGCTATAATACTTTTTATATCTGCTGCAGTAACGGTGTAAAGAAGATAATCTCTTCTTACCTCCTTGAATGCCTGTAAATCTGCTTGCCATTCATTTGTAATTTCGTCAACCGATGCACCCTGCTCTATTTTCTCGCGTACCCAGCCGTTTCCAATCAAATTATCAAAAAATGAAATTCCATCATTATTCTCTGCCCGAAAGGCAAAATCGTCCGGATACATATCATGAATTGTCTTCACAATGGTGAGCCCCGTCTTGATGGATTGGTAGGCTGCCCGATCGATTACGTAGATTTCAATTCCACCAGACAGTTCACCAGCATGTTTCGAGAATTGTGGTGTAAAGTAGGCGGCTCTAAAACGGACACCAGGCAGATCAGCGGCATTAAGCTGTTCCGCCAGTGCATCTGCATCAATGAATGGTGCTCCAATTAACTCAAATGGCTTGGTTGTTCCCCTGCCCTCTGAGACATTGGTTCCCTCAATTAAAGCAGCACCCGGATAAACAATGGCCGTATCTAATGTTGGCATGTTTGGTGATGGCAGCACCCATGCCAGTGGAGTATCATCATAATACATCGAACGTTCCCATCCATGCATGTTAACAACCGTAAGCTCTGCATTAATATCGAATTCTTCATTAAATAATAACGCGAGCTCACCTACCGTCATTCCGTGCCGCTGTGGAATCGGGTACAAGCCTACAAATGAGGAATAATCAGGATCAAGCACTGGTCCTTGTACATTTAAACCGGAAATCGGATTTGGACGATCGAGTACAATTATTTCAATATCATTTTCCGCAGCTGCTTCCATGGCATAAGCCATCGTATAAATATAAGTGTAGAATCGTGCTCCAACATCTTGAATGTCAAATAACAGCACATCCACGCCTTCTAACATTTCCGGTGTCGGCTTTTTCGTATCACCATATAAGCTATAGACGGGCAACCCCGTTTTCTCATCAATATAAAAATCAACACCTTCACCAGCCTGTGCACCCCCACGAACCCCATGTTCCGGTCCGTAAAGTGCAACAAGATTCACATCTTCGTGATGAAACAATACATCAACAATACTATTTAAATTTTGGTCAACACCTGTTGGATTCGTAATCAAACCGACATTTTTTCCTTTTATCTTATCAATTTTTTCCTTAAGTAATACGTCGACACCAAGCTCAAATGGGTCCTCATTTTCTGTCGGCTTCTTCCCGGTCTCTTTTCCACTAGCTGATATAATCGTCCAGGATGACAATATGAAACATATTGCAAGCAACACAACATACCATTTTTTCATATGAAAGTCCCTCCATTTTTAGGAATGACAAACGATTTTATATCCGATTTGGACAATATTCTGCTCATTCAGGACAGTATGACTGACTTAGGGGAGGTTGGACCATCCCTCCCCTTTTAACAGGTTACTTTTCCTCACCCGTTGCTTGCTGTCCACTAAATGTCCACTCTAATTGCAGTGAGTCACCTTGGAATTGGTTTTGATCCTCACCGTTATCGACAAAATTAAATTTAACCACAAGATCATCTAGTGTACCGGCTGGCAGACCCTTCTCACCGAGATCCGGATAAAAAATATGCTTGTTGATAGCTTCCGGACTCATGTCTTTCAACTGATCCAATGTTGTCTTGTAAATGACTTCATCAAGCTTGTCCGCATTATATAGAAATTCTACTTCTATATACTTTCCAAAATCGTCCGTATTGTCCCCATTTGCATCGGTAATATGATAATCTGTGTCCAATGTCACCTTTTCAATATCCAATGTCCCGTTATTTTGTAATTCAAAATCACGAATCACCCAATCACCCGGTTTCAAATTTTCCACTTCAATAAGTGCAGTCGGTTCAACAGCTAAATCGAGCGTACCGGCCGCAAAGGTGTTATTAGTCGTTTCGCTGGAACTAAAATACGCATATGTCCCGCCTCCGATTAACGATATTCCTAGTGCCGCTGACAGGATTCCCATACTCAATTGTTTTTTCATACTCATTCTGTTTCCTCCTCGTATCTATTGGTTTGACCATTGTTCAATCAGTCGTACTGTCTCGGTTTCCAAGTAACTATAGGCTTTAGCAGAAATGGCTTCGCTCTCCTTTTGCTGCTCAAGCATTAGCTTAAAACCTTCCATATGTTTCACAACCTTATCAGCCAGCTCTTTTTGTTCGTAGTGATTTACGGCGGTTAAATGAAGTGTTAACTCGTGAGCAGCATCATCACCCGTAATTTCTCCTGCTTCGTCTAACTGTCCAACAAGTGTCTTCATCCCATTTGCACTCAGTGGTGTATCAATATACTCCAAGCCATGACCATTTTCATACAAGCCTGGGATGGTGACAGGTAATTTACCAAATGGATTAATGTCACCAACAATCGCTTTAGCTAGTGCATGGACGGAAACACCCAGGTAACTGTACGTATTGATATATGCATCAACTTCAGGGAAGACCATCAAATCATACGGGTTACGCATTGCTGCAACAATGACCGGTTTTCCAGCCGCTTGGATTCGTTCCACCATTTGCTGCTGATTTTCATTTGTATTCGCTGTATAGGTTGTAACAATAATCTTATCTGCTGCCTGTGCTTTCTCGACGGCCTCATCAATCTGTTCTTGTGTTGGACTTGTACCTGTTGCAAAACTGCTTGTCATAATCCCCTTTTCATTTAACAGGTCTGACAGCAAATTGGGCTGTGCTGCACTTGGACCGGTTATTAGAATATCCCCTGATTGCGGCTGTAACGGCAATATTGCGTCTTCATTTTTCACAAGCGTAATACTTTTTTCCGCAATCTCATCTGCTGTCTGCAAATGCTCATCAGTACCGATATTTTCAATCGCATCCAGGCTTGTATATGGGTTTTCAAACAATCCTTTTTCCATTTTTGCTGATAAAATCCGGTAAACAGATTCATCTAATCGCGCTTCACTAATTTCTCCACTTTGAACCGCTTCAAGCACCCCATTATAGGCCACCTCAACATTTGGCGGGTTTAACAGGATATCTGCGCCCGCTTTAAATGCTTCAACAGGAACCTGATCTGGCGGATAGACGTTTGCACCGGACATACCAAGACTATCCGTAATGATTAATCCGTCGTAACCCATTTCCTCCCTTAGCAAATCGGTAAGAATCGGTTTCGAAAGTGTCGCTGGTAATCCCGAATCATCAAGGGCGGGAACGACAATATGTGCCGTCATAATCGAATCAATCCCCGCATCTATCGCTGCCTTAAATGGTTTCAAATCAATCTCATGCAATGTCTCAAGGTCATGGTCGATAATTGGCAGCCCAGTGTGGGAGTCTACTGCTGTGTCTCCATGACCAGGAAAATGTTTAGCCGAAGCAATAACGTTCTCATCCTGATATGCAGTAATTTGCGCAATCCCCAAGCGTGATACCAGATCAGGATCTTCACCGAACGAGCGCACACCGATAACCGGATTTTCCGGATTCATATTGACGTCGAGAACGGGGGCAAAATTCATGTTTATCCCGAGACTGCTTAATTCAGTCCCCAGAATGCTCGCCGTTTGAGCAGCATATTCCTCAGATTGCGTAGCACCAAGCGCCATGTTTCCGGAAAAAACGGTTCCAGGACTCGTCACCCGTTGAACAATTCCACCCTCCTGATCGGTGGAAACGAATAAAGGGATTGGGTTGTCCTGAACCATCGCAATATCCTGTAAACCGTTCGATAAGTTGTTTACCTGTGCAGCATCAAGCGGAGTTCCAATATTATCCGTCCAATTAAAATAAATCACACCACCAACGTGATAGTTTTCGATAACCTCTTTAAAGTTCTCCCCGCCACGATTGTTTCGTAAATTGATATCTTCATAGTCCGGGTCTGTTGGGGTTTTTCCATACACATGGACAATGAATAGCTGGCCAACCTTTTCTTCAATTGTCATATCATCCATGATGTCCAGGATTGCTGCGCGATTGTTGTCGCTATCTTTCCCTTCCGAAGTTGTTTTGTCATTTTTACTGGCAAAGCCATATTGTGGAAATGCCAGCATAAGCAGGATTATCGACAGAAGCGCCGTCAAACGTCGAAGTTTCAATGGAATCCCTCCTTTAGAAAATGTAACTTCCCGCCAAAAACATCGAAGCGCTTACAAAGGGAATTTACCGTTTTTTCATTGGTACCGACCTCCCACATGAAATGGATTTCCGTATACTACAGAATGAGGGCATTCTCTCCCTTCCATAAAGGTTTTTTACCATTCCTATCGATGTCCGCTAGCCATTTGTAGTATCTATTTTCTAATGTGAGTATACTCGATTCCATTTGCAAAAAGTGTCGTATTATGTCGTATATATCAGATTATTTAAAAAATGAATCGTTCGAACTAGCATAAATGAGGGTTCATAGGTGAAAAGATCGTTAAAAATAAGTTTAAGGTGACTGATTGCAGGGTTTTTGACCTAGTATTTTATGTTTTATCTTTGGAGTCTCATTCATTCATTAGTAATTAACACATAAAATAATAGTGGGTGTTCAAAAAGTCGCCTAATTGGGTTTGAAGGTCAAGGCGGCATAGCTCTTCACCGGGCACGCCAAGACGTACTGACCTCTACTATTGATGATTATAATGGGATATTTTAGTAGAGATACCCTATGCCAACTCTAGCTCGCCGTTTATCATTCGGTGACTTTTTGAACCTCCTCTAATAGTTCAACTTTTAGATAAACAAGTAAAGTTACACTATCGTTATTCGTATAAGAAAAGCGCAAGCGCCCGTTTAGCAACGTACAAACTGGAGCACTCCGCAATGAGATAAAGGAAACACGGTGAGCTGGAAGCGAACCGATGTTGACTTATCGTAGTGAAGGAGTGTGAAGTTTGCTAGTTGCTGGGCGCTGGAGCTGGACATGGCCAACTCTGACGTAAGCAGAATTGAGCCTAAATTTATATACTTTCTTATGGTATAAGAAAGAGAATCTGGCAGCCTGACATTTTATAGTTCCCTGATAAATAGCTTTATTGGATCGGCATCTTGGAATAATTTCGTTAATGAGTCAAATTGAAAGCCTATTTTTAATAAAAGTTTTTCCGATGCTTTATTGCTTGGGGTGGTGATGGCAGCCAGCCTATTTAAACGTAATTCCTCTTTAGCATAGATCATGACTGCTCGGGCTGACTCGTTCCCATATCCTTTTCCTGTGTAGTCGCTCAGAAAGGCAAAACCAAGATCAACATCTTTTAATCCATCTCTTTTGACCAAGCCACACATCCCCATAGGTGTCCCGCTCCCTTTTAATGCCACTAAATACAAACCAAACCCCAGTTCATCATACATTTTTATAATGCTGTTTTTAATATATTCTTCAGCATCCTCAATTGTTTTAATCCCTTTATCACCTATATAGTTTATCCAATCAGGATCATTGAGAAGATTGAGAATAAACGCAGCATCTTCTTTTGTGAATCTTCGAATTAACAGTCTCTCCGTTTTGATCATCGTCATCACCTTTTCTTCTGATGAGAGTAGCGGCACGCTTTAATGGTGAATGCCCTAGTTTTGCTTATACTTTTCCTTTATCACTTTAGTCAAGTAAACTAAAAGTATAAATAAATAATAGTGACTATGATTTTATCAACACATTCTAAAGCAATTCGGCAACTGTTGCCATTTCATTCGCCTTGACATATAATAAAAACCAACTATTTTAATGGAGAGTGATAATCATGGCAAAATCCAAAGCCTTGAAAAAGCGGCAGAAGCTCGTACGAGAAGGCAGATTAAATCCAGTAGCAAGCCGCAGTCCTTTTTCACAGCTGGATTTACGAACGAGAAAAACAAAAACAAAGAAAGATCATTTATACCGAACCAAACACAAGAATCGTCCTCCTTACAACCGAGAAAACGATTCTTTTTATTTTGCAAATTAGATTTTTGCTACTCAGTCCTCCACAAATAACGGAATAAGCTGTTGTGTATTTACATCTACCAACCCCAAATCACTAATCCGAATCGCTGGAATTACAGTCAATGTTAAGGAAGAAAGTGCCATGGATGGGGAACGTCTGCCAACCTTCACGCCCATTGACCGGGCTACTTCGTTAAACTGATCTACTTTGGGAGAAAGTTCCTCGATTGGTTCTGGTGCCATTAATCCTGCCACCGGTAAGTCCACCTGCGCCATAACTTGTCCATCTTCTATTAAGCAAAGCCCGCCGCCGGCCTTCTGTAATTGTTCGGCTGCCAGCAACATGTCACAGGCATTCGTTCCAACGACAACTAGATTGTGGCTGTCATGCGCAACAGTTGTCGCATATGCACCACTTTTGAGTCCGGCGTTTTTTAACACACCGACAAATGGTTTGCGACTCTGACCATGACGGCCTACAACCGATGCAAAGACATAGTCATCAGGTAGTGCAGTTATTTTTCCGTTACTAATTTCTAGTTCCAAAGTCCCTTTTTCCGTTGTCCCAATCGGCGTCATTTCGATTGAATTTAACGTAACGGTACCATTATCTTGTGGAGCTTGAATGATAAAATCTTCTTCCTTCAATGGTGGGAGTTGAACGGTATTTTTTAGTAGCGGCGGAATACTACTCGTAATATCAACCGCTACATTACCGTCTTTCACCATTCGTTTACCTTGCACAAATACATCGTGAACCTGCATCGTTTCTAATGAATTGACAAGCGAAAAGTCAGCTAAATATCCTGCAGCAATTGCCCCACGATCACGAAGCCCATAACGAATCGCTCCATTCAATGTTGCGTAACGAATCGCAAGTGGTGCCGGAATCCCTTCTTCAATAGCTCGCCGAACTACACGATTCATCTGCCCATTTTTCAGCATATCATTTGGTTCAATATCATCCGTACACATCGCAATATTAGAAGAATAAGGGACAGTTTCCCAAGCTTTTGCAGCAATATCCGCAAACTGGCTGACGCTGGATTCTCGAATATAAATCAACATACCGGCACGCAATTTTTCCAGGATTTCCGCTTCTGTCCGGCTTTCATGATCGGAATTAACTCCAGCAGCCAGATAAGCTTGTAATGGACGCCCGGAAACTCTTGGCAGGTGACCTTCATTCAACACACCTGCATCAAGGCCCTTTTGGACGATACCTGCCATTCGCGGATTTTGCTTGATGACACCAACATAATCCATCAATTCAGCCACACCAACAACATCCGGCAATCTCAGCAGTTCAGCGATATCTTCCGGATGAAATTCCGCACCAGCCGTTTCCACACCTGGAACTGCAGGGACACTCGAAGGAATTGTTGTCAAAATTCGAACAGGTAGCCCCTTACTTGCTTCCACCATATACTTTACTCCTTCAGCTCCTAGTACATTGCCAATTTCATGCGGGTCAATTACAGCTACAGTGGTTCCATGTCTAAGAACTGCCCTTGCAAACATATCCGGTGGAATCATCGTGCTTTCAATATGAACATGACAATCGATAAAACCTGGCACCGCATATTTGCCCTTGGCACGGATCTCTTTTTCCCCATCCATTTGAAAAGCAGGTACATCGTTTTCATAGCGGGCAATTGCAGCAAACCGTTCTTCCTTAATTCCAATATCTGCTTGATAAATTTCTGCAGTGAAAACATTCACCAGGTTGACTTCACGAATGACGACATCCATTTGTTCGTCGCCCCGTGCAGCAGCGACAATATGTTGACGTGAATACATTTTTTAAACGAACCCCTTTCTATTAAAAAATACATGTTATTCAGCTAGCGTGATAAAATAAAGTACGAGCGGAATCACCAGAATATAAAGCCCTGGATGGATTTCTTTGTAACGTCCCGATAAGCTTTTGACCAGCACATAAATGATAATCCCTGCGGCAATTCCATTTCCAAAGTTAAACGTAAATATAGTAACAACAATCGTCATAAATGCAGGTAATGACTCTGTCACATCATTAAAGTTAATATTCCGTACGGATGAAAGCATCGTCAACCCTACTAAAATCAACGCCGGTGCTGTCGCTTCAGTTGGGATAATCATAATCAATGGCGTAATAAATAATGTTAATAGAAATAACACACCTGTTGAAACTGCCGTCAGTCCTGTACGTCCCCCAGCTTCTACACCTGCAGCTGATTCTACATAGGTGGTCATAACAGGCGCGGAGAATAACGAACCAACCACCGTACCACCTGCATCGACCAAAAATGGTTTATCTATTTGCGGTAAGTCACCGTTTTTATCTAGCATACCACCTTTCCCGGCAACTCCCAGCATCGTCCCCAGACTGGAAAAGAAATCAGGAACAAAAAATGCTAGCAGAAACGGGAAATATGACAATTTAAGAGCTTCCATAATGTCTAATTGAAATGCCACTGGTGCAATACTTTCTGGAAATGAGAAAATGGAATCAGGCAACTTGGTAATACCCATTGGAATTCCGATCAATGTAACAATCACGATCCCAATCAGCAGATGTCCCCGAACGTTCCTTGCAAGTAACACACTCATAATAAAAAATCCGATAAGTGCTAAAATCGCATTAGGTGAACCAATATCGGCAAGCTGCAATGAATTTGCATCTTCACTAGCTACCACAATTCCTGCATTCCGAAAGCCGATTAAGGCAATAAATAAACCTACCCCTGCACCAATCGATAATTTAATTGCAGGTGGAATCAGTCGTACAATCAACTGTCGTAAGCCAAAAATCGTAAATAAAACAAATAATACCCCGGAAATGAATACCATACCCATTCCAACCTGCCAAGAAATTCCTTCTGCCGCAACTAGGGTTACGGAAAGAAAGGCAACAGAACCAAGCCCTGGTGCAAGGGCAAATGGACGGTTACTGTAGATCCCCATTATGATGGTTACAATTCCTGTCATAAGAATAACAGCTACCGTTATCGGACCTTTAGGGATGCCAGCTTCATCAAGCATGCCTGGTACAACGATCAGAACATAAAGCATTGTCATGAAAACCGTTAATCCAGCGGTAAATTCGGTCTTCACATTTGTCCGGTACGAGGATAGTTGAAATAGTTTTTCTGTTATTTTCGTTTTACTCATGGTGTCTCCCTCCACTAATAAATTCCATCATGTACAAAGACGATTAATTCAGCTAACTCTCCCCTTTTTGTTCGCATTTTAAATGATAACAATAAATTTATCAGTACTTTAATAGATTGTCAATAAAATTAACGAACATTATTTTATGATTATCTAATAAAATACGGAATTAGGGTTCAGCCCCGATCCCACTGCCAAAATTGAGCATGATGGGGACTGAACCCTAAAAATTATCCAGATTATCTAGATTATTTTCTTTTACACCATCCGGTTCGCTACGGATAATGTCACGGCCATATTTATGGAATACATCTACATGCGCTAACTTGCCCGCTTTTGCTTCGTCAAGGGCTGTCAAATAATCCAATTCCCTGCCGCTTTCCGTTTTAAAAGCAATAATATCGCCATCATCATTCTTACGTACAGCAACAATTTGCTCTTTTTCTGAATCTGCATCCTCATCCATTTCCATACTGGCTTGATTATCTGTTTGATTTCTGTATTCCTGGTAGATTTCCTCAAAATCTTTATGATTCATCTAAAAACACCTCCGATTTTAGCTTAGTATGCTTAGGAGGTGTTGGATTTATGTGTTTCCAGCAAAATCCGTACGATTTTGTCTAGCAATAACCAGTCCAATTATTTTCAGTACTTGTCCGTAAAAAATATCATATCAGCACGTATTTCTTCATCTATTTCAAGAATGGCAAATGAATAATGTGGTAGAGTCCGTTTGTCCGTTGGTGACCCCGGATTCAATAACAATACTTTCTTAAAATACCGTAGCAAAGGGATATGAGAGTGGCCAAAAATGATCACATCCACATCATTACCGGCAAACGCTTCAAGAGCCCGTTTTTCAGTTGTCATTTTTTCCCCATGGCCATGAATGACACCAATTCTATACCCCTTCACGTTGACTATTTCCTTTGATGGAAATTTGTCCGTAATATCCTTGGTATCAACATTACCATACACACCTTTAACCGATCCAAAATCAGTCAGCGTTTGGAATACTTCTATTGAATTCCAATCCCCTGCATGAATGATCAAATCAGCCGTTTTCAATTCTTTGGTAAGACGTTTTGGCAGCTGTTTTCCTTTGCTAGGCATATGAGTATCTGCCATTACGATAATTCTCATTTTACACACTTCCCTTTCTAAGAACGGTAATGAGCAAGGGTACCGTCTTAAAACCTTTCATCAGTTTTAACATATTTTAACCTTAAAATTGTATTTGAACAATATATGATATTAAGGAAACCGCTATCATATAATTTTACTGCACTTATTTTTTTAAATACATGTATTGGAGGAGGATTAAAATTGTCCCGTATTTGGAAATGGTATCTTGAGAAATCATTTGTTTCAAAAATTTCGGCAGGGTTCTTGCTTGGTATAATTGCAGGAATGATATTTGGCCCATCAGCAACTGTATTATCCCCATTTGGTGATGTATTTCTTAATCTCCTAAAGATGGTTGTTGTCCCATTAGTTTTATTTACGATAATCGTATCAGTAAACAACGCAAACCCGAAAGAATTGGGTCGGATTGGCGGAAAGATTTTTCCATATTACCTTATTACAACCGCATTAGCAGTATTCTTAGGAATTGCCATTGCGAAATTGATAAATCCTGGAATGGGATTGGAGTTGCCAAAAGGGTCAACGATTGAAGTCCCTGAGGCACCTGCTTTACTGGATGTGCTATTACAGATAATCCCCACTAATATTTTTGAATCGCTCACAAATGGCGATATTTTGAGTATTGTCTTTATCGCTGTAATTACCGGATTCGCTGTTTCCTATATGAGAAATGCTAATGAAACACATGTAAGAGAATGGAGTAATCTATTATTAAAAATCTCAGAAGCTGGAAGTGAGGTTACATTTCGAATTCTTAATGGAATCTTACAATATGCACCAATTGGCGTATTGGGGATTACCGCTTCAACAATTGGCAGTCAAGGGTTTGACTCATTAAAGGCTCTCGCTAAATACGTTGGAGCTTCCTATCTTGGTGTAGGCATTCAAATGGTCATTATTTTTACGATCATCCTTTGGCTCTTCAAAATACCGGTGATGAAATTTTTCATGAATACAAAAGAGGCTATTATGACAGCCTTTGTTACATCCAGTAGCCTGGGAACACTGCCGATCACGATAAAAAGTGCTCAAAAAGCAGGAATTAGTGATCGGGTAGCAAATTTTACCCTGCCCATTGGTGCCACTGTAAATATGAATGGTTCCGCGATCCATTTCGGAGTAGGGGTTGTCTTTGCTGCCGATATTGTCGGATTTGATTTGACGATCGGAGCCATTGTTGGCATCATTTTGACAGGGACATTAGCAGCGGTAGGAACTGCTGGAGTTCCGGGAGCCGGACTAATCGGCATGTCTATCGTATTCACGCAGGCAGGTCTTCCGATTGAAATAGTAGGACTTACAGCAGGGGTAAATGTATTAACGGATATGATATTTACAACTTGTAATGTTACCGGTGATCTCGTTGGAGCGGCTGTTGTTGATAGGAGTGAGCGGAAACACGTATCTGTGCCTGACGAAGCAGTGCAGGAACATGTTTCGAATAACGAAAAATAGAATGTTAATAGAAGCGCGATTAACAGTTAAGTCGTTTTAAATTTTTTCTAAGGCATGTGATTTTCGTTAAGGCCCATATCTTTGGAAATAACATAACATCCTCTTTTAGTTAATTAACTGTTTACAATAATGAACCCACAGTAGACGATGCAGAAGAACTAAAAATATAAACATAGGGGCTAGGACATAATTAAAACGTTCAACTCTAAAAACGAACAATGCTCTACTTTAGCGGAGGGACTATACGTAGACTCCGGCGGGTGTTAGGCATAGGTGAGACCCCGCAGTGCGTTAGCACGAGGAGGCTCACCAGCCGCCCGCGGAAAGCGAAGTATATTTCCGGAGCGGGGTATATGCACAAATCATTATATAGTTCGGATTTTTCTTTGATAAAAACACTTTTGTCCCAGCCTCTTTTTAAGTCCACGGATCACTGCGAATTTATTTGTCTTCAGCTAAATTTCTTCGCTTTCATAAAGTTCAGCATGCAATATACGGCAACACGACTCGTCATGTTACGAAAGTCAATTGTCGGATCAATTTCGACAATGTCCATCAGTTTTACCTTTTCATGCCTGGAAGCAAAATAAATTCCTTCAAGGAGTGTTTTCGAATCCATTCCACCCGGACCGATCGCTGGGCAGCCCGGAGCAAACGCCTGATCAAGCACATCGATATCAACCGATAGATAAAGAATATCAACCTGCTTTTCCAAGCGGTCTATTTCCTTTTCTAAAATTCTTCCCATTGAATTTCGATCTACATCCTGCATGGAATAAACCATGACTCCTTGCTCATCCGCAAATTTGGCATACTCCTTGGCATTTGTAAAATCACGTATACCAATTTGCACGAGATTTTCTCCCCTGATTACATGATCTTCTAACAGGCGACGGAATGGTGTGCCGTTTGTTGGACCGCCATCCTCAACATTCCGCAGATCGTGATGGGCATCAAATTGGATGACACCAACCTTTCCATACTGTTCGGAGCATGCTTTAATAGAAGAATAGCTTATGGAATGATCACCACCTAACACCATCCACCATTTTGCAGCCTCACTAGCATAAACATCCCGTAAACCCTCGTAGGTTCGTTGCTGATCACCGATGATATCGGTAGGATCCATATAGATATCACCAAAATCCAGAATATTGTCGGTGAATTCCAGTCCTGTATCACCAGCGAACGTTGTATAGCTTTGGAGGGCAGCACGAATCGCATCAGGTGCAAATGAAGCTCCCGAATGACTGATCGAGAGCTTTGACAAAGGTACACCAGCAATGGCAAACGTACTGGTCATACCAGGCTCCCATTGCTGGAGAAGTTCTTTCATTTTTGTTGTGTGGCTATCTTTGAATATAGCTTTGCCGGCAGGCTTGAAATGACGCAGCCTTGTCATCGAACCGCCTGCCTTTCATATAAAACAGCACCATTTTTAATTACCGTTTTAGCATGATTTACCCCATAATGATATGGAAAATATAAATAATTCGGTGCATCCCAAATTACCACATCTGCTTTTCGGCCCTCAACAATCGAACCTGCTTCTTCCCCACGACCGATTGCACTAGCAGCGTTAACGGTAACCGCATGCCAAATTTCCTCCGGAGAAAGCTTTAATTTTAATGCTGCAATCGACATAATTAACTGTAGGTTCTCAGTCACAGAACTTCCTGGGTTAAAGTCTGTGGAAAGCGCTACCGCCGCACCTTGATCAATCATTTTCCGGGCCGGAGCATACGTATCCTTACCTAAATAAAAGCTTGTTCCCGGTAAAATTACGCCAATTGTCTCAGACGCTGCCAGCTGCTTGATTCCTTCGTCTGTCGCAACCGCTAGATGGTCACCACTAATTGCGCCTACTTCAGCGGCCAGCTGTGTACCTCCCAATGGATCAATTTCATCTGCATGAATCTTGACGTCAAAGCCATACTCTTTTGCCTTTAGCAAATAGCGTCTTGATTGATCAACCGTGAATACGCCCGTTTCCGTAAAAATATCAACAAATTCCGCCAGATTTTCTGCTTTAATTTGAGGAAACAGGTCACTCATAACTGTTAAAAACGACTCCGGATCATCCTTGTATTCAGGTGGTATTGCATGTGCACCCAAAAAGGTGGAAACGATGTCCAATGGATGTTTTTCCATTGCCGCCTTAACTACTTTTAATTGCTTTAATTCTGTTTCCGCATCAAGTCCATACCCACTTTTCGCTTCAACAGTAGTAATTCCGTGCATGGCCATCCGATCAAGATGAAATAACGCTTTTTGCAGAAGTTTCTCGTAGGATGCTTCTCTTGTAGCATGAACGGTGGCCAGAATTCCTCCACCTTGCTTTAAAATTTCCAAATATGGTACACCTCGCTGTTTAAGCGCCATTTCTTTTTCCCGCGATCCTCCAAAGACTAAATGCGTATGGGCCTCGACAAGTCCCGGCGTCACCAGCTTACCTTTCGCATCAATCGTTTGATCTGCCTCAATAACTGAAGCCTCTCCGACCGAACCGATCCAGTCAATTTTTCCCTGTTTAATGGAAACTGCTGCACCCTCGATTACCTCAAGTTCATTCATCTCTTTCCCCTTGACAGGTCCTTGTTTATTCATTGGTAATAACTGTCCGATGTTCGTGATTAATAAATCTGCTTGCACCTTAAAATCCTCCTGTTCTTCTAGCTAGTTTTACGGTCTTGAAGGCAGGTATATCAAGAAAAGAATACCTGCCACACTCCGTTGATGATGCCTACATATTTCTTGTCGGTATGGTAATATCATGTTTCTCCGCGAAGTCAATTGCTGTTTCATACCCTGCATCAGCATGTCGGATAATTCCCATCCCCGGATCGGTTGTCAACACACGTTCTAACCGTTCTTTTGCTAAATCTGTGCCATCTGCAACCACAACCATCCCAGCATGAAGCGAATACCCCATACCAACACCGCCGCCATGGTGGAAGGAAATCCAGGAACCGCCAGACGCCGTATTTACTAACGCATTCAGAATCGCCCAGTCCGCAACAGCATCACTGCCATCCTTCATGCCTTCCGTTTCGCGGTTTGGTGAAGCAACTGAACCACAATCGAGATGGTCACGGCCAATTACGATTGGTGCCTTCAGCTCGCCTTTACGAACCAATTCATTAACGGCAAGCCCCATTTTCACACGTTCCCCATAGCCCAACCAGCAAATCCGTGATGGCAGACCTTGAAATGAAACCTGTTCCTGTGCCATATCAATCCAGCGAATTAATTGCTCATTTTCCGGGAAAAGTTCTTTAATTAACTGATCAGTCCGGTAAATGTCTTCCGGATCGCCGGATAGCGCTGCCCAGCGGAATGGCCCTTTCCCTTCGCAAAACAGTGGGCGGATGTATGCTGGAACGAACCCTGGGAAAGCAAAAGCATTGTCAACCCCTTCATCCTTTGCTACTTGGCGAATGTTGTTACCGTAATCAAAGACAATTGCACCTTGTTTTTGATACAGCAACATTGCCTCGACATGTTTGGCCATACTTTCCTTAGCTAGTTTTACATAAGTCTCCGGATCTTCCTTTCGCAATTTAGCAGCAGCCTGAACAGTATAGCCTGCAGGTACATAGCCATTTAAAGGATCATGCGCAGAAGTCTGATCTGTGACAATGTCGATGGTAATATTACAGTTTAAAAGTTCATGATGTATTTCTGCTGCATTTCCTAACAATGCAATCGACAACGGCTTCCCTGCTTGCTTTGTATGATTTGCTAGTTCAATAGCTTCATCCAAATTATCGGTCATTACATCACAGTATTTTGTTTTCAGCCTTTTTTCAATATGCCTTTTGTCTACTTCAACAGCAATCACAACCCCTCCATTCATCGTAACCGCTAATGGTTGTGCACCACCCATACCTCCTAATCCGGCAGTTAGTGTAATCGTATGACGCAATGTTCCATTGTAATGTTTCTTAGCAAGCGCAGCAAAAGTTTCATAGGTTCCTTGCAGAATTCCTTGCGATCCAATATAAATCCAGCTTCCGGCAGTCATTTGGCCGTACATCATTAACCCTTTTTGATCCAGTTCGTGAAAATGCTCCCATGTTGCCCACTTGGGAACTAGATTAGAGTTGGCGAGCAGCACTCTTGGCGCATGTTTATGTGTTTTGAAAACACCGACAGGCTTACCGGATTGGATAAGCATTGTTTCGTCATTCTCCAAGTTTCGCAGAGTCTTAACGATTGCATTGAACGCTTCCCAATTGCGTGCAGCCTTACCAATCCCACCATATACAACGAGCTCTTCCGGGTTCTCGGCAACCTCAGGATCCAGATTATTGTACAACATCCGTAGTGCTGCTTCCTGTTCCCATCCTTTACATTCCAGCTCTAACCCCTTTTTTGCTTGTACTTCCACCTTATTCATGAAAAACTCCTCCTTTAATCTGGTTTTGTATGACATTACTATCCTCTGAATCCTTTAACCAATCTGACAATCTTTCAATATCCCTCGAAAATACACGATCCTTTGTAATCGATGGCACGATATTTCGTACTTTTTCGTAAAAAACGCTCGTCTTTGATGCCATCCTGTCAATTCCGCGAAGCTCTACAGCCTCCATCGCGCAAATAAGTTCAATCGCTATTACACGTCTTGTGTTTTGCAGCATTTGCAGTGCATGTCTGGCAGCGATTGTCCCCATACTCACATGGTCCTCTTGATTCGCCGATGATGGTATCGAATCAACACTTGCTGGATGTGCGAGTGTCTTATTTTCAGAGACAAGTGACGCTGCGCTATATTGCATAATCATTGCACCAGACTCCAGCCCTGGATTGGGACTTAAAAATGCTGGCAGGTCATTAAGCTGTGGATTAACCAGTCGTTCAATACGACGTTCTGCTATATTCGCAGTTTCAGCGATTCCCAGTTTGATAAAATCCATCGCAAACGCCATTGGCTCACCGTGGAAATTGCCACCTGAGATAACTTTGTTTTCATCCGAAAAAATTAATGGATTGTCTGTAACAGCATTGATTTCCGTTACTAATTTTTCTTTTGCATAATGAACTGTTTGCCATGAAGCTCCAAGCACTTGTGGTATGCATCGCAACGAATAGGCGTCTTGTACACGCAATTCTCCCTGTTTTGTTGTAAGTCTGCTGTCCGATAAAATTGCTCGTATCCGTTCCGCCACATCCATTTGCTCTTGGTGTCCACGAACCTTATGCAAATCCGCGTCAAACGCATCCATGATTCCATGTAGACCTTCCAATGTCATTGCCGCAATGAGTTCACTTTGGAACAATAATTTTTCTACCTCTAAATAGGTAACAACACCAACTGCGGTCATTGCTTGCGTACCATTGATTAAAGCCAATCCCTCTTTTGCCTTTAGTTTTAACGGGGCAATACCTTCTTCAGCTAATGCTGCTGACGCATGAATTCGTTCTCCTTTGTAAAAAACTTCTCCCTCGCCCAGTAAAGCCAAAGCAAGATGTGACAATGGTGCTAAATCACCGCTTGCACCTAGTGACCCTTGCTCAGGAACCACAGGATGAATAGAAGCATTGATCAGATCCACAAGCTGTTGAACCACTTCAGACCTGATCCCAGAAAACCCTTGTGATAAGGCATTGGCTCGTAGTAACAGCATCGTACGGCTGATTTCCTCTGAAAATGAAGATCCAACACCACAGGCATGGGAATGGATCAGATTCAGTTGTAATCCCTCTAAATCATCATCCGCGATCACCACATCACTAAATTTCCCAAAACCGGTATTAATGCCATACATTGTTTTTTTCTCTTTAATCATCTCCTCAACTGTTTGCCTATTGTATTTAATTTCCCGAATCGCCTGTTCTGATATTTCAACTTGTTCATATTCATAGATGACTCGCCTCACCTCTTCAAGTGTTAACGTTTCTCCAGTTAATGTTACCATCCAAAAACCTCCATCTGTTTTTTTCACTTGCCTATAAAAATTTGGAATCAATCGATAACTTCTATTTGGCACAACAAGGGAAATTGGAACATAAAAAGGCCGCATAACACTGATTGTGCTATGCGACCCCCTATAGACTAATTACTTTGGGTCTTCTTCCTAAATATATGGTTATAAATAGCCTGTGGAAAAGGCAATTGTGTTTACCTTTTTTGGATATGCATGAATTTAAGAGACAGAATCTGCTAAAATCGCCACATCGCGGGCATGACTGCTGCTTCTCATATCCAGATTAACTTGCGAACCTACTATTCTCTTATACACGACTTATATATGGTTAATACCAAGTCCAATAGCCTCATGCTCCAATCCTTTTACCGGTGCACCGATTGTGCCGTAGAGTGCAACCGCTATCCATTCGCCTTCTTCCTTATTTTGATAAGGATTACCGCGTACAATGGAAAATTGCAAACCAACTGTTCTGAGCAATGTTCCGATTTGATTACTGCCACGGGTTACACCACTGACAGCCTCAATAATCGCATGATACAATGCATGTGTTTCCCGGTACAGACCGGTTTTCACAATCCCCTGATTTTTAGCAGCTGTTTCAACTGCAGCCACAACCTTTTGGCCGTCCATCGAACCAACTTTTCCTTTGCAAAACTTCCATCCCAGCTTCCTTAATTCTTCTGGTAATTGATTTTCATTATGCAATAAAAGTAACATAGCCTCTTTTCCAATTAAATGTTTACGATCCAGTGGCATAAGGTTCACTCTTTTCTAACATCTAATAACTTCTTTAATTGTAGCCGCTTACATGAATGATGTCAATAATTGTTTTACATTTCTGCAGTTTCCTTCTCATTCGGTAGCCTGTTTTTTATATTTACATTCTTTTTGTTGTAAATAACAGAAAATCCTATTAAGGAAAATATGATGAACGGTCGGACAATTAAGATGGCTGAAGCCCACCCTTGTCCAAAGGAGATTCATCTCCACCCTGCGCAGCACGAGATGAATCTCCTCGCATGATAAATAAAAAATATGTACATAACACCTGGATAAGGCTTGTACATATAAGTTCAGTATAGCTTAATATTATATTTCACGATAGATTTCCTTGATTTTAACTTCTGAACAAACATATTGAATTAATCCTGCCTCAGGTAAACTTGATTCATATCCCTTACATAAAAAAGCCACGATGATTAAAAATTCGCGATGTGTAAAGTTATGTCCATTAATGAATACCCTTTCATCAGGTCCTCAAATATTATCCCTATACTTTATCGTCAGCAACTGTGTCTTCATATCCTCCACTTGTTCGTTCAAATTGTTCACGGTTTTATTGATTTGCTGATCGACGTCTTCTAGCAAATTCAGGTTGTGACTCTTAAATTTCTTCGTTTTCTCCAGCATCGCTTCAACGATTTCCCCTTTTTGGTCTTCATTAACAATGATGGAATCGACTAAATTGAAAAAAGCTTTATCATAGTCGTTGATCCTGTTAGTATGTTTCTTAAGGATTCCCTTCTTATCGGAAAGGTCTTCACTGGCTAGTATTTTTTCGGTAACGGTAATTGCATGCTCATCACCTTTCATTTTAAAGCCCTCCAACAACATCAAATAAATTTGCTATCTTTTCTTCTTCCTCAAATAAATCTTCTATTGCCGTTCGATA
>BMJD01000054.1 GCA_014642895.1 Lentibacillus populi
AACCTTTGTCATTATACCAGAGGGGGATTTTTTTATCATACGTAAAGGTACTTCCACTTTTGTTCTCCCACGCATAGCGTGGGGCTTAATCTGGAGTTATTCCGTCCTCCACCAGCTGTATTAAATCCACATTTATCCGCGATTGCTTCTAACAGTGTGGATTTACCTGTACCATTTTCACCAACAAAAAATGTCACGTTGTTTTGTGTCAAATCTAGCTGATAAAGGTTTTTGATGGAAGGAATAGAAAAAGGATATTCATTAAAAGATGGAATAAGTTCATGCTGAAGTTCAACCCTCTTTAAAAACATGTTATCACCTGCGATTTCCTTTTTTATTTTAAAAGCATTGATTTCCCGTAATACCTGCGATCGGTGTTATCTCCACTTTACCATAAATCGCGATTTTTTTATTAAAGGTTTAGACGCTCGTCCATCAATCAAAGACCCTATTTCCTGATCATGATCTATATTTTACGCGACAGGGATACTACCCCTACTCTTCCCCCGTCCTGTTTTCAAAAATACCATACAAAAATAAGTGTGTTATTTCCTTGTGACGTTCCACATCCATGTTCTCTCTTATTTCCGGGTTTCCTACCCCTAAATTTCACACATTAGTCTTTAAATACTCTCTTTCATTTCGACATAAAAAACACCCCTTCAGATGATCATATGCGAAGGGGTCAAACTGAACTGCTTTATTTTAATTCTGTCCTAAAATCGGAATGGGATTACATGTTTTTTGGAGCTTTTAAAAATTAAATTAATACTTTACCCTTCCTGCTTATCATTTACTTTAAGAATATTGATTGCTTCCTTTGCTGCCTGCGCAATAAGCTTGTCATCATAATCAGCATCCTTTTTATCGCGACTAGAAAGTACAGCAAGGACAATAGGATCTCCTTTTGGCGGCCAAATGATAGCAATGTCATTTCGCGTTCCATATGATGCCGATCCAGACTTATCGCCAACTTCCCAGCCCTTTGGTACTCCCGCACGAATTAATGTATCTCCAGTGGTGCTTCTCTTTAGCCAATCTGTTAAAATCGAGCGTTTCTCTGCTGGGAGTGCGTCCCCGATCGTAAAAGCCTGAAGACTGGCAGCAAGCGCTTTTGGTGTGCTAGTATCCCGGGTTTCGCCAGGCTCTACTTCGTTTAACTCTGGCTCAAATCGCTCCGGATTAGTAACATTATCACCAATCTCCCTAAGTGATTGTTCAAGTCCACTTGGGCCGCCAAGTTGCTCAAGTATCAGATTCTCCGCAGTATTGTCAGAATATCGGAGAGCAGCATCGCACAGCTCTTTAAGCGTCATTCCCGTATCAACATGCTTCTCGGTAATTGGATTATAATTGACAAGATCATCATGGGTGTACGTAATTCTTTGGTTAAGATCCGCTATTGATTTTTGTCGTAACAGTGCTCCAACAGCTAAAGCTTTATGCGTAGATGCATATGCAAAACGCTCATCTGATCGATATGTTACGGTTTGATTTGTGCCAGTGTCCAGGGCAAAGACGCCAAGTCTAGCATCAAATTTATCCTCGAGTTTAGCAAAAACATCTGTATTTACGGTTTCTTGATTTTTTTCTCCAAGTTGAGCAGGGTCGGTGTTATCCTCTGAACAACCCGTAAGCATGACACCCGAGAGAAGGAATACAGGTACGGCTTTTTTTAATCTAACCTTACTAAAAATCGCGTTCCATAAACTCATTTAAAATCCAACCTCTTTCTAAAAATTTTACTATATCTACTGATCACTAACTTTTGATAGTTAGTTCCTTCATCCTTTCCACAATGGTGTATGGATTTGCATAACTTATCTTAGCTGCTCTTATCCCATAACTCTTATATAATGAAATAGCTACTGTAATGATTTAAAAACGTCCCTTGCTTTCGGAACGACGTAACCGCTGCCACCAAGCTCTTTCACATCTTCGATCATCATTGCCAGCAGTAATTCATTATCTTCTGTGTCGAAGCCGATAAACCAGCCATTTTCCGTACCTTTTTTGTCATCTTTATTTTTTTTGATTTCGGCTGTACCAGACTTGCCTGCAATAGTCATGCCGGGAATATAAGCACCATGAGCCGTACCATTCGGATCCTCAACAACCTGGATTAAATCTCCCTTGATTAATTCAGCGGTTTTCGGTTCAATTAGATTTTCCTTCCAAACAGTTCGTTCTCCTTCATCTTTCAACAGATAAGGCGATAACAGATCACCTTCGTTCACAAAAGGCGTGTAAGCTAATGCAAGATGAAGGGCGCTCATCATGACTTCTCCCTGGCCATAGGCAGAGTCAGCAAGCTGTGCTTCACTATTTATCCCGTCATTTGAAAGTTTGGAAGGCTCAATAGAAAATGGAATGGGAAGTTCTTCTTCAAAGCCGAATGCTTTTGCTTCGGTTAAAAAGGTGTCTTTCCCCATTTCAAGTGCTTCTTGAGCAAAATAAATGTTGTCCGAATAAACAAACGCATCACGTAAATTGACGGAAGTTTTGTCATGGACGCGTGTAACATAGTAATCACCCCATGACTTATCTTTTGTCCAGCGGAGCCCCTCAATATGTCTGACTTTCTCCGGGTCCGTTACGCCTGACTTTAATCCTACAGCTGCTGTAATCGTCTTAAACACCGAACCCGGCGCATAACGATTGGTAAAACGATTTAAAAAAGGTTCTTCGGGATTGTCGCTCCATTCCTTCCATTGTTCGTCGGAAAGCCCTCTAATGAAAGCATTTGGGTCATATGATGGCGAACTGATTAACGACAAAACCGCTCCTGTTTTTGGATCTATAGCTGCAGCAGTCCCAGCGTCTCCTTTCAATTGATCATATATTTCCTGCTGAAGATTGGCATCAATCGTTAACTGAATGTCTTCTCCTGAAACAGGATCGGCTTTTGCCAACGTTTCCTTAAAGCTTCCATCTGATTTCTTAATATAAATATGACCCCCGTTTTTCCCTCTTAACTTTTCCTCAAAAATCTTCTCCAGTCCCGTTTTTCCAATGATGTCCCCTGCGGCATATCCTTTCTCTTGCAATTCGGCAAGCTGTTCTGCAGTGACTTCACGTACATAACCCGTTAAGTGGGCTGTCGAAGCTCCAAAAGGATAAGTGCGAACAATTTTTCCTTGAGCTGCCACCCCGGGAATTTCAAAATAAGGTTGAAGATTTTCTTCGTCTGGTGGCAATGTTGCAAGCGGAACAAATGAATTAGGTTTTACCCATGAAGCATTTAACTTTTGGTTTATTTCATCAGTTGTTATTCCCAATAAATCAGATAACTTTTCTTTAGAATCTGCAGTTTCATCGCCAAGTTTTTCTGGTACGATTCCAATCACGTTAGCTTTAGCATTAATCGCAAGCCCGCTTCCGTTTCTGTCGCTGATTTCTCCCCTCGCTGCCTCTAATGTTTCTACTGCCACTTTTTCCCCTTTTTCCAGAGAAGGAAAAATGAGCGCTGGTTTCCATTCCACGAACCAGTTCCGGTCAGATTCATTTTTTTCCTTAACTAAAGTCGCGTGATAGGTAAATTCAATAGGGCCAGCCACCGTTTCCATTTTCACATGGTATTTGAAGGTAACAGAATCGCCTTTCGTTTCCTCTTCGTTTTTGCTGTCAACTATTCCATCTATCTGTAAGTTTTTAGCCTCAATTCCTTTGTAGATATCGTTATAACGCTCCACAAATTCCTTTTTCCTGATTTCCTTTTTAGATTGCTGAGACAGATTCTGATACATTTTTTCAAAATTCATGTCCTCCCAATTGGCAAGATATGCTTTCAAAGCATCCTCCGGTTTTTCTTTATCTGAGCAACCTGCTATAACGACAAGAAACACAACCATGATGATGCCTATCCAAAATCGTTTCAACCCTTCCAACCCCTTTACAAACGTTCTAAATACTATATGTAACATCCAATACGCACTACTTACATTTGTAAGCGAAACATTTCCTAATGTTCACTCGATTCTCTGCAATAGGTGGGCACATGATCTACAGCAATTATTTGTTTTGCACAAAATCTTGGTTTTTTAAAGCGTTGGACTACACGTGTAATATAATACTACATTTGTAATCTAATTATGTCAACTTTTATTAAACTTAGGAGGATCACCAACCCCTGCTGGTGCTAGTTTAAAAGCTTCGTAACCCCGTCGTAAGTCTTGAAACAGCTTCAAATTTGAAACTATAAAAACAATAAAAACTTGATTCATACCATTCCTATATACTTGTTCACAAATAACAAATAGACTGGTAAACTAATAAGGTGAAACGCGTAATTTTTATGTTAAGTTTGAGAATACCTTATTTTTTTATAGAAAATTCATAAATCTTTTAAACAGGACGGGAAAGGTCTGGAAATGGAGACGAACGCCATGTTTTTTACCCACTTTGTCATAAGTTTTATCGTGTCTTCTTTTACTGTTGCGATCATTATGCTGTTTCGGAAACTGTTCAAAAAGCAATTATCCGCGAAATGGCAATATAATCTCTGGTTTCTTTTGCTGATTGCATTGACACTTCCTTTTATACCAAATCATTTGTTTGATTTTGGAAACTACTTTTCATGGGATAGTCTTCAAAACAATGTATCAGGTGATGATGCTATTGCCTCTGCTGGGGATCATGCGTCAAAAGGCAAAAATTGGATGCAGGACTTTGCGATATCAGTAAATCGTTTCGACCTGACCTTCCTGAGCGAAATTTTGGCCGGTATATGGATGATAGGGATATTGGTTATGATTGCTTTGTCAATCCATGCTTGGTTAAAATTAAAGCGAATTAAAAGCACTACATCCAGCTTAAAAAATAAAGAAATCCTAGCTTTATTCGAACAATGCAAGCGAAGTTTAAATATATCGAGACATTTGATTATCGGGGAATCACCACTTATCAAATCTCCATTGACTTTTGGTATTTTTAAGACCTATGTTGTCCTGCCAAGTCATTTTGAGGAATGGCTGTCTATGGAGGATATCAAATACATCTTTTTACATGAACTGAATCATTATAAATATAAAGATATTGCCACGAATTACCTGATCGTCTTTTATCAAATTTTATACTGGTTTAACCCTTTTGTTTGGGTTGCTTTCAGGGAAATGAGATTGGATCGCGAAATAGCTTGTGATATTGCTGTCTTAAATTCTTTGAATAAGCATTCTTACGCGAAGTATGGGAATACGATTATTAATTTTGTTGATAGATCCTCCCGACTGAGGTATTTCCCATTGGCAAATCAGCTAAACGGTTCCAAGGAACAAATCAAAAGACGTATTGAACGTATTGCCTCCTTTACTTCTGAAACAAAGCGGTTGAAACTGAAAAGCATTGCCATCTTTATGCTTTCGGGGGTATTTGTTGCAAGTCAGATTCCAATCGTTTCTGTATTTGCTTATGAGGATAATTATTACGACTTTGCGGGAGAACAAACAGTTTACGAGGATCTAAGCAACTATTTTGCCGGATATGAGGGAAGCTTTGTTTTATATGATTTGCAAGCTGATCAATATAGTATCTATAATGAAAATAAAAGCACATTAAGGGTTTCTCCGAATTCTACTTACAAGATCTATAGTGCATTGTTTGCATTAGAGTCAAATGTTATAACAAGGGAAAGTTCCACAATTAAGTGGAACGGTGAACAGTATCCTTATGACGCTTGGAATAGGAATCAAAATTTATCTACAGCAATGAAAAATTCCGTGAACTGGTATTTTCAAGAAGTGGATAAAAGGGTCCATCGGGATACCATTCAAGCTTATCTGAAACAAATAGACTATGGTAATTACGATCTTTCAGGTGGAATAACCCAATATTGGATCGAGTCTTCGTTGAAGATTTCTCCAATTGAACAGGTTCAACTACTAAAGGCTTTTTATACAAACAAATTTGGATTTAAGGACAAGAATATCCAAACCGTTAAAGAGATCATCAAATTAGAGGAAAAAGATGGTGCACAGCTGTCCGGAAAAACTGGCACAGGGAGTGTCAATGGTAAAAACATTAACGGCTGGTTCATTGGATATGTCGAGACCAAAAAAGATACCTATTTCTTTGCAACCAATATACAAAATGAAAATAATTCCTATGGAAGTAAGGCAGCGGAGATAACGAAATCTATTTTGCGGGATAAAGGTATTTATTAAGGAATTAATAAAAAAATCGGTAAGGCAGGAGGAGTGTTAGCGTGTCAGATAAAGTACCAAGTATTTCAGAAGCAGAATGGGAAGTCATGAATGTACTTTGGAAAAAGGCTCCGCAAACGGCTAACGAAGTTATTTCCTCCCTGCAGGAGCAAACGGACTGGAAGCCGAAAACAGTACGAACACTTTTGGACCGCCTTGCCCAAAAAAAAGTAGTCGGTGTAAATAAAGACCAGAAAGTCTATACTTTTTATCCGCTTTATTCTCAGGATGACTGCCAGCACGCGGAGGCACAGTCCTTTATTAAGCGAATTTATGGTGGGACGTTAAAGTCAATGCTAGTTCAGTTCATTCAGGAGGATTCTTTATCAGAAGAGGATATTAAAGAATTACGTTCCATTTTGGATGAAAAGCCTAAAGAAAAGAAAAGCAAATAAAGTTAGTAAAGGCTATTAAAGACGTGCTTATCCTAGCACGTCTTTTCAATTGAAGTTAATAAGCTGCGTAAACGAGAGAGTCAAGATTTATTTTCAATATTTTTCAGCTAATATTTAATGTTAAAATAAGTAGCAGGCTTATCTCAATCTTCCTCCTAACCATAACATGAAACAAATTGGGAGAGATTCTCTTGACGATTTGAAAACATTCCTGTTATTCTAAGTCCATTATTAACTGCATACCATTCCAGGTCAGGCTCCTGTGCTGAAGATCTGCTGTTTTTGAAAATAACTATAAAAATTGCAATCGGCTGTTAAAACAAGTATCTTCAAATGGTATCACACTAGATTCCATCCCGCAGTTGGAGGGGTTTTTTTGAATGTTATCGTCAACATATTAAAAAAAATGACTTACAAACAAATTATTTTCTACACCATATTAGTACTTTGTTTTGTCGCCTCTGTTGTTTTTGTTAATCATAATTATTCATTCTATGATCGTCCAATCGCCAAAGTAATCGAAACGAAGCTGGTAGATACAGCGGAAGTAACAGATGAACATCATAATAAAGATAAGTTATTCACGCAGCGGATAACGGCTGAACTGAAAAATGGAGAAGAAAAAGGACAACTTATCCATTTAACGAATAAGTATTCATCGTCCGGAGCTTATGATCAAGAATATCATGTTGGGAATGAATTGTTTGTTTCGATTGACAAGAATACAGAAGAAAGTACCGAATTAACTGGAAGCATAAAAGACGTTAAACGTGATAAATACGTACTAATTATTGGATGGATTTTTATCTTTACGTTACTTATCGTTGGGAAAAAGCAAGGGCTGTTTTCTATCATTAGTTTAGCAGTTAATGCCGCTTTGTTATTCTATGCATTGGATGTTTATGTGAATACGGAAAGCACGCGTTTATTATGGATATGCGGTATCAGTGCTATTTTATTTACTATCATTTCTTTGTTACTCGTTAGCGGTTTTAATGAAAAAACATATGCAGCAATTGTTGCAACACTAATAGGAACTTTTCTTTCGCTGTTCATTACCTATCTTGTGATGGGCTTGACTTCCGAAAATGGCCTGCGATATGAAGAGATGCAATTTCTGACCCGTCCTTATCGGATGGTGTTTATGGCAGGGTTATTACTTGGATCTTTAGGAGGCGTAATGGATGTAGCCATTACCATGTCCTCTTCTATCTTTGGGTTGTATGAAAAGAATAACAACATATCGGTAAAAGCACTTAAAACTTCTGGAATGGATATTGGGAAAGATATTATGGGAACCATCACAAATATTTTGTTTTTTGTCTATATAAGTGGTTCGATTCCAATGCTTATTTTGTATTTGAATAATGCTTCTTCATTGACATTTACCCTTTCCATGAACCTGTCATTGGAATTGGCACGAGCTTTGGCAGGTGGTATTGGGATCGTGTTAACTATTCCGATAGGTCTATATACTTCTATTTTTTTTGTTAATCGAAAGAGGGCAAGATAATGAATGTATTAGTATGGTTGGCAGCTATTTTATTCATACTGATGGTGCTTATTGGCGGAAAAAAAGGAGTACGGTCTTTTGTTGCTTTATTCTTAAATTTTGGTGTGCTCCTTCTTACCATCATTATTATGACAGTGCCAAATGTTAACCCAATCATCTTAACATTAATTGCATGTACGTTGATTAGTTGTATTAATCTATTTTATATTAACGAAGTGAACCGTAAAACAAAAACAGCTTTTATTTCTACGATGATCACCATTGTTATTTTACTCTTTTTTATTGTCATCGTAACAGAAAAATCGATGTTTCAGGGATTTGGCGAAGAGGAAATAGAGGAAATTAGCGTGTTTTCCCTTTATATTGGGGTAGATTTTACTAAAATTGGAGCCTCGATGATTATTATGAGTGCAATAGGTTCCATTGTGGATGTCGCCATTTCTATTGCTTCTTCGATGAGTGAAATACGTAATCATAATCCATTCATTAGCAGGAAAGATTTATTTACATCTGGATTAGGTATTGGGAGAGATATCTTGGGAACAGATACGAATACGTTATTTTTTGCCTTCTTTGGAAGCTATCTAGGATTGCTTATCTGGTTTAAAGATTTATCCTATTCTTTTGGAGAAATCGTAAATTCAAAAGTATTTAGTGCTGAAATGATAAATATACTCTGTGCTGGAATTGGTGTTGCTATAATTATTCCGATTACCGCCTGGATTACTGCCTATTTTTTAGTAAAAACAAGAGATAAATAATGAGTTATTTAAACTAACTTTGACAAGAAAGCGTTCTATATTGACTAAATAGTTGAATAAGAGTTGGGATGATTAATATAACTATTCCTTAAATTTCATGCTCCGGAGACAGCCATCCTCCCTCTCATGGGCTTATCTTCTCCTTCTCTTAGTTTAATTTGGATTATGAAATAACCTTAATGGGTATGATATGTATATCTGTCAGGCCATGAATTATCTAAGGTTACTAAATGGGTACTTGGATACAAAAAGTGCCTGCTTAACATAAGTGACCTTGCTATATTATACTTGGTATGAATTAATATACAAGAAGGAATTGAAATGAACCATACTTATCCGCGTGATAGGCATTGTGGGTACAAAGATTTGAGATTGCCGCCCACCAGGGACACATCCGCATAATTTGGTACTTGGGAATCGAGTTTGGATTCGGAATACTCATTAATCAGTTTCCTCCATTCAGTGTACACAAAATTCAACTTCGTTACGGCAGGGTTCCAATTTTCCTCGCTGATAATATCTGTGGATACTAGATTGCCATTGAGGCAATCTAGTTTTATAGTGAGTTATTTACTATTATAAATAGTGGAACGGGTTAATTTTTTAACTTGTAGGTACCATCTTGATATACCTTATATAAGCCTACGGTTCCAGTACCTCCCTTTTTTTGCATTGATTTAGAGGTTAGCTTTATCGTGTAGTATGATCCTGTTTTGTCTGTCTCTAGATCTCCACCCATATCACTAAATACGATATCTTCATTGTTATCCATTTTTAGTTGATGTTTTAAGTATTTTGCAGCAGCAGTTCCACTGGAAAGATGTGTCTTATTAGTACCGGTGGTTAAGTTCACGTGATTCACAGTTTGATCAAAACCATCTATAACCGGGTTGTCACCAATTACAAAATGAAGTTCGTAATTACCTGTTTTATAAACGTAATCCGTTTCATCTGTACCTGGAACTTTAAGAATTTTATCAGCAAGGCCCAACTGTTCTCCTAATAGGTCAGGTGTAATACCTCCGAGATTTGTTTGCCGTTCTACACCTGTACCGAAATTCCGTATTTCTGATATAGTGTTGTCTTTGTTATAAGCAAATCCGTATCCGGGTTGCCCCATTTCCCAGCCATACAAATCAAATTGATTGTCAACTTTCTCAGGATCGCCTAACTTGTGGTGAACATCCTTTTTGGTACTGTTATTAATTTTAAGCCCTTGAACATTTCCCGGCATTTCACCCTTATCGGCTGCATTGTAGATATCATGCAAAGTATTAATTGCACTTTGATTTGTAGTATGGGAGGTAGCTGCCTCCGTCGATGCTGCATGTACAACGGTTTCTGATAACGTTCCCATGCCTAATATAGAACCCGTCAGTAATGAAGCTGTAATCACCTTTGTCAATGGTTTTTTTAAAAGCATTTTCATCTTTCCCTTTGGTATATTTATAAGAATCGTTATAGTTTTACGATATTTATTTAACTTTACTGGGTGTATCGCTACCATTTCTTTCCCTTACAATTTTGTAAGACGGAGCGTTTCCTTAAATCATCCTCTACTCAACCACTTACAAAAAATCAGACGGTGTTTCTATGCCTTGCAGAAAGCCTGTCAGTGATTGGATTAATTCCATTAACTGGACAGATGGCACCAAAATTATTGGCAGGATACTGAAAATGCTGAAATGATCATCTATTTTGGGAATCCTTACCATCCCCATCAATTGTCCGGGGTTTTTGATAGTCATCACGTTTTTTCTCTTCATTGGTGATCACTTCATTATCCTTATAATAAACACGTAAATAGGCGTCCCATTCTAATTGATTTGATATGATAGTCGCTCGTGAATGTGAGTTTTTACTTTTGCTATCTTCATTAAAACCTTTCAGTTCTATTCGTATCTAGGAGATTCTTTCGTAGTCCGTTCTAAAAATACAAGCTATTCAAAGAATTGCTGTTTGTTTCAATCAATCGTTTATTAATGAGTGAAAATAACTTACAAAAGATTGATTCGTTAATAACGCTCTACCTGGAACCTTTGAGGTCGTTGAGAATAGTGATCAGTGCAGTTCAATCCCTAACTTTTACACGCTTGATAAAAAATGCTAAAACTAACCCAATAGCTGCCACCACCATTGCAAAAATAAAAGCGTTTTGCACTCCTGCCGTAAGAGAAGCTGCTATATTTCCAGCATTTGCAGGGGCAGCGACATTAGCTAAATAACTTTGTTGTCCAACCGTCATCATTGTTGCAGCTGTAGCCGTTCCAAGGGCTCCTGCCACTTGCTGCATCGTATTAATGATCGCAGAACCATGAGGATAAAGATCTGCATCAAGCTGATTTAATCCATTCGTTTGTGCTGGCATCATAACCATTGAAGTACCAAGCATCAAGCACATATACAGTCCGATTATCACTTTAACAGACGTGCCTGATTCAATCGTGGAGAAAAACCAAAGTGCTACAAAGGCTATGATAAATCCGGGAATCACTAACCACTTCGGTCCAAATCGGTCAAATAACCGACCATTAATAGGTGCCATGATCCCATTCAAAATCCCGCCCGGAAGTAAAATAAGTCCTGCTATCAAGGCGGTGAAAGCCATACCATCTTGAAGGTAAATAGGCAAGAGTAAATTAGCCGTTAAGATAATAATCATATTAACTACCACCATTAGAGCGCCTAGCGCAAACATCGGTTGTTTAAAAGCCCTTAAATTGACAATGGGAGATTTAATCGAAAACTGCCTTGTAGAGAATAGAAATAGAGATAAAACACCTACAATTAAAGTCACAATGACAATTGATGTACTTTCTCCTTTCCCGACACCACTAAAACCATAAACCATTCCTCCAAAGCCAACTGTCGATAACAGAATAGACCATAGATCGATTTTTGGCTTTGTAACTGTAGAAACATTTTGCATGTAGAACACACTACACAACAGTGCAATAATGTAGAAGGGAATTGCTAACCAAAATAACCAATGATAACTGAGGGTATCAATCACCAGTCCAGAAATCGTTGGACCGAGTGCAAGTGACGTCATCATCACTAATCCTATTAAACCCATGGCTGTTCCCCTTTTTTTAGGAAGAACAATCACTAAAACAACGTTATACATTAATGGAAGGAGCAGTCCTGTACCAATAGCTTGAAGCATTCGACCCATCAATAATATCCCAAAAATTGGGGCAATTGCAGAGATTATGGTACCTAAGATTGAAAAGATAACAGAGGTGATAAATAGCTTCCTCGTTGAAAACCATTGAATTAGAAGTGCTGAGATGGGCACCAAAATGCCAATAGTTAATAGATAACCAGTCGTTAACCACTGAACTGTAGCCGCATTTATATAGAACACCCGCATTAAATCACTGAAAGCCATATTTAAGGCTGTTTCGAAAAATAAACCTATAAAACCCGCCATTAATAAAGAAATCATTATGGGAATTACATTAAATTGCTTTTCTTGTCTCTGTGTTGCTTCCATATACAACCTCCTAAAAAAGAATCTAATCTATGCGTTTCTTTTCTGCTGGTCGAAGTATTCATTCTGAAGAAGCCCCATATGAATAATGTCATACCATTCACCTTCTCTAAATAGGCTTTGCCTACTGTTTCCCTCCTGTTTAAAACCCATTTTCGTGTACAAATGAATAGCTCTATCATTAAATGAAAATACCTTAAGGGAGACCCGGTGTAGATTCATTTCATAAAAGACATAGTTCAGCAGTAATTTCAATCCTTCAGAACCATAGCCTTTCCCCCAATACTCTTTTTCTCCAATATCAATAATGCATTCAGCATTTCTGTTTTTATAATCAATATTAATTAATGATATAATGCCAATTGGTCTTTTATCCCCCTTTTCGATCATGATATAGCTTTTGGCAAATGGAGATCCCAAGATAACTTTATCCACAAATTCTCTGGTTTCTTCTATTAGATATACATCTAAAGACGGGTTGGTAGAATGCATAACCTCCATATCATTTCTCCATGTATGGTAAAGGTCTGCATCTTCTATTGTCATTTTTCTTAATTTAACCCTTGATGATTCAAATAACATAATGTTCACTCCTTATTTTTCATGTACTGGATTAATCATCTTTTCTAAAGAAAAAAGCAGCACGAATAATTGATCCTTTACTTTTGTTTTTTCATGCCCCAATTGAAACGTGTCCAACATTAAGCCATTTATGAATGAAATGAGATATCGAGCAATAGATGCAGCGGACAGTTGAATCTTAAATTCTCCTCTACGAACACCCTCATTAATTACTTTTTCAATAGCTCCGGCTGTCTGATTGTAACGTTCAGAAATGTAAGGAAAATTATCTTTATTCTTCACATACTGAGATGATAGAAAGAATTCAGCCTTTGCATACAGTAATGTTTGATCAATCGCTTCAATATGAAACTGCTGATCTTCAATCCAACGCTTTATACGGGGCCACAGAGGGCTTGCATCAGGTGATACAAAAAACTGAATATCTTGTTGATCATCAAATTTCAGGACTTCTATAAAAACATGGTCGATATTATCGAAGTAGCCGTAAAATGCACCTCTAGAAATCCTCGCCTCATCCATAATATCTTGCATCGATGTATGGATATACCCTTTTCGGATAAACACTTTCTTGGCTGCCTTTATCAATTCTCTTTTTTTACTTTTTTTATATTCCTCACTAACTTTAGGGGCCATTAAATATCATCTCCTTTAAGATAAACAACACATAAACTATACACATGTGTCGGTTTGTTAATTAAATTATAACCGACACATGTGTATAGTTTCAACCTTAAATTATAGAAAATTAAACCAAACTCACATATTTATTAAATCTTGTTAGGCCATACAAAAAGTGGTCGAACATTAAAATTTCTTTGGGGCAATCAAGCTAAAGAGGAGGACCTGTCCTAAACTTCAGCTCAATAATACGCAGAGAAGGCAAAACAATTTGCTCCGCTACGCTACCTAACAAAAAGGATTATAAAATCGATCCCCATCATGAAATGTAATGTAAAGGGAGACAACCAGAATAGCCAAACCAATAAAAAGCGTAAGGTAGTCCGCGTGCCTGAAAGCCTTCGTACTATACCAGGTTCGTTTTTTCTTCTTGCCAAATCCCCTTAACTCCATAGCATTGCTAATTGTTTCAATCCGCTCGAGGCTGGAGAATATTAACGGCATAATAATTGCGGCGGCATTTTTCACCCGCTTAACAAGCTTTTCATTTCTAGACAGGTCAATCCCTCGTGCTTGCTGGGATTGGGCAATCATCCGAAAGTCACGTTGGATATCAGGAATATAACGAAGGGCCAATGAGACGGAATAGGCGATTTTATAATTTACGCCCATCCGGTTCAAAGAGGCGGCAAATTCGCTTGGATGTGTCGTAACAATAAACAAAAGAGCTGCAGGAATAACAACAAAATATTTCAACGTAATATTAAACTGATAAAATAGCTGTTCTATTGTCACATTGTATCGTCCGGCAATGTCAAACAGCACATGACTAGTACCGTAAATATTCACCCCCTCTTGTGGTGAAAAAATATAAATCGCAATATTATTTAAGAGTAAAAAAATCAAGATAAAAATAAGTACAAAAGCGATATCACGGAGTTTGACCTTTGACACGATAAAGATGGCGATGCTTGCTGCAAACAAAAAGAGCAAAACTCTAGTGTCGTACGTCAGCATGGCTGCAGTAGACCACATCATAAAGATTACTAGTTTTGTAACACCGGAAAGCCGATGAACAGGAGATTCGCGTTCAATATACGAGAGCATTTCTACTGCCACGTCTTGCGCACCTCCCTGTCGTGCGTGATAAAACGGGTAACAAATTGCGCTGGCTGTTCGATACCTATGCGTTTTGCCAAGCCGAACAAGGACGTTTCCTTTAAATTTGCACTTTGAATAACCGTTTGGTCGGTTAATACTTCAACAGCCGATTTGTCGGCAATTATTTTCCCATCCGCAATTACAATCGCCCTTGGTGTATATTCCAGCATTAAATGCATATCATGTGTAATTAGTAGGATCGTAACACCCTGCCTGTTCAATTCAAGCAAAAAATCCATGATTTCCGTATAGTGTCGGAGATCCTGTCCAGCAGTAGGCTCATCGAGAATCAGTATATCCGGATTAAGTGCAAGCACCGAAGCAATCGTAACCCGTTTTTTCTGGCCAAAGCTCAAAGCGGAAATCGGCCAGTTCCTATATGGGTATAAGCCGCAGATTCGTAGGGTAGTGTCAACCCGGGACTTTATTTCCTCCTGTTTGAATCCTCGTTTGACTAGTCCTAATGCCACTTCATCGTAAATCATATGTTTAGAGATCATATGATTGGGATTTTGCATTACCATACCGATTCGCTCAGCCCGCTGTCTGATACTATCGCCCGTAATATCTTTGCCATGTAAACGAATGGTGCCGCAATGGACTTTTTCAAAACCGCAAATTAATTTGGATAATGTTGATTTTCCAGCACCGTTTTTACCGACAATACTAATCATTTCCCCTTTGCTCACGAGAAAAGACAGCTGATCAATGGTATTTTTCCCTTTTTCATACCGAAATGAAATTTGATCCAGTTCAAGTACCACCGCGTCTTTTTTTGTATCATCTTCGGGTTGCTTCACAGCCTCAAACCATTGCACTAAGTGTTTTCTCCATGAGTCTATCTGAAGTGTATTTAGATGTGCCGGTTGCATCGCTGGTGTTACCTTGCAGCCAGCATATTTCATTGCTTTAATATATAACGGCTCCCTGATATGGGCCGATTCAAGGACTGGAGAGGCTAATAAATCGTCTGGTGTCGAATCACTGACAATCTGGCCTTCATCCATGACAATCACACGGTCAACCGTTCCATGTAAAACATCCTCTAAGCGGTGCTCGATAATGAGGACGGTCGTATTGGTTTCCTTTTTGATTTGATCAATTAAAGAAATCGCATGTTTTCCTGTTGCTGGATCCAAGTTTGCCAAAGGTTCATCAAAAAGCAAAATATCCACATGATCAACCATAACCCCCGCCAAGGAAACTTTTTGCTTTTGACCACCGGATAGTTCGTGTAGCGAGGCATCCAGTTTACTTTCCATATCGACTAGACGTGACACATCCATCACTTGCTTTGTCATATCAGGCTGCAAAACACCATCGTTTTCAAGGGCAAAAGCAATATCCTCGCCAACGGAAAGACCGATAAACTGGCCATCCGGATCCTGCAGAACGGTACCGACCACTTTGGAAACGGTGAAAATATCAAGTTCCTTTGTCTCTTGCTCTTTTATTCGTAGACTACCTTCCAACTCTCCTTTATACGAGAAAGGCACCAGCCCGTTAATGCAATGAGCTAGTGTACTTTTTCCAGAGCCGGACGGTCCAACGATTAAAATTTTTTCCCCTTCGTAAACACTCAAATTAATATTTTTAAGTGTTGGCTCAACTTGACTTCGGTATTTAAATGTAAACTGGTTAAATTGAATAATCGGCTTTTTCATACTATCTCCCTGATAATGTTGTATATTTCTTGTGTCGAACAAGCAACAAATCTATTGAATCCATAGCAGGCATGAAGTCACCATGATTTTCCATGACATCCTCTTAGTCCAGCTTATCATTCTTTTGCCAAACTATCACTCTGACTACGTGTTTTTGCATAGTAGACATAGAGAATGGTTCCAATAACCCCAACAGTAACGATATTTGACAGACCTGCAACGATTCCTTGTAAGTAAACCTTATTGGCTGGTTCAGCATAAATCGCTACGTCCAAAATTGGTGCAAGCAAGAACCAGCCAACTGCTTGCACAGCTGCTTGAACAATATTGAATGTAACTATTTGTCTGGAACCGGCAATTCCTGATTCAACATTCAGCCTTTTTGCAAATAATCCGATAAAAAGGCCCACAAACGCCGATACGATTACCCAACTCCACCAAATCGCTCCGTAAAAAACAGCATCCTTTAACGCGTGCCCAATCAAGCCTATTAACCCTCCGGCAATTGGTCCAAATATCGTAGCCATAAGCGCCAAAAATGCGTACGATGTTTCAATGGTTGTATTTGGAATTCCGGTTGGGATCGAAGCAAATCTCCCCAAAATGACAAATACTGCTGCTCCAATTCCAATTGCTACAATTGTTTTAATGGATAAACTATTTTTTTCCATCCTTCTCGGTTCCCCTTTTTTATTATATTTTACTATTTTATAACACCGTGTCAGTTGCTGATCAAACGCGAAATTTTGCGGATCGTTATTTTCCAATTAGCACCTGTTTCGATATGATATGCTTTGGCAAATGAGCCTTGATTGATAGCAACTCCTAGGTTATCCAATGAATTTACGTATAACAATGGTTCTCCCAAATGACTATCTGCAAAGGAACGTCCATATGTCATGATATTTTTATAAACCTGATGGGTGTTATTTTCAATCGTCACTTCTAGTGAATCGCCGTATTCCACCCCTGATTCAATAAATAACTCCCGTCCAATATTCGTCCAAAGATTGCCGAAGCGAATATCCAGGATGTCAATATTCCCGAAAACCACTTCACCTTCCAGATATGCTTTCGGTCTGGTCAGTTCAATAATATTATCGACACCAACTTTTGGCCCTACCTCTTCAAAAGAGATTACATTGGCAGCTAGTCGAGCTCCTGTATATGCGTACACATCGCGGCCATGAAACGTGTAAGACTCTCCAGAGTTTGGCAATCGGTTCACGTTTTCATCAATGATTCTAGCCTCAACAATACCGATATCCTGTTTTATATGAGTAAGTGTTCCATTATCAGGTGTAACGATATATTGGTTAGCAGCTGTTCTTACGACAATGCTGAGGCGTGATGTTCCGACACCCGGATCCACAACAGAAACAAATACAGTACCCTCCGGCCAATAATTGACTGTTTGATATAGCCGGTAGGAACCCTCCCATATATTGTACTGCGGAATGTCATGAGTTAGATCAAATATACGGATTTCGGGGTCCACGGTATTGGCAACACCATACATCGCACTTACTGCACCATCACTAATACCAAAATCTGTTTGCAAAACTAAATTACGTTTCATTTGAACAACCTCCTGATGATTTTTATTGCCAGCATACTCTAGCTGGCCAAGCTATTTGTGATTATAAAATTCCCTACCATCGTAAAAGAGAATTAAAAAACCACGCCCCTACCGAATAACGGTAAGGACGTGGTTGAATATACGTGGTACCACCTTACTTCACTGTCTGCTCACGCAAACAGCCTCTACAAGTACGCAAATACAAGGGACTTTTTATACTGTGGTATGGGTAACGAGTACCAAATCTCGTCGGAACCTACTAGTGTCCATGTGACATGTTCAGCACCGCAACTCCGAGGCCATTGTTCAGACACGCATTTTTTGCTTCTTTTCAGCTGCCGAAGCTCTCTGTGTAAAAATTCTGTATCCTACTTTCCTCTTCAACGTCTTTTCACGTGCAGGTATTCTTTTATAATTTAGATACATTATACGGAAGGCTTTACAGGAATGCAAGAAAAATTTTAAATACAGGCTGATAAACATGATAAAAATCCATATCTTTTCTTTTTTAATCTGAAACGTTAGCAGATATGAATCACCCTGCTTTCTTTTATATAATCAATCCAACTTAAACCGTCCAACCAATCCATTTAATTCTTCAGCCAATTTAGCTAGATATTCTGAACTTCCGGCAACATCCTCCATTGACCCGCTAGCTTGTTGAGCAGATGCTGCTGTTTGGTCTACACCTGCTGCAGCTTCCTCTGAATCTGCTGAACTTACTATTCCTTTAAAGCCATCCAAAATCTCACGTTCAAGTGGCTTTAATCTCTATTGAGGCTGCTTCACTTATCAATAGTAATGCCTGCTTCTCGTACTTAAAAGCATTACATATTTATGACTGCTTGACTAATAATAGTGATAAGTATGGACGAGGGAGCTTGTTTAAATGAAGCGTTATGCTAACATCAAAAAGCTACTAAAAAATATGAAGGAAAGGCAAAAAGAAGGCAACTCTAATGATAAGTGGCAGCCGTTCTCAACAAATATTAACGAAAACGAAAAAACATTAAGACAGCAGTTAGGTACAAGTCAAGATGTTATGTTTACTAAATTCACAATTAAATTACAAAACGGTGACAGGCTTAGTGCCATGTTAGTTGCAATTGATGGGTTAGTTAAAGAAGATGCAAAACGTGACAATGTACTGAAACCACTAATCGAAAATCCGCTGCAAGAAAAACTCAATAAAGATTTAAAACAGATTCAGGAAAGACTTTCGACAAAAAAAGCCACTTTGGAAGACAATCTTTCAAAAGCGGTTTTTCAAATCTTAAAGGCAAAAGCATTACTAATCGTTGATGGTTTTAATAATGGGTTACTAATTACTATCGAAGGATTTGAAACTCGAGCTATCGAAGAACCCGATACAGAACAGGCAGTGCGAGGAGCAAGGGAAGGTTTTATCGAATCAACGGGAGTAAATGTTTCCTTGCTTCGCCGTAGAGTTGCTCACCCTTCTTTGCGATTCGAAACAATAGAAATCGGCAAGTTTAGTCAAACGGGTGTTACGATAGCTTATATAAAGGACATCGTTGACCTTGACCTTGTACAACGAGTCAAGCATCGGCTTGATAAGATAAAGGTGGATTCAATTAGCAGTTCAGGAGATGTTGAACAATTGATTGAAGATCACCCATATTCAATCCTTCCGACAATTGGCAATACGGAACGGCCTGATAAGGCAGCAGCTTTATTAATGGAAGGAAGAGTCTTGCTTTTAATTGATGGAAACCCATTCTGTTTATATGTTCCACATTTGTTTCTCGAAAGTTTCCAGAACATTGAGGACTATAATTCTCGTCCTTATTATAGCTCATTCATTCGTTTACTGCGCTTTTTAGCTTTTTTTATCAGCATCTCTTTTCCTGCTTTATATATTTCTGTCCTTAATTTTAATAAATCGTTAATTCCCTCAGATATGATTGTTCCACTTATTCAAGCAAGAGAAACGGTTCCGTTTCCACTTGCGATGGAAGTCATTATGATGATCTTAATGTTTGAAGTTGTTCGTGAGGCTGGAGTTAGACTGCCCAAACAACTCGGATCTGCTTTAAGCATCGTTGGTGCCTTAATTTTGGGAGATGTATCCGTATCGGCTGGACTTGTCGGAGCCCCGACAATTGTTATAGTTTCCATATCTTATATAGCCGCCTTCGTCATTACGCCAATCGCGGATGTCACTGCATTAATACGTATTGGTTTGTTCATTGCCAGTAGCGTGTTCGGATCATATGGATTGTGTATGGCTATGTTGGGTCTGTTAACCCATATGGTGTCATTAACATCACTTGGGGTTCCTTATATGACACCCTTTTCACCAAGCCACTTTCAAGATTGGAAGGACGGTATTATCCGTTTTCCAACGAAGTTGCTGAAACAGCGACCAAAAAGTATACCAAATAAACGCACAACAAGAATGAAGTCATTACCAAAAACAGGTGATAAACAATGATACGAACGATCTTCATCATGATTTGCAGCCTCTTTTTATTAACAGGTTGCTGGAACAACCAAGAGCTTGATAAAACAGCCCTCGTCCACGGAGTTGGTCTGGATAAGTCAGACGAACAATTAAAAATAAGCGTTGAAATCATTAAACCAACAAGTAATCAAGAAGGAGGTCAAGGTGGGGGTAAAGGTAGTGGACAACATATCATACTAGAAAAAAACGCTGATACATTTCTTGAGGGAGCTCGTGAATTGATTCGGTATGCAAAACGGCGCCTTCAATTCGGACATGCCCGTGCATGGATAATTAGTGAAAGGTTAGCAAAAGGGAATTTTTTTCAAGTGCTCGACAGTGTTAGTCGTGACCAAATGTTTCGCTTAAACAGTCACCCATTTGTAACGCAAGAAGATCCAAGCGACATTTTGAGCACACCGACCCTGTATGAGAATCTTACCTCTCTTGAGCTTGTGACTGCTTTAGAGCAAACGCAATTTATTGCCGAATATGCACCATTAACACTTCGTGAATTTTATAAGTTAACCGAAGGACCTATTCCTAATGCCTACATACCAATGATTTCAATTAAAAAGGCAGGTGAACAAACCATCACCTCAATTGACGGAACAGCAGTCATCAAAAACAATCAAATGGTGGGCAAGCTTAACACTGAAGAAACGATGGGGCTGAATTGGCTCTTAAATCATGTCGAGGGTGGAAGCACTACTGTTTCCCTTGATGAAAACGAGAAAGTTTCTTTAGAAATTACGAAAGCAAAAACAAAAACGAAACCGATTTTAAATGGAAGGCAGTTAAACGTGGGTATCCAAACAAAGATTGAAGGTACACTTTCAGATAATATGACGACAAAAATAAGTAACGAAGCTTTCTTTAAAGAAATTGAAAAAAAGGTCTCTCATCACGTTCAAAATGAAATTCATACCACCTTAAAAAAATTACAAAAAGAATTAGAAACAGATATTACTGAAATTGGCTTAGAAACACATCGAACATATCCAGAACAGTGGCAAACTATTCATTCGGAATGGAATGATATCTTTGCTAATGCAAAGATATCTATCGATGTCGATGCCAACATTACCCATGAAGGGCTGATTAACGAAAGTGATCCTCGTGAACATCGAAAACCATACAACAACCCCTATCCATTTTCAAAATGAATTTCTATAAAGGAGTAAAAAATATGTTAACAAAATGGGAGACGCTATTTTTATTAATCATGACACTTCCTGTTATGGGACATGTCCTTATTCTCCCGATAATGCTCGATGTAGCTGGAAGAGATGCTTGGATTTCCGTTCTTCTCTCACTTCCAGCTGCATTTGCATTTGCATATGCTATTTATCGACTGAGATTGAACCATCCGGACATTACTATTTCCGAGATGTTTTCCCTTCTTTTAGGTAAATGGTTTGGAAGAATCATTGTCGTGCTTTTTATTCTCTATTTTTTATTTTTAACGGTGCTCTCGTTTTCCGCCTTAGTTGATGTTGTTTTTATTGATTTTTTGCCTGAGACGCCTCGAATGGCCATTCTCATCTGGTTTTTAATCTTTTTCTTCTATGCAGCCACAAAGGGCATTAAACGAATTGCACTAACCGCAGGTGTGTTAGCCTTAATTAGTTTGATCACAGGTCATACTGTTACGTTGATGGATACTCCAAAAAAAGAATGGAGTGAACTCCAGCCTTTGTTAGAATTTGGTTGGAGTCCAGCTTTATGGGGTACTCTAATTCTTATAAGCATTTGGATTGAATTGTTGTTGTTATTATGTGTACCAATCAAAAATATTCACGAAAAACGATTGTTTTTATTATGGATCATCGGGATATTGTTAAATGCACTGATGATGACTTCGACAATAACCGGTGTCGTTACGATTTTTGGACTGGGACAAGCTGATAATTTTACGTATCCGGCAACGGAAATTGTACGAATTATTAACTTAGGGTTTATTGATCGTTTTGATATTTATGGCATGATTTTAATGACATTCGGTACGTATATCCGCTGTAGTCTTTATTTTCGGATTGCCTACAATATGAGCGTATCGGCAAATTCCTCGAAATGGGTGAAACGAATACTGTTTTCTCTTTTCGTTGTTCTTATTTTTTTCGGTACCCTTTATCTTTCAAAAGAACATTTTCGTATTACTGAAGCAATTAACATATATACATACATGATTGTCCTGTTTCCAATTCCCTTTTTATTGTTATTCATCTCGCAAATAGTGAAAAAAAAGGAAAAACAAAAATGACTTGAAAGTTAATCATAGAAGGGGGGATTCGTTCCTCAGCTTCGCTAATCATTTCCTAGCTTTGCTGCTCATTAGAGTAATTTAGGTGTGAAAAAGGTCTCATATTCACATTACCTTTTTACAATCCTGATAAGCGCGGATATCCTCCAACTTGACAGAGATAAAATCAAGCACCTGCTGAAGATGACTTTACATTGAAAACTGTAAAGTCATCATCCATTGTGACTAGTTAAGATAACCGCGTCGTTGGCGATATCCTAAGCCTTACTTACTATCCAAACTGATTTTAAATACATCTCCAACATTGCCACCAAAAACAATCAACCCATCTGCTGGTAGTACTACTGAATTTTTATCGCTTGCCCTTGAGAAATTTACAATTGTTCCCTCTTTGTCGTAAACAGCAAATCCTCCACTTTTTGGGGCATCAACCGTCATTTTTTGATTGGCTGATTGTTCATCAATTTTATACCACCTGGCATGGCCATCAGGTTTTATTGTAGAAGTCGACATCTTCTTTCCTGAGATTGGTTTTATCGCATCTTCGCTAATATAGGAGAATCCATCAATTTCTAAATACTCTTCTTGTTGCAATTTGTAAAAATTTAAATCAAACACATCTCTTCCGGCCATAATTGGTATTTCGACAGCGTTTACTGCTTTATTCTCATCAATAATTTTAGTGCCGTTTGCATATCCATGATCAAGATCAACCGATATATTTCTTGTTATAACCGATGGATCTAGATAGAAAATGGAAGTGATCTTCTCATCCAAAGCATAGTACTTTTTCCCGTTTCTATTTTCCCATACCTGTTTAATTTGATCATTTAAAGGATTGACATCCAGCTTTTGATATTCATAGGTTACCATATTCATCTGGCCAATTCCCGGAAAATCCAAATATGCATTGAGCTTTAAATATGTTTTGCCATTTGTTTGTTTGTCGAAGCTTACTACCGCACTGCCATCGCTGTTTTTAAATTTTCCATTGCCGGTATACACATATTTTTGTGCTGGTATAAGCCCTTCAAGTTCAGGTAATTTAATTGCGCCATTATTCATATCAATATTTATTGTTGAATCCACTGTGCCGTATAATCCAGAATAAGAGAGTAAATCGGAGGGCATTTCCACCTGTTTAGAAGGCTCAAATGTTTTTTTAGGTAGAATATCTTTAATAATACCTTTCTCCTTCAAGTATTCTAATAACACATTAGATGCAAATATCGTATCGTAAATTGAGCTGCCACCGGATGAGAGCACCGCTATAGAGATATTATATTCTGGTATTGCAATCAAATCGGCATGATACATGATTGTATCTCCACCCTTGGATAATGCAGTTATCCCATAATCATTAAACGGTGCCAAGCTAACGGCATCCCAGCCAAGCCCATAATTAGTGTTGTTGGACTCGTCAGAAACCCACACTCCTTTTTTATACTCAGGATTTTGCATAGCTTTTGCTGATTTTTTAGATAGAATATCTGCTCGTTTTCCTGTTAATACTTCTGAGAACGTACTTAATTCTTCTGCAGTCGAATATAAACCTCCTGCTCCAATCACATTGGCATTCTCAACGGGTAAAGCCTTATCTATCGTAGGAAAATAAGTTTTTGCCAGCCTTTGTCTATCAAAATTGTCTAGCGGTGTCTTTGTAGAGCTTAAATTTAACGGATTGCTAATATAGGTTTCAAGGAATTTGGTATAGCTTAAACCACTTACTCGTTCAACCAATATTTCAAGCAGCTGGAACCCATCATTACAATACACGGAATACTCACCAGGTTTTGATTTTAATCTACTTGATTGTAATCTTACTAGTAATTCATCATGGTTTTTGGTATCATTATCATTGAATAGCATACTATTCCCGTAGTGAGTACCATAAAGTCCTGACGAGTGATTCATTAGCATACGTGGTGTAATTTCTTTATATCTTTCATCAGCCATTGTAAAGTCTTTGATATACGTTGTAAGTGGTTTATCCAGATCAACTTTATTAGCATCAACTAGCATCATCGTTGCAGCAGTTACATACAACTTGCTTACCGAGCCAATACCAAACATCGTTTCTTTGGTTACCGGTGTATTGGTAGCTTTATCATAGACACCAGCGCTATCAGACAAAGTAATGGAGCCGTTATCGTTGATTGCATACTGTATACCACTTACATCATACTTGGATACGAGCTCCGATGCCATACTGTGAGCCCTTTCCTTTATATTATCCTTCTTATCCGGGGCGTGGGTCATCGGTATTACAAAAAGCATAGAAACAATGACCACAGAAGCAATGACCACAGAAGCAATGACTACACAAGCAACGATCGCCGAAATTTTCCTTTTCATTATTAATTCCCTCTCGTCTATTATTATTAACTCAAGTTTCGGAGTAAAAAAATCCGTTCAAACCCATATCAAATCAGGGTTTACTATCAAAAACAAATCAAAAAAATACAAAAAACACCC
>BMJD01000055.1 GCA_014642895.1 Lentibacillus populi
TGTGATATACCTCCTATCCAGGCTAGAAATTCTTTTTCATCATAGATGGTGGCTGCGCGAATGCGGAGCCATGTTGGTTTCTTATCTTTTAAAAAATGCCTTCCTTAGCTGCTTGATCGAAAGCAGCTGGAAAGGATAGGCAAATTTTGTACAGTATTATTTGTCCAATGTAACAACGTCAACTTTCCCTGTTCCCGGATCGATTACGAATCCATGAACACTAATATTTTCGGGAAGCAGCGGGTGATTGCGAACAATGGATACACTATGTTGAACCGATTCTTCCACCGTTTTAAAACCGCGGAACTCCTCATGCAGATCGATTCCGGCATTTTCAAGGGTTTGCAACGTTTCTGGCGTTATCCCTTTTTTCCTCATTTTTTGCGTAAATACTTCTGTTTCTACGTGAGACATTCCACAGTCATGGTGTCCGATGATGGCAACTTCTTCTGCTTGCAATTCATAGATTGCGACTAAGATTCCTTTCATTATACTATCAAATGGATCACGAATAATGGCACCGGCGTTTTTTAACATTTTCACGTCACCATTATGAATGTTTAATGCTTTCGGCAGTAATTCCACTAGTCGTGTATCCATACATGTAACGATAACCATCCGTTTATTTGGGATATTATCCGTTTTGAATGCCTCGTATTCTTTTCCTTCGACAAATTGTTTGTTGTACGCAAGCATTTCTTCAATACGCACGTCCATCAGCTCCTTTAATCATTATGTAAACGTCTAACTACTATACTATAGCAAATGGCGTTCAATCGTCTAGTAGCGGAATCTGTCCAGATCGAGCAAATACTGTCCAAAACGAGTAGAATACTATCCAACTTCACACAAATACTATCCGAACGAGCGGAATACTATCTAACTTTACACAAATACTATCCGAAACGAGTGCAATACTGTCCAACTTTACGCAAATACTATCCAAAACGAGTAGAATATCGTCCAAGATGCCGAACAGGCATATCAAGAAGAAGTTCATAATAATGTCACGATATCGTCTGTTCATGTGAAGTTTATCACAGTTGCAAATGAGCTTTATTGCTAGGCTATAAACAACCAACAAATAATGTTGAAAAAATCCCTGAGGATAAATGATAATCCAGAATTTGATAGCATGTAAGTTAAATAAACATGGCAATTTGGTAAATATTTTATTTTAGACAATTCGAAAGGAATGATGCTGTATGGGCAAACCAAATGTTCAACTTTCGCTGCAAACGATCAGTTTGATAGGCGGGTTTATGGTATGGGTGTTAATTTCATCTCTCATGCCAATCATGAATGAAGATATTCATTTAACTGCGGGGCAACTGTCACTAATTACGGCTATCCCTGTTATTCTTGGGTCATTGTTGCGCGTTCCATTGGGTTTTTACACGAACCGGTATGGCGCCAGAAGCATGTTTATCATTAGTTTCATTATCCTCCTGTTTCCGGTATTTTACCTAAGTATCGCGAATTCATTTGCTGATTTATTTATCGGGGGGCTATTTTTGGGTGTTGCTGGTGCTACTTTTTCAATTGGGGTAACCTCATTACCAAAATACTACCCGAAAGAAAAACATGGGCTAGTTAATGGAATTTATGCGATCGGTAACGCTGGGACAGCAGTCACAACATTTGGGGCACCGATAATAGCCGGAGCTATTGGTTGGGTTAATACGATTCGCTTATTTTTAATTTTGCTGCTCGTATTAGCTGCATTAAATTTTATTTTAGGGGATCGCCAAGAGAAAAAAGTTCGTGTTTCCATGGTGAAGCAATGGCAAGCTGTTTACCGAAACCAGACGTTATGGTTCTTAAGTTTATTCTACTTTATTACGTTTGGCGCATTTGTTGCATTTACGGTTTATCTGCCGAGTTTTTTAGTGGATCATTTTTCCTTGAATCCGACAGATGCCGGGATCAGAACTGCTGGATTCATTGTTCTGGCTACAATCATACGTCCAATCGGTGGCTGGTTGGCTGATAAATTTAATCCATATATCATACTAATGGTTGTATTTCTGGGAACGAGTGTTTCTGGGGTATTATTATCCTTTTCACCGACAATCGGCATTTATACAATTGGGACATTATCGGTTGCAGTTTTTGTCGGTCTTGGTAATGGAACGGTATTTAAACTTGTTCCACTGTATTTTTCCAAACAATCCGGAATTGTCAATGGAATCGTAGCGGCAATGGGTGGATTAGGCGGGTTTTTCCCACCGATTGTTCTGACTACCGTATTTAATATGACAGGACATTATGCGATTGGTTTTATGGCATTGTCAGAGTTTTCGCTAGTCAGTTTTGTTATTGTTATTTATATGTATTACCGGGATCGTTTGAATATAGAGAGCAAAATCATTGAGGGTACCGCTGAAGGAATTATGGTGACGGATCGAAACCGGATTATTCAAAATGTAAATCCAGCTTTTACCAGGGTTACAGGTTACGCAAAAGAGGAAGTAGTAGGGGAAAAACCAAGCATTCTGCAATCAGGAAAACAAGGGCCTTCTTTCTATAAGAACATGTGGCAAACTATTGAAGAAAAAGGATATTGGGAAGGAGAAATTTGGAATAAGCGAAAAAACGGTGAAGTTTATCCTGAATGGCTGTCCATTAGTCCGATCAAAAATAGTGCAGGAGAAATCGAATGTTATGTTGGCATGTTTAGTGATATAACAGAAACAAAACAATCGAAATGATAAATTTTTGGATCCTGGGCTGGCTTTTTGCTCAGGATTTTTTTGTGCATGGAACAAATTTAGTAACAGATAAAGATGAGTTTGGTTTAGCATTTTCACTGGACTTCAGCATCTTCCGGAACAACTTCAGCATCTTTTCACCTGGGACTTCAGCAACATCCAGAAAATCTTCAGTACTTTACGTCAAAACTTCGAATTAATTGTGCCGAAATAGTCAATGAAAAATGGCGATTTCGTGACTTTTGTTCCAGATGTGATGTTTTTCACAGTTGGACACATCAGTTGCCTGTTTTAATGAATGCGTAGAGCGAAGTTGAATCTATAGACTCGGAGGGAATCCTTGTGAAAAAGAATCATTCTCCATTATGGAAGAGATTAACGTATATGAAACCGAAAGAGACCTATTCGGATAACCACAGCCAGTTACAAGAAGGTAATCGGGAATGGGAAAATGTATATCGAAGAAGATGGCAGCACGACAAAGTGATCAGAAGTACACATGGTGTGAACTGTACAGGGTCATGCAGCTGGAATATTTATGTGAAGGATGGAATCGTCACCTGGGAAGGACAGCAGCTGGATTATCCGACAACAGGCCCGGATATGCCAGAATTCGAGCCGCGCGGATGCCCGCGTGGTGCCAGTTTTTCCTGGTATATTTACAGTCCGTTACGGGTCAAATACCCATACGTACGAAAAAAATTGCTGATGCTGTGGCGTGACGCATTAGCAGCCAATAAGAATGCTCTTGAGGCCTGGGCAAGTATTGTGGAAGATCCGGAAAAGGCAAATTTGTATAAACGTGCCCGCGGAAAAGGCGGACTTATTCGGGCAGATTGGGATGAAGTGACTACACTGATCGCAGCATCGACATTATATACGATTAAAAAATATGGTCCTGATCGCAATGTCGGTTTTTCACCGATTCCGGCAATGTCGATGATTAGTCATGCTGCAGGTAGCCGGTTTATGTCGTTAATTGGTGGTCCGATGCTTAGTTTTTACGACTGGTACGCAGATTTGCCACCAGCTTCACCACAAATCTGGGGTGATCAAACCGATGTTCCAGAAAGCTCGGATTGGTTTAATTCAAGCTACATTATGACATGGGGTTCGAATGTTCCACTAACAAGAACGCCCGATGCGCATTTTCTTGTAGAAGCTCGTTATAAAGGGACCAAGGTCGTCTCAGTTAGCCCTGATTATGCAGAGTCAACGAAATTTGCTGACGACTGGCTAAGTGTGAAGCAAGGTACGGATGGTGCGCTTGCAATGGCAATGGGGCATGTAATTTTAAATGAATTTTACCAGCAGCATATGCAGCCGTATTTCGAATCGTATGCAAAACAATATACGGACTTCCCCTTTGTTGTACGTCTGAAAAAGGGTAAGGATAATTATGTTGCCGACCGGTTCTTACATGCGAAAGATTTAGGGATTAAATCGGAAAACAGTGAATGGAAACCAGCAATGTATAATCATGCAACCAACGATTTTGCGATTCCTCAAGGGACGATGGGCGCTCGCTGGGATAACAAAGGGAAATGGAATTTGCAGCTAGTGGATGAAAATACGGAAGAAGCGATTGAACCGACATTGAGTTTTCTCGGTCAGGAGGATTCCGTAATAACGGTCAATATGCCATATTTCGACGCTGAAAAACGCAGTGTACTGGAGCGTGCTGTTCCGGTTAAAACAGTAGAAATCGATGGAGAGACAACGTATGTCACGACTGTTTATGATTTAATGCTGGCCAACTACGGAATTGATCGTGGTATTGGTGGGGAATCAGCTAAATCGTATGATGATGAGACACCATTCACGCCAGCATGGCAGGAAAAAATTACTGGCGTAAAACGGGAGCTAGTCTTGAAGATTGCCCGTGAATTTGCCCAAAACGCAATTGATACGGGTGGACGCTCGATGATTATCGTTGGTGCCGGAATTAATCACTGGTATAACTCCGATACGATCTACCGTGCTGTTGTTAACCTGGTTATTATGGTCGGCGCTCAAGGTGTTAATGGTGGCGGCTGGGCGCATTATGTTGGGCAGGAAAAGTTGCGCCCAGCAGAAGGCTGGACAAATGTTGCAACAGCTAAAGACTGGCATGGGCCGGCAAAACTGCAGAATGGTACATCATTTTTCTACTTTGCGACCGGACAGTGGCGGTATGAAGAAATACCAGTAAGTAATTTAACAGCAGCAACCGTTGATAAACCGCGGTATGAGCATTATGCCGACTATAATGTATTAGCGGCAAGGCTCGGCTGGCTGCCATCGTATCCGACATTTGACCGGAATGGTTTAGACATTTATAAAGAGGCAGTTGCAAATGGGTATGAAACACCGGAGGAAATCGGCAACTATGTAGCGGAGCAGCTGAAGAATCGCAACCTGAAATTTGCCATTGAAGATCCCGATGCACCAGAAAGTTTTCCACGCAACTTGTTTGTCTGGCGGGCCAACCTGATCTCGAGTTCCGGTAAGGGACATGAATATTTTCTAAAACACCTGCTTGGAACAACACACGGCCTGTTGAATTCAGATGATGACAGTTTACGTCCGGAAGAAATCACCTGGCGCGATGAAACTCCAGAAGGAAAGCTTGATTTGTTAATCAACCTTGATTTCCGGATGGCAGGTACAGCTTTATATTCCGATGTAATCTTGCCTGCTGCAACATGGTATGAAAAACACGATTTATCCAGTACCGACATGCATCCATTTGTGCATCCGTTTAACCCAGCGATCGCATCACCGTGGGAATCGAAATCAGACTGGGATATTTTTAAAGAGCTAGCTAAGGGAGTTTCCCGGTTAGCGGAAGAACTTGATATAGAACCAGTTAAAGAGGTGGTTGCCACACCGTTATTGCACGATACACCACAGGAAATGGCTCAACCATTTGGTGAAATCAAGGATTGGTCGAAAGGAGAATGTGAGCCAGTTCCCGGGAAAACAATGCCGCAAATTCATGTTGTGGAGTACGATTATAAGCAAATTTACCGGAAGCTGACGGCACTTGGACCAAACATTGGTTCAAAACCGTATGGCACAAAAGGCATCAATTGGGAAATGAAAGAGGAGTATGAAAAAGTAAAACAGACAATCGGGACAGTGAAGGATGGAAGCGTGGCAGATGGCTGTCCGGATATTTCCTCAGCTCGTGATGCCTGTGAGGCTGTCTTAATGCTTTCATCGACAACAAACGGAAAAGTGGCTGTTAAAGCGTGGAAAGCGTTGGAAAAACAAACGAGTCTCAAGCTTTCCGACCTAGCAGAAGAACGCACTGAAGAATGCTTTACATTTGCGCAAATAACGGCACAGCCGAAAACGGTTATTACCTCACCAGCATTCAGCGGGTCAGAAAAAGGCGGTAGAAGGTATTCGCCATTTACAACGAATATTGAACGGATGATTCCGTTCCGTACGATAACCGGCAGACAGTCCTATTATCTTGATCATGAAATGATGCTGGAATTTGGGGAGGGAATGGCAACGTTTAAACCGATTTTGGATCATACACCATTTCGGGCTGACCGGCCGAAAGTGGAAGGAAAAGAAATTGTTTTGAACTACTTAACACCACATAACAAATGGTCAATCCATAGTATGTATTTCGATGCGCAGCCAATGCTCACATTGTTTAGAGGCGGACCGACAGTGTGGCTAAACAAAGATGATGCAGAGGAAATTGACGTAAAAGATAACGAGTGGATTGAATGCTTTAACCGGAATGGAGTAGTGGTAGCTCGTGCCGTTGTTTCACACCGGATTCCAAGGAGTGTTGCATTTATGCACCATGCTCAAGATCGGCATATTCATGTTCCGGGGACAAAATTAACAGAGAACCGTGGCGGTACCCATAACAGTCCAACGCGGATTCATGTCAAGCCAACTCATATGATCGGTGGCTATGCGCAATTAAGCTATGGTTTCAACTACTATGGAACAACAGGAAATCAGCGTGACTTAAACGTAATCATTCGGAAATTGAAGGAGGTTGACTGGCTTGAAAATTAAAGCGCAAGTTGGCATGGTAATGAATTTGGATAAGTGTATCGGTTGTCATACATGCAGTGTGACATGTAAAAACACCTGGACCAACCGCCCTGGTGCAGAATATATGTATTTTAATAATGTGGAAACAAGGCCTGGTGTTGGTTATCCGAAAGAATGGGAAGACCAGAAGAAATACCGAGGCGGCTGGGAACTGGAAAATGGCGAACTGCGTCTGAAGTCCGGCAGTAAAGCGAATCGTCTATTAAATTTATTTTATAACCCGTACCAGCCAAAATTGGAAGATTACTATGAACCATGGACATATGATTATGAAACATTGACAAACAGTCCAGAGAAAGAACATCAGCCGGTTGCCCGTGCCAAATCCGCCATTACTAATGAATTTATGGATATTGAATGGGGGCCAAACTGGGATGATGACCTTGCTGGGGCGCATGTAACAGGGCTTCGGGATCCGAATGTTGTTGAAATGGAAGAATCGATTAAAACGGAATTTGAAGATGTATTTATGATGTATCTTCCTCGGATTTGTGAACATTGCATTAACCCGGCATGTGTATCGGCATGTCCGTCTGGTGCGATGTACAAGCGTGATGAGGACGGGATTGTCCTGGTAGACCAAAACGCCTGCCGCGGCTGGCGTCATTGCGTGACCTCCTGTCCGTACAAAAAAGTATATTTTAACTGGAAAACAAACAAGGCAGAAAAATGTACATTGTGCTACCCAAGAATCGAAAACGGACAGCCAACCATTTGTGCGGAAACATGTGTCGGCAGGATTCGTTATATCGGTGTCATGCTTTATGATGCCGATCGAGTTAAAGAGGCGGCATCAGTTGAAAATGACCGAGATTTATATAGGGCGCAATTAGGTATTTTCCTTGATCCGGACGATCCGGAAATTATTGCTGAGGCGAAAAAGCAAGGAATTCCGGCAGATTGGATTGAGGCAGCACAACAGTCACCAATCTATAAAATGATCATGGATTGGGAGATTGCCTTACCATTACATCCAGAATATCGAACCATGCCAATGGTCTGGTATATTCCGCCGTTAAGTCCAATTATGAATGTAATTGAAGGAAAGGGATCGACAGCAGAAACGGAGGATATTTTCCCGGCGATTGATCAAATGCGGATTCCGATTGAATATCTGGCAAATCTGCTGACGGCAGGGGATACGGAACAAATTCGTGTGGTACTGAAGAAAATGGCCGTGATGCGGAATTACATGCGGGCAAAGCAAACCGGAAAAAGCTTTAATACCGATTTAATTGAACAGTTCGGTTTAACGGAACCGGAAATTGAGAGTATGTTCCGCTTACTGGCAATTGCTAAATATACGGACCGCTTCGTCATTCCAAAAAGTCATAAAGAAATGGCAGAGGATGCTTATAGTGAGCAGGGAGCGTGTGGTTTGGATTTTGCCGGCGGGCCAGGAAGCTGTGGCGTCTTATCATAGGGCTGGGGAGGATGGAAGAAATGAATGAACGAGAAGTACAGACAAGCTATCAATTAATCGCCTTTATCCTGCAATATCCGGATCGTTCGAAGGAAGCAATCCCCGAAATAAAAGATGCTATCAACGAGCTAACGGATCAGGATGTTCGTAATCAGCTTGGGACGTTTATTAATCGTGTTCAGCAGCTAACGTATGAAGAATGGGTCGATCACTATATCGAGTACTTTGACTTCGGAAAAATTACGAACCTTTATATAACGTATTTAAAACTTGGTGAACAGCGGGAACGCGGTCTGGAACTGCTAAAACTCAAGAAATTTTATGCATCCAATGGTTATGAAATATCGGACAAAGAGCTGCCTGACTACTTACCATTAATGCTTGAGTTTTGTGGGCATGTCAGTGTTGCAGTAAGTACGGAACTTCTAGGAATGTATATGGGAAATATTGAAGAAATCCGTACCCAGCTGCAAAAAGCGGAAAGTGATTATGTATACGTATTGGATGCATTGCTTTCGGTAATGAAAAGCAATGGTCTGGTAAAAACAGCGTAGGGAGATGGGGTGAAGGACATGATTGATTTCGTATGGTGGGGAGTTTTACCCTATATCGTCTTAACTATTTTTATCGGCGGACACATTTACCGGTATCAGCGTGATCAATTCGGCTGGAGCACGAAGTCCAGTGAATTTTTGGACAAAAAAAGCATTCGTGTTGGAGTTCAATTATTTCATTGGGGGATACTGATTGTTTTTGGTGGTCATTTTCTTGGCCTGATTGTACCAGTAGGCCTGTACAATTCTCTTGGTATTTCAGAGCATTTATACCATACAGTGGCATTAGTATTCGGCATACCAGCAGGAATTGCCGCTTTCATTGGGCTGATTCTACTTTACTGGCGCCGTTTAACAGTAAAACGGATTAAAGCGACATCGTCAAAAGGGGACTGGGCGGTTCTGTTCTTTCTTTTGCTCGTAATTGGGTCCGGATTATCGGCAACATTTGCGAATATTGATGCCAATGGCTTTGATTACCGGACGACGATTGCACCATGGCTTAGGGGATTGTTCGTCTTCCATGTACAGCCAGAATTAATGGCCGGGGTGCCGGTTTGGTTTAAAGTCCATATAACAGCATTTTACGGGATTGCCGTTGTCTGGCCTTTTACTCGCCTTGTCCATGTATTTAGCTTGCCGCTCCGATATATGAGAAGAAATTACGTTGTTTACCGAAGCAGAACAAGGAAAGCATAAAACAGAGGTCGGGTACCAAGGGTCGGCAGTCAGTGGTGACGGCACCGGAATTTTCCAGTACTGGATTTATATTTTTTGAGTAGATACTTATAACAGAGCACCCCTACATTTGAAGATTTAGGCAGGGGTGCTTTTTCCAGAAAGCAATGTGTGCAGTTTTAAAATAAAGTACGATCGTTTATAATGAAAATTGATATTTTGTATAGCGTTTGATCCAAAATCGCATATGGTGATTTGGAATTTTTCTTTTTATGGTGCTAAGAGGGAGAAAATAAAAAGCAGATTCCGCCTTAAGACACCACTGTGGATAATTGCTTACAGACGATTTTAGGAGCTATATGGTGCTAAAGAATTGGTACACATCAAAGGAGAAGTGTTATGGAGCTTTTTGGGGAAAGATTATTGCTGTCAAAAATATCAATTGATGATTTGGATTTTATTTGTAGAATAGAATGTGATGAAAATTTGTGGTATTTTGAAGAATACGTACAGTCGGATGAAAAGGTTGTACGCGAAGAATATATTCATAAGATCGAGGAAAACGGAAAGCCAAGCAGTTACGATTTTATTGTAACTTTAGCAGCGGATGAAAGTAAAACTCCGATTGGTTTAGCACAAATATGGAGCGATAATGAATATAGAAAGAGCTGGGAAATTGGTTTTGCAATACTTCCTGAATATGGGGGAAAAGGTTATGGTACCGAGGCGGCCAAACTTTTATTACAATTTGCTTTTGAAAAATTGGATGCACATAAAGTAGTTGGCATGTGCAATGCAAATAATATATGTTCAGCAGCTTTGATGGAACATATTGGTATGGAAAGAGAAGCTATTTTTAGGGAAGAGCTGTTTTGGCAAAATAAATGGACTGACCAGTATTATTTTTCTATTCTGGAAAGAGAGTATTTTCATTTAAAAAATGGCCAGGCTGGAACTGAATAGAAAAAATTCATACATTGATAAACCGGAAAATCACTTGGGAATAGAGTGATTTTCTTCATTCTAATAAGCGATAGTCTTTGTTGTTTGTTATTCTTATTTCCTTCCACAGCCCATGCAAGGCCTGGTGTCGACGTAATTAATTTTCCCATTTTCCAATCCTGTTTTTCTTCAAGCTCTTCTCATTGTGTATTTCAGTCACCTGTCAAAGGTTTAAAAATAGATAAACCTGACGTGTCTTCCACTGAAGTGTAAAGGCAAAAGGTTGTCATATAGCTTTGTTGTGATGTTTTTCATAGTTTGTCTTATGATTTTAAACTAGTATACAGGTAGTGCCTATAAAATTATTGGTTTCAAAGATAGCCATGTTGTGGATATTAAGACTGAATAAGCTCCGGCAGGATTTCCTATTTTAAACGGGCTATGATAACCTTGATAAGGCAATAAAGGAATGTTTTGAAACGGGAGGTGGAGATATTGATACATTTTTTGAAACAAAAAGCGGAGAATCTCTTTTCTGGCTATTTTGCGCTTGTCATGGCAACAGGGGCATTATCGATAGGTACACACTTGCTTGAAATGCATACAATCTCCTGGATTCTCGTATTTATTAATGTGCTTGCGTATATAATATTGTGGATATTAACCTTAACTCGTCTTATCTATTTTTTCCCAAAAGTGATCAAGGATTTAACAAGCCATTTAAACGGTCCTGGGTTTTTTACATTAGTTGCTGGAACATGCGTGTTTGGCAGTCAATTAATTATCGTAGTACATATTCATACAATATCGAAATTTTTGTGGATCCTGGCAATCATTTTGTGGTTCATTATTATGTATACATTTTTTACGGCTGTCACCATTAGAAAGAACAAGCCGACGATGTCAGAAGGAATTAATGGCGCCTGGCTTATTGCATCGGTTGCGACACAATCTGTTTCCATTTTAGGTACACTGCTTGCCCCATATATAGGTGGGGAAAAGCAGCAGGTCGTTCTGTTTTTCACGTTGGCTATGTATTTCCTGGGGTGTATGCTCTATTTAAATATCATTACACTTATTTTCTACAGGTTTACATTTGTGGAGTTCAAGTTTGAGGCACTGACAACCCCTTACTGGATTAATATGGGAGCAGTAGCGATTACCACTTTGGCTGGATCAACACTAATTTTACATGCCGATCTGTCGCCATTGTTAAACCAGATTATTCCGTTTTTGAAAGGATTCACGTTATTTTTCTGGATAACAGGCACATGGTGGATCCCGTTGCTTTTTATCCTGGCAATCTGGCGACATGGTATTCACCACTATCCATTATCCTATGATCCGCAATTTTGGGGTATGTCATTTCCGCTGGCGATGTATACTACAAGTACATTTCAATTTTCCAAAGCACTGGGATTGTCCTTTCTGTTGATTATACCTAAATTCATGGTAGTTGTTGCAATTGCGGTATGGTTATTCGTCTTTACTGGAATGATTCACCACCTTATGAGGGGACTTAAAAACGGTCACTTTAGTAATAAAAGGATTAGCAATTGGAACAAATAAAGTTAAAGATGAAACCAGATAAGGAAGCGCGGCATGGAGTTTAAAAGACGCAGATGATGTGTATATCAGGCTGTGTCTTTTTTGTTGGTAAGGAAAGTATATAATTTGTAAGAGTTCATCAATGGACATATTACGAATAAAATTTAGATTTCTAACCCAAGTTCGGTGTTAATTTTTTCAATTATTTTTTTATTATATTAATAATGGCTTATATCGCAAAAAAGACGTTATAAAGCCTGTCACACCATTATTTAAAATCACAATTTAGGACTACAATAATTAGGTTGAAGCTTAAATCCATGGCATTACTGAGTTTGGAAGCTTTGTTGTCAAACCCGGGTTCTGACGTTATAAGATGACTCCTGAGTTCTTCATAATGCAAATAATGGAATCTTTAACTGGATTGCCGAACGCATTTGGGGACTTCATCACATCGATGAGCAACTTCTTACTACCTCCACCACCGAGTTTGGGCATTCATCTCTTCCATGAGTGACATTAGTCAGGCTCCACCACCGAGTTTGGGCATTCATCCCTTCCATGAGTGACATTAGTCAGGCTCCACCACCGAGTTTGGGCATTCATCTCTTCCATGAGTGACATTAGTCAGGCTCCACCACCGTGATTTGTCCTTCGCTACCAGATGAAAGACGTTTTAAAGAGTTCTCTTCTTGTTGGTATATATTCAGTAGCAGGATTGGTCATGGTCAGCAGTGTCCAGCATTTTTATGTACGCACCTGCTGATTTAACCAAGCCTTCACTGCACGTTCTGCTTGATTAAATTCAGCTATATTTGAAAAGAATTAAAAAAAAGATTGACTTTAAATTTTGCTAATACTATAATTATTGGGAACCAAAAAATGAGAGGAGGTCACGGCTATGGAAAAGCAAATACAACTTCAGCTTCAACTGCAGTTAAAGCAAATGAACCCTAATTTTATATATCGTGTGACCTTCGCGGATAGTGGAAACGTATTTTAGTAATACATATTCTAAATCTGTTTATAAAGGTCACATCTGTCTGTGGCCTTTTTGCGATTAATGGGGGGATTCCCTTTTTGGAAAGCATGCGTCATAGCGACGTGTGCTTTTATTTTGTTTTTGAGGTGGGATAAAATGTAAAAAGCTATTGAAAGCAATATAACGTTATTGGATTTTATGAACAAAGCAGGTGATTGACATGTTTCAGGTTTTTAAGAAGCTTGATTGGTTTTTTAAGCATTACTGGAAAAGATATGTATTTGCCATTGTGGCACTAATTATTGCAAGTGCGATTGGTTTGCTTCCTCCTAAATTGGTTGGATTTGCAATTGATAAGATACAGTTTGAAACACTGACATTAAAATTATTAACGATGATGGTAGCAGGGTATTTGCTGTTAATCTTTATTCATTATGCGATTTCCTTCCTTTGGGATTACACGCTGTTTAGCGGAGCAGCTATTCTGGAACGCTGGACCAGAAGCAGGCTAATGGATCATTTCTTAGCGATGACCCCAACCTTTTTTGGAAAATATCGGACGGGAGACTTGATGGCCAGGGCTACCAATGATTTACGATCTATCCAGTTAACAGCAGGATTTGGTGTGCTGACCCTTGTGGATTCAAGTTTATTCATGTTAATGATCGTGGCAATGATGGGCTTTACGATCAGCTGGAAATTGACCCTTGCTGCGCTGATTCCATTGCCAATTATGGCAGCAGTGATGAATAAATATGGTGCAGCGATTCATGCCCGATTCATGAAGGCGCAGGCTGCTTTCGGGGAAATGAACAACGATGTATTGGAGTCGATTCGCGGTGTCCGGGTTATCCGGGCGTTTGTACAAGAGAAACAGGATGAGAAGCGTTTCCATGACATGACGGAGGATGTCTATCAGAAAAATATTGAAGTGGTTAAAATCGATGCACTATTCGAACCGACCATGAAAATTCTTGTCGGGCTATCCTACACAATTGGCATCGGGTATGGCGCATTACTTGTGTTTCAAAATGGAATAACACTCGGCGATTTGGTTACGTTTAATGTTTATCTTGGAATGCTGATTTGGCCGATGTTTGCGGTTGGTGAACTCATTAATATTCTGCAGCGTGGCAATGCGTCATTAGACCGTGTTAATGAGACATTGGATTATGAAGCGGACGTAAAAAACTGTGAAAATCCGAAAACGGTGAAAACGGTAGATACCATTACGTTTCAAGATGTTGTTTTTTCTTATCCGGAGACAGCGACAGAGCAACTAAGTCATATCAATTTGCAGGTGAAACGCGGTGAGACAATTGGGATTGTCGGGAAAACCGGCGCTGGTAAAACGACCTTGTTTAGACTGATGCTTCGACAGTATCCAGGTCTAGTAGGCTGCATTAAAATGTCCGATGTTGACCTTGAGGAAATTAGTTTGGAGCAAATTCGAGCTTGGATTGGCTATGTACCACAGGACCAGATCATGTTTTCTAAAACAATTCGAGAAAATATCCAGTTCGGGAAATCAGATGCCACCGATGAGGAAATCTATCGTGTTATGGATTTGGCGCATTTTCTGGATGATATCAAACAACTGCCAAATGGTCTGGACACCCAAGTTGGTGAAAGTGGTGTGACATTGTCGGGTGGTCAAAAACAGCGGGTTGCACTTGCCAGGGCATTTATCAAAGACCCGGAAATTTTAATTTTGGACGATTCGCTGTCCGCAGTCGACGGGAAAACCGAAGCGAAAATTATTGAGCATTTGCGGCAAGAACGGCAAAATAAGACAACGTTTATCGCAGCACACAGGCTTTCAGCTGTCACACATGCGGATCAGATTGTTGTACTTGAAGATGGAAAGATTGTTGAAGAAGGAACACATGAGGAGTTAATGAGTCGAGGTGGCTGGTATAAAGAACAATACCTGCTGCAGCAGCTAGAGGATGAGGAGGCGATCTCCTAATGAAACAATCAACAGAAAAACGGTTATTAAATTATGCATTACAATTTAAAAAGGGTATTTTTATCGGCTTGATTTGTCTTGTTATTGCTGTTGCACTTGAATTGGCAGGACCTTTAATTGCCAAAACAGTAATTGATGACCATATTCTTGGTGTGGAAGGAAATTGGCGGCAAGTTGAAAACAAGAATGACAAATACACAGTTTCGTATGAGCGTGATTTTTATAAACGAGCAGACCGAATTACAAATGATGAGCAATCAAGAGAAACAGCAACAATTTTGCAGGTTGGCCATGACTATTATTTTGTCGACGAGGATGTCCCACTGTCCGGAAAACGAAGTGCTAAGGGGAATACTATAACGATTAAGCAAACGGACCAAACACGGACATTTACTGGGGAGAAGCTTTCTTTGTCGGAGATTTATCCATTTTTCAAACCAGAACAGGGACCGATTATTTTCTTGCTCGGACTATATATAGTATTACTTGTTATCGCGGCGTTTTTCCAGTTTTTCCAGACGTTTTTATTACAAAAAGCTTCCAATCAAATCGTGAAAAAAATGCGTAATGATGTTTTCGCCCATACACAGCGGATTCCGATCAATTATTATGTAGATCAACCTGCAGGTAAAATTGTCGCCCGGATTACCAATGATACGGAAGCGATCCGTGATTTATATGAGCGGGTATTATCGATTGTCGTAACAAGTGTCATTTATATGGCAGGAATTTTCGTTGCATTGTTTGTTCTGGACGTTAAATTGGCGGCATTCAGTTTACTGCTAATTCCGTTGATCTATGGATGGATGAAGGTTTATAAGCATTTTGGTACGAAATATAATAAAGTCGTTCGTTCCACCGTTAGTGCTATTAACGCTAATATTAATGAGGCGATTCAAGGGATGCCGATTATTCAGGCGTTTAGTCGTGAAAAAAAGACAAAAGAAGAATTCGAGGTATTAAACGAGCGTAATTTCACCTATCAACGCAAGCTGGTTAAATTAAGTGCTTTGACTTCCTATAATCTTGTTACTGTATTTCGCAATTTAGCTTTTGTCGGTTTTATATGGTATTTTGGATCGGCTTCGCTAGAACCTGGAAGCATTATATCGATTGGCGTTTTATACGCATTTGTTGACTATTTGAACCGATTATTTGAACCGCTTGAGGATATTGTCAATCAGCTTCCACTGATTGAGCAAGCGAGGGTGGCAGGTAACCGTGTATTTGAGTTGATTGACCGTGATGGCGAGGATGTACAGGATGCGAAAATTACGAAATATCGTGGGAACATTAGATTTGATCATGTCTCATTTGCTTATAATGGGAAGGATTATGTTATCGATGACATGTCTTTTTCGGTAAGCGCCGGACAAACGGCTGCATTCGTCGGTCATACAGGATCGGGAAAAAGTTCAATCATGAATTTGTTATTCCGTTTTTATGATCCACAAAAGGGTACGATTACCATTGATGGCCATAAAACAAGTGAATGGTCCCGGCAGCAGGTCAGAAGCTACATGGGGATAGTGTTACAGGATCCATTTCTGTTTTCGGGAACGATTATTTCAAACGTCACAATGAATGATCCGACTATTACCCGGGAAATGGCGATCGCTGCCTTGAAAGCGGTTGGTGCTGATCGTTTCATTGAAAAACTGCCAAATAAGTATGATGAAAAAGTAACAGAAGGTGGATCAACGTTTTCACTAGGGGAGAGACAATTGCTATCATTTGCCCGTGCACTTGCATTTGATCCAGCAATCCTGATTTTGGATGAAGCAACCGCAAACATTGATACTGAAACGGAGAATATTATCCAAATGGCGCTGGAAGTATTGAAAAAAGGTCGTACTACACTTGTGATTGCCCATCGTTTATCAACTATCCAGCAGGCAGATGCCATTTTTGTGCTGGAACATGGTAAAATAATGGAAGAAGGGAATCATGAAGAGCTAATAAAACAAAAAGGCCTGTATCATCAGATGTATCAAATGCAGCAAGGGAAGGCAAGAGAGGCTGTATAACCTGAGGTGACGTATGGACCAGAAGGAACGAAAGACCCGTGACGTGATTGATGATGATTTATATGAAGAAATAGATGAGGAAGAATTGATTGAGCTGGTGGAAGAAGAACGTAAAAAAGCTGTCGAGCGATCGCAGCAGGAGAAAAGTAAACCGAAGCGCCCATTTCCGAAGTGGGCGTTTTGGTTAATTGTAGTTGCAATGCTAATAAATGTTGCAGCCTTAATTCCGAAAACCTTTTCGATCCCCGCCATTAATTTTCTGATCACATCGGCAAAATTATCAGCCCAGGATGATATCACCGCCTATAAAAAAGCCGTTGTTGTCATTGAAACAGGTGACAGTAAAGGTACTGGTTTTGCGATTTCTGATACTGGCACAATTGTAACAAATTATCATGTTATTGAAGGAGAGAAAGCTGTTACCGTAGCTTTTCCCGATGATGGTTTGTTTGAGGGAAACGTTATCCGAAAATATCCATCGGTTGATCTGGCAGTGATCCAAATTGACGGCAAACATAAAGACTTGCCCTATTTGACATTAGCTGATCAGCCAGTATTCCAGCCAGATGAGGCGATCTATTTTATTGGAAACCCACTCATGTTTAATGGAATCGCGAATAAAGGTACCATCATTGATTATATACGCTTGGATGATTGGGAAGAGAATGTACTCATGATCAAGGCGCCGGTTTACCGCGGGAACAGCGGCAGTCCGGTTATCAATGAACAAGGTAGTGTGATTGGTGTAGTATTTGCAACGCTCGATCATGGAACTTACGGGAAAGTTGGCCTGGTCGTACCAATTGATTATTTGCATCAGCAACTTAAGAGGTAAACCGGCTTCATCTCTTTTTTGTTTGAGAAAATTTGTAGGGGGTATTTACCTATAACACAAAAATCAGGAGGTAGTATTCCCATGTTATACTTCAGTTCAGAATTAAAGAATTATCGAATTGATGCGACAGACGGGGAAATGGGTAAAATGCAAGATCTTTATTTTGATGATCGTAAATGGGCAATTCGTTATTGCATTGTTGATACGAGAAAATGGCTGCCGGGAAGGAAAGTTCTCTTATCACCGGCATCGTTTGAACATGTAAATGAGTTAGACGGCCTGGTAGAAGTAAATTTGGACAAGGAGACGATTCGGAATAGTCCATCCATCCATGAGGGTGAACCAATCACGAGAGATACTGAGTTTACCTTGGCTGGTTACTACGGTTGGAGTCGCTATTGGCTGGGGAACATGCTCTGGGGCGGGCAGGATCAGCCGTTTACCCCTCTGCCGGACATGAAAGCCGAGAGAACTGTATACCAGGATCCATTACACGAAAACAACGACTATGAATTACGCAGCGAGGCGGAGTCAATTGGAATACGTGCCCATGCTAACGATGGCCGACTCGGTACAGTGGTTGATTTCATTTTTGATGATGAATACTGGAAAATTCGCTGCCTCATTATCGAAGGAATCGACGTTCCCGCCACCAAACTCTATTTAATAAAGATGGAAATGATTCAGTCGGTAGATTGGCTGGAAGAAGATCTGTATGTAGATTGTACGACAGATATGTTCAGCCAGGAAATAGGGTATGAATCAAGAAAAGAGATCATGAAAAATCTCTAGCTCGACGGTTCATCGATAAATTGCCTATGGCCGAAACAGGTTGTAGGCTATTTTTTTCGTTCCAAAAGCTGTTTTCGTAGATGTTTCTGTCGATGTTCTTGAGTTATTCTTACCTAATCATGTCCAGCTCCAAACAGTCCCAAGCATCGCTTTTGCTTTTTGCAATCAAGATTTAAACAAACTGTAAATATTCTGTGATAGCAAGGTTTGTCCGCTTGCGGTAGGATTAAGTATATTGACTGCATATGGTCAATGCTGAAAGTCAATTCAAATTGATGAGTAAGCTGATTATTTATTAATTAAAATAAAGATGGTGGATACATCGTGAACGATATAATAAAATTGCTAAATGATAAATACTTGCTAAATACACCCAAAAAGTTAAAACATAACTCGTATTTTATAATGGCTGGGGGTGTTTCAGGTTGATTCGCAATCAGTCATTAAAAGAAAAATCCCTTAAAGAAATGATAACCTCAGTCCAAGCAGGGGATGAATATGCACAAAATTACCTTTTAAAGACTTATCAGCCTTTTATTGCCAAATGTGTTTCAGAAGTGTGCAAACGGTATATTGATCCGAAAAAGGATGATGAATTCAGCGTTGGCTTAGCCGCATTTAACGAGGCTATTTTAACTTATTCCCCGGAGCGGGGGAGCTCCTTTTTATCTTTTGCCAAACTGGTCGTAAAGCGGAAAGTGATCGATTATATTCGTTATGTGCAAAAAACACCGATAGCAGCTTCATTGGATGAAAGTTATGATGAAGAGCAAATGGAAAACCCCAGTGAAATAATTGCTGTGAAGGAGATTTATCGGGAAGAACAGGAGGCATTGCATCGAAGGGAGGAAATTGCCGAATTTAACGAGAAGCTAAAAATGTATAAATTAACATTAACTGAATTAACTGAAATATCTCCCAAGCATAGGGATGCCAGAGATTCTGCGATTCATACAGCGAGGATCCTGTTTAATGATCCTGCATTAAAGGAGTTTGTTGAGCGCAAGAAAAAGCTCCCAATCAAAGCTTTAGTGAAAAAAGTAAGTGTCAGTAAAAAAACACTGGAACGCAACCGGAAGTATATTTTAGCAATATTCATTGTGCTTAGTAATGATTTTGTGTATCTTAAGGACTACCTTAAGGGGGTGGGTAAGTGAAAAAAGGGATCGTAATGGAAAAACATCGCCAATACACGATAATTATGACGGAAAGCGGCCTGTTTCTGAAGGCAAAGCCTGTTGGAGATGCTAGTATTGGTACAGAAGTTGCCTTTGAAATACTGGAGGCAAACAAACGTTATTTATTCTTTTTTCGACCCAAGGAGAAAGTAAAAAATTCCTTTAGAGTGATTGCTGTTACTTGTTTGCTGCTGCTATTTGCAGTTCCTTTTTATTTTATTGCAGGCAGCGGCAAAACATATGCCTATGTGAATGTTGACATTAATCCAAGTGTTGAATTGGAAATTGATGATCAGTTACATGTCCGGTCAGTGAAAGCGTTAAACGATGATGCAAAAATTCTTGTAGAGAAGTTAAGCGATTACAAAAATAAATCACTGGAAGAAATGGTTGCGCTTATTATGGACAACAGTGAAAAGTCGGGTTTCATTAAAAACGGCAAGAACGTCATGGTTGGTGTCAGCTACAGGAAGAATAGTGACATTTCTGTGTTGGATACATTAGATAGCTATTTTAGTGGTCATCAAACCGATTGGGAAATTGTCACATTTCGTGTGCCGAAAGAAATCAGAAAGACGGCCAGGGAAAAGGATTTGTCAATGAATAAGGTTATGGCCAAAAAGCTTGAGAAAAAGGATTTTCCAAAGGATGTTGAGGAAAAGGAAAAATTAAACGATGAAGAAAAAGCTATTATTCGATCTTTTTATAATAAGGATAAGCCAAAAGAAAATTTGCAAGATAAGTCAGAAAAAGAAAAAAAGCAAACAGAAGAAAACAATCACCAGCAGGATCACAGCAAATTAAAAGATAAAAATGGAAAAGCAACCAGCAATCATAAGCATAAAGAAAATAACAGCGAAAGAGAGAACAAAAGGAATTATCGCAATCATCATTCGAAAACGGATCATGACCCCAATCAGAAAAATTGGCGGGATAAGCAAAGTGATAATCGCAAGGAATATCACCCTCGTGATAATTGGGACGAAAAACATGTTAATGAGCATAACCATAAACAAGGTCACAAACCGAGTGAAAATAACCATAGGAAAAACAACCACCAAGATAACGAAAAAGAGAATGGCAATTATTATCATAATAAATAAAAAGGGAATGCACCACTTTTCGGTGCATTCCTTTTAGCATTAGACCTCCATAACAGCAGTTGGCACGTGCTTCATGGCATGGTCAATATAGTAAAGCAGCTCATCATGCAACTGAAGAATTTTTGTTTGATCGAGTGAATAATGATAGGCATGTAAAAAGTTTTGAATTTTTTTTGAAAGCATATCATCGTTTGTTCGCACCATTAAAACCAATAAATCGTCCCATTGTCCCCACAGTGAGTAATATAACGCTTTGTCGTAATCCGGTATATCCATTATTTTTCCCCTCCTTATAATTCAAGGGTTATTTGTAGTTTCTCCGCTTTTTATATATATTGTCTGAAACAAAAATGGTGTATTTGCCAAAATCAGGATATCGGTATAAACCTGCATTGCTGACACATACTAACGACAAAACAGCAAGGAGGAATTTACACAATGAAATGGAAACTTTTTTTAGTTGGTTTTGCAGCAATGTTTATGCTTGCTGCTTGTGGAAACAATGGAAATGATAACGGGGCAAATGGCAATGACAACGCGGACGGTAATGTTGAGAATACCAGAAATAACACTGCAAATGATCGAAATAATGGTCAAAACTTACGAAACGCAGAAAATGCTGACAGAGATCGGGGAAATCTTAACGATAATAATGCCCAGAACAACAACGACCGATATGAGATTGCCCGAGAAGCTGCCGACAGAATAACCGATGAGGTAGATGGAATTGATCGGGCATATGTTTTAACAACAGATAATAATGCATATGTAGCAGCAGCCTTAGATGAAAATAACAATAATCGCAACAATGGTAATGTGAACAACAATAATGGAAATAACAATGATGGCAATGGAATTAACGGCAACAACAATAATAACAATAAGAACAATAACAATGGAATGAATGGCAACAACAACATTGGAATGGATGATACTAACAACAATAACAACGGTGTTAACAACGATAACAATAATAATGGTGATGAACTGACCGATGAAGTAAAACAAAAAATCACTGATATTGTTAAGTCGGTTGACAACGATATCGATAATGTTTATGTTTCCACAAACCCTGATTTTCTAAATTTGGCCAATAACTATGCAGATGATGTAGACAATGGTGAACCAATTGAAGGATTCTTCGACCAGATTGGCAATATGATTGAACGGGTATTTCCACAAAATAACCAATAAGTACACAAAGTGTAAAGCGGGTATCCTAACAGGGTGCTCGTTTTTTAATGCTCAAGCCTGACAGTTCTTTGAAAAAACCGCCAATTTATGCTATGCTAAACGCATATAATTCGCACTAATCTTGGTTTGCTACTAGTTTTAATAAATCGGTCAAGTTATATAAAAACAAGAGCGTTTTGAACTTAAAGAGAATATTTGAAGGAAATTATTTAGGCGAGTAAATGAATTATCGGTTAAAAATGCGAAGGGGACGTAAAACGATGACAAAGAAAATGAATGTAGAAAGCTTTAACTTGGATCATACGAAGGTAAAGGCACCTTATGTTCGGTTAGTAGGGGTAACGGAGGGTGTAAATGGTGATAAGGTATACAAATACGATATTCGTTTTAAACAACCGAACAGGGAACATATGGATATGCCTGGTCTCCATTCACTCGAACATTTAATGGCAGAAAACATTCGCAACCATATGGATAATGTACTTGATATCGGTCCAATGGGATGTCAAACAGGATTTTATTTATCGATCTTTAACAATAATAATTATGATATGATAGTTGACACGATTGAAAAAACGTTGCAGGATGTCTTAGAAGCCGATGAAGTTCCTGCATGTAATGAGGTTCAATGTGGTTGGGCTGCCAGTCACAGCTTGGATGGTGCAAAAGAGATTGCAAAGGAGATGCTGGCACACCGTAAGGAATGGCATCAGGTTTTTGTGGAATAAGGGGAGGGTTTCTTACCCATGATTTTGACTAAAAAGGTTTCCGTCAATTGGAATACAGAAATAGCGACGAATTAATTGAAGATTTGAAGGAAGCGTTGAAACAAACAATATTACAGGCAGTCTGATTGGGCTGTTTTTTTATTGTCTGGGAAACTATAAATTTATACGCTGTGGATAACTGGATAGTCGAGAGGGGCCATGTCCAGCTCCAGTCCCAGCGGCTGGTGTCCTTCACCTCGGGAATATCGAGGTTTTCCGTATGTTGCTAATATTGTTGATAATATCCCTTTTTTGTTGATGTTATCATCCAGAATCGTGGCAGGAGACCACTGATCTGACATGTAAAGCAATTGCATCCATACAAAATCACACACATATCCAAACAATATGCGCAGATCTATTCAAATATGATATGCTAAAATAAATATAAAACATTGGAGGAATAGTACATGAGTGAAAAAGTTATCAGTTATCTAACTGAACATCATGATCAGTTGTTGGAAAAATTGAACCAATTTTTGTCGATTCCGAGTGTCAGCACAGATAGTGTACATAAAAACGACGTCAGAGAAGCGGCAAGCTTTTTGGAGACATATTTAAATGATATTGGCTTTGAGCATGTAGAACAGCGGGAAACTGGCGGACATCCGCTTGTATTTGCAGAATACAAGCAAGCGGGTTCAGATGCACCAACTGTTCTATTCTATGGCCATTATGATGTGCAGCCGGTTGATCCACTTGACCAATGGAAAAGTGATCCGTTTAAACCAGAAATACGGGATGGTCGTCTATATGCCCGTGGATCCAGTGACGACAAAGGCCAAGTATTTATGCAGCTTGCCGTTTTTGAAGCATACATGAAGACAGAGGGGAAACTTCCATTAAATGTCAAGGTTTGTATTGAGGGCGAGGAAGAGATCGGCAGTGAGAATTTGTATCGTACGCTTCACGATAACAAAGAATTGTTTGCTGCTGACTTTGCAGTAATTTCGGATTCAGGGATGGTTGCTGAAAATCGGCCGACAATACTCTATGGATTAAAAGGATTTACCGGAATCGAACTTACGGTAAATGGCCCTGATCATGATTTGCACTCTGGTATGTATGGTGGAGCAGTGCGAAATCCAATCATGGCCTTAACTCATATTTTAGCATCGATGAAAAACGAAGAAGAAGTCATCACAGTGGATGGTTTCTATGATGACGTGGAGCCGCTTGACGACGGTGAACGGCAATTAATCAAACAAGTAGAGAGTGAAGATTACAAAGCATCAACCGGCGTAACGGAGACCGTTTCAGAAAAAGGCTATACAGCCAAAGAACATACAATGGGCCGTCCAACTTTTGAAGTTAACGGAATTTATGGTGGATATCAAGGAGAAGGAACGAAAACCATCATCCCGTCGTCAGCCACCGCGAAAATTACCTGTCGTCTTGTACCTGGCCAGGATCCGGAAAAAATTCAAACTCTACTGGAACAACATGTTCAAGAAAATAAGCCATCAGGTGTTACTGTCGATGTAAAAAAGGAAAAGCTTTCGGCTAAAGCTTACAAGGTGGAGCCAAATCATCCACTGATTCAAAAAGCTGCAAAAAGCTATACAAAGGCATTTGGGAAGGATACAGTCTACGTCAGAATGGGTGGCTCCATACCCGTCGTGGAATGGATTGAGGCAATCTACAATATTCCAATTGTTCTATTAGGGTTTGGTACACCAGATGATCGCCTGCATTCCCCAAATGAGAGTTTCCCAATGGACAGTTTTGTAAAAGGAATGGAAACATTAGCATACTACTGGGATGAAATACGGTAGAAATCACTAGCGTTGCAGGAAAATAAAATATAAAAGTCAAGAAATATATTTTATGTGAAATTTGGCAATAATGGCAATTTAACCTTTAAAAGTCATAAA
>BMJD01000056.1 GCA_014642895.1 Lentibacillus populi
TATGACTTTTAAAGGTTAAATTGCCATTATTGCCAAATTTCACATAAAATATATTTCTTGACTTTTATATTTTATTTTCCTGCAACGCTAGTGATAATTTCCTAGACAACAAAAAAATCCTGCCCCGAAAATTGGGACAGGATCTTCATTCATTTATGCTTGTTTTACGGTAATTTCATCATCAACTACGTCAACATTTACTGCTTTAACTTCATTGTTTTCCAATAACAAATCGGTTAATTGATCTTCAATTTTATCCTGGATAACTCGGCGTAATGGTCGTGCACCAAAACGGCGGTCATAGCCAAGTCGTACTAATTCATGTTTCGCAGCATCTGTAATCGTAATTGCAACTTTATTTTCTTCCATGTTTTGTGTTAATTCATGCAACATCAAATCAACAATCTCGACTAAATTATCTTCACTTAATTCATTAAACGTAATGATCGAGTCAAAACGGTTTAAGAATTCCGGTTTAAAATAAGCACTTAAGTTTTCTAATGTGGAAACCGATTCATGCTCCGTCCGGTTAAAGCCGACATTAATTTCTTTCACACCGGTTCCGGCATTACTTGTCATGATAATAACCGTATCTTTAAAGCTTACCGTCCGGCCATGTGAGTCCGTTAAACGACCGTCTTCCATGATTTGCAGGAACATGTTTTGCACGTCCGGATGTGCTTTTTCAATTTCGTCGAGCAAAATAATCGAATATGGATTGCGACGCACACGCTCGGTTAATTGTCCTGCTTCCTCATGACCAACATAGCCTGGAGGTGAACCGATAATTTTCGATACGGCGTGTTTTTCCATATACTCACTCATGTCCAGACGAATCAAGGCTTCACGTGAACCGAATAATTCCTCAGCCAGTGCTTTCGTTAGCTCGGTTTTACCAACACCGGTTGGACCAACAAACAGGAATGATCCAATTGGACGATATTTTGATTTCAGTCCAGCACGGCTGCGGCGGATAGCTTTAGCAACCTTGTCAACCGCTTGTTCTTGTCCAACAACTTTTTGGGCAAGATTTCCTGCAAGGTTTTTCATTTGCTCTTGTTCATCTTTTTGCAGTTTAGTTACCGGAATACCTGTTTTTTCTTCAATAATTAATTGAATATCTTCCATTCCAACATCAATTACTTGTGCTTCATCCTTCGCTTTTTCCAGCTGTTTCTGCAGTTGAATTTCCTGATAACGAAGATGTGCAGCACGCTCGTAATCTTCTTTTTCCGCGGCTTGTTCTTTCTCCTGAACGATTTCATTCAGTTTCTGTTCAATGGAATCCGAATCTTTTTCCGCGTTGGCCAGATTCAATCGTGAACCGACCTCATCCATTAAGTCAATCGCCTTGTCAGGTAAAAAGCGATCTTGGATATAGCGTTGTGATAATGTGACAAACGCGCGAATAACATCATCAGAGTAACGTACTTCATGAAATTTTTCGTAGCGTTCTTTGATTCCATTTAAAATTTGCACCGCTTCATCGACTGTAGGTTCCTTGACGATAATTGGCTGAAGACGACGTTCAAGTGCAGCGTCTTTTTCAATTTTACGATATTCCTTTAATGTTGTGGCACCAATCAATTGCAGTTCCCCACGTGCTAGTGCTGGTTTTAAGATGTTACCAGCATCCATCTGTGAGCCTTCCGCAGTGCCTGCACCAACTAACAGATGAATTTCATCCACGAAAAGAATAACCTCTTGCCGTGATTGCAATTCTTGTACCAACTGTTTCATACGCTCTTCAAATTGGCCTCTAATACCTGTATTGGCAACCAGCGAAGCAACATCTAGTAAGTAGATTTCTTTGTTCATCAGTTTTGTTGGAACGTTACCCTCGGCTATTTTAACGGCCAAACCTTCCGCAATTGCTGTTTTACCAACACCAGGTTCACCAATTAAGACCGGGTTATTTTTATTTCTTCTATTTAATGTTTCAATAACCCGTTTTATTTCTCCATCACGGCCGATCACCGGATCAATCAATCCAGCACGTGCTGCGCTGGAAACATTTTTGCCTAATTGATCAAGCAAACCATTGCCCCGATTCCCTTGGCGTTGTTCTGTTCTTGTTCCGGCGCCGCCTTGGCCATTTCCTTGGAAAAAGTTCTGGGCAAAAGCATCCTGATTTCCATTAGAACTGGAAAAGAAACCAGTTGGATTCATCATTTGACCTTGTATTTCTTCAAAACATTGATTACATACATGTACCTGCATTTTTTCATTATTTATTTGCATCGAGACGTTAATTGTTGCTGGACGAATACCACATTGTTGACATTTCATCATGTCATTCCTCCTTGTGATTTTCTTTAAAAAGTGTAGGTCAGCTTTTAGATAAGCTGCAGTCAGACTAGTTTAAATAAGCTTTTAACAAGGTTTGACTTTGACTATCTTTGACCTTGTAACCATATTATACTCTGACCTTTTTTGACTTTCAAGTGTTTTAACTGATTTTTTTATGATTTTTTAGGCTGGCGCACAAACATAATTCCTGTAAAATCCGTCATTTACACATGTGTGGCATCTTAAGTCGTCCAGATTTCGTCTTGTTAACTTTTTTGTTTTCACATATAATAAGGGGAACAAAGGCGGGATTCCGGGTGAGCGAATTAAGGACAGAGCGAAGAAGACAACGCAAAAAAACAAAAAGATGGAAGAAAAGAATTCTCCTTATCCTTCTCATCCTATTTATTATTATAGTTGGGGGATTAGGCTATTTATTTTTCCACGCATACAACGCAGCTAAAAATTCATATCAGGATTTAGACCGTCCAGGAGAAAAATCGGCACTACGGGATATGGATGTCACCATTGGCAAGGATCCGATTTCGATTCTGCTAATGGGTGTCGAAACCTATGCTACCGGGGGAGAAAATGGGCGAGCGGATACACAAATCGTAGTAACACTTAATCCACATACAAATACCATGACGATGACTACTATTCCGCGTGACACACAGGTGGATTTGCCTGCTGAAGGGGCAGGGCAATATGCTGGCATTCATAAAATTAATGCGGCCTATACGTATGGTTCCATTACCGGTTATGGTGGAAATAAATTTACCGTCGAGACGGTTGAGCAGTTACTTAATATTCCGATTGACGAATATGTTGCCGTTGATTTTGAAGGATTTCGCGACATTGTCGATGCCCTTGGTGGGGTAACCGTTAATATAAAAGAAGGTTTTTGGGAGAAAAATATTTACAACGATAATAAAAAAATCTATTTCAAAAAAGGGCCTGCAAAGCTGAATGGTGAAGAAGCACTTGCTTTTGTCCGAATGCGAAAACGGGCGGTTAACAATGTATATTCTCGTGATGAACGACAGCGACAATTTATTCAAGCAGCAATTAACGAGGCGGTTTCCGTTGGGACAATCTTTAAACTCGGTGAAATATCCGATATTCTTGGAAAAGATGTCGAAACCAGCCTGACACCAACTGAAATATATGCACTGCAAAAGGTATACTCCTCGATTGATGCGTCGGCTATTAAAACATATACAATCGAAGGATCGGACCAGACGACTAATGGGGGCTCCTATTTTATTCCAACAGATGAAGGGTTAGCAGAAGTAAGCAGGAAATTGAAACAGGAATTGGAATTGCAGGAGTAATCCTGATTTAAACAACCCCAAACGCGATAAAAGCAGTCACGTTTAGGGTTGTTTTATTCGTTTAAACCCATTGCCAGATAAAAATTATTGCATTTTTACCTTTTCTTTTTCTCTTAATTCCACCCGCCTAATTTTTCCAGATGTCGTTTTTGGCAATTCATCAATAAATTCAATAGCCCTTGGATATTTATATGGGGCAGTCAGCTCTTTTACATGATCCTGCAGCTCTTTGACAAGATCTGGATTATTCCCATCTACTCCATCTTTTAGGACAACAAATGCTTTGACTATATTGCCGCGAATCTCATCGGGACTTGCTACAACCGCACATTCCTGAACATAGGCATGTTTGACTAATGCATCCTCCACTTCGAATGGTCCAATTGAATACCCTGAACTAATGATGATGTCATCACTGCGACCTTCAAACCAGAAATAGCCGTCTTCATCTTTGGATGCTTGATCACCTGTCACATAATAATCCCCCCGCTTCGCCATTTTTGTCCGCTCCGAATCCTTATAATATTCCCGGAACAACGCTGGACAATCAAGCTTCACTGCAATATCACCGACTTCCCCGGAGGCCACTGGTTGTCCTTCCTCGTTAATCACATCTACGTCGTTACCTGGTGTTGGTTTCCCCATCGAACCTGGCTTAACCTCCATATCCTTCATCACACCTAATAACAACGTATTTTCAGTCTGACCATAGCCATCGCGTACCGTAACATTAAAATACTTGCGGAACGTATCGATAACTTCACGATTAAGCGGTTCACCAGCGGATACGGCGCTATGGAGTGCTGGAAGCTGGTAATCACTAAGGTTATCGACTTTCGCCATAATCCGATATTCCGTCGGGGTACAGCATAATACGTTAATATCATTGTCCTCAAGCAGGCTTAAATATGTTTTGGCAGCAAATTTTCCGTGATAGACAAAACCGGTTGCCCCAGAGCCCAAAACAGATAAAAACGGACTCCAGATCCATTTCTGCCAGCCAGGACCTGCAGTTGCCCATACTTTGTCCCCATCATTAATACAGAGCCAATTTTCCGATGCTGTTTTTAAATGGGCATAGCCCCAGCCGTGGGTATGTACAACGCCTTTTGGATTACCGGTTGTCCCTGATGTATATGGTAAAAATGCAATATCATCACGTGTTGTTTCTGCCATTTGCAAATCGTCGGACGCCTCATCCTTCAACCGATCCAAAAACAGCCAGCCTGCTGCAGGTTCACCGACAACGAAACGTTTCAATTGCTCGTATTCGTTAATTTCCTCGTATTGCTTAACAAATGGAAAATAGCTGATAACACCACTTACTTCCCCATGGCTAATCCGGTATTGCAAATCATTTGTTTTCAACATTTCCGAGCTTGGGATAATGATAATTCCCGTTTTTAATGCAGCTAAATAAACTTCATATGCTGCAATTAATCTTGGAATCATGACTAACACTTTATCCCCTTTTTTCAAACCATTATTAAGGAAGACGTTGCCAATCCGATTTACGTTTTTCATCAGTTCAGTATAAGTTACCGTTCTCTCATTCCCTGCATCATCCTGCCAAATTAGTGCCTCTCGTTCCGGGTCTGTTGCATAGCGCTCCATTTCCATTACAATATTATACTCTTTCGGTGCTATTAGATCTTCTCTTTTCATTCTATCAACTCCAATACAAGGTATACTAATAGTATAGCAAAGGTTTCGAAAATTTTAAATACAGAACGTCCGTAAGACCTGCTGCAACAAAAGTTTTTTAGAGCATTAAAAAGCGCAAACACCAGTGATCGGTATTCGCGCTCCTATCTAAAATCCATAAATTGCCTTAGGCAGCATATCTTTTAATACTAAATCGTCAAGACTTTTAAATTGATACCCTTGACTTTTCAATTCCTTAATCAGCTTTGACAAGGCGTCTGCGTTATCAGAGGAAACGGTGTGAAGCAGGATAATGGCTCCGGGATGCATTTGCTTCATAATTTGATCAAATGCGTATTGACCACCTTTCTGGGCTTTCGTATTCCAGTCGGCAAATGCCAACGACCAGAATATATGAATATAACCCAAATCATTTGCCCATTTTAACGATCGTTCATTAAAAACACCTTTTGGCGGGCGCATGTATTTTAATTGTTTCTGATCGGTAATCGCTGCGACTGCCTTTTCTAATTCCTCCAGTTCCATTTTCATCGAATCTTTCGTGAGTATCGTTAAATCCGGGTGATGATAGGAATGGTTGCCAATGATATGCCCTTCATTAGCCATTCGCTTAACAAGATCCGGTTCACTTTTTACATAATGTCCGGTCACAAAAAAAGTTGCTGGAACATCTTCCGCCTTTAACACGTCTAAAATGTCATCCGTATAGCCTTGTTCATAGCCATTATCAAACGTCAAATAAACGACCTTGTCCCCTGAATGGTCAGCGTAATAGGCACCATATTTATCAAGCATATCCCGATACTTGCCAATTTCCGGAACTTTATGGTCGGAATTTTTCTTATATCCCCAACCGAAGCTTTGCGCATGTACTGCCGGGTTCATATAAAAAAAGACAAACAAAGACAATGCCAAGCTTGATACAACCAAGAATAATTTTCGCATAACAACCCACCTGTTTTTTTCTTACTTTTTCCTAAGGGGTTGTTTATTATGCATGAGGGAAAGTGGGTTTGAAAATTATTGAAGGTTTGTTCTGATGCTTGAACATGGATGGGATTGCGCGCTTAGCTCGCATATTGCGCGGCTACGACACAGGATTGCACGGTTGTGTCCTGAGGTTGCACGTTTTGAATATTATGTGTATGAGGGGTTTGCCTTAGGACAGTATTTTTCCTGTTTTGGATAGTATTTTCGATTTCCGGATAGTATTCTACCCAATTTGGATAGTATTTGACCGATTTTGGATAGTATTCTGCTCATTTTGGATAGTATTTTCGATTTCCGATATAGTATTTCTTCCTTTTTATACGGCATTTGACCAATAAGAAAAACCCTGCAAGAGCACTCTCACAGGGGTTGACGATTAATTATTTTAGGTTAAACGTAAAAGAAACGTAATCCTGGATGGGGATCCAGGCACCAATCCCTTGTTTTGTTACATTTTTTACAACAATGGATTTCTTATTACCTTTCAGTTTGATGTATACTTCTCCAAATGTTACTTGACCTTTTTCGCTTACCGCCGGAGCATAAGCTTTTAACGTCCCTATTTTTTCTGTCGGAACAGCGTAGGAGTTATCCTTTTTTGTATTTTGCCCAATTACTGTTTTATAAGATAAAGGCAAATCCGCTTTTTCCTTTGCTTTCAGTAGCATCATTTTTTTAATATCATCCGGTTTGGTAATCTTGTTCGTCAGGGCGCCTTCTACTTCCGTTTGTTGTTTCTGAATATAATTGATTTTTTGGGTGCTGTCACCGCCCATATTGTTCAGCTCATTTTCGTTAATTTGCTGGTATTCCCAGTTGACCGTTGTTTCTGATGATTTGTAGTTGATTGGCCAACGACCCAAGTAAATCATCCCACGATAACCGATTGCAAGAAAAGACGGTTTCACGGTTGTTTCATTTAACATTTTGATGAGATCTGGATTCTCGATCGGAACATCCACTTCGTTAATCAGTCCCTTTGTTGCCTTGCTTGGTTCAACAATCTCCTGATCTTCTGTTGAATTCGGGAATGTATTTTCCTTGGAAATATTCAACGCATGACTTGGTACTTTAAAATCATCCTTTGCTTTTTTCTTGTCCGCCCCAAAACTGTTCACCGGGGATATTAACGTAATGACGAATACGATTAATGCAATCTGCCAAATCTTCCTTCGATTCATGTGTCCCATTCCTTTCTTTTTCTATAGTTTTTTCGGACACATGAATATTATACCTGTTATCTTGAGAAGCGTTCTCCACAATCGACTTTGCGCTTGTCACGATTGACACGCGTGCTTTTTGATCGGTTTTCCGTTCGCCTTAACCGTTTCTCGTGCATCTCGTTCGATTTCACAGTCCTCTCGATTGAACTCGAATCTCTAAAACCTCCTCCAGTAACACTTGGACAGGGTTTTTTATGTTTTTACCTACTTAACTCAACAATCTCCAGACTTTCTTCTATTTTAATACTGTCCTCTACTGAACGAATCATTGAACAATTTTTTCTGGATAATGCCAGGTTTCGCTCTAACTTTTCCGGATTCAAACGATGTCCTTTTATCGTGTATTTTAATGTAATCCTCTTAATACGATTGGCTTCCTCGGCATTTCGCTCTACATCTGCATGAATAATCAAATCGTCATAATCGGTACGCTGCTTATCCAGGATTTTTCGAAAAACAGAGCCGCTGCATCCGGCAATTGATGCAACCATTAATTGAAATGGCCGGAATCCGTACTCCTCATTTCCCGAAACCGATAACGTACCATAGTCAAACTCAGTCCGCATTCCATTATCTTTTAAATAAAATTCCACTGCCAGTCACTCCGATCATTTATGGTATCGTACTAATTCTTATTCTATATTATTTTTCATTATTATTCATGCACAGTGATTGACCATTCTCCGAAAAACGATTACATTTATGGAATGGAAAAGGAGGAGAGGGATGAAATGGCATCAGCAAAAGTCAGATTCTGGATTTTAATTTCACTTGTCACTATCTCCGGGTTTTCCCAGGGGATGCTGTTACCGTTACTAGCAATTATATTAGAACAGCATGGTGTGCCTTCATCGGTAAACGGTCTACACGCAACAGGTCTTTATATCGGCGTCCTGCTCGCGTCTCCTTTCATGGAAAAACCGGTGCGCAAATTTGGTTTTAAACCGATTATTGTTGTTGGCGGATTGCTTGTATTTATCTCCTTAGCACTGTTTCCTGTCTGGGAAGCATTATGGCTTTGGTTTATCCTTAGGGTCACCATTGGCATCGGTGATAATATGCTGCATTTCGGTACACAAACATGGATCACCACTACATCTGCAAAGGAATCCAGAGGGAAAAATATCGCATTGTACGGCCTTGCATTCGGACTTGGTTTTACACTTGGTCCGTTAATGACCAGACTTCTTTCCATTAATGAAGCATTGCCATTTTTCTTGTCGGCATTATTCAGTGCCATCGTCTGGTCCGGGATGTTTTTTGTCCGAAATAAATGGCCTGAAGATGATATAAGTACGCAAAATACGACGAGTTCATTAACTCGTTTTATCCAAACTGGAAAAATTGCCTGGGTGGCACTGTTACCTGCATTTGGTTATGGTTTTTTGGAGGCAACCTTACACGGTATTTTCCCGATTTACGGATTACGAATCAGCCACGATGTTGATATGCTCGCACTTATTATACCTTGTTTTGCCGCTGGAAGTATTATTACACAGCTGCCTTTAGGAGTGTTAAGTGATCGGGTTGGCAGGCGTAAAATTCTGTTATCTGTTGTGACCGCTGGTGTGATCTGCTTCCTTATTGCAGCACTATGGGAAACATCTCTTGTTGCCCTGTTTCTTATGTTTACGTTAGCTGGCATGTTCGTTGGCTCGCTCTTTTCCCTAGGGATTTCCTATATGACCGATCTTTTGCCAGGGTCCCTTTTACCCGCAGGAAATCTGCTAATTGGGATTGCTTTTAGTATCGGCAGCATCAGCGGACCCTATCTCGGCGGTTTATTTTTGCAAATTTTTCCTGGTGTGTCATTTTTTTATGTCATTGTTGTGATGCTGGTCATTGTATTAGTGGCTTTGTATGTGAAGAAAGATGGTGCAGTGCAGGAAAATGTCAGCGGTAGATGATAATTTGTCACATAAAAGCTCGTCTATTTTTTTCACCAAAGCATACATTGTTTCAGAGGTGAAAAAATTGAGAGAAGCAACGACAGATAAATTACACATCTTCATTGTCATGTTCTTTGTTAGTTTAATCATGAGTATTCAATCGCCTATTTTCACCCCTTATGCTGCGAAGATAGGTGCATCAAGTGTTTTGATCGGGATAATGCTTAGTGTCGCATCATTGGCCAATTTAACGGGAAATTTGATTGCCGGACCATTGGTGGATCGATTTGGCAAAAAACTGTTCATTATGCTTCCACTATTTGTATCAGGGACTTTGTTTATCGCCCATGCGCTTGTCTCCGACGCCGCCAGTTTGCTAATTTTGCGTACACTAAATGGATTTTCATTAGCATTTTTAATTCCTGCTGCTTTAGCTTTGCTATCAGGATACGCAGCGAACAGTCAGCAACAGGGGAAAAATATGGCGGTAAATGGAATTCTCGGTACAATTGCGAGTATAATTGCACCATTGATTGGCGGTCAGCTAGGTGCTTTGATTGGATATGCTAACACGTATTATGTCATCGGATTAGCATTGATTTTAACGGCTCTGTATACTGCTTACTTGTTGAAGGAAAGAGAAGTTATTGTTAAAAAAAGGCGAACTTCTAGACCAGTAAACTTTATCCAACTATTAACAATGCCCAATTTATATATTGTTTTTATAACCGGATTTGCTATGATGTATATTCATGGTGTGATTATTTATGAGGTTCCCTATTTAACTGTCGAAAAGGGACTTTCTACTGCCACTACTGGGCAATTATTCAGTTTCATGGGTATCGGAACATTTTTATCCCTATCATTATTTTTCATCAACCGCTTTAACCCAATTAATCGGCTTATATTTGGCCTGTTTGGTATGTGCATGAGTATATTTGCTTTATTTAACGCGTTACTGTCGTTATCCTTAGCGCTTTTTTTACTCGGCTTCTTTTTCGGTATAATGATGCCGGCGATGGCAACAGCAGTAACCGATGCGGTGCCAAGTGAAGGGCATGGTCGAGCGTTTGGCATTATGTCAGCTGTATATTCATTCGGCATGATCATCAGTTCGTTTGTTACGGGGATTATTCGTGATGTAGTTTCACCGTATTTTGTCGCTTTTTCGATTGGAATGTTGGTGCTGACGGTTGTTGGGTATACGTGGTTTCGGGGACTACAATCGGCGCGGGATGATGGTTATTAGGGAAAAGACATAATAAGAAAGGATTACTTGTTTTATTTTCCAAAACAAACAATCCTTGAATAAATTGATACCGGTGGTCGGGGTCGAATAGACACCTCCGAAGGAATACGATTTAAAATTTCTTACCTGTAATTTCCCGAATTATAACATATTAGTTACAAGAATAGGGACCGACCTTATGCTTCCCCTTCGAAATGGAAGGTAGGAGATTCGCCCACCCTGCTTCCTAGTTAAAAGCCTCTGGAATCATTGTGAACCCCTCGATCACGGTATCTTCCTCAACTTCAATTAATATGCAGCGTTTCCCGTTAAAATTGACCTGTCTCACATACTTTAAATCTTGTGGACTGATTGAAATTTTTGCAACTTTTGTGTCTATTTTGATAGATTTAGCGTTATATTTTGGCATGATATTGCTTGCCTTCAACTCATATTTTTCATCATCGGTAACTTTCTGGAAAGCTGCTTCTACCTTTTCTACATTTACTTCTTCCAAACCACTCATTTTTAAAACACGTTCCACTTCTTTGTGGCCCAATTTCGGTGTTTCTTCACCCTCATTCTCTTCAACCACGTGGTTGATTTCCTCATATACATTGGCAAGAGTTGAGGTATTCAGTTGACCACCTGTTACATCCTTGACAATTTCCTCAAAAACGAATTTATCCTCTTCTGCGGTTATCGCTTCCTGCGCATTTAATACTTTCTCGCTGAACTCGAAACCAAGCTCATTTGCTTTACCTGCCGAATACAGAATGTGGTTGACATCTGCCGCATTATCGGTGAAACAAGGAAATAAAAAACCCGCTATCGGCGCATTAAGATTAATAATCGGATCTACGACAATATTGTACTTGAATTCCTTCTCAACATAGTCAAAAAGCAATTCTTTTTTTGGATCTTGGGTTTTATTGATGCTGCAAAGAATAAAGGAATGGGAATAAACAGCATCCCGTTCACTCTCCTCCGTCTCTTCATTCCGACGCTTCATTGGCTTTAAGTATTCCCCCCGGATGAACGTTACAACAATATCCATTTCATATTGTTTATCTTGCAGCATTTTTTCCACGATGAGAAGCATTTGCTCTTTCCATTCTTCTGTATTGCTGCTTAATAACCCTTGATGAAGAATAAGCTGACTGTTATTTTCTGCATCACGCTGAAATTTTAATTCAAATAACTTTTCATCCATTTGGCCTGTTAGTACTTTTTTGAAGTTATTCATAAATAACTCTTGCTGGTCTTGATCTAACATTTCAAACGGTTGACTTTGCTGATGATAAATTTCGCTTGTTTCCTTCATAATATAAACATTAAAGATTTCGGTAACCTTCAATAAATCATTATCTACTTTAAATTGTTTTCGAATATTTGCTACGTCTTTTTTGTTCATATATCGTCCCACCCTAGTCTGTTTTGATCTGCAATAAAAGGTGGAGGGTAAATCATGAAATCCATTTGATTTACCCTCCGTCCCTTGAATTCCTTTTATTGTAACATAAAACTTAAAGGTCAGACCCCAAGTTTCATTACTCATTGTATAAAGACATGAACGATATTCGTAAAAAGTACGAACGAAGATAGAGCAACGAAAACAAGAAGGGACTGCCCCAAAAGTCTAAATAAGACCTCTGGGGCAGTCCCCGAGTTTATTGGAATAATTTCTACAACGATGCTAGAATTAACTGTCATTGAAAAATGGTTAAGCGTTCCCTTATGGGTGCATAAACTCGTTTAAAAAGTAAGGTACTTCACTATGATAAAGTGCCTTTTTCTTATCAACAAAATGGCAGATTTCTTCAAAAAATGCTTCATCAAGTATCGGATACTTCACTGTTCGAACTTGGTCGAGAATGGAGCCGTGTTGAATGACTAAGTCTACACTTGCCAGTAAATTATCAACTACCTTTTGCGAGGGTTTGATTCCCATTACTGCTAGGAAAATCTCGGCATCCTCTTTTGGGTCTAAGGCATGGTATGGTAATTTCATATCAATATGGATCCCATCTACAAGATTTTCTTCGTAGAGTTTTCTTACCTTTTGATGATAGATTCCACTCGTTGTTACGATAATTCGGCCATCAAATAGCTGTCTAACATTAGTGAGGACTTCACAAATGTCATCTATTTTGTCAATTAAAAATTCGCCACCACTAAACATCACTGCATCGAATAAAAATCCGCTTTTCTTTAAATAGTCGTACAAATCTTTAGGTGTCTTATATTCCCTCGGTGTATTAGCAATTATTTCATCGTAATTATGACAGCCAAAACAATGAAGTGGACAACCTGATAATGTGTGTAAAAGTAATGTCGTATGGTTTGGTAAATCATTAAATGTACGAATAAAATTGTTGTAAAAGTTCATTGTTTATGTTGTCCTCCTTATTGACGAGCAACATCTTGTAATACTTCTTCTTTCAAGCGGTGTCGGACATTCCAATCATGTCTTCTTGCTTTTGACCAGAAGTTGTATTTTCCTTTATAGTACCCCTTTTCATCAACTTGGATATTATTTCTTGCTATCATTTTCAAGTAACCTATTACACGACTAAATGTTGCAATGTCTGTTGCGTCACAAGTTGGACAGTGATGAATGTTTTTGGCATCTTCTGCAATGATTTTCTGCCCGCAAGACATACAAGAAGTGATTGTAGGTGTCAATGTAATATAATTGATTGGTTTTTCAAAGATTTTATCTAAATAAGTTGCTAACTTCTCCGGTGCCACTTTTGATTCCAGGAAATGGTGTAATACACTTCCGGATGTTGCATAGCCTTGGAATTCTGCGCTGTTTTCCAGTTGCGCAAAGAAATCTTCTTCAGAGAAGGGAGTCATACAACCACTTGTGAGGTATGGGTTGTCTCCTTCACCTTGAGTGAATATTGCGCGGTTATTCACTTTTGCCCATTTTACATCATGACGAGCTAATTTAATTGCGGCATTTTCTGCTGGTGCATATTCAATCCCGCAAGCTACCTTATCGCGGACAATAAAGGAATTAACAATCTCTGTCATATATTGCATGAGTTCATGGGCAACCATTTTTCCTTCATTATCCTTTATTCCATCCTGATATCCAAGGTTAATAATCCCTTCGTTCATACCTGTTACCGCAAATACATTGAAGTAGTTTTTCAAGTTATCATTGTACGCAAAGAAGGTGGGATATAATTCTTTATGACTTTCAATCCAGCTGCGTTTTGCCATATGACCCTCTTGCATCACTTCCATGTATTCTTTAATTTTCCTCTTCACTAATGCCATATCATGCCCGAATTCTAATAAAATTCGGTTCATATTTAAGTTTAGGACTTGTACGGCACCAGTTGATCCTGTGGAAGATCCAAAGACGCCACCACCAGCTTTCGAGATTGTTTTCAGATTGATTTGTAATCGGCAACAAAGGCTTCTGCTAACTTCCGGGTCTTTTGTCTGGATTAGTGGGTTTAATACTTTGTAATATGGGTCTTCAAATGGTTTCGTTTTGAAGTTTTCAAAATAGACACCACCCCAGTTATACATTTTATCTAACAATTTTAGGAATAATGGATTTTCATAATTGAAATCATCATCCACTTGAACTGTAAGTAATGGGAATGTAAATGGAATACCTCCACTTCCTGTACCATCACTCATAACATCGATAATTGCCTTATTAATTCTGTCAAAGTATTCACTCGGAATATCTTTGTATTGCATTAATCGCAGTTCGCCACCAATTACAACATATTCATCCTTAATTTCTTCGGATGGCTTACCAAATTCTAGGGTGACATTTGAAAAGCTACTTTGTGCACCAGAACGTAGTGGCATATTCAACTCCCAAATCATGCTTTGAAATAGTTGTTTTAAGTCATCAGCTTCGTATATCACGCCATGTGTTTCCTCATCATATAAGTAAGAAGCAGTAATCGTTGATAATTGTGCTAACATAACTGCGCCGGATACTTGTTGAGAAACAAGTGTTACAACATTACTGAAGTGACGAAGTAGAATGGATAGTCGTTTTGTTGGTTTAGACTCGATCATATTTTTTGCTAGTGCTGGAATTCCTTTTGTAGCAATGTCCAAACAGCTAATGGATACACAGTAAGGTGCAAGCTGTTTGTCATGAACATAAATACTTCCGTCATCATAAAGCTCCTTTAATCTTGGTGGCAGGATATGCTTAAATAAATACGCTTCTTCTTCGTAATTATGTATGTTATGGCGAAGCAGGGGAAGAGAGTATACATAATTACTGTTTTCGTGCTTTAAGTAATCAGCTCTTTTGTCTTCTACATTAGATGTGAATTTTTGGATAATCTGTTCGGTGTTCTTAAACATTCTATATCGTACCTCCTTGAAATTGTTGAAACATGTTGAGCAATTCATTTGGGTTAACACCTGTACTTCTAGCAATTTCTGTTTTATCATCTGTTAATAGAATGGTAGTTGGGACGGAGAAGACCTGAAATCTGTCGGCTAGCACCCTGTTTTTATCAGCAGATACAACTTCAGGTTGTATACGCTGTTGCTGCATAAAGTTCTTGACAATTGTGCATTTAGGACAAGTACTAGCGGTAAAAAGTAATAAATGCATCATGATTCACTCCCTATTAAAATTGTAAGCAAAATAAACATAACACAATATATAGTATTATCAAGTGATTATAATCACTATATATTGACTATGATCGTGTTGTAAACTTGATTTCACCATGTTCTATTAGCAAAACGAGGAAGAAAAAACTAGACCAGGAGAATGGTTCCAGACCAGTGAAAAAGGAGGCTTATTTAGGAGAAAAAGTTAAGGGGAAGTAAAAACTGTTAATTGGCCGTATCTAAATGAACCTTAAAATAAAAATCAAGGAACCACTTATTTTGGGGAATTCCTTGATCTTTACTGGAAGCGATTATTTGTCTTATCTTGTTGGGAACATCTGCAAGGGTTTTTATTTTGTCGGATCTGGAACTTTGTAATTAACTTCTTTTATTACTGTATAGCGTTCCATATCCTCACCTTATTTGTTAAAACTCACGAGGATTCCAGATTTGGGAATATGGTGCCATGCCTCCCATTACCACGTGTCCAGCATGCAACCTCCTAAATAACTCACAACCTACTTCTCCATAAACCTGCTAAATCGCTTTTCCATGCGATCCTGCATAAATGAAATCACCATACATATTGGCCAGTAAATTAATGCCACCAAAATATACATTGTCATCGAGTCATATGTACGCCCGGCAACGATTTGTGCCTTTTGAAACAGCTCGGGAACGGTAATAACCGCCGCTAGCGACGTCGCTTTAACCAGATCCAAATAAACATTTGCAAGTGGCGGAATAGCAATTCTTGTAGCTTGCGGCAGGATAATTTTTCTCAATGTTAACCAGTATCCCATGTTAAGCGATGTGGCCGATTCCCATTGCCCTTGTGGCACACTATTTAACGATGAACGGTTTATTTCAGCTATATAGGCAGCGCTGTTCAGTCCAAATGCTAGCGACGCTGCTAAAAATGCCGATAGTTCAATCCCGACAACCGGCAAACCAGAATAAAGAATAAATAAAAATACTAGAATTGGTGTCCCGCGCATAAAAGAAATGTAGATCCGCGCCGGCCATCTTAATACGATTCGACTAGAACCGCGTGCCAAGGCAAGGAAAAATCCTAACACTAAACCGATACCCATGCCGATAAACGAAACAGATAATGTCGCCGGAATTCCTTCAAGAAGGAAAGGTAAACTTTCCCATGCCAGCTGCCAATCGAATAACTTCCCTAGCTGAACGTTATCGAATTGTAAGTTAAACATGCTATTCTATACCTTCAATTTCAATGATATCCTCGTCCGGCTTTTTGGAAACATCTTTACCACCAAAAAATTTACCCGAAAGCTCTGTCAGCGTTCCGTCTTCACGCATGCCGGCCAACACTTCATTTATCTTTTCTTTCAATAGGTCAGCATCCTTGTCCATGACAACATTTTGCGTTGTAGGATAAAATTTTAGATCCGGGTGAATCGTAATATCCAAATCTGGAAACGCCTCTAGTGCCAGGCTTTGCAAATAATAGTCATTAATAATCACATCCGTCCTGCCATTATCAACATCCTTTAAGTAAACATCGTTGGTCACGTTACCGTATGTTTTTACCTCTGCCCCAAACTTTCTCGCAATGTCACTATAAACGGTTGTTGCAGCACCACCGGCTTTTTTGCCATCCAAATCTGCTAATGCTTTAAAATCGGCTACTTCATCTTTACGTACGATCATGGTCGAATACGAGTATTTATATGGATCGCTAAAAGCAAATTTCTTTTTGCTCGCTTCCCGAAGTCCAGCTTGAGCAACATCGATTCTGCCCGATTTTAATGAAGCAAGCATGGCATCAAAGCCTAAAATCTCAAATTTCACATCTATATCTAACCGTTTAGCAATCTCCTTGATAACTTCTACATCGTAACCGGTCAATTCATCGGATCCTTCCGGGTAATACGAAGTAGGATAAAGAGTACCGGGCGTTCCAACCACTAATTCCCCGTTTTCCTTTATTTCCGCCCATTTTCCACTCCCTTTTTCGTCGCTATTTTGATTTTGACTACTAGTTTCGCCACACGCTCCTAAGACAAGCAGCAATACGAAAAATAAGGTAAATCTTTTTAATCTCAATCCCGACACTCCCCATGTTGTTATATTAAAAATCATATAACGATTGTAACAGCTTGGATCCTTTGTTTCAATGAAATGTTACTACTGTTATCTATTACATTATCAATCTGTTTTACTCACAAAAAATTATCCTTGACTTTATTGATTATAATGGTAACATAATAACAAATACTAATTTATAATAATTATAAAATAAAACACTGGATTTTTAGGTGATTGATATCACTAAACGCACTAAATATCACTTTTAAAGCAAGGCGTATGCAAATGATTATTATTATCAATTAACTAGGAGGGATTGAAAATGACTACCCATTCGAAAGCATTAAATCGACCAAAACCGAAGCATGTTTCAGTATCGTCAGTCAAAAATTGGCTTACACATATATCACAGCATAGTGAACTTATCGCCGCCCTCTTTAGCGGTCTACTTATCCTCGCAACATGGACGTTTCATGATTATCTGTCCCATCCGCTTTGGATTACGCTTCACATTTTGGCATTTGCAGTAGGTGGTTATGCAAAAGCAAAGGAAGGAATTACGGAAACAATTAAAAATAAAGAGCTGAATGTGGAAATGCTCATGATATTTGCCGCTGTCGGGTCCGTAATCATCGGCTATTGGACAGAGGGCGCAATACTAATTTTTATTTTCGCACTATCTGGTGCACTCGAAACATATACGGAAAATAAAAGCAGTAAAGAAATCTTATCATTAATGAAGCTTCAGCCTGAGGAGGCGCTGCTGACAACAAACAATCAGGAAAGAATCGTCCCTGTATCGGAGCTGGTTGTTGACGATACGATACTTGTTAAGGCTGGTGAACGTATTCCCGCTGATGGGGTCATTTTAAAAGGCGCGACAGCTATTGACGAAAGCGCCATAACCGGTGAATCTGTTCCAGTAAGCAAAATGAAGGATCATGATGTTTTTGCAGGAACAGTAGCTCTTGATGGATCCATTTCCGTTAAAATCACCAAGTCAGCAAATGAAACATTATTTCAAAAGATCATCCAATTGGTTCAGTCTGCCCAGGCAGAAAAGTCACCCTCTCAACTATTCATCGAAAAATTCGAGGGGACCTATGTAAAGATGGTATTGGCCGCTGTTGTCCTGATGATATTTTTGCCGGTACTGTTAGTTAACTGGTCTTTTTCCGAAAGCATCTATCGTGCTATGATTCTGCTCGTCGTTGCTTCACCTTGTGCCCTTGTAGCATCGATCATGCCAGCTACATTATCAGCCATTTCCAATGGTGCCAAAAACGGGGTCTTGTTTAAGGGCGGTGTACATGTCGAAAACCTAGCTCATATCAAGGCAATTGCGTTTGATAAAACAGGTACACTAACAAATGGGAAACCAGTTGTGACGGACACTTATTTCGATTCTGAAACTAAAAAGGAGCACATTTTAGCCGTAACCTGGGCAATTGAAAAGGAATCGACCCACCCACTTGCCGAGGCAATAACAGCACATTGCAAAACACAATTGGAGAAAAATACGTCACCAATTGAAGCTGCTGGAATTACAACGATAACCGGTAATGGTGTAGTTGGGTTCGTGAATCAGGAAAAATGGGAAATCGGTAAAGCCCAATTTGTCGACGAAGAGGAAGCGGTTCGTTTTGCAAACGGGATGGGAACGAGCTTGGCAAAACAGGGGAAAACAATTGTCTACGTGAAAAACAGCAGTGGGATTGTTGCACTTTTTGCCTTAAAGGACACGATTCGCACTGACACAAAACAAGCGATTCGTGCATTAAATAAGTCCGGTATTCATACGGTTATGCTAACGGGAGACAATGAAATTACCGCTAAAGCAATTGCCGAAGAAGCCGGTATTGCTGCATATATTGCGGAATGCTTGCCAGAGGAAAAGGTAAATCATGTAAAAGAACTACGGAAAACGTATCAAAATGTAGCAATGGTTGGCGACGGAATCAATGATGCACCAGCACTCGCAACCGCAAATGTTGGGATTGCAATGGGAGAAGGTACCGATGTCGCTTTGGAAACGGCTGATGTTGTTTTAATGAAAAATGACCTGCCTAAAATCACTGATGCTATAAGCCTTTCCTCACGGATGAATAAAATTGTGAAACAAAATGTAGTCTTTTCGATAGGGGTCATCTTACTGCTGATTATATCGAATTTTTTCCAGGTGCTCGATTTGCCGTTAGGTGTTGTCGGGCATGAAGGCAGCACGATATTAGTTATACTAAATGGCTTACGATTATTAAAGCAGCAGTCACCGGTTCAGTGACTGCTACTCCTCTAGTTTATTTTTCATGATAACAGCATTAATCACGCCGCCAATAATAATAATAATTCCCGACAAATAAAACCAAATCATTAATACGATGACCGCACCCAAGCTGCCATAAGTTGCGGAGTAGTTTCCGAGTGTATTTACGTAATAGGAAAATGCCAGTGAAACCAATTGCCAGCCAATCGTCGCAAAAATAGCGCCCCAAATAGCATCTTTAAAATATATATGTCTATTCGGCGCCAATTTATACAACAGGGTCAGCACGATGAAAAAAATGATCGACGAAATCACCCAGCGCATCATCGTCCAAAACTGAATAAAATTATCCGAATACCCGAAAAGAGAAAATACATATTCTCCAATCATTTTTCCAAAGATTGGTAAAAGGAATGCCATGCAAATGACAAGCACCATTGCAATTGTCAGCACAATAGCGATTAGCCTGCCGAAGACAAAAGAGCGATCTTCTTCTACATCATAAGCACGGTTAAAAGCGCGCATAATCGCTTTGATTCCATTTGAGGCAGACCATAATGTACCAATAATACTAATAGACAATAACCCACCATTTTGCTTATTAACCAATTGACTCATGTTATTTTTGATCAGATCCATCGTTTCCTCAGGCGCATAGGTTCCCAGAAAGTCGGTAATAGCATGCTCATCCAGCGGTAAATAACCAATCAGTGTTACTAAAAATAATAAGAAGGGAAAAAGGGATAACAGAAAAAAGTATGCAAGCTGTGCAGCAAGTCCAAAGATATCATCTTCTGCAATGCGATGGAATAGCTGCTTAAAGAATTGTTCTATATTCTTCATGTTACGACCTATCCCCTTCCATTTATTTTACCAGTAAATAATGGATACAAATTCCATCTATATGAATTCAATATCCGTTAAGGCAATGTCTATCTCATCGCCAGCGGCTTCCGCTTTTCCAGGTTATATATTTGATTCCAGCTTTTTTGGCTCCTCTTTTTTACTAATTTTACCCAGCGTCTCTTCTACCTGCTCCAAAGCATTGATTGCATTATCTGCATTGACACTAAACTTTTCATTAAATTCATTGCATGCATCTTTCGCGTTTCGTATTGCTTCGGCTGGATGTTTCAAATAGTAACCTGTTGTGCTCTTAGCACTTTGCAGCTGCTTCTTTGTATAATACCTTGTCTCCCTATCGTATAATGCAGTTAGTCCACCTGCGACTGCACCTAGCAGAATACCTAAACATAATTTTTGTTTGCCCATTTCTATCGCTCCTTAAGTTATGTTTGCTACATTTTCTTTTCAATTGTACCAAGCTTTTACGTCTTTTTGAAACATGATCATACGGCGAAAATTAAATGCTCAGAAACAGTGCTGACTTAGGTCTTCTGATAACCTAAAAGTATGTGATCCCGACATTATCAGCGACTCCTTTTATTTTGTCATCCCTCCGTAATAATATGAACGAAACCGTACTAATTGCATCTATGTACCTGGTGGACACCTTGCAGAAACAGATCACCTGTCTTTCCCCATATCAGATTCCATTATAGCGGATTTTGCTTTAATTTGGAAAGATAGCCTTTTTATTCTTTTACCCGCCCAATATAATGCAAAACTCCATTTAATCTGATAAGTATCGATGTTTTTGCAATTCTAACCTAAAAATATCGTAAAAGATAAATTAATTGTTAAAAAAGGCTTGACTTTTCCTTGTCATTTTCGGAATATTTATTATAGGCATCTTAATATAAAAAAGTAATAAGGGGGAGAAGCATGAATGATATCATGGAAAAGATAAGCGCTTTTGTTTGGGGGCCTGTGACACTTGTTTTAATTGTCGGAACAGGACTGTATCTTACTTTCCGTCTCGGATTTCTCCAGTTTCGCACGCTGCCATATGCATTGCGGTTGGCGTTCAGCCCAAAACGTCAGGACAAAGAATCAAAAGGGGATATTAGCCATTACGAAGCATTAACAACGGCAATGGCAGCCACCATTGGGACAGGTAACATTGTTGGGGTAGCAACAGCTGTCGTTCTAGGTGGACCTGGTGCTGTATTCTGGATGTGGATTTCGGCTTTATTCGGGATGGCGACCAAGTATTCAGAAGCCATTCTTGCTGTTAAATATCGTGTTGTTAATAGTAAAGGCCAAATGTCCGGAGGCCCAATGTATTATCTGGAACGCGGATTAAAGGCAAAATGGCTTGGTGTTTTATTTGCCATTTTTGGCGCCATTGCAGCGTTCGGGATCGGGAATATGGTACAATCCAACTCTGTGTCAGATGCACTAGAGCGATCATTCAATGTTCCAACTTGGGTAACAGGTATTATACTTACTGTCTTAACCGGTTTAGTTATTCTTGGTGGAATTAAAAGTATTGGACGAGTAACTGCATTTTTCGTACCGATTATGGCATTGTTTTACGTCATTGGCGGACTTATTATTATGGTTATGAATATCGATCAGGTCCCATCTGTTATCGGGTTAATTTTTAACGATGCTTTCACAGGCAGTGCACTTGGTGGTGGTGTACTAGGAACGGTTATCCGGTATGGTGTTGCACGTGGGGTATTTTCCAATGAAGCAGGACTTGGTTCAGCACCGATTGCCGCGGCTGCGGCCAAGACCGATTATCCTGGCCGGCAAGCACTTGTCTCGATGACCCAGGTGCTTATTGACACAATTATTGTCTGTTCGATTACTGGTATTACAATTGTGATGGCAGGTTTAGCCGGAAGCGGTTTGGAAGGCGGCGATTTAACCGCAGCATCATTTTCAGCATTTTTAGGTGATACCGGTGGCTATATTGTCACGATTGGTATTGTATTATTTGCCTTTTCAACACTTGTCGGCTGGTCGTACTACGGTGAAAAATGTTTCTCCTATCTTTTCAATGATAAGGCTATTCCATATTACCGGGTTGTCTTCGTATTAGCCGTTATGTATGGAGCCGTTGAGCAGCTAAGTGTAGTTTGGGACATCGCCGATATTATGAACGCCTTAATGGCTTTTCCAAACCTGATCGGCTTACTGGGGCTCTCTGGCGTAGTTGTTTACGAAACGAAAAAGTTCCTGAAAGTTGCCAAAGAAGAGGAGCGAGAACGAAAGCGGGCTTCAAGAGTATCATAACAAAACGGGACTGGCAAATGTCGTCAGTCCCGTTTTGTTATTTTTAATTTTGGATTTTCACAGGGCATATTTAAACGGTTCCCGATAATGCTTGTACGGTTCACGTTGATTATCGTGCCGTTTACGTTGATTCCAGCTCACTTACGGATGGTATTCGCGCTGTTTACGTTGATTTCAGCATAGCTCACGCTGATATCCGTGCAGTTCACGTTAATTCAGCTCAGGTTCACGTTGATTTTCAAGATCACGTTGATGTTCTCCCATTCCTTTTGATGTTCCGTAATAACGGCTTCTATTGCTCCAATAAATATCCTGCAGCCTTTAATGCAGCCTTTGCTTCGTCCAACTGCTCCTGGGTTTCCGCTTCAATTGTATGTAAATGTACTCCTTCGGTAAGCTGAGATAAAAGGGAAGCCTGCTTTGATTTCAACTCGTGAAGAAATGCATCAACATCACGCCGGTTTTTCAGCATCAGTGAGCCGGTGATATCTCCGTAAATCGGATGCTCGACCATGACATTTTTAACGGAAACACCTCGATCAACCAGCATATAAAGTTCGTCCGCAGTGTCTTCGGACCGATGACAAACGGCAATGATCGTAGTAAAGTTAGCTGCATTATTTATCTCACTAAAATAGACATAGCCCCGTGACGTAGCAATAATTGGCTCACCCTTTGCCTTCAAAAGCGAAACATCCTGCACGATCACCTGCCTGCTGACATTTGTTTTATCCGCCAAAACTTTCCCCGACAAAGGATGATCGCTCTCTTTCAGCCAGGTCAAAATCAAATGCCTTCTTTCCTCGCCAAGAACCTTATTCCCTTCACTTCTCAATGCTATCACCTCACTAGATTTAGCTATCGAATAGAATTACCGTAAACTTTACTTCATTATAGCAGACGTCCTGCCTATTACATCATCAAAAACATGTTGCGCTTTTTAATTAATTATGTGAATATATATGTAAAGACACATGTATACAATTATATTTCGTTTTAAGAAAGTATAAGAAAAGCGCAAGCGCCCGTTTAGCAACGTACAAACTGCGCCCGCGCAACGCGGGTGGTTCGGTGTTGCTGCGCAAAGCAGCGGTTTTTACCGAACACTCCTACCGCAATGAGATAAAGGAAACATGCCCCTGCAAAAGGGGTAGACGTGAGTTGGGCGCAAAGCCCGTTCTTAGTTGGCCTTCCTTCCTACCCGAACCGATGTTGACTTATCGTAGTGAAGGAGTGTGAAGTTTGCTTGGCTTTAGCGCTGGAGCTGGACATGGCCAACTCTGGCGTAAGCAGAATAGAGCCTAAATTTATATACTTTTGTATGAAAACACTTATCGAGAAAAGCCAATACAAAGCTAGACCCTTCATCATTCAATTTTTTGAAG
>BMJD01000057.1 GCA_014642895.1 Lentibacillus populi
AAGAATAGGGTGTTTTTTGTATTTTTTTGATTTGTTTTTGATAGTAAACCCTGATTTGATATGGGTTTGAACGGATTTTTTTACTCCGAAACTTGAGCATGTTAACTTGTTATAAGGAGACGGGTGTTACCACCAGTCGCTGGGGGCGGAGGCTGAATGAAACAGGACCCTACTCATTTTAAATAATTAAAACAATAGGGACCTGTTTTTCGTTATTAATTGCTATTTTCCTTCAATAGATCGCGTATCTCTTTAAGCAGCTCCTCCTTCTGATCAATTGCCGGTTCTTCGTCAACTTCCTCATTCTTCTTACGTTTGAATTTCGATAACAATCGGATAAACAGAAAAATAGCTAGGGCAATAATGAAGAAGTCAACAATGGATTGGATAAATTCACCGTACAATATCTTTGCCTCACCAACTTTAAGCTTTAGGTTGGAAAAATCGATACCATTTAATAAAATTCCAACCAATGGCATAATAATGTTATCAACCAAGGATGAAACAATTTTTCCAAACGCTGCCCCCATCACGACCGCAACAGCCAGTTCCATGACATTTCCTTGCGCAATAAAGGCTTTAAAATCTTTCCACATACTTTTTCCTCCACTTCTTCGGGTGAATAACCCCTATTATACACAATGGGAAGAAGTTTTTAAAAATTTCCTGTATCTTTTAAAGTTTTCGTGGTATAATAAGATCAACTATTGGCGTTCGGAATATGTAAGGCTATTACCCTGAATATGTAAGAGCAAGAATAGTAATAACGTGCAAACGAGCACTTGGAGGAAAAAGAATGAATAACGGTACAGTAAAATGGTTTAACGCAGACAAAGGTTTCGGTTTCATCGAAGTAGAAGGTGGAGATGACGTATTCGTACACTTCTCTGCTATTCAAGGTGAAGGATTCAAAACTTTAGAAGAAGGTCAAGCAGTTCGCTTCGATATCGAAGAAGGCAACCGCGGACCACAAGCTGCTAACGTTGAAAAAGCGTAAGTAATGTTACAGAAAAGCTCTCCCCGATTTCGGGGAGAGCTTTTTGTGTGCCTAATATTTAGGATGATGTATTGCCCCGATCCCGTTGATGTTTCGTATTTTGCTGTCGATATTCTGGGATTTCCTGTTGATATTGCATGTTTTACTGTCGATATTCTGTTGTTTCCTGTTGATATTGCATTTTTCACTGTTGATATTTCGTCCTTTTCTGTTGATATTAGTACTTAACTACTGCAATTCCCACCCCGCATCTACCATCTTACGTTTCCTCCAGTGATGAAACACAATAGTTTACATTTGATCCTTGTAATTCTATAGTTAATAAAGAAGCTATTTTACAAGGAGTCGATAAAATGTCACGATACGATTTCACAAGAAGTTCATTTCTAAAGTTTGTCAGAAAACTGGATGAAAACATCATTGCTGTACAGCCTAAAGGTTTTCGCAATACGTTGCATTGGCATGTTGGTCATGTGCTTGTTACTACGGAAAGCTTTCTTTTTGGCTATCCAAAGCAATCAACAAATATTCCCGAATCCTATAACGACTTTTTTAAATCGGGAACCAAACCGGCTGATTGGCCTGAGGAAGTACCTGCTTTACAAGAAATCATTAGTTATCTGGAAGAACAGTTAACCCGACTCAACGAGCTTTCTGATGAATATATGCAGACGGAATTAACGTTCACGCTGCCATTTGGAGATTTTAAAACGTATGGGGATTTATATGATTTATCTATTCATCACGAAGCAGAGCATCTGGGTCAGATAAAGGCAATGAAACGGATCATTGAAGCCTAAATCGACTTAGCATAACCTCTAAGCAACAAGCACTGAAAATAAAAAGGTATAATTCCTCAAATTTGAGAAATTATACCTTTTTCTATATCCTAAGTCAAAAACCATATTCTGCTTCCTTCGATTCCCGAATGTTTATATACGTTTCCGCTAATACGACAGTATCCTCAACCAAACGATGAATCCGGAACAATATATCATCATTGGTAATTTCTTTCCGGTAAAAATCCTTTTCCTCGATAAATACATATGTCTGCACTAATTGTGCTTTCATATAGGATAGAATTGGTTTTAATTGCTGCTCAGCAATTAGATAATGCTTGGATGATCCTGCTGTCACCAGGATACTGACAACTTTATCGCGAAAGGCCTTTTCCGGAAGTAAATCAAATATATTCTTCAATGTAGCTGGGATGGAAGCTTGAAAAATCGGTGTCCCGATAATAACCGCATCCGCCTCCATGATTCTCTTTGCTACATATTTTGTGTCCCCTTCATATTCCAAATAATTACGGCCATCACTAAACTGGACGTTATAATCTGCCAAATCAAGTAATGTCACTTGCATCTCTGGATATTTTTCAGTGACTGCTTTTAGGCAATAGTCCATCGCTGTTCTTGTTTTGGAACCAATGATTGACCCAGATAATGCAACAAGCTTCATTTGTCTTTCCCCCTAGTCTTTTGCTGTATATTTTTTAATTGCAGGTAAAATTTCCGTACCAATTATCTCAATATTTTTCCGTAACTTATTAAAAGGCATCCCACCGAAATCAATTTGCGCGATATAACGCTGATGACCGAATAGTTCATGCTGATAGAGGATCTTTTCAATAATTTGCTGCGGACTGCCGATGTTCATGATGTTATGCGGATCCACACCTTGGGCAAAGTGCTGCTTAGGAAAGCCTTGTCCATTCGTTTTCTTCATCCCTTCATTAATATGAGGATATAATTCCTTTAACGCTTGCTGCGATGTTTCAGCGGCATAGAAAAATCCGGCCGTTGCTACTGGCAGTTCAGCTGGATCAAAGCCACGGCTTCGTGCAGCATCACGATACGCATCAACTGTTCGTTTGAAAACAGTGGCCGGACCGCCTAAATGAGCCATAAACATCCCAACTCCGGCATAGCCTGCTTTCATAGCACTAGCAGGCGAGCCACCGACCGCACGCCAGATCGGGATGGAGCCATTTTGTGGACGCGGAAGTACCTGTGCATTATTTAATGGTGCACGAAATTCGCCATTCCAATTAACAACTTCCTCTTCATTAATTTTTACCAAGAGATCAAATTTTTCCTCAAACAATTCTTCATAATCACGAAGATTATAACCTAATAATTCAAAGAGTCCTACTCTGGATGCACGACCGGCAATGATCTCGGCACGACCTTTTGAAATTAAATCAATCGTTGCGAAATTCTCGTATACCCTTACTGGATCAGATGTACTGATAATCGTAGAGGAGCTTCCAAGTTTGATTGTTTCGGTTGCCTGGGCAATAGCGGAGAGAACAACAGCGTGTGCCTGGGTTGCAAAATATTCCTGATGACTCTCCCCAACACTAAAAAAGTCAATCCCTGCCTGTTCGGCCAGCTTCGCATATTCAATGATTTCATGAATACGCTGCTCTGCTGAAATTCGCTCGCCTGTTCCAGGATTAGACAAGTGATCACCCAGTGTATAAATACCAAACTCCAGCCCTTTATGTTGATCGATACGGTATTTTTCCATCTATTATATTCAACCTTTCTTACTATACTATTTATCGACTTTATATTGCACGTTTTCTGCTTTTCCATTAATCGTTCACAATGTTATTATAGAGTATAATAGCCAATAACATAAGTACGCACTTTTTTGTGGTATAGTATACAAAAGGATACTCAGGAGTGATAGAATGAAAAAAACACCGGAGGAATGTCGTGTTGAGGATGCGTTAAGTATTTTAGTTGGGAAATGGAAACCGATTATTTTATTACATCTATTGCAGGAAGGCACCAAACGTTTTAGTGAACTAAAACGCAGCATGCCTGGAATTACGCAGAAGATGCTGACAAAGCAGCTTCGGGAATTAGAGGATGAAGACATCATAAAGCGTGTTGTTTACCCGCAGGTCCCACCCAAAGTGGAGTATTCCATTACAGAATATGGCAGAAGCTTGGAACCAATTTTGGAAGCCATGCATGAATGGGGAACAAAGCATACGCAGCATAAGATGGAAAAGATGAATCAGAACAGCTCTTAACTATGCCGCCAAACTAGTGTTAAGCGTAGTATTTATACCTTTAAAAAGGCCCTTCCTGTATCGCAGGAGGGGCACTTACTTATATTAAAATGTTTCCGTCAAACTTGTCACAATCTGCTTCTTCCTTGATACGACACCTTTTAAAAGTGCACGGTTGTTTTCCAAAGTAACGTCAAATGCCTTTTCTATATTATCTTTTGCTTTACCAAGTGCCAGTGCATCCGAATCATTGTTAATAATGTCGGTCACAACAAATAGGAATAAATCCAGATTTTTTCTCTCAATTGTATGGTTGATTTCCTTTTCCAGTTCCGCCTGATGGGCTAAAACAGCACTTGTGTCAACCGCGTTAACCTGAGCGATTTCTACTTTTGAACCGTTCATGTCAAATTCTTTGGCATCCATCGAGATAAGTTCTGCCATTGTTTTGTCGCTCAGATCAGCCCCGGCCTGCAGCATGTCCAAACCATATTTTTCAAGATCAACGCCAGCAATTTTCGCCAACTCATGTGCTGCATCGATATCTTCCTGCGTACATGTTGGTGACTTCAACAATAACGAATCGGAAATAATCGCAGAAACGAGTAATCCAGCAATTTCCTTCGTAATGGCTACATCGTTTTCCTGATACATTTTCTTTAAAATCGTTGCTGTACAGCCAACAGGCTCCACGCGGAAATATAATGGCTCTTTCGTTTCAAAATTTGCCACCCGGTGATGGTCAATAACTTCCACAATGCGCGCATTGTTAATATTGTTCACACTTTGCTGGAATTCATTGTGATCGACCAAAATAACATCACTATTTTCCGGAACCGTTTCAATTAAACGTGGTGCTTTTACGTTAAAATAATCAAGGGCATATTGTGTTTCTTTATTAACCTCACCTAAACGGACAGGCTCTGCGTCAGCCCCCAATTCATTTTTCAAATGCGCATATGCAAGTGCAGCTGTGATTGTATCTGTGTCGGGATTTTTGTGTCCAAATATGAATGTTTTTTCCATGCTAACTCTCCTATCAAATTAATATCATGTATCTCAATTATAGGGTAACAGTGCAAATTAGAAAAGTACTTGACCTTGGTTTGTTATAAGCCGAAACGAATGAAGCCGCTTTCGAGCTTTCTAATGCTAATCAATTATGTACTGCCTTTAACGTCTCGGTCACGCCCCAAATTTTATCATAGCCATTATAGTCATTGAGCGCGATATCAAGGTCATGAAATAAACGGTGCAGATTCCGTACACTGTCCGTTGTTTTCTTGCTTAAAACAGTATCAGCAGTCTGTTTGATATGTTCCAGATCCGTTCTCAACACATCACTTTTAACGCTGGTAATCTCCTCATCTATCCCCACGGAAACCTTCTCAGCCTGCTTTGTTTGTTCATCCCAATCCAGTGAATTAATTGCACCATAGCCTGTCGTTTCATTATAAAAGTCATGCATGTCCGAAACGAATTTGCCGATTTCCTTATGAGATTGTCCAACAGTATCTTGGACTTCTTCCACTTTATCTACTGTTTCCTTCGCTTTTGCTTCCTTGTTATTGTCTGTCTTATCTTTCTCTTCCTTGGCCACTGTTTTTTGCTGGTCACGATCGAAAAATGCGGTAAGATCTAAATGGAATAGATTTGAAAAGAATAGCAATGAACCTGCCAATACGACTAGAATAACAGTAGTAAAAGTCCAGCCAAACCAGCCCATTTTCCTTCCATGTTTCCCCAAACTGACAACCCCTTTCGGTGACTGTTGCGTTGGATCGTAGGTGGTTAGATCGAGTTCCTTGATAAGTCGATCAATTCCCACGTCCTCTCGATCGAATTTTTAGAAGGCTTGATCGATTTCAAGGTGCACTCGATCGTTTTTCCTGCCCTCTCGATCAGTTTCCACGATCGATTTCACATTAATCCAATTAATAGTTTCCACTAATTTCCTTTCTCATTATACCACGCGATAACACGCTGTTTAATGGCTGTTTCGTTCGTTTCGGTTGCCCCGAATCCACCAATGTCCACAATCCGGACAAACTGCTTTCCACTATCATCAGCCATTTTAACCAGGCAATATCCTTCAATATTAGATGGAATAATTTCTAATATACGCTCATTTTGATATAAATCATAAATTTTTTCTCTATCTGTTTGACTTACTCCCCATTTGTCTGGCGGTTGATTTTGAGATGAATCTGCCGGAGCTTTCTCGGGCATAGGTGTTTTATAACCAATTTCATGATTCATACTGTGCAGCAGCCTAATAATTTCAGAGAGACCGATAAACAACATTCCGGATATAATACCGGCGAAAAAGTAGGTAAAGAATATGGACCATACCATCCCGCCTCCGATTCCGAAATCATAATCGTAACTCATATTACCGACAGCTAGCCCCGTAATAAAACCAATAACCATGATGGCAGTTCCAATGATAAACAGAATTTTAGCAATCAAATTTTCCTTCATTTACTTTCCCCCTCCCTATATAGTATTCTACATTGCGTAAAGACTACCCTTCCAAAAACTAATAAAACTGAAAAGATGTATTTCCACCCTTTCAGTTCCATTGTTCCAGATGACGTGTGTATTATATTTTCAATTGGAAGTAAAACACCGTTCCATTTTTTATGGACTATTCCATTTCGTATTATGTTTGATCCTTTCGCTTTGCTAATTGCTCCCGGTCTATAACTCCCGGCGGCTGCTCCAGCCAGGCATGTTTAATCATCAAATCAGCACCGTCTTTGGCATATTGGGCAATTTCGAATGAGAGCCGTTCATAATTAACCGCTAAATCACTGCGTTGACTGGCAGCCGCAGCAGTCGCATAATTTCCTATTCCAGAAGAAGCAAGCAACGACATATGAAACATAAGTAATTTATCGGAGAATGTCTTCGTACTCGAATCACTAACGGCTACATCAGGTAGTTGTGCTGCTTGAATATTGTTTTCCAAAAGGGTGTCCGCAAAAATTTTAATATGCTTACCTGATATCTTATTCCCGCGCAGCATATATTCCCGAACCTCTTTTGTCGGAGAGGTTTGTGCAAAACTGATACTAAGCTTTACACCTACATGATTTGTCATGATATTCATGTATAAATAAGAAATTTCTATTGCATTTAATGGCCGTTTCGTGCTGAAGGGGTTTAATCCTTTTAAATACTTTTTATTATTCACATAGTCAGATTCCTTGGGTAATTCGATATATGGTGGTTGCGCATATAACCCTTTTGCAATAGCCGTTTCCGTCGTTTGATTATAAAGTGTTGCGGTTTGCGATAAAGCATTTGTAAAATACATACGAATATCAGAACGTGCACTCATTGCTAAAAAGCCACTGTAGGCCAGCATCCCTACCCTTGCCATTTGGTTTACATAAGTTAAACAAAAGACATCGGAAAATAACCACGGGGCATCCATATTAACATCCTGTTCAGTGAATCCATTCGGAATTGCATATTTTTCCTGTCTAAACAAGGCTGTTAATTCTTCCAAATGTCCTGCAGAAATGTCATAGGCATATTGGACCTGCTCCCTAATTTCCTCATCCTGCAAATCTTTTAACATAAAACGCAATACGCATACGGACATACTATCATTCATATATGCAGTCCATAGGGAAGCTATTTCAGATGATGTAAGATGGATCGGTTGATGGCTCATTCGAAATCCTCCTAAAAAGGGCCTTATTTGCAACTAGTTTTTGCCTAAAGTGGATCGATTATTCACTGGTGAAGCTATGGTGGGATCGTGCCAGGAGACTGTTCACATTACGCGAATAATGTTTGACAAAATTCAGGAAGTGACAGGTCCGAATTACACCTCCCACGACTGTTCTTCGTTATCTTCTATAATTCCTAATACGACATCAGCCACTTCTGGTCTCCTAAGCAGCTTGTCGGATAACTGAAATTTAATATCATCAGCTTCTGCCAGAGTAAAACCCTTTTGTAATTCAACGGTTGCTTCCACATGGAAAGACCGTCCCTCCTGAACAACACGCATGTTATAAATATCCACCACCGATTCTTCCTCCAGCAGCAATTTGGCTATTTTGTTCTCCACCTCAGCTGGCGCAGCTACCCCAATTAGCCCAACCATATTGTCATACCCAACACGAAAAGCAACGAAGAGCATCAGAACACCAATTAACATTGAAATAATGCCATCTGCTTTCAAAATATCAAAATACTGTGCTAGAACAATGCCAATTATCGCCAGTGCCGCACCGGTTGTAGCAACTAGGTCTTCATAAAACACAAGCCTTGTTGCTGGTGCAGCTTTGGAAGCATTTTTAAATGCTGATGTCAGCAAATTCCCGTTTTTATTTGCACTTGCTTCACGGGAGATTTCTTTCATTGATTTTATTAGAATATAGCCATCAATAATAATAGCTCCAATAAGGATAACGAAGTTCAGCCAAAAATCACCCGTCGGTTCCGGATGCCGGAATGATTCCCACCCGGATTTGATTGTTTCATATGCCATAACGGTAACAACAATAACAGCCACCATACAAAAAATATTAATAACCCGTCCGAAGCCGGTTGGAAATCGCTTGGACGGTTTCATTTCCGCTAGTACACTGCCAAAAAAGACAAACCCCTGATTCACTGTGTCTGCCAATGAATGCATACCTGTTGCAAACATCGTACCATTACCACTAATAGTGGCGACGATTAACTTCGCCGCAGCAATAATTGCATTACCAATTGCTGCGAGCCCGGAAGAAATATTCCCTTTTTTTATTAGTTTGAGAAAATGCATCTGCCGTCCCCCTCATTTTGTGATTAGTCTTTGAAAAACCAGTTATTATATGCATGAAAAATTTATGATAGTAACAGGCATTGATCAGGATTTGCCCAGCGTTTTTATTAAAAAGATTATACGTGAGACTATTTCATATTCAATAATTATTGAACCTTATATTCTAATAGTATAGAATATAAGAAAATTAGCGAGGTGATTGAGTATGGATATTTTTAATACAACAAGCAGAAAACGAGAAACGTATCAAGTTGAAATTAAATACTCCCCTTTATGGGAATGTTCATTAGGGATAGCAGCCATTACCAATACGTCACTCTTAGATTCATTGGAAAAGCCCGCTAGTTATTGGAGAGAAGTCAAGGAGACCATTTCAGAAACATTACGTAACCATTTAGATTATGTAGAAGAAAATAACACATGGAAAGCGCTGCTTCAATTACTGCATCAAGAGGATTTTTCAACCTTGGAAGCATTCACATCATACATCCAAACGCTCTCTGCAGAAGCATTAAAATTTATCTGTTTACCATACCTGGGAGACGCACATCAAGTTTTAAGGGAGCGCGCCGCAAATAAAGACCAGCAAGCTATTAAACAGCTGAAAGAACTAACTGCCGACAATTCCTTTTTCCCTCGTTACATTACATTTATCAGTCACGCAGATACAGACCAGTTGAAAAGCCATCTCATTGCCGTCATGACAGGGTGGTATAAGGAAGTAATAACAGAAGAATTGGATCAACTTAAAAAGATATTGCAAACAGATGCAGAAGCAAAGGAATACATGAAAGAAAAAATGCATCCGGAGGAATTTGTTGAATGGGCAACGTTTGGCATTACATATGCCCCGGAACCTAGTGTTTATAACGTTTTACTTATTCCACATGTTATCTACCGTCCTTGGAATATTGTTGCCGATATAGCAGGGACCAAAATATTTTACTATCCTGTTGCAAATCAGAGTATCGCTCCTAATGACACCTATTTGCCCAGTCACGCTTTAATCGTAAAACACAAAGCATTGGGTGATGAAGTTAGACTAAGGATTGTTAAAATGCTGTCTGAAAACAGTCATACGCTTCAGGAACTTACAGACAAATTAGCTATGGGCAAATCAACTATTCATCATCATTTGAAAATGTTGAGATCAGCACAACTAGTAGAGATTAGGGATGCAAAATATGCCTTAAAAAAGAAAGCCATTGATTCCCTAACAAAGGAACTGGATTATTACCTGCAGCAGTAGTAGACATGAAAACGATTAGAAAGCGGTGCGGAAATGAGCCTTTTTAAAAATAAATCCTTTCTTTTTATCTTGACCGGAAACGCTATATCTGAATTAGGAGGAGCTTTTGGTACGTTTTGCAATTCGTTATTAATCTATGAATTGACCGGTTCAACAATGGCGCTTGGCAGTATGTGGTTATTATACTTCCTGCCCTCGCTCGTGCTGCAACTTTTCATTGGCCCCTATATTGATAAATGGAGCAGGAAATGGATCATGATTTTTGCGCTCTGGAGTCGAGGAGCCATTTTTCTCATCCCACTCATTTCATTGATAACCGGTGACTTAGTTCCTTGGCATATCTATGTTGTACAATTGATTGTCGGCTTAATTACGCCATTATATGTACCGGCCAATCAAGCAGTCCTGCCAACAATTATTCCAAAGCATCAGTTGAGTATAGCAAATGCTTATGTAGATGGAATGGTTCGACTGATGACTTTCATGGCCCCGGTTGCAGCCGGTATTGTCACTCGCTACATCGGTATCGGCATAACGCTTTTCCTCGTTTGTGCGCTGCTTCTTGCTAGTGGATGTTTGTTGATCTTTGTTGAAGAGAAAAAAAGCGGACAAGCAATACGGAAAACTTGGGCAGAACAATTTTTGGAAGGAATGAACTTTTTCTTCAGACAAAAAATGATGGTCTGGTTAGGAATTTTTCTTGCATTTGTGCAATTTGGTGTAGGGGTTACAATGGTTATTAACCTGCCGTACATAACCGATGTTCTGAACGAAGACTATGCGATGTACGGATATTTTATGGCTGGATTCCCATTAGGATATGTTATCGGGACAATGCTCGTTGGGAAAATTACCCAACGAAGCAGACGAATGCTGATGCTAGGTGCACTTGCAATAGGAGGCCTCACCTATATCAATTTAGGGATCACAGCTTCCATCACCTTTGCTATCACAACTGAAGTGATAGCTGGCATTGTGATGGCTTTCTTTAATGTTCATAATACAACTATTTGCCAGCAGACCGTCTCCAACCATTTAATGGGAAAAGTCTTCTCGGTTCGCTTATTAATTATAAGAGGAATGATGCCCCTGGGTGTGCTCGCTGGCGGACAGCTTAGTGAATTATGGGGGATCAGGCCGTTATTCATCTTCATCGGCACGATCATTTGCCTTGTCTCATTGATCGGGATCGTATTGCCGTATTTTTCGTTTATAGACCAGCCTGCGGGTGAAGCGAAAAATGCTTCTTAATGCAAGATAAGGCTGAGCCATTTATGTATGGTGCTTCGGCCACGGGAGCGCGGATATCAATCGAAAATGTGGGGCCGCCGAAAAAGACATGAAACGCTTAGCTAACACAAAAAGAGTAGAGATTCACCGAGAATCTCTACTCTTTTTCTTATCGTCTAGGAAATTATAAAATTTTGCGGCTGTGGATAACTTAATAACCAGATTAGCCACGTCCGGCTCCAGCGCCCAGCGGCTAGTGTGCAACACCCGCCTCCGTACGATAAGTCAACATCGACTCGGGTAAGAAGGTAGGCCGACTAAGAACGGGCTTTGCGCCCAACGTCGGCATACCCCTTTTGCAGGGGCATGTTTCCTTTATCTCCTACGGTAGGAATGTTCGGTTAAAACCGCCGCTTTGCGCGGCAACACCGAACCACCCTGCTTGGCAGGGCGCAGCACATACGCCGCTAAACGGGCGCTTGCGCCTTTGTTATTCCCATTTCGTATGGAAAATCCCTTCCTTATCAACACGTTCATACGTGTGTGCGCCAAAATAATCACGTTGTGCCTGGATTAAATTTGCACCACTTTTAGCTGTTCGATACCCATCATAAAAAGATAGAGCTGCGCAAAAGCATGGTAATGATAAACCATTCTCCATCCCTTTGATGGTTACTTTTCTTAGAGATGATTGATAATTCGTTGCCTTCTCTTGGAAATATGGCGCAAGTAGAAGATTGGTTAAATTAGGATCTTCCTTAAATACGTCACTAATCATGTTTAGGAAGTCTGCCCGAATAATGCAACCACCTCTGAATAGTAATGCGATCTCATCTAAGTGTAATGACCAACCATATTGAATGGAAGCTTGTTTATATTGGTAAAATCCTTGTGCATACGTACAAATTTTACCCATAAATAGTGCTTCTTTGACAAGATTGATCCATTCTTCTTTTGATAATGCCTCATCATTTATTTGTGGACCGGATAATATTGTCTCAGCGTGAACTCTTTCGTCTTTTATTGCAGATAAATACCTGGCAAATACGGATTCAGTAATGATGGATGACGGTACACCTATATCCAAAGCATTTTGGCTTGTCCATTTACCAGTTCCTTTTTGCCCTGCTTTATCCAGGATAATATCAATTGTTGGCAGGTTTGTTTCCGGGTCAACATGGTCAAATATATTGCCCGTAATTTCAATTAGATAGCTTTTTAATTCCGATTCATTCCAGGATTTAAAGACTTCCGACAGCTCTTTTAACGTAAGCCCAAGCTTTTCGCGTAAAAATACATATGCCTCTGTAATGAGCTGCATGTCAGCATATTCAATACCATTATGAACCATTTTTACATAGTGGCCAGATCCTTCAGAACCAAGGTAGCTGCAGCACGGTTTTCCATCAACTTGGGCAGCAATTTTTTCTAAAATAGGAGCTACCTGTTCATATGCTTCAAAGTCTCCACTTGGCATTAATGCCGGTCCATGTAAAGCACCTTCTTCGCCACCAGAAACGCCAACGCTGATAAAGTGAATTCCTGTGTTACGTAACTCATGGTATCTTCTGTTAGAATCCTGAAAGTTGGAATTTCCACCATCCATGATAATATCCCCCTTCTCTAGTAAAGGGATTAAAGATTGGATAACTGAATCGACTACTGGACCAGCCGTTACCATCAAAAATATTTTCCGTGGACGTTCTAATGATTGAACAAAATTTTCAAGTTCATAATGAGCTTCTACATGTTCGTTGGGAAACTCGCTGATAAATTTTTCCGTTAAGTCGGGGGTATAATTGTAAACTGCAACTTGTTCCCCTTTATTCACCATATTTTTAGCAAGATTTCCACCCATGACACCTAAACCGAATAAACCAATTGTATTTTTCAATTTATGACACTTCCTTTATACAAATAGACTTAATAGCAGTACAAACCCTAGACCAACTACAGAAATAATGGATTCCAACAAGGTCCATGTGGAGAATGTTTCTTTCATCGTTAACCCGAAATATTCTTTAAACATCCAGAATCCTGCATCATTCACATGTGAAGCAATTAAACTACCGGCACCAGTAGCTAATACCATTAACGCTAAATTAACATCCGTGCCTTCAATTAACGGGATAACAAGGCCAACTGTTGTTAGTGCGGAAACAGTTGCTGATCCTAACGCAATTCTTAAAATAGCAGCGATAATCCACGCCAGCAATAGTGGGGACATACTGCTGTTTGAAAATAAATTCGCAACAGCATCACCAACACCGCCATCAATTAGTACTTGTTTAAATACACCGCCACCACCAATGATTAATAGCATCATCCCAATAGCACGGATGGATTCTTCTGTTGATTTCGCAATATCTTTCATTGGTATTTTACGGACAATTCCCATTGTGTAAATAGCAAGTATGATGGAAATTAATAATGCGGTAGTTGGCTCACCAATCAATTGAATAATGTCAAAGAATAGATTCCCTGAGATATCCCAAATATCTTGTAATAAATTAATAATCGTAGCAATCGCCATTAGGATTACTGGAAATAAAGATGTAAAAACACTGATTCCAAAACCAGGTGTTTCTTCTATTTTAAACGCTTTAACTTCACCTAAAGAAGCGATACTTCCTGTTTTTTCAAAAGCACCCGGAACAAGTTTCTTGGCGAGTAGCGTGAATAAGGGACCAGCGATAATAACGGATGGAATCGCAATAATTAACCCATAGATTAACACCATTCCAATATTTGCATCAAATTGTTGTGCAATTACCGTCGGACCTGGATGGGGCGGCAAGAATCCATGTGTTACCGATAATGCTGCAGCCATTGGTATTCCCAGGTACAAGATAGAAATTTTTAATTGTCTAGCTATTTGATAGATGATCGGTATTAATAATACAAGTCCTACTTCAAAAAATAAAGCAATCCCGATAATAAAGGAAGCAATAACGACTGCCCATTGGATGAACTTCTCTCCAAACCTATTGATTAGCGTGATGGCAATACGTTGTGCACCACCAGCGTCAGCAACTAATTTACCCAGGATTGCACCAAAACCAAAAATCAATGCAATACTCCCTAGTGTACCACCCATTCCACCTTCAATCGATTCCACAATTTTATCGAGGGGCATTCCTAATGCTAAGGCAACTAGAAATGAAACGATAATAAGCGAAATAAAGGTATTTATATTTAATTTCATGATGAAAATTAGTAATAAAACGACAGCTAATGCAACAATAATCAGCGGAATTAAATTATCGATAATTGACATTTTCGTTTCCCCAATCTCTCTAAGTTAGTAAGTTTTATTCTGCTTGGTAATTCGCTATTTTTTCATATTCGACTTGCAACGAACGAGAAATACTAATGAAAATTGGCATAACCTCTCTATACGCTTTTTCATGTTGTGGATCTGGTTGATGACGATGTGTCGAGCCAATTAAATCCTTCACAACATCAAACGAATCAATTTTTTCCAGTGCATATAATCCTAATAAACAAGCTCCTAAACAAGATGACTCATAGCTTTCTGGGACAATGACTTCTTGGTCAAAAATATCGGCCATCATTTGCCGCCATAATTCGGATTTGGCAAAGCCACCTGTTGCTTTAATGGAAGTTACCGGTGTATCCATTACTTCAACCAAAGCCAAAAACACTGTGTATAAATTGTAGATAACGCCTTCAAGAGCCGCTCTTATCATATGTTCTTTCTTATGATTTAACGTTAACCCAATGAAGGACCCGCGAACATTTGCATTCCATAAAGGCGCCCTTTCACCCGCTAAAAATGGATGAAACAGCAATCCATTTGAACCCGGCTCAACGCCACTGGCAATCCTGGTTAGTACTTCATATGGATCCATTCCTAACCGTTTCGCTGTTTCCACTTCGCTTGCAGCAAGTTCATCCCTAATCCAGCGTAGTACGATACCTCCATTGTTAACAGGTCCACCAATAACCCAGTGATCTTCTGTTAATGCATAACAAAAAATACGACCTTTTGGATCTGTTTGTGGCTTTGGAATAACCGTCCGTATTGCACCACTTGTCCCAATTGTTACGGCCACTTCCCCTTTGTTAATCGCATTTACGCCGATATTGGATAAAACACCATCACTTGCACCAATAACAAAGCGCGTACTTTCTAAAATCCTCATCTCGTTTGCGTAATCTTTCCGACAACCCGTAAAGACTTCCTTCGTTGAGACAAGTCGGGATAATTTATTTTCTGATATTCCCGCTACTTGTAATGCTTCCTCATCCCATCGCAATGATTGAAGATTCATTAACCCCATCGCAGAGGCAATGGAATAATCTACGACATAATCGTTAAAAAGCTTATAAAAAACATATTCTTTAATGCCAATATACTTTTTCGTCTTTTTGGCAATCTCTGGGTTTTCCTGTTCCATCCAAGTTATTTTGCATAGAGGTGACATGGGATGGATTGGTGTACCCGTTTTCAAATAAATAGCATGTCCATTACGTTCTCCTTTTATCTTCTTCGCAAAGTGGGAACTTCGATTATCTGCCCACGTTATACAACGCGTTAGCGGCTTATCATTTTCATCGATTGCAATGACGCTATGCATCGCGCTACTAAAAGCTATAAAAGTTAACTCATTCGGATTAATCTGTGACCTTTTCATGACATTACCGATCGATAATAAGACAGCTTGAAAAATTTCCTCCGGATCCTGCTCCGCGGTGGAGATATCAGGTGTATAGAGGTCATACCCATTATTTTCTTGTGCTATAATCTCCCCTGTTTCCCGAAATAAAACTGCTTTCGTGCTTGTTGTACCGATATCAACACCAAGCATAAATTTATTGTTATCCACAATATTTCCTCCCATTGCTTTGCTTATATCTTGTTCAAATTCCACAAACTATCATTACTGTAATGTTGAACATCATTAAAGTTCTTAAAAAAGGCCTGTTGAGCCAGGTTCTTATCCTTTTTCACAATGGATTCAACCATCAATTCATGGTTTCGAATGACCCGATTGAAATCCTTATCATTTTCACTAAGTCTGTGTCTCATAGATAATAAAATTAAACATTCCATCACTGGCCTTAAATTGGACCAAAGCATCAAAATGTAATTGTGATGGATGGATTTGACGATCGTTTCATGAAATTCCACATCTTTGAACGAAAATTCATCTGCATCTTTATAGCGAATAGCAACTTTCATCATCTCAATAATTTGGTTTAACTCATTGATTAGTTTCTCATTATCTCTTGTTAATACCCGTTCAAATACAAATGACTCTATCATCAACCTTATATCGTATATTTCATCAATGTCTTGTTCGGAAATACCAACTACTACAGCACCCATTCGTTGGAGCCTGATTAAACCTTCTTTCTCTAATACCTTAAACGCTTCACGGATTGGTGACCTGCTTACCTGATATTCTTTAGCCACTTGATTTTCTGATAAAATGGTCCCTTCCGCGATATCTTTGGAGATAATTCGCATCCTTAGTTCCGCAACAACCCGTTCACCAATTGAGCGTGTAGTTAACCTTTTTTCAGGATAGTGATTTTTCAAGACAAATACCTCCTCTTTAAACCCTGTATACTTGTATACAAGTATACTAACATAATTACTTTTTATTGTAAACGGTTTAATGAAGCGTATTCATTTGGTAGGGGGAACCACGGGGACGGTTCTCTTGCTTCCGTAAAAGTTTATAATGTTAAACTTTTCATAGCTTACGGTGGACATTGGGACTGCACCTAACGCTTTACCGCAAGCAATCCCAGATCCGTGTTCCGGCCATACTTGAAGAAAATCAGGCAGTTGTTTGAACTTTTGTACAGATTGGTAACTTGATCTCTTTTGAACTGAAGGATCTTTAAAAAACGATAGATATTAAGCAGCGCTATATTGGTTTGACTTTGGTCATTGTTCATTCGTTTCATGGAAGAACATACACCGTTTTTATCCCTTTCTGCGGAAAATTCGTTATTCCAGTAACGTATGGGACAACCGCTTAAACTTTTACCATATCATGAACAAAATTCCGATAGGTCTCTCTAATTGGAGTATGATTACGCCTCCATGGCAAACACTTCATGGCATGCGACGTATTGAATAAAACAACTTCATTGTTTGGTTGAATCCACCCCTCCAGTAATTTTCCACTACTGGCAAATGATGTTTTCTTATGCTTGAAAACGGTAATGCTTATAATGAGTCTAAATTAAGCGAAAACTATCAAGGAGGCAGTTTCATTTATGGATCCAAGAGAAATGCAAAAGGGAAGTACTCCTAGGCAAAGACAATTGAAACAACCTGGTATTGAGGCGAAAATGGAGCCCCTACCTGCACAACCGACTGATTATCAGGGTACAGGGAAACTCAAAGGAAAAAGTGCATTAATTACCGGCGGCGATAGCGGAATCGGCCGTGCGGTATCTATTTTATATGCCAAGGAAGGCGCAAATGTAGCGATATCCTATCTGGATGAACATGAAGATGCGGAAGAAACAAAGAGAATGGTAGAAGCGGAAGGTGTACAATGCTTGCTGCTGCCTGGTGATATTAAAGAGGAAGCCCATTGTAGCAAACTGGTAGAAAAAACAGTAGAAGCATTTGGCAAGCTAAACATTTTAGTGAACAATGCGGCGATTCAATATGTACGGGAGGATTTACTTGATATTTCATCTGAGCAGTTTGAAGAGGTTTTCCGGGTAAATTTCTTTTCACAATTTTATACGACAAAAGCAGCCGTCCGCCATATGAAAGCTGGGGATGCAATTATTAGCACTTCCTCCATTAATGCTTATCGTGGAAACCCGATTTTCATGGATTATTCCGCGACTAAAGGGGCCATTACCGCGTTTACCCGTAGTATTGCACAAAGCCTAGCCAAAAAAGGGATTCGCGCAAATACTGTCGCTCCCGGGCCGGTATGGACACCATTGATTCCATCTTCCTTCGATGAGGACGGGGTCGAGAATTTTGGACAAGATAGTTTGATGGGGAGACCTGGTCAGCCATCTGAACACGCCTGGGCATACGTCATGCTGGCAGCGGATGAATCTTCTTATATGACAGGACAGGCTATTCATATTAATGGCGGATCATGGATATCCTCATAGGGTTGAAGCGCAGGAGGATGGACTTCCTGCGCTTTTGTAAGCTTCCCTTTTTTAATAGGGTAAGTTCTTCTTAATCCTCAATAAAACGGGCAATTTCCTCTTCCTCTTCTGCGGTATATTCACTAAAATAACCTCAGCGATATCCTCTAGATTATTTACGGCTCCATTTTTAGGTTTATCAGTAACAGCTTTCTTCAACTGGGGTAACACGATCAATATGGTATAATATTTACAACTTACCTAACGAAAGGGGGAATCCCATTGAATGCAATTGGAGTCGATGCTGGTGGATCACTTGTTAAAATTAGTTACGAGGAAAAAGGAAAACTACATACAAAAACATATCCAGTCGAGGAAATTTTCGCCTGTATAAATTGGCTGCAGATACTATCCCCGGATGCCATCCTAAAATTGACCGGTGGGAAAAGTGCATTAATACAATCACTTGTAGAACAGAAAATTAAATTGGTTGATGAATTTCAGGCAACGGTTACAGGTACCCGTTATGTATTAAAGACGGAAAAACAGAGCACCCCTGACCAGTTCATTCAGGTACATATCGGAACTGGAACCTCCATTTTTTATGTAACGCCAGATTTCTATGAGCGCTTGTTAGGGACCGGGATCGGTGGTGGTACGTTCATAGGGTTAGGCAAACTAATATCCGGAAAAGAAAACTTTAACGAATTAAATGAACTGGCTGGACAGGGAAACAGTCACCAAAGTGATTTGTTAATTCGGGACATCTATGCCCCAAGCCCTTCCCCCTTGCTAGGAAGTCTAACTGCAAGTAACTTTGGTAAGGCAAACTTGAATAAAGACGCTGCCACGGCCGATCATATAGCGAGTTTAGTTAGAATGATTGGCGAAACATTGGTACTGCTTGCCACACAAACTGCCGCTGCGCATCAGCTGAAAAATATTGTCTTTACCGGTAGCACATTGGATGGTAACCAACCATTAAAAGAGCTCATAGCCAGTTTCCAGGATATACTGGATTTTAACCCAATATTTTTAGAAAAAGGTGCGTATGTTGGAGCGATAGGTGCATTGCTGGATCGATAGCAAGATCCACCTTGCAGTTATCTGAATGCTGATTATGGATCCGTACGGGCAATGATAAAATAAAAAAAGGTGGAAACAAACAATCGATCCTCTTCCTTTCATAACTCAGCAACTTAAAAAAGCTGCTCAATCATTTTATCAACATGGATCTCAGTCGTATTCAACAATGCCAAATCTGTATCATCCTCGTTTATAATCATCGGCAATTCTGTACATCCCAAAATAAGACCATCCAGATTTTCTTTCTCGGCCATGTCATGGACAATCTTCAGAAAATCTTGTTTCGTTTGCGGATCAACAATTCCGTTTTCCAATTCATCCACAATTTTTTGGTGCAAGTATTGCTGTACGTCTTCATCCGGTACAAAAATATCCTTTTTTCCGGTTATAAAAGGCTTCTTGAAAAAGTCATTCTCCATGGTGAATTTTGTGCCTAAGAGTCCCAATCGTTTTAATCCTAGTTCTTCTGCTTTTTCATATGTAGCTTCAACAATGCTGATCATGGGCACACCGACTTTTTCCCGGACCTGATCAAACACAATGTGCGGCGTGTTTGCGGAAATGATAATGAAATCGGCGCCGATGGATTCCAGTTTTTGTGCGGCTTCTCCTACATAATTAACTAGGGCATCCAGTTTCCCTTCTGAAATAAAGCGAAAAATGTTATACATATTAATACTATTAATGAATAACTCCGGAAGCTTTTGCTTGCTGTTCACCTTTTCCTGGTATTTTTTTATAAATGATTGATAGTAATCGACTGTCGATTCTGGTCCTAATCCCCCGATAATGCCTGCGTGTTTCATTCGATCCCATCCTTTCTTTATAATCCAAATGTGAATTGAAAAGAGAGAAAAAAGTATGCTCCTCTTTATATTATCATGCTTTGCCGTTGTTTGTAGTAGAATGATACCGTTATTTTTCTAACCCCAACAACACTTCCGTCTGCTAGGGTACTTAATTTCAATTGGCAGCTTTAAGCAAAAACCCCCGCTTGGCAATCCAATCGAGGGTTAACAAATTTTCAGCTTATACGATCGCTTTCCTTTCGTTTACCGGAAGAACTTGCTGCAGTTCGTACATTTCCTGCTCATTCAACGGTACCATTGGCAAGCGAACACCACCGACCGGTATACCTGCCAAATTCAAAGCTGCTTTCACAGGGGACGGACTCGGTGCCCTGAACAGGGCATTCATAATTGGTAAAAGTTCACGGTGCATGGCCGCGGATTTTTGGACATAACCCTGCCTATAATAATAGACCATTTCCTGCATTTCATTCCCGATAATATGTGAGGCAACGGAAACAACCCCTTTTCCACCAATAGCTAAAATTGGTAACGTCATGCCATCGTCACCACTATATAAGCTAAAATCATCCGCTGTTTCGCGAATGATTGCTGCACTTTCATTTAAATTACCACTTGCATCTTTGATCGCAACAATATTATCAATCTTGGATAGCGTTACAACAGTTTCCACTGACATATTTACAACGCTGCGTCCAGGAATATTGTACAGCATAATTGGTAATGTCGTTTCTTGAGCAATCGCCTGAAAATGCTGGACTAATCCTTCCTGTGATGGTTTATTATAATATGGCGCAACAAGCATGATTCCATCGACACCGACCTTTTCCGCTTCCTTGGTTAAGGCGATCGATTCGTATGTGTTGTTTGACCCGGTTCCAGCTATAACAGGAACCCTGCCACCAGCAGCTTTAACCACACATGTAAAGAGGTTTAGCTTTTCCTCTTTTGTCAAAGTTGGCGATTCTCCAGTTGTTCCAGCGACAACTAATCCATCAGATCCATTGGCAATTAAATGCTCGACTAACATACTTGTTGCTTCCAAATCAACCTCACCATTCGCTTCAAATGATGTTACCATTGCTGTTAATACTTGACCGAAATCCATTACGTCACACCCTTTGTCATGTTTTTAAATGATAGAGGTGATCAGGGCAATCGGACATAAACGCAAAAAACAGCAACGAAGGCTTCGCTGCTGCAGAATGTAGTTACATTTAAAATTTCTGCGTAAGATAGCCCTCCATATAGTTAACCTATATGACAGTCCTGTATTTATTCAATAGCAGAACCAGCTTCCAGGGCATGAGACCCTGTCTGCTTCGGCAAATTCCCCTTTCCACAACAGTCATTGGATTTCCCATGATCCTCGCATTGCGTACTAATGGTTTTTGCGCCTCTATCCTTAAATCAAAAAAATTTGAAATAAGAAAAGTATTTAATTATCTCCACTGTATCAAATAATATGTAGTCAGGCAAGAGGTTTTGTGAAAATTTTTATTTTGGGTGGTGGGATAGGCGATGGGAAAACTAATAGCATTTTTACCAAGCATCTTTTGTTATTGTTCCATCATCAACCTTACAGTCAGTTAATACCAATGAATATATATAAAATCAAATATTGTCCCTATACTTTATCGTCAGCAGCTGTGTCTTCATATCCTCCACTTGTTCGTTCAAATTGGTCACGGTTTTATTGATTTGCTGATCGACGTCTTCTAGCAAATTCTGATTGTGACTCTTAAATTTCTTTGTTTTTTCTAGCATCGCTTCAACGATTTCCCCTTTTTGGTCTTCATTAACAATTATGGAATCGACTAAATTGAAAAAAGCTTTATCATAGTCGTTGATCCTGTTAGTATGTTTCTTAAGGATTCCCTTCTTATCGGAAAGGTCTTCACTGT
>BMJD01000058.1 GCA_014642895.1 Lentibacillus populi
GTTGGTTCTAATATTGAGGGTCCAGACTTTGCAGAAGTAGCAAAGTCCATGGGGGCAATTGGATATACGATTGATAAACCAGAAGACATTGGTCCGGCGGTGAAGGAAGTATTGGAACAGCGGAAACCGGCCGTACTAAACATCTATGTGGACGGAACCCAGCTGGCACCACCATTCCGCAAAGATGCTTTGCACATGCCAACCCGCTTGTTAGATAAATACAAGCACTTGGATTATAATGAGTGGAAAAAATAATAGAATGGAACACCCTTCACTGGCTGAGGCTGGTGAAGGGTTTTTTGTGTATGGAATCATTAACCGGACTTCCTGTAAAGAATGGTTGTATAAAACCAGGGAGCGGAAGCATAGCCCGAAAGTGAAATCATCAACCGAAGAGCGGAAACATTATTCAGGGAGCGAGCGCATCAATGGGAGAAAAGCCCCGCCTCCAGCAAAAAACGAGCACCTGCTTATTCTAAAGCAGGCGCTAGTCCTAACCTTTCCCTTAATCCGCTTCTTTCATATCCGCCACAACAGTAAAGGTATTCGGAGTTTTCTTATCTACATAATCACCTAAAATAAAATGATCCATTTCATCTTTTGGAATGGCACGGTAGCTTTTAAAACGGGTGAGGAAGAAGATCGCGCCAATAGCGACCCAGATAAATAAGGCGATCCACGAAGGCTTCCCTAAAAATCCAGGTGACCCTGGCACAACAAGTAAAAGGAAAAATGCCACACTGCTAATTACTCCTAACAGGGAAAGAAATTTTCTCCACGGGGATACGACAGAAAATGAACGATCATTTGCAACCTCCTGATCAGACCATTTAAAGAGCCGGAATGCTACATAACACGCGTAAAAATATGCGATTGTTACGCCTAGTGCTGACATATCAACGACCCAAAGCAATGCCTCACGACCGAAAAATGGTGCAATGCCGGTCAACACCATCGTAAAAAGAATTCCAATATGCGGCGTCTTGTATTTTGGATGTAATTTCCCAAATGCAGCGGGTAATATTTTCGCTCTGCCCATAGCAAATAATAACCTGCTGGTCGATAAATAAAAGCCATTTAATCCTGTGAAAACCCCCATCATCAGGGCGAAGGAAAGTAAAATAATTCCTAATCCACCATAGGCGTTCCTAACAATATCCCCAGTACCCCATACACTTCCGGCCTCAACGGCACCCATCCAAGATTGCCCAACTCCTGTGGCGATAATGGATAATGTATAGGCAAAACCTGCACAGAGTAGTGAAATAACGATGATTTTGAACGACTTTTTAGGTGAAAAATTGAATTCTTCTGCTGCCTGCGGGATATTGTCAAAGCCGACATATGCCCACGGAGCGATAGCAACGATTGCAATAATGGAAGAAATGGCACCTATTTCTGGTTTAAATAATGGCTGTAAATTCGAAAATGAACTAGCAGGGTGAATTATCATCGCAATAGTTAGTAAAATCAGGCCACCAAGTAAAGCTAGGCAAAAAACAAATTGGGCAAAGCCTGATAGACTTGCACCGCGAATGTTTAGGATGGCAAAAATAACTAGTGCAAGACAAGCAATAACAACCTCCCCAGCATATACGTGCCATCCGGCAATATCATACATATATCCTTGCTCGATAATAGAGGGCAAAACAAATTTGCCGAGAAGTGCCAAGGCAGAAGCATTTAATGCCACAATGGACATGTAGCCAAGAGTTAAAAACCAACCACAGAAAAATGCATGGTATCTGCCTAATCCGTAATAGGCATATGCAAATTCACCTCCAGATACGGGCAACTTTTCAACAAGGAAACCATAACTTACGCCGATGATGATCATGAGCACTGCTCCAATCAGGAACCCAATAATGACACCTAACGGACCGGCCATTGACATCCAATCAACAGGTAAAACAAAGGCCCCCCACCCAATCGCAGATCCAAAGGCAATGGCCCAAACCCAATGCGGCTTTAACGTTTTTTGTAACTGTTCGCGCTGTGGCATGATTCTATCCTCTCCCTTTTTTGTAAGCGTTGTCAATAAAGTGTAAAAATTAATTGCTTTATAGTTAATTTAATCATTTTAGTCTGTTGTAATCAATCATTTCTGCAAATTTAAATTATTGTAAAATATAATAATATTTATGGCGAATTTTTATAAACCATCATAAGTAATGTGTATAGGATAGTTAATGCACACTTCTCCTGTTGTTTCAACATATTTCCATACCAACCCCCGCAAATGCAATGCTAGCTTACGTAACTTTCTGCATATTATAAACTATACAAGCATCCTAGCTTGTAGTTGATGGTATAGCGCACTACAAACAAAATGAAAAAAGCATCGTTTTTTCGCGTCACGAGTCTAAATGCATGATCCAAAGGACTTAGCAAAAACATGTACAGCGATTGTTTTATACAAACAAATGTTCTATTTTTATGGTTATTTTACCTAAAACTGTGCTATACTATGTATTAGATAACGTTCTTTTAGGGATTGGTCGGCTAGCCCTTTATAAAAGGTGGTGATGCCATTGAGCATTTACGAGGTATTGATGGTCATGCTTACGTTTGGCACATTCCTGATTGCATTGCTCACACTCGTGTTAAGAATGATCAATAAAAAATAGACCTCCCTATTAACCCGCAAAAAAAGTTGTTGGGAGAGGCCTATTCCTGGATAGCCGAACCCCTGGGGGGACCGCTTATCTTGAGACCACAGTTGCAGCTGTGGTCTTTATAAGTATATGCATATTTCTACCTACAGTATACCATATATGAGGGCGATGAAAAGGAAAAAGAACTTTTATTTGTAAAACAAAAAATCGCACTTATATAATCTGAAATTGACCTTTCAAATTTTAAAACCCTAGTTTTGGGTGCTAATCATACTGTTAAGATTCAGTAAATAATGTAAAATATCTGTAAATAATACTGAAATTACCTCTTAAATGTACTACTATTGATGTGTCCGCAACGAGAAATAAAATTAGTGGCGTTATATAGTTAAAGGGAAAACCTTTATAAAACCATGAAAAAATAAACAAGTTTTTCTTCATTCCAATTATTTTATTAACACCCATCTATTAACTTCAAAGGAGCCTGAAAAACTATGAAACGCATAACAATAATGAATGTTCCTTTCCTAAATACAGATCAACATTCTTTTGTAGCTTTACTAAACAAACGGATTCAGCAAAAAGAGAAGACTTTTGTTGTAACAGCAAATCCCGAAGTTGTCATGAAGGCACATGAAGATTCACACTTCATGCAGCATTTGAGACACGCTACGTATATCGTCGCTGATGGAATAGGAATTGTAAAGGCTGCTAAAATGTTAAATCAACCTTTACCCGAACGAGTTACAGGCTATGATACAATGATCAATTTATTGAAAATCGCAGACAAAAATCAATATCGTATTTTTTTACTTGGTGCTCAAGAAGAAACGTTACAAAAAACCGTTGCCAACATTCAAAATCAGTATCCACATATCAACATTGTCGGGTCTCAAAATGGTTATTTCAACTTGGACTCAAACGATATTACAAATTCAATCGTTCAGTTACAGCCTGATATAACCTTTGTTGCACTTGGATGTCCTAGGCAAGAGAATTGGATAGCTAGCAATCTATCTAGATTCAATCATGGATTATTCATGGGAGTTGGTGGTTCTTTCGACGTTATTGCAGGGACAGTTCAACGAGCACCTGTTATTTTTCAAAAGCTGAATTTGGAATGGTTCTACCGTTTATTGAAACAACCAGCCAGATGGAGAAGAATGCTTGCACTTCCGCAATTTGCTCTCCATATCGTAAAGCAGAAGACAAAGGAGAAAGCTTCATGAGCCGTTCCGCTTTTGTCAAAAGTACGTTACTATTAACGATCGCCACATTAGTATCTAAAATATTGGGAAGCATCTTCCGAATCCCTCTTCAAAATATTGCTGGTGATCATGTCTTAGGAATTTTTAGTCTTGTGTATCCCGTTTATATGGTGGCTCTTACGTTGTCTGTTGCAGGGATCCCTATTGCTATTTCAAAACTAATTGCCGATGCTCGTGCGAAGGGTGAATTAGCTTACGTAAAAGAAATTTACATAACAGCCAGTATTCTTGCTTTGTTGTTCGGTATCTCCAGTTTTCTACTGATATTTAGCTTTTCTTCTCCTCTAGCATCTGCTTTAGGGGGACAGTCGACAAGACTTGCTTTAATCGCAGTAACAGCCACATTATTGGTTGCACCATACATGGCTGTTTACCGAGGTTACTTTCAGGGTTTTGAAGATATGAAACCAACTGCTATCTCGCAAGTAATTGAACAGTTTATTCGTGTGGGATTAATTTTAGTTATTGCTTATTACTTTGCCCAACAGGACTTTTCTGATGCCACGATAGCCGGCGGAATCATGATTGGTTCGGTTGTAGGGGCATTTGTGTCGTTAATCTATTTAAGAGTGAAATACGTGCGCGCTTCCTTTAAGCAGACATTGGCTAGAAAATATACGTTTAAGCAATTTTCGTCTTGGAGTAAGCGAATATTAAAGCTATCGATACCAATCGCATTTGGAACAATTACCATGGCGCTGATTAATTTTATCGATTCTTTTACCATTCCATATGGTCTACGGAATATCGGCGAATCTGAAACAAGCATTAATTATCTTTATGGTATCTATGGACGCGGCCTTTCGATTGTGCAAATTGCCACCGTGTTCTCTACATCGATTGTTTTACCGCTTATACCATTAATAACAACGAAACTAGCGGAAGGAGATGTAGATCAAGTCCGGTATATCACAAAAAAGACATATCGAATCACCCACTTACTTTCATGGCCTGCAGCAATGGGATTACTAGGGTTAACTTTACCGATCAATTTAGCCTTATTTACCGATTTAGCAGGAAGCTGGGTGCTAGCTATACTTGGATTCAGTTCTGTATTTACTTCATTAACGATTTTAAGTACTGGGATTCTCCAAGGTATGAACTTAGCTAAGCAGGCAGCCATAATTATTGTCTTTGGTATTTTAATGAAGGCTATACTCAATATTTGTTTCATACAATTCTTTGGGCTACGCGGAGCGGCTTTATCCACGTTATTGGTATATATTCTTCTGTTCATTATAAATACCTGGTATATCTTTAAGCATTATCCATTTTCAATCAAGAAAACACGGATAGCTAAAATTATGGCCGCTTCCATATCCATGGGAGCCATTATTGGCATACCAACATTATATGTCTCCATAACAGATTGGGCACGGAGCCAAGCCCTTCTCTATTTAGTTGGAGCTATTGTAATTGGCATTGCCGTCTATGTTTTACAACTATACCTCTTTAATGTGGTGAATAAAACGGACATCTTAAAGAATATTCCTTATTTCTCCCAGAAAGGAAGAGAAGATCAATGAGCAAACAGAAATGGCTTTGGATTACTTTAATCATCTTACTCGCAAGTACAATACCGGGAATTGTTGAGCGTTGGAATACTGAAACTGAAAATAATACGTACGAGATTGCTGTTCCATATCAAGAAATTGACCAGTTGGCAACAGATCACGAAGATGTAGATACAGAAGCCATTCTCTCTTCTTTAAAAAAGTCTGGTTTAAATACCGTTAGCATCAGCCCTCTATCTTTAAATTGGATGGAGGATCAAGACATGATAACAATTTATAATGAACAGGAATTAAATAATGCCTTACGATTTAGCGGTCAAGAGGAAACAATAGACACCGAAGAAAAGGGATACTACATTACTCAACCAAAGGATGCTTATTTTAATAAACTGATTAACGAAAAGTTACAGCCTTCTTCCATTACCATTAATGGTCAAGCATTTTATTTTATTGAAAAAGAAACGGAGCTCCTATCTCAAAATATTGCTTACAACGAAGAGACGCTTAAAAAAGTCAAAGCGCAAGGTCTTCATTATATGTTTCGAGCAGAAAATACAAATCAATTCTGGAACCAAAAGAATGTAGATCAACTTATTGAATTAAAAGATACAAATACTACGAATTTATTATTCTACGGTGAGGATGTGATTGGTTATCCGAATATGGAGGCAGTAGAAAAATGGACAAACCAATTAACTAATGTAGGTTATCATTTTTATTCCATCGAATTTAGCCACCAAAAAGGACTGCAAACAGTGGCGCGTAATACAGATTACAATACGATTCGATTGCATAGTATGGACTTAAATAACAAGACGTTATCAGAAAATATTGATCAGGCTGCACGAGCTGTTAAAGAACGTAATATACGGTCTATCTTCTTTCATATTCAAGCCGGAGATCCTGTTGAAAGCTTAGAGAATGCAAATGCGTTTATTGAAGGCGTACATGATAAATTAGCAAGTAACTTCCAGCAGGGAACACCGAAGCCATTTTCAGAAATCAACACACCAACATGGATGCTAGCAATTTTGTTCATCACCGGCATTCTGTTTACGGGGTTGGTCTCATCTGTAATAAATAACCGAAAATGGATGATTGCTTCTGTAGTGTTCATGACGCTTTTAGTGATAGGCTATTTTCTTACAGGAAGATTATTCCTTATCCAGGGCTTTGCATTAATTATTGCGATTATAGCACCAATTTATGCTGTATTATCTACAATAAATATAGGAGAAAAGCAGCTTGGTCGTATTACTTTGCACTATTTAAAGGCACTAGGAATCACCTTTACAGGAATAATCATTGTCATCGGCCTATTAAATGGAAATGCTTTTATAACCGGATTTGAAGTGTTTAGAGGGGTGAAATTAGTATACCTTATCCCTATCTTGTTTGTTGGTGTATTTTTATTCTGGAGAGAAATGTTAAAACTATTACACGTTCCAGTGAAGTATTGGCACCTTGCAGTCATCTTTATCATTGGTGCAATAGGTATCTATTATATTACCAGAACAGGAAATGGTGCTACTGTTAGTGACATTGAGCTGATGATACGAAGCACATTAGAGGGGTGGCTATATGTACGTCCAAGAACAAAAGAGTTTCTCATCGGTTTTCCATTCTATTTATTAGCAATCTATGTGATCGGCAGGAATAGACTACTTGGCAAATTCCTGATTATTCCGGGAAGCATTGGATTTTTGTCAATAATGAATACTTTTACCCACCTTCATATTCCATTGCACATTTCTTTACTGCGAACAGCTTATAGCATTGTTTTAGGATATATCTTAGGTCTGTTGCTTATCTTGATTTACCGAAAATGTGTACCCTTTATCACAAAACGCATTCGAAGGGAGTGGGTTTAATGCATATTGTAGTTTCCGGTTATTACGGATTTGGTAATGTTGGCGATGAAGCTATTTTATTTTCGATAATTGAACAACTACGAATGGTTGAGCCTACGATTAAAATTACTATTTTATCCAATAACCCTGAAGAAACCAAAAGAACCTATCAAGTGAATGCTGTAAACCGACGAAAGATCACCGAAATAAGTCAAGCATTACGAGAATCGGATGGATTAATAAGTGGTGGAGGCAGTCTTTTGCAGGACAAAACAGGGATGTTAACTATCCCCTATTATACAGGCATCATCAAATTGGCAAAATGGTTGCAGAAACCTGTTTTTATTTATGCACAAGGTATGGGGCCAATTAACGGAATTTTAAGCAAATGGTTAGTCAAATATACGTTAAATAATGTAGAGCAAATCACGGTGCGTGACGAAGCTTCACAACATTTACTCACGAAAATAGGTGTCAAGCATGCATCTACTATTGTTCCCGATCCTGTATTAGGTTTAGATTCCAGCTCCTATGACCATCAATGGGAGCCAGCTCATAAATTCACTCAAAAATTCATAACGGTAAGTGTCAGGGATTGGCCAACAAACAAGCCCTTCACGCAAAAAATAGCATCCACCTTAGATCAACTCGTTCAAGATGGGTATGCAGTTGTATTCGTACCTATGCATGGAGAAAAGGATGAACGTAAATCGCAGGAAACAGCTGAATTAATGACGGAGCATAGTTATATTTCACCAGCTAATGCTTCCTTACAAGCAAAAATTGCCCTTATTGGGGAATCCAATCTACTCATTGGCATGCGTCTGCATTCCCTTATATTTTCGGCAATCAATTATACACCATTTGTAGCTATTTCGTATGATCCAAAAATAGACGCTTTTGCGTCGCTTTGTGATCAACCTGTAGTCGGACATGTGGAAGAAGATAACTGGGATAGCCAGCAGTTGTATCATCAAACAAACCACGCTCTCCACAATAAAGAATTTAAAAGGATGGAATTGAGAAAGAAAGTCCGCACGTATCAACGAGAGGCAAGAAATACACCTGAACTCGCATTAGCTGCCTTCTTTGGGCAAAGACAAAAACGTCCTTACAGCAATGTGTGAATTGACCACGATTGCAAGTAGATTGGTAGATAGAGATTCAGATGTAAAGTTACCATCACTAAGCAGCTTGGCTAAATAATAAATACGGGAAGTTGTACAAGAAAAATGCGAACAAAGCTGTTAAGCAGCCTTGTTCGCATTTCTTATTTTTCGATCCACGGAAAGCGTTTTAATTTTCGTAATTATCGTTACGATAGCATATCCATTTAATATACACATGATTGGTATAATAAAAAATCCGTATCGTGGAGTGGTTAAGAATAAATTAGCTAATCCTATATACATGATAAGAATAGAAGCGATTGCGATAGCTTCTTTTTTTCGAGAAATAAACGAAATAATCACGGTAATAAATGCTAGATTTACAATTAGGTTATGAATCATTCTAAGTTGCTGCAGTACTAGTTTCTTATTATAAGCTGGAACAATAATAATCGTTTTAGGAATATTTTTTATATCCATGACCATTACTTTCCCCCTGTCTAGGATTTTTTTCGAATTTTGGCTGATCCATTTTTCCAAAAAGTACCCAATAATAAGGGATAAACCGGTATGAGAAACGTACAGCTAACCAACTGAGTATACCAACCAGAATAAATGTTACCACTTGCCAGCTGTGATAAACGATTGGTGATCCTGGGCTAACAACTTGCCTGAACACCATTAAAAACAAGGGGTGAATTAAATATATTCCAAAGGATGTTGCCCCAATTTCCATAAACACAAATTTGGTTCTTGACTGAAACGTTTGATTTGCTAAGTGAGCTAAATAAAATAGGAAAACCCCTGCAAATAGGGCATGTGTTGCCCAAGTGAATTCACCAATATAACTAGTAACAAAACCAGGTAGATAATTAGCAATGGTTGTGAAAACACCAATTCTTGTTAAATACATATAACCTGTATATAGAAATACTAATACCCCGTAACCTAGGCTCAATGGAATAATGATTCGCTCTCTAAAAAGTGGCTGCTTCCATTTCGCTTTTAAATCGTTATAGTAGATTCCAAGAAATGCCCCCATAAAATAAAAGGATATATAGGATAAGGAAACAGATCCCTTCCAAGGGATATGAAAGTAATTATTATTTAAAACTACCCATGCCCATTGCAACAGCAAGCCAATCCATATGGCATGTTTTCTTAAAAATCCCAATTTCTTAAAAGCTATCAGCAATAAAGGAAATAGCACGTAGAATTGCACACTAATAAAGACGAAGTATAAATGAGTATGTGCTTTTCCTAATGCCAATAAAGTTAAAAATCGGTTTATTGCAAAAGAAATACTCGGATAATCATAATAGACTGCCATTTTTATAACAAAATAGAGTAAAGAAAATATAAAATAGGGAATTAAAATGAACTTTAGCCGCTTGACATAAAATCGCTTTATTAATCCCCAATTTGTTTCTCTAGGATAGTAATTATAAAATAATACAAAACTGCTTAACATGATAAATGTTGGCGTACCTAATTTTCCAGCTATATTCAAGAAATTATAAACTGGAAAAAGGAAAGAGTCTGGTTCAATGTTTGTTACTCCACTCGATGAAGCATGAACGGTCAGTACTGCCAAAATTGCAAAAGCTCTTGCTAGCTGTATTTCCTCCAATGTTCTCTTTCGCAAATGATTCACATTCATCACCATAACCTATATTATATTTCCGAAGTACTTATGTATTTGAGAAAATTACTAAGTTACTTCGTTTTTTCTTTACTGGTTTCAATCCAATTTAATATTGGGCGATACCTTTCACTGACAATACCAGTTACTTCTACAATTAACTCGATTACAATCAAGACAGTAAGTAATGTAATTGTCGTACCCCACATTGCTGAACGGGTTAATATAACGGCCGCTAAACTAAATAATCCACTTAAAGCATAGATCATGATTACCGTCTGACTATGACTGTAGCCCATACGGATAATACAATGATGTAAGTGAAACTTATCAGGGGAAGCTAATGGCTTCTTATGCACAATTCTACGAATAATCGCAAACAATGTATCTAAAATCGGAATAGCCAAAATAATAATCGGAACCATTAGGGAGAACAGCGCAACGTTTTTGAATAAACCCATTACTGCAATTACACTTATCATATAACCAAGAAACAAAGATCCTGTATCTCCCATAAATATCTTTGCAGGATGAAAATTATACACTAAAAACCCAAGTGTACTTCCTAACAGCATAAGAGAAATTAATGCAATTGGATAATTTCCCATAGAAATAGCAAGTACGGAAATCGTTAATAAAGCTATCGAAGACACTCCTGCTGCTAGCCCGTCCAAACCGTCAATTAGGTTAATTGCATTGGTAATTGCAACAATCCAAATAATCGTAAGCGGTATGGCTGCAGCCCCAAACTCGATTCGATCTCCAAACGGCACTGTAATAAATTCGATGGTGTATCCACCAAAAACAGGAACCATAGCTGCTATTAGTTGCCCTCCAAATTTTAACTTGGCAGATAGCTGCATGACATCATCCAAGATCCCGACAAGCATGATAATCGTCGCCCCAATTACAACTGACCAATAGTTAACTGTTTGAGGGAGAAAAAGTAGAAAACCAATTAAAAAGCTAATATAAATAGCAAGACCACCAAGACGTGGCATCATTTTTTGATGTACTTTTCGATGATTTGGTTTGTCAACTGCACCAATTAAAATCGCTAGTTTTTTTACGAATGGTGTTAAAATAATTGCCGCGATAAAACATGTAATAATACCACTATAGTTCACAGGAAGAATCCTCCTACTATTTTTTTAGCATCACAAAAATAAAAATGCTCATAAGAGCATAAATATTTTATCCTTCTTTTGTTCGAGGCATATTAAGAGATTAAACAATTACTTTTTGTGATTTTGCAGAAGAATCTGGATAATGATAGGCTTTATATTTTTCTAATTCATCTGTTGTTACCAAAACTGAGGGATAGTCCTTAAAGCGTTGCATTTGTTCCACGCTATTCACTGTCCATGCAACAACTTGAATTCCTAATCCATCACAATGTTTGACATATTTTTCTTTTAAACCATCATGTTTCACAGCGATATAACTCGCATCTAATTTTTCAATAAGCCGAAAATGGGAGCGTCTAAGTTTATTAACAAGTGGCCCTATTTTAATTTCACTTGAAAGTTCACGCAGTTTAGCAAGCGATTTATGATCAAATGAAATAACATAAACTTGGTCGATCATATCTACTTTTTGAATTACTTCGAAAACCTTATTTTCAACGGAATCATATAATTTGGTATTTTTCATTTCTATCGAAACAATAACTTGATTTTTAGCTAATCGAAGAACTTCTTCTAATGTAGGAATTTTTTCTGTTTCATCTACTGTGAATTGTTGAAGTTCCGAAACAGTATAATCACGAATTTCTCCATTTCCATCTGTCATTCGATCAATTTTATAATCATGCATCACGACTGGAACGCCATCTTTACTAAGATGTACATCCAATTCGATATGGGTAAAACCTAATTCAATAGCAGCTTGAAAAGAAGACATTGTATTTTCTGGATATTTAGCTGGATAACCTCTGTGTCCAATACCTCTAATAGTCATCGACATTCTCCTTTCTAATTTCGAAAATATAAGGTTTATTTTCGATTAATTTCATTATAAATCCCATGTATTAAGCGAATATTAGCTAAGAGTAAATAGTTTGTAAATTTTAAGAATTCATGTTGAATTTTTTAAACGGAAACCTAACGTTCAGGATTTTAACAAGGGAAGCTACATGGTATGAAAAAAGCTATAACATATGGAACATTTGATATTCTTCATACAGGGCATATCAATTTATTAGGACGTGCAAAAAAGTACGGAGATTATTTAATCGTTGCTATTTCTGCTGATAAATTCAACAGGCAAAAATGAAAACAGGCATACTATACATTTGAACAAAGAAAGATGATCTTGGAGGCAATTCAATATGTTGATGAAGCGATTCCAAAACATACATGAGATCAGAAGAAAAAGGATATCGTCAATTATGATATCAATGTTTTCATTTTGATCGGAAAGAAGGAAACACGTACAATTTTTTATGCATGCAAAATTTTTTAACTATTATTTATCCTTTTTGGCAACCTTTCTATCAATTTCAGACTTTCTTCCCTTTCGAAATGGTAGTGATTTCCCATATAATATAAATAGAATTGATGAAATTTTCACGAGAATAAAGGACCTAGAGGGGGTGTTAATCTATCAAAGTATTAGACGTAAAAAGTTTGCGTGCAGGGATAAAGGCTACCAAAACAAGTCTACATACGCTAGAAGGACAGGTCAAGGATCTAGAGCAGAGCGTGCAGGCGGTTATAGCACTTGATGAAGCCTTTAAAGGGAAAGGCGCCCGAGCGATTCGTTCGTTTTATCAAGAACTACATATGCCATTCCTGCTGTTCCTGAAAGGATTTATTGCGGATTATCAGGAAATTTTGACGGAAATGGAGAATGCCCTGCAGTCGCTGGAGGGTGCGGATAATGGCTATATCCACGAGCAATTTTTGGAGCATGATTTGGTGGATGGGTTAAAAAGAGCTGAGCGGGTAACGACTGCGTTAACGGATGAGGTAAATGCTTCGATCAAGACAGTAAGAGATATTGTCAGCTTGCCAACGCTCGATGATGAGGAATTTCTGTTTAACCTGACACAGGGCCGGACCCAGATATATGACACGCTTGAAAAGCTTCACGATTATGATGCCAGGCAATCCGCCAAACTTGAGGACGTGGAAGTGGATCTACAGGTGATGAAAAACTATCTGGAGCAGATCAGCAGCAAGGTTGCCAGTGGAGAGCTGAGCATAAAGCACTTTTCTGTCAAGCAACTGGAAGGCAATGATGCTTATGACTGGCTGCTGAATAGTGTGCAAAGAAAAGTGAGAGAAAATACGTTTTCATTCGATAATATTTTAAAGTATGGTGCAAAAGAGTTTTTGACCCAGTTCACGAAATTACCAATACCGGGAGCAGCGGTAACCTATGTTCGGAAAAAACCGGAAATACGGACGATGGACTATAGTGTCCGGGCGATGAAGGTGCTGGTGGGATATAAAAAGTGATTTCATTACGGCGGAATAGTTTGCGACCATTTCAGGCGGATATCACAGACATTGAGCAGGAGCGTGGATTTAGTTAATGGTGCTGTCAATCCGGATGAGTCAATACAAAAATATGACATTTGATAAAAATAACCCTACAACTAATTTTGTTGTAGGGTTATTTATGAAATGTGGCTATGATCACAATTTTATCTGAACAGATTTCTAATAGTGAGAAAGGTAAAATCTCAAATGTTTTAATGTATTGTGTAAAGGAGTTTTTAAGTTTACAAAATTGCCAATAACAAGGGCCGCTGTAACCTATGTTCAGAAAAGACTTGAAATGCAGACGGTTGACTATAGTGTCCAGGCGATGAAGGTACGTTAAATGATTTGTATGCGAGGATCCTTTAGACAATAACCTAGCATGTTTTAAATCGCCAAACTAAAAAATTTCTCGATAAAGCGGAGAATTGTCAATTCGTTTTAAATCCTGAATCCATACATTAAGTATAGTGAAAAGAAGAATCCAAGTATTGCCTGAAGGAATGATACTTCTTAAGGAGACAATGTAAATTAAGTATACCTTCTCACAGCCAATAAATAACATGATGTAACATGTTTATGCTATGATATGTAATATGAATTTGGGGAAAGAAAGGAAGAGTCTTTGTGGACGAACAACAAATAAGGACAGGAGATAATCAGAAACGTGCTTACCGAATCCTCTTGATTGCAGGTATTATGCTAGTTGCATTTAATTTGCGACCAGCAATTACTTCGGTAGGACCGGTTATTGGAATTATCCGGGATGAACTTGGTCTTGCAAATTGGAGTGCTGGACTTTTAACAAGCTTGCCACTTATTGCATTTGCGGTGATGTCGCCTGTTGCACCACGGCTGGGGAACAGGTTTTCCAATGAACGGGCGTTGGTATTCGGACTAATTTTACTGGTTTTTGGTATAGCTATTCGAGTCGTTACAAGCGTGACCTTTTTGTATGCCGGAACATTACTTGTTGGTTGTGGAATTGCAATTAGTAACGTTCTATTGCCCGGTGTACTAAAAGAAAAGTTTCCTAATAAAGTTGAATTGATGACTGGTGTCTACTCTACAGTGATGGGAACATTCGCAGCCATGGCATCAGGGATTAGTATCCCTATTGCAAAGGGTCTGGGGTTAGGCTGGCAGGTTGCTTTAATTATTTGGATAATTCCCGCTATTGCTGGTATGGTTCTTTGGCTTTACCTAAGTAAAAACAATCGATCCAATGATCAGGATAAGGTACACCAAGCAAGATCCAGTGCTCATGGTATGTGGCATTCACGTTTAGCCTGGCAGGTCGCTTTGTTTATGGGTTTTCAATCCTTCTTATTTTACGTGACCATCTCCTGGTTGCCGGAGATCCTGCACGATAAAGGGGTTAGTATAGGTGTGGCGGGCTGGATGCTGTCATTTACCCAGATTATTGGCTTGCCGTTTAGTTTTCTAGTACCATTAATAGCAGGGAAATTAAAATCACAATGGGGACTTGTGATCTTTTTGGGATTAAGTTCCTTTAGTGGATATACTGGCTTGCTTATTAGTCATTCGTTCCCTATGATAGTAATTAGCACAACTTTAATCGGAATCGCATTGGGCGGTATTTTTCCATTGGCATTGGCCTTTTTGGGGATGCGGGCACGTAATGCTAAACAGGCTGCAGAACTCTCGGGCATGGCACAATCACTTGGCTATCTTTTAGCTGCAATTGGTCCGATATTTATCGGGTACTTATACGATATAACAAACTCATGGAACGTACCACTACTTACATTGCTTGGTTTAACGTTAATTGTGGTTATATTCGGTTCTTTGGCAGGGCGGGACAAATACGTACTGGATTAGACCGGGAAAAGTTTTTGAATATTGGAAGTGACATCATGCCGCAACGTACCTATACAATAAAGGATTCATATTTTTGGAAAATCACAGTAAGCCTCGCGCTGGCATCTTTTTTTGTTTTTGCCAGCATGTATGCTGTTCAACCGCTTTTGCCTGTTTTTGTTGATGCATTCGGGGTATCCGTTTCGACATCGAGTCTCTCTCTGTCATTGACAATCATTGGGCTTATCGTTGGGCTGATTGTTCTTGGATTTTTATCGGATCGAAGCGGGCGAACGATTTTTATCAAGTTTTCGTTAATCGGATCCGTAATTCCTTTTTTCTTAATTCCGCTAACTCACTCGTTTATCCTTCTGCTTTTCCTGCGTTTGCTGCAAGGCTTTGCACTTGCTGGACTTCCCGCAGCATCATTGGCGTATTTAAATGAAGAAATCGACAAGCGCAGTGTCGGGGTTGCAACAGCCCTTTATATATCCAGTAATGCACTAGGTGGTATGGTGGGCAGGGTTTTGACCGGGTTTATTACGGATCATTATTCCTGGGAAACGGCATTTTACTTTTTGGCAGTGGCAGGTTTGGTCATATTGTTGGCTGTATTTATGTTGCTGCCGAAATCACGATTTTTCGAACCTAGTAATCTGTCATTTTCGCGGGATATTGAAGCATTTTTATTTCATTTGAAAAACCCCTCGCTACTACTTGTATTTGGATTAGGTATCGTTTTGCAATTTTCCTTTACCGGGATTTGGACATATTTGCCGTTTCATTTGCAAGGGGAGCCATTTTCCCTGTCATTGCAGGCAGTGTCCAATATGTTTTTTGCCTATGGTTTAGGAGTAGTCGGGTCACCGTTAGCTGGCTGGCTTGCTGGGAATTTAGGATTGCGGCGGATTCGTATATTCGGGATCCTGACACTTGCCGTTGGACTTTTTCTGACACTCAGTAATTCTGTGGTTGTCATTGTTATTGGTTTATGTGTTGCCTGTCTTGGCTTTTTCACCGCGCATTCTCTCACAGCTGCATCGGTAACAGAACAGGCGACGCATCATAAAGGCAGTGCTTCAAGCCTGTATCTTGTTGCGTATTACATTGGAGTTGCGCTTGGCAGTTCGGCGCTTGGTCCGGTTTGGCTCCATACTGGTTGGAAGGGTCTTGTACTTTTGACAGGAATTCTACCAGTAGTTTACTTGATTTTTGTAATGGTGGTGCAGAGCCGTCCCAGAAAAACCGCTGAATGATCCGGAAGTGGAAGATTGTGCTTATCCCGCCTCAATCGGCAGTAAGCCCCCACCCAAGACTTCAAAAGAAAGAGGCGTTGTTATTAATTGAACAGCGCCTCTTCCGTTTTAATCACCTTAAAGATCCGGAATTTTACTATTTAAACATTTCCGGAACATGTGTCAAGTCAATACCCCAAACTAAAGGCAGCAGGAAGTAGATAGCCAGGGTAACGAAAATAACTCCAAAAATGTTTAAGGCGAAACCTGCCTTTGCCATGTCCGGGATTCGTAAATAACCGGATCCGAACACGACAGCATTTGGTGGTGTTGCAACAGGCAGCATGAAGGCACATGATGCAGCGACTCCAGCTGCAACCATAACGGCATATGGATGTACACCTAATGCCATTGCCAGTGATGCCATAATCGGATACATCATTGAAGCTGTTGCAGTGTTGGATGTTATTTCGGTCAGGAAAATTACAAGTGTTGTTACAACAAGCAATACGATGAAAATATTGACGCCTTCCAGAGCACTTAATTGACCTCCGATCCATTCGGAAAGCCCTGAATCAACAAAGCCGGCCGCAATCGCCAAACCACCGCCAAAGAGTAGTAAAATACCCCATGGTAATTTTACCGCAGTTTCCCAATCTAGCAGGAAATCGCCTTTGTTATTTTTTGCCGGAAAAATGAATAAGACAATCCCCGCAGTCATCGCAATTATAGCGTCATTAATGTTTTCATTAATATATGGTGCCAATACAAATGTCCGGGTGATCCATGCTAATGCTGCCAGAACGAAAACAGTAAAGACGGCTTTTTCCTCAAATGATGCGGCACCAAGCTTCCTTTTTTCCGATTGGATAACTTCTTTTCCACCTGGAAGTGTTTTTAATTTTAGCGGGTAGGCAATTTTCACAAGATAGAACCAGGCAAAGATAATAAATATCCAGGCAACCGGGACACCAAAAAGCATCCAGCTGGCGAAGGAAAGTTCAATGCCATAAGTCTTTTCAATCGCACCAGCCAGTAATGTGTTTGGTGGTGTACCGATTAATGTTGCAATCCCGCCAAGTGAAGCGGAATAGGCGATCCCGAGCATCAATGCCTTGCCAAAGCCAAAATTTTCCTTTGATGTATCAATAGAACCATCATCCTTTAATGCATCAGACACTTGATATATAATGGCAAGTCCGATCGGTACCATCATCATCGCGGTTGCCGAATTGGAAATCCACATCGATAAAAATCCTGTAGCGACCATGAATCCAAGAATAATCCGATCTGTATTTGTACCGATGATGACAATAATGCTAAGGGCAATTCGTTTATGCAAGTTCCACTTCTCCATTGCCAGGGCGATCATAAAACCACCCATAAACAGAAAGATCGTATCATCACCATATGATGAGGTCGTTGTATCAATATCAAGTCCTCCCGATAGAGGAAACAGGACAATTGGCAGTAGTGATGTTGCCGGGATTGGAATTGCTTCTGTCATCCACCAGATCGCAATCCAGATGGTACTGGCTAAAATGGCCTGCCCCGCTGATGATAAGCCTTCCGGTGAAAAGAATAATAGCGTTAAAAAGAATAATACCGGTCCCGCGATAAGTCCGATTAATTGTACTGGCCTGTAATAGCGTTTACTGTTGCCGTTATCATCGCCATTTGAGGAAGACGCTTTTTCACTGTTAGAGCTTGGATTAGTTGAATTTGGTTTGACAAAAAAACGTAATAGCTCCTTTGCCTGGTCATGTTTATCCCATAACCAGCTCCACGTTGTCGAAATCATATTTTTCCCCCTTTACTTTAGTGTATTTAAATCTAGTTTTAGAATTTAAATCTATTATACAAATCTTTTGAACTACCAACAAGAAAAAAATGTTTACGCTTTCATTTTGGTTGATTTATTCCATTTTTTAAGGTTGATATATTTCGGAATACTATATTCGAAATCCTTTTCTTGATTATGCTACAATTCTAACTAGATATTCGTATTTTCTGGAGGCAGCTCATATGGATTTTTCAATAAAACCTGTCGGTGACCATGCAGTAAAAATACAATTTAATGAAGCCGTTTCACCGCAATTAAACAGGATAATAAAAATGTTTTGCGAGGATCTGGAATACGCTGCGATCGATGGTATAGAAGAGTGGGTACCCGCTTTTGACTCGGTGACGATTTATTACGAACCAAGTCGATTAGTATACAAAGAAATTTGCAAAAAACTGCGTCATGTCGTGCCGGATGATGGTGAGGATGCGATAGTGAATCCCAGGCATGTATATGTACCAGTTTTATATGGCGGGGAGCATGGTCCGGATTTAAAGCGGGTGGCTGAGTATAATCGGTTAACGGAAAAAGAGGTCATTGTCCGTCACCAACAGCCCGATTATTTTATCTACATGCTGGGATTCTTACCGGGTTTTCCATATCTTGGCGGGATGAGTGAAACAATCGCCACACCGCGTTTGCCTGAACCGCGTAAATTGATAAATGCCGGTGCAGTCGGTATCGCTCACGAGCAAACGGGAATCTACCCGGTTGCATCACCCGGCGGCTGGAATATCATTGGACAAACACCGCTTAAACTGTTTGATCCGAATAATGATGATCATGCTTTTTTATTTCGGGCTGGTGATGTTGTACATTTTTATGAAATTACCGAGTACGGGTTTTCAGAGATCAAAGAACAGGTGGCAGATGGTACCTTTAACGTGAAGCTAAAATGATGGGATGATGAGCAGGGTCTTGGAATACAAGATATTTCGCCTGCTGTTTATCTCTAAATTGGCAAATGACATGATCAGTTATAAAAAAATACGCTCGAAAGGACGGATAGACATGGGAAGGCGAATTGATTTGAACTGTGACATGGGTGAAAGCTTTGGTACTTATACAATTGGTGCCGATGCTGACCTGATGCAGCATATTACATCCGCAAACATAGCCTGTGGCGCGCATGCGGGCGATCCAGATGTGATGGATAGGACAGTAAGACTAGCAAAAAAACACGGTGTTGCAATAGGTGCCCATCCGGGATTTCCGGATTTGGCGGGGTTCGGCCGCCGGATGATCGATTTTTCCCCTGAAGAAATCTATCGCACCGTTGTCTATCAAGTAGGCGGACTGCAAGCTTTTTGCAACGTACATCAAGTGAAAATGCAACACGTTAAGCCGCACGGAGCATTGTACAATCTCGCAGCCCGGGATAGGGCAACAGCAGACGCAATCGCCCAGGCTGTCTACAATGTCGACTCATCACTGATTGTTTATGGATTAGCGGGAAGCGAACTGCTAACCGCCGGAAGGGAACGTGGATTGCGTGTCGGATCAGAAGTGTTTGCCGACCGAACCTATCAACCGGATGGCTCCCTGACCCCACGGAAAGAGTCTGGTGCATTGATTGAGCATGTGACAACAGCCATTCAACAAGTCGAGCAGATGGTAAAAAGTGGTGTTGCCAAGGCAGTTGATGGTACACTTATCGAAATCGAAGCGGATACGGTATGTGTCCATGGTGATGGTACACATGCGGTTAAATTTGCCAAGGAATTGCGGAAAGCGCTGGATGCTGGGGGAATTAGTGTAAGGGCAATTGGGAGTTAGTTGATTTGAATGAGCGGCACGATAGAAAAATACATGACCCTCGATCGAAAAAGAAAGTTTCTCGATCAAAAACTGGCGCCCCACGGTTGAAAAAGAGAGTTCCATGATCGAAAACAGACATTTTCTAATCAAAACATGTGGTGATTCTCATATGACAATCATCAAAACACGGAAGAAAAATCCTCAATTATAGAAGGCAGCCACCCAAACTCGGTGAGCAACAAATCGGTTTGATTGAAACACTTTTTAAATGGTAAACGAGGTGAAACGATGGCAAGCCAAAAAATTTTACACGTACATAAACCAGGAATACTAACTACATTTCAGGATATGGGACGTACCGGACATCAACGTTTTGGGGTTCCGGTATCTGGTGCCATGGACACATTTGCACTGCAAATTGCCAACATTCTTGTAGGGAATAAACGTGACGAAGCCTGCCTGGAAATTACCTTAATCGGACCGGAGCTGGAAGCGTATCAGCCGGTAACGTTGGTAATTACCGGAGCAGATATCCAGCCCGCCATTAATGGTAAACGTATCCGAATGTGGAGGTCGTTTCATATGGAGAAGGGGGACCGTTTGACATTTGGCAAGCCTCAATCAGGAGTTCGGGCATATATTGCGGTTGCAGGTGGCTTCGATGTACCGGCTGTATTTGGAAGCAAATCAACCGATCTTAATAGTGGGTTTGGGAAAATAATTGAAAAAGGCGAAATAATCTATGGTCATCATACCGAATGTTGTAAGGGGTTTGGGTATTCAAGTCAATCTGTTCCTATTTATGAGAAGTCGATTGAAGTAGCAGTTATTGAAGGGCCACACACAGAACAGTTTTCAAAACAAGACCGCCAGCAATTTTTTCAGTTAAGCTTTACGGTCGGAGCGAATTCCAATCGAATGGGCTACCGATTGCAAGCTGACAATGATGCCATCACAACGGCTGGTGAGATCTGGTCGGATGCTATTCCTTTCGGCGGTATTCAGATCCCGCCGAATGGCCAACCGATTATTTTACTGGCTGATCGGCAAACAACAGGAGGTTATCCAAGAATTGGAACGGTAATTTCCAGTGATCTGCCCAAAATTGCCCAGCTGCCACCACAAGGCAAAATACGCTTTTATCCCATATCGGTTGAAGAGGCACAGCAACGAGCGATCAGGATGGAATCCATATTATTTTGCCTGGAAAAATTCCGTGCTGGATTAGAGGTGGAAAAATGATGATTCAGACGAAACAAGACATCATTCAAATCATAAAAAAGGATGCTTGGATGATGGAAGCTTTATATACAGCAAAATCATTACAGTTACCCGATTGGTGGATTTGTGCGGGATTTGTTCGTGCAAAAGTTTGGGATGTGCTGCATGATTATTCGGAAAGAACGCCAATACAGGATATCGATGTGATCTATTTTGATACGGAAAATTTTGTTGAGCAAGAAGAAAAGCGATTGGAAAGGATTTTGCAAACAGCTAATGGTCACTATCCATGGTCTGTAAAAAATGAGGCACGGATGCATATTTGCAATGGAATCGAGCCGTATGTATCCTCAGAAGATGCAATCGCCAAATTTCCAGAGACTGCGACATCACTTGGCGTGAAGCTTAATGAACATGACAATATCATTTTAACAGCTCCGCACGGGATAGATGATTGTGTGCAGATGAGAGTAAAACCCACACCGTATTTTCTGGACAATCCAGAACTTTTGACAATTTACCATACCCGGTTGACAGAAAAAAACTGGTCAGCTGTTTGGCCGAAATTAACGTTTAAACGATAAAAAAACATCAAAAATTCATCCATCATTCTTTAAGTTTACCTAAAAATAATGATTGACTTCCAACAAAAAATAGGCATCGAAAAGTTCTAGTGATAAATGAACTTTTTGATGCCTATTTTAACGTT
>BMJD01000059.1 GCA_014642895.1 Lentibacillus populi
TGATTAATTTGTTCTCACATCATCTACGTTTGATTTAAAAATTGGTTTCAGAAAAGATACAAAACTGTTCCTGGTTTTCTTTGACATTTTCAAATAATGCCTTTATAATAAGCCTTATAATTTAAGATTTAACGAGGAGGATTATTGTAAATATGTATTCAGTCAGATTGCGTTTCGTAACTTTGAACCCGTAACTAAATACGTTCAAAGGCTCTGTTTGTGTATGCAGAGTAAATGGGAGCAGTCTGTCCTTTTTTAATAATCTTCATTTCGTATAATAAATATGGTATGTGGAAAGGCGGATCATTCTGTCTTTCTTTTTATTTATATTTCATTTTCTTTTTTTGCCTAGAATAAAAAGAGTTTATATGGAGGCAGTTACCTTGGTTAACCCTTAATTGAATATGGTGGGCTATCCCCTTTTACTTTGAATCACTGGCAGATGCCTGTGATTTTTTTATTTTCGAAAGGAAGGGATAGCATGACCAAAAAAATTCATAAGTATAGCGGGAAAAAATTAAGCCGTGGGGAGCCTCCCAATTTTTCGGGGCAGCATTTGATGCATAACAAAAAGTTGCTTCACGAAATTATAAATCGAGCAAATATTAGCAAAACAGATACAGTGTTAGAATTAGGTGCCGGCAAAGGTGCTTTAACAACCATATTGAATCAAAAGGCTGGAAAAGTATTGGCAGTTGAATACGATGCCAAGTTTATCGATATTCTGAAACAAAAAACAGCACAAAGTTCAAATACAAAAATCATCCATCAGGATATTATGAAATTACATTTGCCAAATGAAAAGTTTGTTGTCGTTTCCAATATTCCTTACGCCATTACAACTCCTATTATGAGACTGCTGCTTGATCGCCCTTCAAGCGGCTTTCAAAGAGGGATTATTGTCCTGGAAAAAGGGGCAGCAAAAAGATTTACATCAGGGACAATAAAAAACGCTTATGTTTTAGCTTGGAGGATGCAGTTTGACATAAACTATGTTAAAGAAATTTCCAGAAAAAATTTCTCGCCACCACCAAAAGTAGATTCAGCAATAATATCGATTAGCAGAAAAACAAAACCAGTGATACCAAATAAGCACCATACCGCTTTCCGAGGACTTGCAGAATTCGCACTTAGAGAACCAAAAGCAACGATAGATACAGCATTAAGAGGTATATTTACGCCACCTCAGATAAAGCATTTGAAAAGAAACACGAAATTGAAGACCGACACTTTAATTGCTTCATTAACAGAATCTCAATGGGGCATTGTCTTTGAAACGATGATGCAGCATGTTCCAAAACCGCTATGGCCAAGAATTAGAAAGAAAAAACCGGGTCGTTTTCGATAACGTCAAGATGGCGGATTCGTCCGTGCACTGATTTTGCCCTTCCCATCCTGCTTTTAAGAATTCTAAGGGGTGAGAGGGGCAATCTAAATTGCTTCTATAAATCTTAAACACGATTTAAATGTGTATCATTAAAGACGGTCGGATACTTTAACCCATATCCAAACATCCTGTCCATTCCAATATGAGCGGTCAAGATCAACCCAATTGCTAAGATCGTTTGGTTTGATCCTATTAGTCCAATGAGAATAGTGCCAGCTGATAAACTGTATGTATGAAATATGTTGTAAATAATGGCACCAGCTTTGTTATTAAGCGCATATCCAAGCATTGAAATATCCGGTGCTAACAGGAAGACAAAAAACCATAACCAACTAAATTGGTTGTATCCGTAAAAATATAGACTTAACACCAAGATAGCAAACCCCTCTAAGTGTAATAAAATTTTATTCAACTTTCCCCACTCCCTTTATCTTAATTCAATAGAATCAGCGTCGTGAAAATTTCCATAACTTGCCTAAGCATCCTCTTCTTTTTTGTTTAACCAATTCAGCGCCCGTTGTTCCAACGCTTGGACAAACGCCTTTTTTGCTTTACTGTAAAAGCTTGTATCATTATAACGTTTAGCTAGTTCCTCTTTAAGCCGTCCATACCGCTCGGCTTCTTCAGGATGGCTTCGCAAATAATCTCGGAATACCAAATGCCGCTTTATTTGCGGATTATCGAATTGATACACATGAATATGATGGGTTCTGTTCTCCCCTCCCTTTCGAAACAACCTTCTTCCCTGTATCCCCCATTCACCAGCGACATCGTATCCAAGTGACCGCATGCGCTCGTTGAATGCATCAATTTTCCGGATATCTTGAACAAGCATCATCATATCAATAACCGGTCGGCCATCCTGGATATCGAAGAATAGATAACTGAATTGCGAACCCTAAACGATTTTCTTCTCTCCTACGCTTAGATATGATTTCTAAATCCAGTTTAGAAAATGTGTAGTAGGTTCCCATTATCCACTCATCTTCAGGAACCTGCATAAGACTCTGCCTTTGGTTTGTTGTGAGTAATTCCCTTCCTCTTGCTATTGTCATGTTATCAGCTCTTTTCAATAAAAATTTTATTTACTCAATTATATCAATAGATTCTACTCTATTGGAACAAACGTAAATGAGTGGTAAAATGAGGTTTCCACATGTCCCATGTGACTTGTTTCAAAATAGGAATGGAAATTATGAGAAGAATCGGTTATGTAAGGGTCAGTTCGGTTGATCAGAATCCTGCAAGACAATACAAGCAACTCGAAGAAATAGGAATGGATATCATATTTGAAGAAAAGTTATCCGGAGCTACACAACGCCGACCAGAGCTACAAAAAATGTTAGATGAACTACAGGCAGATGATACGATTTTTGTTACAGACCTTACCCGGATTACCCGGAGCACAAGAGATTTATTTGAATTGGTCGATGACATCAAGCAAAAGAAGGCAAATTGAAGTCCTTGAAAGATACCTGGTTAGATTTATCCGAAGACATCCCTATAGTGAGTTTTTAATGACCGTCATGGGAGGCGTTAATCAATTAGAACGTGATCTTATTCGAATGCGTCAGCGTGAAGGAATAGGACTTGCCAAAAAAGAGGGGAAATATCGGGGGCGGGTAAAAAAATATCCTTCGAAACATGAAGGCATTAACTATGCAGTGGAACTTTACAGAGAGAGAAATATGACTGTTAAAAAAATTTGTAAAATCACAAATGTGTCAAGATCGGCTTTGTACAGAAAATTGGCAGAAAGGAAGTAAAGAAGCTAACCACATTAAAAAGTAAATATTTCCCATAGTGGCCCTTCAATCCTCGAATCGTTTCCGTACCCCCACCATAGGTGAAACATTAATCTGTGATATATTAATGAGGAGTAATTCTTTGTTACCTCAAATTATTTTATTTACAACAGTCAAATTTGCGACACTAGGAGGCTGGCTCGATGAAGATAAACATATTTATTGTTGAAGATGATGATGCTTTGTTTGCTGCGTTGAAGAAAGGTCTAGAGGCTTGGTCGTTCCGGGTCACGAGACCAGATGATTTTGAAGGTGTGATGCGTTCATTTCTTGAACAACAGCCTCAGCTCGTCATCATGGATGTCATACTCCCGAAATTTGACGGTTTTCATTGGTCTCGCGAGATTCGCGCTGTATCCAAAGTACCCATTGTTTTCCTTTCCTCCCGCGATCACCCAATGGATATGGTCATGGCGCTGAACATGGGGGCGGATGACTTCATCCAGAAGCCGTTTCATACAGACGTGCTTTATGCCAAAATTCAAGCCATTCTCCGGAGGACATATGCTTATGGCGAAGAGCAATCGAATTTTCTTGAATGGAACGGCGCCTTGATTGATTTGAATCGAGGTGTAATTCGAAACGCTGGGAAAGAAGTGGATTTAACAAAAAACGAATTTTTTATACTGATCACGCTCGTGAGATCGAACAATGTCATTATCTCGCGCCATGACTTGATGCGAAAGCTGTGGGAGGACGAGCAGTTCGTGAACGACAATACCCTCACGGCGAATATAACCCGTTTGCGGCAGAAGCTGGAGACAATCGATTTGGCAGACGCTATTGTGACAAAAAAAGGGCTTGGTTATATGGCCATCACTTTATAGAGATTATGAACATGTACTGATAGGGGGAACCGTGCCATGTTTATCCGTTACGTTGATGCAAGGAAAAGCTGGATTTTACTGTTTGCCGGCTTGCTCGGCTTAGCCAATGCTCTGATCCTGCTTGATCAAGGCATCCAGGTCACATCTACTTCTCTCCTTTATTTTAACGCCTTATTTATTCTGTCCTTTCTCCTGTTTTTTATATGGCGCTTCAAAAGAGAGACAAAATATGTCGCCGCGTTGGCTGCTCTGCAGGAAGACATGGCCTTAGACTGGATCGAGACACTTCCTGAGCCTGGGGACGGCCTAGATCAGATGACCAACGACATCTTACGGGAGGCCTCCCTTCAGTTCAAACGAAAGCTTTCTGACTATAAAGAAACTCAACTGATCGAGAATGAATTCACGGCCTCATGGATCCATGAGGTGAAGACTCCTCTCACCGCCATGAAGCTAATCCTGGACGCCCGGCCAAGTGATCCCGAAATACGTAAAATTGAAGCGGAATGGTTGCGGGTGTATTTGTTGGTCGACCGTCAGCTGCATATGACACGTCTGCCCGCGATCGAATCAGACTATGTTCTTGAATTGGCCTCCATACAGCGCCTTGCCGCGGAAGAAGTACGGGAGCTGGCGCCATGGTGTATGGAAAAAAATCTGGCGGTCAGTATCGAAGGAACGGATGTAAAGGCCATTACAGACCGAAAATGGTGCCGCTTCATCCTTCGGCAACTGTTGACGAATGCCGTGAAATATAATCCTGCGAATACGGCACTTATTATCGTGACGGATGTAACGGAGACAGGCCAAGTCTTTTTGGATGTCATCGATGAAGGACCGGGAATACAGCCGCACGAATTGCCGCGTATCTTTGACAAAGGCTTCACGGGCGAAAACGGCAGGATTCAAAACGCAGCGACCGGACTTGGGCTCTATCTTGCAAAAACCGTTGCAGATAAATTAGGAATTACCCTCAAAGCGCAACCCGGTCAAACGAAAGGTACGGTGATGCGAATGATCTTTGTCGATCCCAACGCATTCGAAGCTGTCCGAAGAGGGGCGGGCGAGTAATATCCAGCTATGAAGCAGTCAGGATTGCTCCTGGCTGTTTTTTGGTGTGGAATAGTGAACCTGACAATATTGTCACGTTGTCTTGCCAGATTGTCATGTAAAACGTACGACAAGCGGAAAATCCAACCGTATAATAAAGCTATCATCAAGCAACAATTATGATTTGGAGGTACGTTATGGATCAGTTGAATGTAGGAGAAACCGTTTTACAAGCACGAAATGTCCACAAAACATTTGGTACCAAAGGAAATGCACAGCATGTATTAAAAGGAATAGATTTACGCGTCACCCGCAGTGAATTTGTCGGCATTATGGGACCTTCCGGCTCAGGCAAGACGACATTGCTTAACGTCTTAGCCACGATTGATCATACTACGGACGGAACGGTTTTAATCGATGACGCAGATATCTCCAAGCTGAGTAATACCGCGCTTTCCGCCTTTCGGCGCAACAAGCTGGGATTCATCTTCCAGGATTACAATCTACTGGACACGTTGACAGTAAAGGAAAATATACTGCTGCCCATCTCCCTTAGCAAAATGAGCAAGCGGAAAGCGGAAAGCGAGTTCACAGCCATCGCCGATGTGCTTGACATTAAAGCACTGTCGCACAAATATCCGCATGAAATATCAGGAGGCCAGAAACAACGGACAGCTGCCGGGCGTGCTCTGATCCACCAGCCTTCGATCGTGTTTGCGGACGAACCGACCGGTGCACTGGATTCCAAATCCGCTTCCTCGTTACTGGACGTGATGGAGAAGGTCAATCAGCAGCGAGGCGTTACCGTTGTCATGGTGACCCATGATCCGGTAGCCTCCAGCTATTGCAGCCGTGTTGTGTTTTTAAGAGACGGGAAGATTTATTCCGAGCTGTACCGCGGCGATAAAACAAGACATGCCTTCTTTAATGAAATTATGGACGTGCAAGCTGTACTGGGGGGCGACCATGTTGACGGTTTTTAAATTAGCGCTTCGCAGCATGCGGCAAAATGTGAAGCATTATTATTTGTACTTCTTTGCACTGATCTTTAGTATGAGCCTGTATTTTGTCTTCACCTCACTACAGCACGATCAGGCTGTTCAGAATATGACACATCCGAGCGTTGACTTCTCTGCCGGGTTTCAAATTGCGGGAGTCATGCTGATTGTGATCGTTGGGATCTTTACCGTCTCGGCCAACGGCATTTTCTTGCGTCGGCGCAGTCGAGAAATCGGACTATATCAGCTGATTGGTCTTTCCAAAGGCTGGGTAGCCCGATATCTAATGATCGAGAATATACTGCTTGGCTTAGGTGCACTACTTGCTGCGATCATTTGCGGCGCGTTGATTTCAAGGCTGTTCGTCCTGATTTTGTTGAATCTGCTCGGCTTAGAAGGGATTGTCGACATCAGCTTCTCCGTACCAGCGGCTTTTAAAACGTTGATGGTCTATCTTCTCATCATCGTCATCACTTCCATTCAGATGATGCTGAAGGTTTATCGCAGCACCCTTCTGAATCTGTTTCAAGCTGACAAGCGGCCTGACCTCACTAAGCCGCCCAAAGCGGTGGCATCTGCTATTTTCGCCCTGCTCGGTCTGGCGCTGATTGGATACGGCTATGAATTATCGGGTCATATCAATGAACAGTTATTCCTCAACGCACTATTGGTGCTCGGATCCATCGTTGCAGGGACTTACTTATTGTTTCGCGTTACGATCAGATGGTGCTTTTACCGATTCCGCAAACGTAAAGATGGACACCTGGGCTTAACAAACAGCCTGTCGATGGCTCCGCTGATGCACCATATGAAAGCAAATGCCAACTCTCTTACCTTGATTACGGTGTTGTCGGCCATGGCCATCACGCTGATTTCCATGGCTTACTCCTTCTACTACTCCGTAGAGCAAGAGACCCGCCGCGATCTCCCTTATGATTTTATGTTTGAAAACGAGCCGCAGGAGGCGCTGTCGTTCAAGATGGAGTTGGAGAAGGAAGGCATCGATGTTAATCACCACGTCGTTCAAGCGGTTCTGACGATGGGCATCATCCTTGATCCGAATGACGAATCCCGCAAGGTTGAAGAAAGTTTGTTATGGCTTCCGGCCGAACAGCTTAAACAAACAGGCGCAGACCTCAACGTGCCGCCAGATGGCGAAGCCATTTTGTACAATGCTGGGGCCTCACTTGCCGGAGACTTAGATGAGCAGTCGAAGCGATATCCAACAGAAATAAAGCTGGAGCAGCATGGACAGACCGTTATGTATACATTGAGGACATTGATGGAAAGGAACATCATGAATTTAAATGCTCCCGGCAAGCAGCTGCTAGTGTCAGAGGCGACAATGGACAAAATCGCAGAACAAATGGCCGGTACGCCCGGTTATAAAAAAATTCGCTTTGATACGTTTCAAGTTCCGAACAAGGAAGAGCTCGCCATAGCTTCCTCTCTATACAACGCAAAATACGTCAGTGACGAACGATTAACGTATGATTTCTATACGCAGTACAAAGAAGTGCTGCAGACGACAGGCTTGCTCATTTTCATCGCAGCTTTCCTTGGACTTATCTTTTTGATCTCAACCGGCAGCATCTTGTACTTCAAGCAAATGACCGAAGCCGAGCAGGAAAAGCAAAGCTTTAAGACGTTGCGTCAGCTCGGATTTGACGTGGATATGATCATGAAAGGCATTATACGAAAGCAGGCCATCGTGTTCCTTCTCCCTCTATCGATCGGTATGCTGCATTCGATCTTTGCTATCAAGGCGGCTTCATTTATGATCCGGTCGGACACCACGTTTCCGGCATCCATCGCCATGGCGATTTACACGGTTATCTATTTTGTATTCGCTCTGTTTACCATAGGCTACTACCGCAACATTGTAAAAAACGTTATGTCATAACCATCACTTAAAGGGGGATAAGCTATATGGGGTACCGCCAACATTTCGGACACTTTGTACGCTAAGCATATTTCCAACCTAAGAAAAGCGCAAGCGCCCGTTTAGCAACGTACAAACTGGAGCACTCCGCAATGAGATAAAGGAAACACGGTGAGCTGGAAGCGAACCGATGTTGACTTATCGTAGTGAAGGAGTGTGAAGTTTGCTAGTTGCTGGGCGCTGGAGCTGGACATGGCCAACTCTGACGCTATCAGAATAGAGCCTAAATTTTTATACTTTCTTTACCTATAAAAAAATCGATTCCTTATCGTACAGGGAATCGATTTTTTTGTTTTACAATCGCGCTCGTTGAATAGAGCTTGCTTAAAAAAACTGAACTAAAACATTTCCTCTTTACATTGACATCGTGTCATACTTTATATTGTTGGAAAGGAGGGGTTTATAATGAAGATCACTTGGAAAAGGTAAATTAGATACTAATAAAATAATAATAAGGATTGGTTTCACTTGAGTGTTAAAAGTTTATTAACACCCGAACAAAAAAAGACATTTTAGGCCTAAATAATTTATCTGAATTTGACTTCACAACTTATTATAGCCTTTCAGACTTTGATATTGATGTTATAAATAAACATAGACGAGATCATAATCGACTGGGGTTTGCTATCCAATTATGTATTTTAAGACACCCAGGATGCACTTTAAATAATATGCTAGAAATCCCTGAGAACCTCATTTCATATGTAGCTAAACAAATAACTCATATCATCAAAGAAGATTAAATTTCGGCTGGATTATTATTTTTTCTGTGTTAAATGTTGTAGGCTATATGATGTTTAGATTGGTTGGGGAAAGTAAAAGTCGAGTTGAATATATTAGTTAAGTATCTGTTGTGCTAACCAGTGCGTTAGCTTAAGAACCTTGATTTGACTATACCGCAAATGGGCGCGATTGTTGCATAAACCCGATCTAAAAACCGATTTCCGACGTTTGTAAGGAAATCGGTTTTTCACGCTATAATTTGCTTAACGTTGTAAATCCGCATTTATCTGATGCTACCCCATCTTGGGACTATTTCTATCTTGCTATAGTATTTTCCTCAGATATTCAATTTCCTTTTTATCTAAGTGAGTTACCTTTGCAATAAATTCAATTGATGCCCCTTCTTTTAACATTTCAAGCGCGACTTCTTTTTCCTTCTTCTCTTCCTTCTTTTTTCCCCTTTTCCTCATACGAGATCGGAATCTCCAAAACCTTATCAGCCTCATCAAGCTGTTTAATCTCTTCCATCAGCTCTTCCTCCTCTTCTTCATTCAATTTCAGATACTTAAGGAAAAAAAGCTTCCAAAAACTCTTCAAAAAATGTGGTGATTAATTGCTTGAATAGTTGATCGTGCATAGTGTAGACAGTAGTGCTTTCTTTTACTAATGTCGCTACTGACACGTTAGCACATCCTTTACGGGGAAATGGAGAGAAAGGAATTAACTGGGGTGTTTGATCTACATATATTATAACAAAAAAGCCTATTAGAACCAGTGTTTTCATAAAATAAATTTCTCAATGGATCCGTAAAACAAACATATTCTCCGATGAGGAATCGAAAACCCGAACACCCCAAACCTAATGGCTATACTTCCGCTGTCCTGTCCGCCTTCTATTCATTATTTTAAACATTAATTTTACTGCTGGCGGTATTGCGAAATAAATAAAAAGGGTACGAAACAGCTGATAACCGGAGACAATTGACAAATCTGCGTGAATCTCATGTGCGATAATTCCCATCTGGTCCATGCCACCTGGAGCCATACTCAACAGTGACGTTGCATTGGATATCGGATAAAGTTTTGTGAGGACCATACTTAAGATAACACCACCAATTACAAGCATAACCCCACTCGCAATTGCCAAGCCTATTGTTCTCATTTTATTTTGCAGCTGATTTATGTTAAGCATTGATCCTACATGAGTGCCAATCATCAACTGCGCTGCATCGACAACAATCGGTGGAAGCTTTGGGCCTTCCACACCGGATAATTGCAGCAATGTTGTTCCGATAAGGGGACCTAATAGAAATGCTGTCGGAAAATTTATTTTAGATCCGACAAGAGCAAATACGATACACACCAATGCGAAAATAATAATATTGGGAAATAGCCCAGCCCAATTCGCTGGAACTGTGGCGGAAACTGGAGCATTTACAGTTGCCTCTCCCTGTTGAAATATCGGAATCATAACAAGTAATGGCATCATAATAACGATAATCATTAGACGGATGACTTGGGTAACAGTAACTACAGCCAAGTTGATTCCCTTCGTCTCTTCTGCCAGCATAATTACTTGTGTAAGCCCGCCAGGAATACTGCTTAACAGCGAGGTACTGTAATCACTGCCGGAAAACCTGGAGATAACAAAGGCAATCCCCGAACATAATAGCATTAACAATAAAGTCATGAGTAACATGGTCGGTAATTGAAGTGCCATTTGCTTTAGTGCGGTGGAAGTCATGGATAGGCCAATGGTGTAACCAACAATAATCATGCCCGTGTTACGAATGGAGCTCGGCCATACGTAAACACGATTCATTACATTTGTACCGATGACTACTGCAACCATTGGTCCAAGTAACCATGGAACCGGGACATGGAGCAGTGTAAACAGCACACCTCCAATGACGGCGGTAATAAGTGTTAAGATAAATTGAGTGAAGAGATGTGGTGCGTTCGCCTTCATGTTCATAGTCCTTCTTTAGCTGGTAAAATTTTAAGGGTTCGTTAAAAACTCCAATGTCTCCATTCTACTGTTAGGTGTATAGCAGCACAAGAAATTTGACCAGGCTTTGATCCCCAATAACATAAAAAAAGCACCCAATTCCTACGAATAAGATACACACAGGATTGGGTACAGTACAAAAAAGAATTTCAATATAATTTATGCTAACAGTCTTCAATGATCACAATTAATCCCCTAATAATGATTACAATCCAATTTGTTATTTAATGTAACCAATTGGGTTTTTAGTTCCGCAATAGCTTTTTTCCTGACAGAAATTCAATATCATCGATGAGCAAAACATCAGCCTGACAATATTTTTCCCCGGAACTCCTTTACATTATTTTTTTCAATACTGCCGAGGTGATCTTGTAAAATTGTTCCCCGGTTAAAAATATTACCTTCCTACACCGATCTTGTTTAAGCGCTTCACTACCAATCGCCTGAATTAAATGGGTTTTACCTGTCCCGGTTGGCCCATAGAGAAAGAGCGGATTATACGCTTCTCCAATAGATGAATACCACCGTATCGGCTGCCGTATAGGCAAAACGATTGGCTTTACCAACTACAAAATTATTAAACGTTTTGTTTTCTATCAAATTTGCTCTCCTGAATTTCATTACTGGGTTGTGAAACCGATGAATAATTCTTCTTTAGTATATAAAAGAGCTTTTCTTTTTCAGTTGCATTTAATGCATTAATCCGTGATAGAATAGCATTTATTTTACTCTCAGAATTAGGAACAGCTTCTTCTCTTCCTCCTAGAATATACACGATTTCCGGATTTTCGCTGGTGACCTCGTAAATTGCCTCCCTCATTAAGGACAAATATTTCATTTCCAGCCAATCCCTGGCAAATTCGTTCTGTGCAATTATAAACCAGCTTCCCTCTTCTCTTTTTGTCTTACATGGCTTAAACCAAGTTTCAAAGGTAGGCTCGCTTACCCGTTGATGTATGAATTCCAGAATTTCTTTCCACGTATTTTCCATCCAATCACCCCTTTTCAGATTATGGCTTTATGACTTTAAATGTACCGATCTCGTTTAAATAATACCCTTCCATTAGCTAAACAGCTTTTAGAATTGGCTTCACATACATTTTTGGTTTTTATGCTAATAGTTTGTTATTTACGCACTCTGTATTTACAATGAACATAATCTCTTTTAGGTGGTGTCGATACAATGCAAAAATTAACGTTTGAATCATCATGGGAAAAAGCGTTATCAGTGAAAGATCGTAATAGAATTGAACAGGTATTTTCCGAAACAATAATCCCTAAAAATACACCTGCTCACTTTACACTGTTATGGCAAGCGTTGAATTACAAAAAAGAATTACTTGTGACGGCCCTCGTTCATAACAGCAGCCTGCAAATCTTTTCTTTTCATCATACGGGTCTGAAATATATCGAATACGGAAAAACAGTTGCAGAATATTCATTTACACTTCCTACATTAATCATTAAACCAAATACCAGCATGCCTTGGACGTTCATTTTTCCGACTGATGGTTTGTATGAGGGGATAAAGTTCACAAACGGTAATTTGGTTATAGCAGATAGTGTTATATGAAATGAAAAAGCAAAACTTAGAATCTGGAGGCTTTTGGTAACTATTTTTGAATGCGAAAACCCTTCAGATAAAATCAACTTCCAAAATAGCTATTTTCTGTAATGGCATTGCAATGAATTTTAATATTTTCATCAATAAAGCCTCTTTTTCTCGCGGATAGCAGTGTATGATACATATTTTCCCGGCCGACAACATTGTCCGTATGCAGATAAATCTTATCCGCTCTCAAACCATGTTCGTTTTTATAATAGAATTTCCCTACCAAATATTTTAACATAATAATTTATTTAACGACGCTAAAATTCACGATAAGCTAACTATTACTATACTTTTTTGTTATACTAATATTATAAAAACTTTTCAGGGAGATATATATATGAAAAAATTAATTCTTAATTGGAACCAGATAAGTCTAGTAAAACGAATACTCGTTGGTTTGATTATTGGTATTATCTTAGCCTTAACAATCCCTGCTAACGTAAAGTGGATTTCGATTTTCGGCACTTTATTCGTAGATGCATTAAAGGCTGTTGCACCAATTTTAGTCTTGCTCTTAGTTATGCATGCCATCTCTAAGCATAGAAGTGGTCATCCAACAAATATGAAATCAATTCTTATTCTTTATCTGGTAGGTACATTTCTGGCAGGGCTAGTAGGAGTTGTTGCAAGCTTTATATTTCCGGTTAGCTTATCTCTTACAACGGGGTCAGAAGATCTTAATCCTCCTGGAGGTATTTTAGAAGTATTTAATTCCTTACTGCATAACATTGTGGACAACCCAGTAAATGCTCTATTAAATGCCAACTATATTGGCATACTAACTTGGGCTATACTTATTGGTATTGCATTAAGAAATGCTTCTGTCACTACAAAAGACGCGCTTGCCAATTTTTCGGATGCCATATCACAATTAGTAAAATGGATAATAAATTTGGCTCCGCTTGGAATCATGGGGCTGGTTTTTGATGCAATTGTGACAAGTGGACTATCGGCTTTGCTTGACTATGGAAAGTTACTTTTTATTCTACTCGGTTGTATGTTTTTTGTAGCTTTGGTTGTTAATCCAATTATCGTATTCATATGTATTCGCAAAAATCCCTACCCACTTGTCTTTACATGCCTAAAGGATAGTGGCCTTACAGGGTTCTTTACTCGTAGCTCAGCCGCAAATATTCCAGTAAATATGAACCTTTGTAAAAAATTGAACTTGGATCAGAATACATATTCGATATCTATTCCATTAGGTGCTACCATCAATATGGCTGGTGCTGCCGTAACTATTTCTGTATTAACCCTTGCTGCAGTTCACACGCTAGGGATTCCAGTGGATTTTGGTACTGCGCTTATTCTGACCGTCTTATCAGCTATTTCGGCAGCTGGTGCTTCAGGTGTGGCTGGTGGGTCGCTCTTGCTCATTCCCCTTGCGTGTAGCTTATTTGGAATTTCAAATGACATTGCTATGCAGGTTGTTGGTGTTGGTTTCATCATTGGTGTGTTACAGGACTCTTGTGAAACTGGACTTAATTCATCCACCGACGTACTTTTTACAGCAACAGCTGAATATGCTAAAAGGCGTAAAGAAGGCAAGGAAATTATTAATGCGTAGAAAAAAAGATGTATTGTACGAAATGATTAACAAATAAAAGGCTCAGATAAACGTTTTGCTTTAGCCAAGACTGCCGAAGCTATTAGTAAAGGTGACCAATCCATTGTTGCAAAAAAGTTTCAAGGTAGCCGGGATACCATATGAAAAGACTGCTGCGAGATGGAAGCCAGCATAGTTATTAAGAACAATTTTTCTGCCTTGTGACGTAAGTGTCAAACATTACAATCACCAAAAATCCCCCTCACCAATACAGGCAAGGGGGATAGCATTTTCATAATAATTCATTTCATTTTTCCGGTTGATTCAATTTCCTGGCGAATTGCTTCCAGCATACTTCTTTCATCTACCACTAGCTTAGTTCTCCAGAAAATATTTATTTGTTGGTTTCAGTTTGTCATCGAGTTCGTAAATTAGCGGGATGCCAGTAGGGATCTCAACGTTGACGATGTCTTCATCCGACAAGTTTTCCAAATGCTTGACGAGCGCGCGAATGCTGTTGCCGTGTGCAGCGATGATGACATACTTGCCCTGCTTGATCTGTGGTGCGATCGTGTCCATCCAATATGGTGTCACGCGTTCCAGCGTCATTTTCAGATTCTCACCAGACGGGATCGCTTTTTGATCCAGAAGCTGATAACGTCTCTCTTTTTTCGCTTGACGTTCATCGTCTTCTTCCAAAAGTGGTGGAAGTACATCATAGCTTCTGCGCCACTGATGTACCTGCTCTTCCCCGTATTTTTCGGCTGTTTCCGCTTTGTTTAACCTTTGCAGCGCACCATAATGTCGTTCATTCAAGCGCCAGCTCTTTTCGACTGGAATCCACAGCTGATTCGTTTCCTCGAGAATGTAGTACAATGTTTTCATTGCCCGTGTCAATACTGACGTGAAAGCTATATCGAATTTCAGCCCATACTTTTGCAATTTCCTGCCGGCCTCTTTCGCCTCCTCTATGCCTTTCTCTGTCAAACCGGCATCTTCCCAGCCGGTAAATATATTAGATTGATTAAAGACACTCTGGCCGTGTCTGACAATGGTTAGTTTCATGAGAATACCTCCTTGTATTAAAAGTTTTTAGAAATTGATCTTCTTGCTCTTTGACAATTAAATAATGCTTCCCCGCTATCTAAATATGGAAGGAGTTGTTTAGATAGGAGATTTTATATAGAATGGCGGTACGAATTTTGTTCTCAATGTTACTTGGTGTATGAATTGATATGCTTTGAACATGATTATCCTCCCTTTATTCATGGACAGAACTGTATAGGATCATTGTTATTATGTCCGAAAACAAAATGCAGCTTATTTAGCATTGTCACAAGTATTTTCTCACAGTTCCGCTCTCGAGCCTTGAAAAACTGTAATACCTTGATAAACTTTTATGACATCTGTATATCACATCGAGCAATTCATAATCACGCCCAAATTTTCATCCACCTTTTATCCCCATACTTCTCCCAATGTAGCTCTAAATAAATTGTCCAGTTTTTTTGTAGGATCTTCATTTTCTACCGAGAGCGTTTTAATATGCGTTTCGATACGTCTTAATTCGTTTTCCAGAAAGTCATTAATCATATCGATTCGCGGTTCAAAATCCAATTCATCCCCTATTATCTTTCGTTTTAATAGACTTTCAATTTCGTTTTTTAATTTACCTTCTGGAATCATAGTCTGCAATAATTCATTAAAAAGGATTGGAGGAACTGTTTGATATTTTTCAATCCATTTACAAGCCATTACCGGGCGAAGCACATAGAAATATTTCTTGATTTTCACCTTTGATCCTTGCAGATACTCTCGATAATTATTTTTCGCCATATTTAAGTAGTGGTATAAACATGCATTTGGGTGGAAGCAGTCCAATTCCAATAATCGCAACTTATCAATAAATGCGTACTGCTGAAAATAAACAATACCACTTCTCATCCATTCTAAAAGTGGGGGATTACTTTTTCTCAGCAGCCGTAAAGCTTTTGTTATTTCCCAACCGCTTATATCCAGTAAATCGTTGATTGGAATTTCAATTACGTCTTCCTTGCGGGTCAATAGAAAGATACCACTGTGGCTGATGGATATAAATAAATCTTACATCAAAATCACTGTCCTTTGAAGGAAAACCCCAAGCCCGGCTACCAGATTCTACTGCGTATAAAACCTTTACTTGAAACCTTTCTTCAATTTCAATTAACTTACTTTGGATTGTTTCTTTCATTTGTACACACCACTTTCATGAATGGAGGAATAAATACACCTCCTCATTTTCAGACACCATTTGTACCTCGATGAATTGGCTGAATCTACATTGTTCGAAAAAAAAGACCTATATAGCGGGCTTTAGCAGGGAAGTGAATTGGACAGAGGCTGGAAGGTGATGGGACAGATTTCTCAGTCTGAACAGAACATAATTCTATGACAGTCGTCTGTTCCCTCGTCCCTTCACCCATCTGATACGGTCCTTGCAATCTCCATTTGGCATCGTTATTGTTCAAGCAGATGTCTGTATAAACCTCGTGATGTTAAAGTTGCCGGCGCTTATTGACCTCAGGATAAGCTAGCAGATGAAAGCACATAACTTACCAAAATATCCTGCTGTTCAAATCCGGCTTTGAAATAAATATGATTAGCAGAACGGTTTGTATTACTTACAGACAATTTAATTTCGGTTATACGTGGGTACGAAAATATTTCATCAATGATTTCTATTAACAATAATGTACCCAACCCTTTATTTTGAAAGGTTGGAGCTATGGCGATGTACTCTAAAGATGCTTCTGCACATTCCTTGTCTATTTCATAGTAGGCATACCCTTGTACTTGGCCATCTTCCGTTTTAAGAACCTTTAAAACATTTTCCTCACTTAAACGCGAATCAATTGTCTTTGCATCATAATATGTATTAGGGAACATATGACTATGCAATGATTCAAATGCTGCAAAATCAGCTTCACTATATCGTACACTTCTTTTACTCGATACACTCCGGGCACTCGCTTTTTGAATTTCCAAAATTAAATGCTCTCCTGTTTTTCTAGCCTGCAAACTTTCTGCAAAAGCTAATTGACTAGTATTCTCTTGATTGATAAAGAAATAGAATGTACGTATGTTAGGATATGCTTTGCGCAACTGTTCCCATAGTTGAGTTACCATAGAATCTGATTCCATTTTATTGAATGGACCCCACACCTCGGCAGTCTGTTCATCAATATCCACTCCAATTGCGGCGATTATTTCATTTGCTTCATTTCTCGCAATCATAAAAGCCAGTTCGCCGTTTTTTTCCAAAAAATCATCTTGTAACGTTTGATAAATTTCACCAGAGCTTTTACCACAATAACCTATATGTGATGATTTAATATTGTTCAAATCTGAAAGAAATTGTGCGAGCTCTTCAATGTCATTTGCTTTTTGTATATATGTATTCATGCGTTCACCTATCCTATTCGAAACCTGAGTTCATATCTTTGTATTTCCTAAGAAAATCCTAAACAGAAGTAATAACCTGCATAGCAGCATTAATTGTTGCTTTTATGTCTCCCTTTACTTCCAGGCCGTGATTCGCATCAGGTATAATAAGCCCCGAAACAAGTTCATTGTTAAGGGAACCAATTAATTCTTCACTAAAATCAGGATCTTCATTTCCTATAACATATAATGACGGTATCTCCGACTTCAATAGTGATTGAAATACTATCTCCTCTTTTAGCAGGGGTCAGCCATATCCCATATGTTTTGTGTTGATTTATAAATTCCTTTTCATTCCATTCACAGGCCATAGGAGTCGTTCCAATAGATTTACTCAGAACTTTTCCGTATATTACATTATTTAAAACAGTTTTAATAACGGATAAAACATCTTCATACATCCATTTATCCTGCTCTTGATTACTAAGATTTTTAAATTCAGCGTTATTTGCATAGTTATAATTGACATGAAGAACGTCAACGTTATTATTCATACATACGCTCGTGGAATAATGAAAAAGTGGGCGTTGCGTTGAGTACCCAAGTCCTGGCAGCATGACACAAATATTTTTATTTTCTTGTTTTCCACGAATCCATGTATAGTTAATGAGAGATTGATTCTTTCTGACCACTTCTTTTTCAATAAAGTTATACAAATCTATCCACCCCTCTTGGTTGATCACTTGGAAGTTGCGCAGGAAAAGAATTATGATATTCCCAACAAATCAATGTTGCACTATCTCTTCCCACGTTCTCATGTACGTATTTTAAAATGTGTTTTACGCTGCTCTCTAATTTACTATCATCAAACTGCATAAAAAATTCTTCGTATAAATTTGTTGCAACTTCATAGTACCTATCTCCACATTCCAAAATACCATCTGTCAGCATTAGTATTAGGTTATAGCCTGGCCTTAACTCCCTTATACCAGATGATTAACAAGGTACAGGTAAAGAAAACGTATTGACAGAACCAATCCATTCATAGAATTGGCGTTGATTCAGTGCATGCTGTCCTAACCTATGTAATTCTTCATGAAAAAGATAAGCCACACAATCTCCTACCGAAAACCACCAAAGATAATTCTCTTTTCTCATGCATATCAGACATGCGGTTTCACCTTGGACATTCTGGCATTCATTCATAAAATCACGTGATTGAAAGACTGATAATAAGTGATTTTCTATTGATTGGAAAACATTTTTCATAGGTATATGTATTATCTCTAAAATCCTGCTCCATTCCTTCTCAATGGTGCGAATAACCAAGTCAACACTTTCAGAACTATTATGACCATCTAATACCATAGAAAGCTCCCAGTCTTTACCTTGCCATACCAAAGCACCATCTTCATTCTTAAATGCACCTGCTTTCAGGTTACCCTCCATATCTTCCTATTAAGATTTGATCACATTTATCTATTTTTATTTCATTTACATAAGGACTTTCTCTCCCACTCCACTTAAATTTTTGACAGTTCTTATCAACTTCTATATTATTCCATTGGTTTTTCATTAGAAAGGCGTTGATGCTTTTAAGGATTTTATCGTGATGATCCGGTATGGTACCTGTGGCGAAACCATGCTCCAAATAGACTCCAAAAAGTTGCTTAGATTCCCGTATGTCGCTTCTTATCCGAGCTTCAAGTTCAGCTTTTTGGGCAGCCCGTTCCATTTGCTCCTTCCAAAAATCATTGAGCTCCCTGTCTCCAACAATACTGTATCCATCATACGCCAAATGCTTTCACCCCTTCCTGCCCTATCCGCTTTCATCAGCAGTTACACCCCGGGCTTTATTTGAAACCCAACCAATCTGCAAGCAATTGGTCTGTTTCTTCAAAGTCATTTCCCATTTTGTTCATGTTAAAGGCGATTTCAGCAGTATCTGATTTTCCCCTTTTTAACATAGTCAAAATTTCTTCGTATTCGCCAATATCGAATATAATTGGTACTCCATTTTCCATTTTTCCATATCCTTGAAAGATTTCTTCCACGTCTGCTCCTGTTAGCTTATCAAAATTACCTGAACCTACTAATCTTAAATATTTACTTTTGATGTCGGTGAGCGTCTGTATGTAATAATCATAAAAATTATCAAATGACTTCTCCGTATTTTTAATTAAGTCGGTGTTCTCTTCCAAGTCTTTAGCAAATGATTTGATAATTTCTGATTGGATTACAATACTAAAGCCATGAACGTCATTATTTTTCATTTCAAGCGGAGAACTCTTAAGTTGTATTCCGAGTTCAGCATCGTATAATACTCCAGGTTTTAAGTATCCATTTTCATCAAATAGCTCTTCAATAACATAGTTCTTACTGATTCCATGCGTCTCAAACCACCTAATCCCAATCTCAGATGGATCACTCATATAATACAAAGATCCGATTGGTTGTGTTCGGTAAGTACCAACTATATCATCGGGATATGTATAGGTAATGATTTGATCTTTGAAATCTCCATTTTTCACACGTTGTTGTTGCTTGTCAGTGAGAAGATTATAAACATCAGCAGCTGCAAATGTAATGGCATCTGCATCATGCTGAACAGCAAAGTATTCAGCTAACCCTCCACCAAGCGAATGCCCGACAAATGTAACATTATCTTTGCCGTACTCTTCAATGTATTTATCGACGATGGGAGCCGCTTTGGTAAATTGATTTTCAGTTAAGGTTCTAACATTGCCATCTTCATCTATGTCAAGAAATTGGACACTAGAAATGGTGAATTTTTTAAATTCCTACCGCGCTCCGCTTGCTTCCCTCTCTGTTAAAATAAGGGGAAAGAAC
>BMJD01000060.1 GCA_014642895.1 Lentibacillus populi
ATAAATGAATGTGATATACCTCCTATCCAGGCTAGAAATTCTTTTTCATCATAGATGGTGGCTGCGCGAATGCGGAGCCATGTTGGTTTCTTATCTTATGAAAAAAAACGAATGCCTGGGGAGCAACAACGGACTCGGGGGGTATCTGCTGGCGAAAGGGGTGACGGTAATCGAAAAGAGTAGATTCATGAACGTGATGCATGCTGGAATACAATGATCAAAATTTTCTTTGTGAGGTGGATACCTTTTGGAATTACAAGTAAATAATAGTCCGTTTAGTCAAGAACAAATCGATACATTGCAACGTCTTCTTCCATCCTTGACAGAGACACAAAAGGCCTGGCTCAGTGGATACTTGGCGGCTTTCCAAGCACAAGCAGGAACAGTTGTGCCGAATCAGGAAGCAGTCTCAACAAATGCCGCTCAACCTGTTTTAAGGGAAGTAACAATCCTATTTGGATCCGAGACCAGTAATGGGCAGACGTTGGCGGAAGAGCTAACCAAAAAGATTAAAGAACAGGGCTTTAAGGCAACCTGTTCAGCGTTAGATGATTTTAAAGTGAAAAAAATAAAGGATGTTCAGGATTTGCTGATTGTAACAGCTACGCATGGGGAAGGAGATCCACCAGATAATGCCATTTCCTTTTATGAATATTTGCATAGCAGGCGGGCCCCGAAACTGAAGGATTTGCGATTTTCTGTGCTTTCCCTGGGAGACCAGTCGTATGAGTTTTTCTGTCAAACCGGCAAGGATTTTGATAAACGATTGGAAGAATTGGGGGGAGAAAGACTTTATCCTCGGATCGATTGTGATGTCGATTTCGATGAACCTGCGGAAGAATGGATCAATGGTGTAGTAGAAAAAATATCCGAGGCGAAAGAAGCTGTTTCGCAACCGGATAACCAGCTTAACCAACAAGCGGGGATTCATGCGCAAGAACTTGATCTACCAGCCTATTCCAGAACCAATCCGTTTAAAGCAGAGATCTTGGAAAATCTTAATCTTAATGGTCGCGGCTCCAATAAGGAAACACGTCATCTGGAATTATCGCTTGCGGGATCCAACCTTTCCTTTGAACCTGGCGATAGTTTAGGGATTATCCCGGAAAACGATCCAAACCTGGTAAGTCAACTGATTAGTGAGATGAAATGGGATCCGGAAGAAGCCGTTCCGGTCAACAAAAAAGGTGACATGCGTTCCATATTTGATGCGTTGCACACAAACTTGGAGATTACCTGTCTGACAAAACCATTAATGAACAAGGCGGCAGAGATCTTCGCGAATGATAAGTTAGTAGAGCTTGTCGCACCAGTGCAAAAAGAAGCGTTAAAAGATTATATCACTGGCAGGGATCTGCTCGATTTGATCAAGGATTTTCCGCCAACGCGTGAATTGACACCAGATGAATTTGTCCAGATTCTCAGAAAGATTCCGCCTCGGCTTTATTCGATCACAAGCAGTCATAAAGCGAACCCCGATGAGGTGCACTTAACGATTGGAACCGTTCGCTATAAAGCCCACGGTCGTGAACGCCTCGGTGTATGCTCCGGTCAGTCAGCAGAACGGGCGGAACCTGGCAATCTATTACCGATTTATATTCAACGCAATCCAAATTTTAAGCTTCCTCGCGATCCGGAGATTCCTGTCATTATGATTGGGCCAGGTACTGGAGTTGCACCTTATCGGGCCTTTATGGAAGAACGGGAAGAGTTGGATATAAAAGGGAAAACGTGGTTATTCTTTGGGGATCAGCATTTTTCCAGCGACTTCCTATATCAGGTGGAATGGCAAAATTGGTTGAAGGAAGGCATTCTGACCAGAATGGATGTAGCATTTTCCCGTGATTTCGAGAAAAAGGTATATGTGCAGCATCTAATGCTGGAGAATAGTCAAGATCTTTATCAATGGCTTCAAGAGGGGGCATACGTTTATGTCTGTGGTGATGAAAAGCGAATGGCTAAAGATGTACATCAAACATTGATAACCATCATGGAAAAAGAGGGCGGTATACGTCATGAGGATGCGGAACAGTATTTGAAGGATATGCGAAGGCAAAAGCGATACCAGCGGGATGTCTATTAGCGTTCCTAAAAAGGATGATAAATGGAAAGGAGCTTGATGATGGCAAAGCATGACGTGTTGAAACAGGATGGACCACCAAGTGATCTGGAGCGAATTAAAGATGAAAGCAACTATTTGCGGGGTACAATTCAACAGGGATTAGAAGATCGGATCACCGGAGCCATTTCGGATGATGATACAAAGCTGTTAAAATTTCATGGAAGCTACCAGCAGGATGATCGGGACATCCGCGATGAACGGCGACGTAAAAAGCTGGAGCCGGCTTACCAATTTATGTTGCGTGTGCGTGCACCCGGGGGTGTTGCGACTCCCGAACAATGGTTGGTCATGGACGATTTGGCGACTAAATACGGCGATGCAACGCTAAAACTTACAACACGGCAATCGTTTCAAATGCATGGAATCCTCAAGTGGAATTTAAAGCAGACGATCAAAGAAGTAAATGAGGTACTGATGGATACTTTAGCCGCTTGTGGTGATGTAAACCGGAATGTAATGTGCAATCCCAACCCATACCAATCAGCAGTACATGAAGAGGTTTACGGGTTGGCAAAACAACTTAGCACCCATCTATCCCCAAAAACGAAAGCGTATCATGAGATTTGGCTTGATGATAGAAAGGTTGTTGACACGCGGGAGGAAGAAGAAGCGGAACCATTGTACGGTCGCTTCTACTTACCGCGGAAATTTAAAATTGGTTTAGCAGTTCCCCCTTCCAACGATATCGATGTGTTTTCACAGGATCTTGGATTTATCGCGATATTGGAGGATGGAAAGCTGCAGGGGTTTAATGTAGCGGTTGGCGGAGGTATGGGGAGCACCCATGGTGAGCCAGAGACTTATCCACAGGTTGCACGGGTGATTGGCTTTTGTCCAAAAGACAATGTTATCGAGGTAGCAGAGAGTGTGATGGCGATTCAACGAGATTATGGTAACCGTTCGAATCGAAAGAATGCTCGCTTCAAGTATACGATCGATGCACGCGGACTTGATTGGTTTAAGGCGGAGTTAACGGAGCGTCTGGGCTGGGAGCTGGAAACAGCGCGTGCTTATCAGTTTGATCATAATGGCGATCGCTATGGGTGGGTAAAGGGCGACGGCAAATGGCATCTAACGTTATTCCTGCAAAATGGCCGCGTAAAGGATACGGAGAATGATGCACTGAAAACTGGATTAAGAGAAATAGCCAAGGTGCATACTGGGGATTTCCGGCTTACTCCAAACCAGAACTTGATTATTGCGAACGTAACTGAGGAAAAGATGCAAGAAATTGCTGACCTGGCAAAAGCGTACGGCTTGACGGAAGGAAAACAACATTCGGCACTAAAACGGAATTCGATGGCTTGTGTTGCTCTTCCAACATGTGGTTTAGCAATGGCTGAATCGGAACGGTATCTCCCCGTTCTTATTGAGAAAATAGAAGCAATTTTGGATGAGGTTGGATTACGTGAAGAAGAGATTGTCATCCGTATGTCGGGTTGCCCTAACGGCTGTTCACGACCAGCTCTTGCAGAGATCGCCTTTGTTGGGAAAGCACCAGGAAAATATAATATGTATCTTGGCGGTGGATTTACTGGGGATCGTTTGAACAGTCTTTACCGAGAAAATATTGGAGAGAAGGAAATTTTGGAAAATCTGCGTTTTATCCTGACTGATTATGCCAACAATCGTCAGGAAGGGGAGCATTTTGGTGATTATGCGATCCGTGCCGGCTATGTAAATGAGGTGCGGAATGGACTTGATTTTCATAAGGATAATCTATCCAAAGTGTGAAGCAGTTGACCAAAGACGAACAAGATATACGTTTGTGGGTGCAGAAGGAGAATGAGGTGAAATGATGGGGAAGGTTTATTTGGTAGGTGCAGGTCCTGGTGATCCTGATTTGATTACGGTAAAAGGAGTCAAAGTACTCCAACAATCAGATGTTATTTTATATGACCGTCTAGTCAATACAGAATTGCTTGCACATGTTTCTGAAAAAGCAGACTTGATTTATTGCGGAAAAGGGCCCAATCAGCATTCGTTTACCCAAGAAGCGATTAATGACTTGCTTTATCAATTTACGAGCGAGGGGAAGGTTGTCAGCCGATTAAAGGGTGGAGACCCGTTTATTTTTGGAAGGGGTGGTGAAGAGGCAGCATTTTTACGTGCGAATGGAATTGCCTTTGAAATTGTCCCAGGTATCACGTCAGGATCGGCAGCACCAGCTTATGCCGGTATCCCGTTGACACATCGGGATTATAGCTCCTCGGTGACGTTTATTTCCGGCGTAAACAAAAGTATCGAACAAACGGAAAAGTATTGGCAGCATCTTGCACAAGGAATGGATACGCTTTGTATATATATGGGAGTGAAGAATCTTCCGCTTATTTGCGAGAAATTGATTCGATATGGTCGTAATGCGGATACGCCAGTTGCGTTGGTACACTGTGGAACAACGGAACAACAACAAACGGTAACCGGAACATTGGCTAACATTGTAGGAAAGGCTAGTACGGTTAAAAATCCTGCCATGATTATTATTGGCGAGGTTGTCCGGTTACGTGAACAGCTGCATTGGTTTGAACAGCTGTCAGTGGAAAAAGATTTTCCAGTGCCTGCTGTTATCGGTTGATTGGGGGAATGTGCATGCAAGGAATTCTTTATATAAGTCATGGAAGCAGGATGGCTGAAGCAACTGCTGAAGCCGTTACGTGCATAACAGGTGTAAAAGAACAAGTGGATGTTCCGCTTCAGGAAATTTGCTTCCTGGAACTGGCAGAGCCAGATGTGGAACAGGGGATTGAAAAACTGGTAAACCAAGGAGCGTCCAAGATAGCGGTCGTACCAGTGTTGCTGTTAAGCGCGGGGCATTACTACAAGGATATTCCGGAACAGCTAACCCAGACCAGGAAGAAATACCCTTCTATCACGTTCACCTATGGGCAGCCATTGGGCGTACAGGATCGCTTTATCCACGTTTTGCTGGAACGAATCGCAGAAACAAACACATCGGTTGATCAAGGTTCGAAAATTTTGCTCGTTGGGCGGGGCAGCCGTAATCCCCAAACCAAAACCGATATGGAGACGGTCAGGACAAAGCTGCAAAAAAATTTATCTGGTGGGCGGGTGGATTGCTGTTTTTTGGCTGCCTGTAATCCTTCCTTTGAGCATCAGCTTGATGCTTCTCTAAAAGAAGGGTGCTCTAAGTTGTTCATTGTTCCATACTTGTGGTTTACAGGGGTCCTGATGCATTCGATACAGCAAAAAGTACAGGAACAAGCCAAAATTGATACGAATATAATCGTGTGCCGACAACTTGGGGATCACCCAATTATGAAACGTGCACTTGAACAGCGTGTCTATGAAGCTGTTCGATAATTACAGTTCGTAGCAAAAAGGATGTTAAAAATTGGCTCTTACACCGTTCATGATTGATTTAGTAAATAAAAGGGTTGTTATCGTTGGAGGGGGACTTGTTGCTGAGCGAAGGATGCGATGTTTGCTGGAAAGTGGCGCATGCGTGACGGTGATCAGTCCGGAAATAGGTGAAGGGATTCGCGCACTTTGGGAAGAAGGGTACGTAAACTGGAAGCAGAGGCATTTTGAAGCAGATGATGTTGCCGACGCTTTCCTGATTATCGTTGCAACAAATGATCCTGCAACAAATCAGACAGTCATCGAAGCGGTGCCGGAAACTTCCTTAGTAAACGTTGCGGCAGATGCGGAACAAGGGAATATCCAGTTTCCAGCTCATTTACAGCAAGGAAAGCTGTCGATCAGTATTGCTACAAATGGGGCAAGTCCCATGCTTGCAGCGAAAATAAGAAACAGGCTGGCTACGACATACGACCGAAACTATGGGGATTATGTTGACTTTTTATATGAAAGTCGCCAGCTGATCAAACGGTCGTTATTAACGAAACAGACTCAGACCCTTCTGCTTCGGGAACTGCTGGACGAAAGCTTTAAAAACAAACAAAAGCAAATGGCCATCATTAATTGGCTGGAAAGCCTGGTAAAAGGAGAGGAACATGATGAGCGGCTTGGAAGGTAAACAAATTGGTATTGCAGCCTCTCGTAAGGCAAATATCATTGCGAAAATGATCCAACAGTGTGGAGGGACACCCTATTATTTTCCAATCCAAGGTGAACAAGTTTTAAATAACGAAACAAGTATCCAGAATGTTAAGGAATTGCTGATGACACCATTTGATGTGGCTCTCTTAACAACCGGAGTTGGCATGGAAACATTGGAGGAAGCAGCCCTTCATCTGAACGAGCATGAGCGTTTCATCCAAAAATTAGCGAATACGAAATTGGTGGTTCGTGGTAGTAAAACGGTGAAATGGCTGAAGAAGCACTCCTTGACCGCAACCTATGTATCCCCAGATGGCACGATGAATGGTCTTTTGACTGTTTTACCAACTGATCAGGATCTGGACGATAGAAAGCGACTCTTTTTACAAGCCTATAACCAGGATGATGTGGAGCTAAAGGTACAACTGGAAGCGTACGGGTATTCGGTTTACCTGGCAAAACCTTACCAGTATAAGCAACCGGATGTTAATACAGTCCATCTTCTATGGCAGTGGATTAATGAACGATCGCTTGACAGCGTTATTTTTACAAGTAAAACCCAGGTGCAGAATCTATTCCAGGCAAAGCAGAACATAGACGCCGTTTTCCCTGAGGATGTGTTAGCTGTTGCGGTGGGGAATGTAACGGCACAGGAACTGGCAAACCATCATGTTTCGCGTATTTTTTATCCTGGTAAACCGAAGATGGGCACGATGATGGTTGAACTGGAACGCTATTTTGCTAGAAATGAAACCAAAGACGCAGATAAGTAAATGGATAGTTTTTGGATTAATAATGAGGAAAGGTGGTTTGTCGTATGACATTAACAAAAGGAACAACACCAGCAGCAATTCTCCCGCATGGCGGAGAGCTTATCCAACGGGAAGCTTCTGGTTCAAGACGGGAATTACTTTTGAATGATGTAGAGACGATGCAGTCGCTGACATTGAATGCTTGGAGTCTATCGGATCTGGAGCTTATTGCGATTGGCGGCTTTAGTCCATTAACAGGGTTCATGGGACAGAAGGATTACCTAAGGGTCGTTGAGGAAATGCGGTTGGCAGATGGCACCATTTGGAGCATTCCGATTACGCTTCCAGTGAGTCAAGAACAGGCGAGTACATTGGTAATTGGGGAGACGCTTGCACTTGCAGGAGAAGACAAAGTCAAATATGGCGTCCTTCATGTAGAAGAAATCTATTCCTATGATAAAGAAAAGGAGGCGAGACTTGTTTACGGCACGACAGACGAGGCACACCCTGGTGTTAAAAAGATTTATGAAAAGGGAGAGGTTTATCTCGCTGGTTCTATTGAGCTGCTGCACCGTCCACCGCATGACCAATTTGCAGATTTTTACTTTGATCCAGCGGAAACAAGGAAGATGTTTGCGGACTTAGGCTGGAAAACGATTGTTGGCTTTCAAACACGTAATCCGGTCCATCGTGCGCATGAATATATCCAGAAAAGTGCATTGGAATCGGTCGATGGATTGCTGTTAAATCCATTGGTCGGGGAGACAAAGTCCGATGATATACCTGCCGAGATCCGGATGGAAAGCTATCAGGTTATATTAAAGAAGTATTATCCTCATGATCGAACAAGGTTGGTGATTTATCCCGCAGCGATGCGTTATGCAGGCCCAAGAGAAGCAATCCTGCATGCGATTGTCCGAAAGAATTACGGCTGCACCCACTTTATTATTGGGCGTGACCACGCTGGAGTTGGGAACTATTATGGTACTTACGAGGCGCAGGAATTAATTTCCCAATATGAGGCAGAGCTTGGTATTCAATTATTCAAATTTGAACATGCATTCTATTGCACGAAATGTGAGAATATGGCAACCAAAAAAACGTGCCCGCATGAGCAGTCGTTTCATGTTCATCTAAGCGGTACAAAGGTCCGGGAAAAGCTTCGCAATGGAGAGTCCTTGCCAAAAGAATTTTCCCGTCCTGAGGTAGCAGCAGTGTTAATAAATGGTTTCAGAGAAAATTAAATAGAGGGATGTCTTCCATGACATTTGAATTGGTATTTGTTCTCGTAATGGTGACAGCCATGTTAATCGGATTATTAGCCGAAATATCCCGACCAGAAATCATTGTTTTTACAGTACTTACAATTTTTTTGGTAACCGGCATTTTAACGCCTGAAGAAGCACTAGATGGATTTTCCAATGAAGGTATGCTGACCATCGCGCTCTTGTTTATAGTAGCTGGTGCAGTACAAAATAGTGGTATCATGGAACGGTTTATTACATCTTGGCTGGCTAAAAGTAAGAGTTTATTAGAGTCGATGGCACGTTTTTTCATACCAACCTCGATTCTTTCCGGTTTTTTAAATAATACCCCCATTGTCGTAACGCTTGCTCCGTTGATAAAAAATTGGTGCGAAGAGCGTGACATCGCCCCATCCAAATTTTTAATTCCGTTATCATACGTAACGATTTTAGGTGGTACGATAACGTTGATGGGGACTTCTACCAATCTGGTTGTGCACGGCATGTTGCTTGATTATGGTTATGAAGGGTATTCCTTGTTTCAATTGGCGATTATCGGCATTCCGATCACGGTGGTTGGTTTGGTCTATATCTTTACAATTGGTTATCAATTATTGCCGGAATATAAGGGGTTCAAGCAAACGATTAAGGAGGATGCCAAAGAATATATTGCGGAGGTAATCGTTGGAGAAACGTTTCCGCACATTAATCAAAGTATAGAGCAAGCTGGATTGAGGGAATTAAAGGGACTATATTTGGTTGAAATAATCCGCGGAGAGGAACGTCTCTCCCCTGTCCGTTCGTCAACAGTTATCCAAGAGGGGGACCGGTTGATTTTTACCGGATTAATGTCGACCCTGACAGAAGTACAAATGACGAAGGGACTATCCTTGAGAACGGGTACGAAATTGGATTTGGACGAATTAAAAAATGGCAATACCCAGCTTGTCGAAGCAGTGGTTTCGCATCAATCTTCGTTATTATCGAAGTCGATTAAACAAAACCAGTTTCGCTCCAAATATGATGCTGGCGTTATCGCGGTTCACCGTAAAAATGAGCGAATTCAATCAAAAGTAGGTGACATTCATCTTAAACCAGGGGATTCCTTGCTTTTACTCGCTGGAAAGGGTTTTGTAGAAAAATATCAGCAATCAAACGATTTCTATGTCCTTACGTCATTAGGGACGCCGGAATCACTAAAGCGCAATGCAAGAAATGGCTGGTTGCCGGTCGGGATCTTTTTCCTGATGATTATCCTGGTAACATTTGGTGTGTTGAGTATGTTTAAAGCCATGGCCGTAGCTGTCATTTTACTGCTCGCAACCAATACGATTACAGCGAGAGAAGCCAAAGGGTATATCCATTTTCATGTATTGCTCCTGATTGCCAGTTCTTTTGGTGTCGGGATTGCCATCATGAAATCGGGCTTGGCAGAATGGATTGCCAGGGGATTATTAGCGGTTGGGGAACCGCTTGGATTATTTGCGATTCTTTTATTGATATATCTATTAACCAATATCTTTACCGAGCTGATTACGAATAGTGCTGCTGCGGTATTGATGCTGCCAATTGGGTTGGAGACGGCGGCTAATTTACATCTGGATCCGATGGGGTTTGCTGTTACCATTACGATTGCTGCATCGGCTAGCTTTATTACGCCAATTGGCTATCAGACAAACATGATTGTTTATGGTCCAGGTGGATACAAATTTTCGGATTATATAAAAATTGGAACACCACTTAGTTTACTTGTAATGGCTATAACCGTTACCATCGTCTACTATTGGTGGTTTTAGGAGGGCAACGATGAGTGCTTCAACGAACTTAGTTTGGCATCGATCTGAAGTGACGAAGGAAGCAAGACAAAAACGCAACAATCATCGAAGTGCGGTCATCTGGTTTACCGGATTATCTGGTTCTGGAAAATCAACTGTATCGGTTGCATTAGAGAAGCAGCTGCATGAATTGGGAGTCCACACGTATCGATTAGATGGGGATAATGTGCGCCACGGGCTGAATAAAAATTTAGGCTTTAGTCCGGAAGATCGTACAGAAAATATTCGTCGGATAGGAGAAGTCGCAAATTTAATGGTTGATGCAGGATTGGTGACCCTAACAGCTTTTATTTCCCCGTATCGTGAGGATCGAGATAATGTGCGCGCATTGCTTGATGACAAGGAATTTATTGAAGTGTATGTGAAATGCGGGCTGGAAGCATGTGAAGCACGCGATCCAAAAGGGTTGTACCAAAAAGCCCGTGCTGGTGAAATCAAAGGGTTTACGGGAATCGATGCACCTTACGAAACACCCGTAAACCCAGAAATCATCATCGACACGGAACAACAAACACTAGAACAATCAACACAAATCATTAAAAACTACCTCCAAGAACATGGGTATATCTAGCCGTACAGTATACTTGAGCGGTGCGCTATAGATTGATGGATAATCGCTGTAGAATGAGCCGGACTCGCTGTAGATTGCCTGAAATTCGCTGTAGATTGAAGCAAAAACGCTATAGATGTACAGTGAGTCGTCTTGCGCAATTCAGCAGGGGAGTTCCTTCAGACAATGGGGTAGGATGCTTGTCCAACCATGTATATAAAAAGAATTGGAATGGAAAATAATTTTGAATGATTGTTTTCCATTTCATTTTTTAAATGCAGCACTGTTTTGCCATTCCTTAAAGCAGTAAATGAATAAAAACGAGAAAAAATAAGGTCATACCTATATATAGGTGTAACTTGCGCTTTCGTACTGTCGGGTGAAATAAACGGAGCCATCCGGTGGTAACCATCCCGACTAAGAGAAAACCTGCAATCAGTCCTACAGCCATTTTCGACCAGTGAAGATGCAATCCATAACGATGGGTCACGAATATAGCGTGAACGATAATAACAAGGAGCGCAATTGTACCGGTCCAACGATGATACGGGACAATTTTTTTGGATAGATTCGCAAGCCTAATCTTCGTTCTCCTTTCTAGTGGTGTGTCAAAGTTTAACAAGATCACGGATAAATGGTATAGTTGTTCACTGAAAGAATGGATATTTGTAAATAAAAAGAATGCATTATAACTGATGGACGAGTTTAAAATTTCTCTAGATCTATTTTTCAAAGGTGGATAGATGGACAATGAAAAAACCACGGATTGGTATGATAGGATTGGGTGGAATAGCCCAAAAGGCGTATTTACCTGTTCTTACAAAGGAAACCGATTGGATATTTGCTGGAGCATTTTCACCAAGTGTTAAGAAGAGGCAACATATTTGCAAGCAATACCGTATTCAGGAGTTTGCCAGTTTAACAGCTCTAACGCAACATTGTGATGCCGTTTTTGTACATAGTTCAACTGCTTCTCACTATGATGTTGTGTCGGAGCTTTTAAACAAAGGGAAAGATGTTTATGTTGATAAGCCACTGGCAGCAACTGTATCGGAAGCGGAAAAACTAGTGAATTTAAGTGAAAAGAACGGTAGAAGGCTAATGGTAGGATTTAACCGACGTTTTGCACCGATGTATGTCGAAGCAAAGGAGAAATGCAATGATTTAGCTTGGGTACGTTTCGAAAAACACAGAATAAGTGGGATCGGTATCGACTCCTATAGCTATACTATGCTGGATGACTATATTCATTTGATAGATACGGTTCGTTGGCTAGCAGATGAAAACCTGCAGGTGCTGTATAACAATATACACCTTAATAACAAGAATCAGCTCATATACGCGCAACATACATATGAGACTTCTCACAAGGTAGCTTTTCATACAGCAATGCATCGCAATGCGGGGATAAACTTGGAACAATTGGAACTTTTTTGTGAGGAGAAAACAATCAGGGTTAAGAACATGCAAACGATGGAGGTAGAACAAAATGACATGAGAGTGGTAAAACAACCATCCTCATGGGAAACGATCTTAAAATTACGAGGATTTGAGGGAGCGATTGGGAGTTTTATTGATTGTGTTCATAACGATGTACGACCTGTGGTGGATGGGGAAGAAGGGTTAAAGTCGCAAATTGCTATGGAAAACTTATTGAATCGATAGACTCATCATAAACTATTTCTTTTCATAATTTGGGAAAAGTCTAGAGCTGTTTCTTGCTGCGAACACGTGCGGGTAACAGGCTCTTTTTTTTTGAAAATGTATTATCTATTCAATCATTTCCCCCACCTCCCGGAAAAACAATGTATTCAGTTGTAAGCGCTTGTACTTTAAAATAATGGTATAAGATCAGATTTACAAGCCACTTACATCAAAGGAGGAATTATACATGAAACGAATTTTATTGGCCTGTTCATCAGGAATGTCTACAAGTTTACTAGTTACAAAAATGAAGGAGGTAGCAGCGGCAAAAGGGATTGAAACGGAAATATGGGCTGTGGCACAGGACAAAGCACTAGAAGATATGAAAAAAGCAGATGTCTTGCTGATTGGTCCACAAATGCGGTTTTTAAAGAAAAAGCTTGCCAAGGCTGCAGATCAAGCGGGTATCTCATTGGATGTTATTGATCCGATTGCATACGGCCGGATTGATGGAGAAGCTGTATTGGATAAAGCCCTGGAATTAATTGGGGATTAGAAATTACAAGGGGGAATTGTAATGAACAAGTTTATGGAGGTTTTGGAAAATTTTCTGTTGCCAATTGCCGACAAATTAAACAATAACCGATATTTAACGGCACTAAGAGATGGCTTCATGGTAGCATTACCATTAATTATCTTTGGTTCAATCTTTGTGGTCATCGCAAACTTTCCATTTTTAGATCGAATTATTTCGGAGGATGCCTATGCAGCATACCAAAATGCATTAGGTCCGGCATCGGCTGCAACGTTAAGTATTATGGGGTTGTTCGTCATTGTTGGAATTGGTTATAAACTAACACAGCATTACGGGTTGGATGCTATTTATGGTGGCGTTGTTGCCATAGCAGCATTTTTGATTTTGACACCACAGGTATTGGAAGATGTCTCCGGCGTCATTCCAACGTCAACCTTAGGTGCAGAAGGAATGTTTCTTGGGATATTTACAGCATTTATTTCCGCTGAACTTTATCGATTTTTTGTAAATAAAAATTGGACAATTAAGATGCCAGCTGGTGTTCCAGACTCTGTATCTAGATCATTTAGTGCTTTGATTCCAATTACCTTAACACTAACTGTATTCTTAGTTATCCGCGTTGTTTTCAGCTATACTAAATATGATACTGTACAAAACTTTATTTACACCATTATTCAGCAACCGTTAACAGAATTGGGAAGTGGTCTAATTGCTACTATCGTTGCGGTATTGTTGATACAAATATTCTGGTTTTTCGGTTTGCATGGACAAATCATTATTAACTCCGTGTTTGATCCAATCTGGTATGCATTAAATGATGAAAACCTCCAAGCATTCCAGGCAGGTTCCGAGCTGCCAAATATTATTACAAAACAATTTGTTGATTCATTTCTCGTCGGTATGGGCGGGTCAGGTATGACACTTGCAGTCGTCATACTCATTTTTATCATAGGGAAAAGCAGGCAGACGAAGGAATTGGGGAAATTGGGAGGCCCCTCCGGTTTGTTTAATGTTAATGAGCCGATAATCTTCGGCTTGCCAATTATTATGAATCCGTTAATTCTTATTCCGTGGTTATTAGCTCCGGTTGTTATTACGATTATTACTTATTTCTCAATGGCTACAGGGATGGTACCGAGACCGGCAGGAATTATTGTGCCTTGGACAACACCAGTAATATTGAACGGGTTTTTGGCAACCGGTAATGCATGGCAAGGTGCGGTGCTACAGGCATTTAATCTAGTTGTCGTAATGGGCATTTGGTGGCCATTCTTAAAAATACTGGATAAAAGCTACTACGAAAGCGAGAAAAACGATAAGAAAAATGATTCCGATAGTAAAAGGAAAGAAGCATAGTAAGCCATTTTCATTGATTACTAAATTAATTTGGCTCCGGTTTAAACCTCTGGGGCCAGCTGCATTTTCAATATTTTATAGACTTCAGAGGTGACGTGCACATGGATACGATTACAGAGACCGCTTTTCAGATTATTTTATATGCCGGAAATGGAAAGTCAAATGCAATGGAGGCTATCCAGGAAGCGAAGACTGGCAATTTCGATAAGGCGGAAAAGTTAATTGAAGAAGCGGGAACGGAGCTTGGGAAAGCACATGACTTTCAGACAAAGTTTCTTCAGGAAGAAGCAAGTGGGGAAGGAACATCCGTTAACGTAATATTGGTTCATTCTCAAGATCATTTAATGACAGCAATGACGGTAAGGGACCTTGCTGTTGAGATTATTGAAATTTATCGCAATAAGTAGGGTATTCTTAACAAAAAGAGATGGAGGAATTTTTGATGGCTTTACAATATAAGTTTCCGGAAAACTTCTGGTGGGGAAGCGCAACTTCTGCAACACAAATCGAAGGGGCAGCAAATGAAGATGGAAAGGGAAAAAATATTTGGGATCATTGGTACGAAACGGAACCAAATCGGTTCTATGAAAATATTGGCCCTGAAACGACGTCTGATTTCTATCATCGATATAAAGAAGATATTCAATTAATGAAAGATATTGGTCATAATACATTTCGTATGTCCATTTCCTGGGCTCGCTTAATTCCCGATGGACGTGGGGAACTAAATCCAGCTGCTGTTTCATTTTACAATAATGTCATTGATGAATTAATTACAAATGATATTGAGCCATTCGTGACGCTTTTTCATTTTGACATGCCATTGGAATTACAAAATCAGGGTGGCTGGGAAATCAGGGCGGTGGTCGATGCTTATACAGAATATGCACGAGAAGCATTTCGTTTGTTTGGTGATCGTGTAAAAAAATGGTTTACATTTAATGAGCCAATTGTTCCGGTCGAGGGTGGTTACCTATATGATTTTCATTATCCAAATGTCGTTGATGCCAGACGAGCAGCCCAAGTCGCTTATCATACGATGATCGCACATGCGAAGGCTGTTCGAGCATTTCATGAATCCAATGTTGCGGATGGAAAAATAGGCATCATTTTAAACTTGACGCCATCCTATCCAAGAAGTCAAAATCCGGCTGATTTGAGAGCATCCCGAATTGCTGATTTATTTTTCAACCGCAGTTTTCTTGATCCAGCAGTATTGGGCGAATATCCGCAAGAATTAATAGATATTTTAAACGAGCATGGCCTATTACCTGTTACTGAAAGGGGAGACAGGGAACTTCTAAAAGCTAACACGGCAGATATTCTCGGCGTCAACTATTATCAGCCGCGCCGGGTAAAGGCAAAGGAGTATTTGCCAAATCCATATAGCCCATTTATGCCCGATTGGTTCTTTGATAACTATGAAATGCCGGGTAGAAAAATGAACAAATATCGTGGATGGGAAATCTATGAAAAAGGAATCTATGATATCATGCAAAACTTAAAAGAAAACTATGGTAACATTGAATCTTTTGTTTCTGAAAACGGAATGGGTGTCCAAGATGAAGAACGATTTGTTGTGGATAAAGAGATTCAAGATGATTACCGGATTGATTTTATCCGGGAGCATTTAAAGTGGCTGCATAAAGCAATTGAAGAAGGCTGTAATGTGAAGGGCTATCATTTATGGTCATTCATGGATAACTGGTCGTGGATGAATGCCTATAAAAATCGGTATGGATTCTTCTCGGTTGATCTCAGGACGAAGCAAAGGACTCCGAAAAAAAGTGCACATTGGATAAAAGAAGTTTCCCAGAATAACGGGTTTTAATTGGCATAAGCTCGAGGTTCTGGTTCTATTTGGGACGAGAACCTTTTTGGGTAAACGCTAGTTTTCTAACAAAGGTCTTTGTCACGGCCACTGGAACGTCTTTGAGTAAAGACCTTTGTTACTGCTGTAATGGAAATAAAAAGTAAAAATGAAACAGGTCATAATATTAAGGAGAAAAACGATATGTTGAACTCCAGAATGCGGACAATTTTACGTGAATTAATGACTGCCCATACACCAATTACAAGTACCTATCTAGCTAATTTAAATCAGGTTACAACCCGGACCATAAGGGAAGATATCAAAAGCCTTGATTTATTGTTGGCTGATAATGGCGCTCAAATTGAATCTATCATGGGAAAAGGGTATAAATTGACGATATTGGATAATCAGGGTTTTCGAAAATATTTACAATCGAATTTTAGCGAAGATATGACGGATGGTGATTTTGTTCCCGAATCACCGGAGGAGCGGATTTTTTATACGATCAAACGTTTATTATTATGTGAAACGTATGTAAAACTGGATGATTTGGCAGATGAAATGTTTATTAGTAAATCGACTATTCAAAATGACTTAAAGCATGTAAAACAAATACTGGGTAATTTTGATATTAAATTAATATCACGGCCCAACTACGGAGTTAAAGTAGTGGGCAGTGAACTTAAACTGCGTTTCTGCATGGCAGAATATATATTTGACCGTAACGACAGAAGCAGAAATCATATGATAGAAGGAAATTTACAACTTTTGCCAAAAAAGAACCTGGAAATAATTCATGATATTATTTTAAAACAAATTAAAGCAAATCATATTACATTATCCGATATAGCGATTAATAATCTATTTATCCATATTTCGATTGCCTATAAGCGGATAAAGAATGGCAATCATGTTACGTTAATCAAAGCCGAAGTGCAAGAAATTATGGAGCAGGTGGAATATAGGGTTGCCCAAAAAATGGTTAGAGAAGTGGAAGATGCATTTGGGGTTATATTTCCGCAGTCAGAGGTCGCATATATAGCAATACACCTGCTCGGGACAAAAATGCTTACGCAAACAAGTACCGGCGATAAACTTGTCGAACATGTCATGGATGAGGATATTTTAAACCTTGTAATGGCTGCGCTGGATAAAATTGAATCCAAGCTAAATCTTGAACTGAAAGGTGATCAGGAGCTGGTAATGGGGCTATGTCTGCATTTGAAACCAGCCATAAACCGGTATAAATATGGTATGAATATTAGAAATCCAATGCTAACAGACATTAAAAAAAATTATCCATTAGCTTTTGAAGCAGGTGTTATCGCCGGCCTGACCATTGAAGGAAAAACAGGTAAGGAAATCAACGAGAATGAGGTAGGATACATAGCATTGCATATCGGTGCTGCCATAGAAAGGAAAAAGATGGAGTCAGGCCCCAAACAATGCCTGATTGTTTGTGCTTCAGGATTGGGAACGGCACGATTGATCTATTATAAATTAAAAAATCATTTTGGCAAGAGTCTCGACGTTATTGGCACAACCGAATTTTACAACCTGAGTCAACACCATTTGCACAATATTGATTTTATTGTTAGTTCAATTCCAATTTCAGAGGAATTGCCAGTTCCAATCATTGAGGTTAATGCTATTGTAGGGGATAACGATCTGGCAAAAATAGAGCAATTTATTGTAAATAAAAAACGGGATATCCATTCATTTTTTAAAAAAGATCTGATGTATTTAGGGGAAGATTTCTCCTCAATGGATGAAGTATTGGAATTTTTACATTTGCAATTGCTTAGCAAAGGGCTAGTTGAGGCGCCATTCCTTGACGCTATTTATGAACGTGAGAAGGTTGCGCCAACTTCATTTGGGAACTTAGTTGCCATTCCCCATCCCATTACTCCTGAATCAAACCATACCTTTCTGGCTGTATGCACATTAAAAAAACCAATCAACTGGAATAATAAATCAGTGCAGCTGGTTTGTTTACTTAGTGTCAAGAAAAATAGTCAGGAAGATTTGCAATCCATGTATGATGTATTAGGAAAAATAATTGATAATGGTTCAGTTGTTCACCAGTTGATCAAGGCAAAAACATTCGACGAATTTATGAATGTGTTGGTTGGATCGGCAATTTGATTTCAACGAAACGGTTGTACTGGGATGCAACTTTATTTAGAAATTAGCTCAAAGGTCCAATGAAGATGGGGGAGAATTCATGAAAAAAGAACTGGGAAAGAATGAAGCCGCATTATTCATTTTCTGAAGGAGAAGTTAAGGAGATGCTGCAGTCCTTTATACCAGGAAAAAGGCTGCTATCCGCTCGTCTTTTAGGGGCGGCATTAGAAATTCAAATTGGGTGCAGGATGTTAAACAGTTAATCATAAAAGCTATTGAAAACTGGGATGATTATCGAACTAAGTTAACGAGCTTTTCTGTCGTTAAAGCAGTACATGAGCAAAAATAACAAAAAACAATATTATACCAATATATATATGAAGCTTCCGTTTTCGTACTGTCGGCTTAAATAACCGCAGCCATCCAGTTGTAACCATCCCAATTAAGAGAATACCCGCAACTAGTCCTGCTGTCATTTTCAGCCAATAGAGATGCAAACCATAACGATTGATCACAAATATAGCATGAATGACAATAGCTATGAGTGCTGTCGTGCCAATCCAACGATGATACGGCACAATTTTTTTTGACAGATTAGCTAACCTGATTTTTGTTTTCCTTTCTGGAGTATTACGGATCGTGGAATATACCGCATGACGGGTCCAATTGAAGAGAAAGAACAATAGACCGGCAAATCCAATGGTAATGTGTAATTGAATTCCCTGAAAAGAGAAGGTTTTGACAACCTGCCAAACCGCCGCTATTAACAATAATAGATTAAAGTAAAACCACTTGCTCATCTCATCGCCTCTTGATTAAATACTTTATGCTCCTTTTCATCTTCACCCGACTATAAATATAACGTACAATAGAAATAAAAGGAATAGAAATGTAAAAATATGCATGAAGAAAGGATGCCTTGTATGAATATCATTGATTCAGAAAGATTTTTCTTCCGTCCTTATTGTGATAATGATTTCATGTTTTTGATCTCCTTATTGCAGGATCCGGAAATGATGCGCTACATTGGAAATGGACAGACAAGGGATCGTGAAGGAGTAAAGCAATTTTTAAACTGGATTTATCGTACATACGAATCCGATGCTAATTTGGGATTAAAGGTTCTTGTTCGGAAAAAGGATAACATGAGGATTGGGCATGCCGGTCTTGTTCCACAAACAGTAGATGGGAAAGAAGAAATAGAAATAGGCTACTGGATTGTACGTGATTTCTGGGGACATGGTTATGCGACCGAGGCAGCAAAAACACTCCGGAATTATGGTATTCATCAGCTTGGTAGACAACGATTTATTGCTCTGATTCAGACTGGCAATATTAAATCCCAACAAGTCGCCAAGAAAATTGGCATGACCATCGAAAAGGAAATTATTCTGTTAGGGAAAGCTGTCTTTGTTTACTCTGTTCAAGATGATTAATGAGAATACTAGTAAAAAGTATTAGAATAGGCAGGAGAGAAACAAATTAATCTTACATAATCATGGAAAGGATTGATTCACATGAAATATTTTGCCGCTATTTCACCGATGCTGGATGAAGAAAAAAGTACGCTGTATCGTCCAGATCACTTGAACTATCTTCAAAAATTGCAGGATGAGGGACGTATCTTTGCAAAAGGCCGCTTTGCTGATGGAACGGGCGGTTTAGTGATTTACAAGGCTGATAATCTCGCAGAAGTGGAGAAGGTTGTGAAGCAGGATCCTTATGTCGTAAAGGGAGCACGTAGTTACGAAATTCATGAGTGGGAAATGACACAAAACTAGCGCAAGTTAAAACCGGATGCCACCTTGTTACAATGGCATCCGGTTTTAACTCCAGATTAAGCCCCACGCTATGCGTGGGAGAACAAAAGTGGAAGTACCTTTACGTATGATAAAAAAATCCCCCTCTGGTATAATGACAAAGG
>BMJD01000061.1 GCA_014642895.1 Lentibacillus populi
TTCGATTGTCTGTATTTACGTTGTTTGTCGAGAAGTGCAGAGTTGTATGTTAGCCGACAATAGGAAAGCCAGGTCTCCAGTATTTCTATTTGTTCAGGTAAAGGGAAAATTTCATATTTTTGATTCAGTAACATGAATGCACCTCCCAACTCTATTATGGATCATGCGTTTGGGGTTGGCAAGCATTTTACTAAAGCAAACCGAAATTCATCACCCCTTAGCCTTTAGGGATTGCCAGTAACAGGCTTGAAGAGGGAGACTTCTTTCGGAAGGCAGTCAAAAATTAAAACATAACAATCCAGAACATTTTCAAGGTATATTTGCTATTCAGGAGATAAAAAGTTTTCATTTTGGGCACACTCATAATAAAATCTAACACATGTTATGTCGAAAAAGTAATAACGTGATAGTTGTCACACTAATTTGACTATCTATTGTTATGCAATATTATCCATGTTATTCTTAAAGTTATCAATACTATGGTTTATTAGATTATTCTTATTGTTATTCTTTATCGGTAATGGTCGTTTTTTTACTATTATTAGTGAGGAGAGAAGGATTATGTCAGGTCCCGCATTAAAACATGTGGATAGTCATGCGGCTATTCATGAAGCTGCATTACACGAAGCAGCAGAGTTAACCGGAATACTTGATCATTTGATCAGGGATGAGCAATTTGATAAAGCACTTGAAGTCGCATTAGTCACACTTGAACACTGGGAAACCAGAACATTGCGCCATGCGGATTCCGAAGAGGAAGGGTTGTATAAAGAACTTGTCGAGACCACACCATCATTAAAGGAATCTATTATAGGGCTGACACGTGACCATGATCTGTTACGGCTCCTCGTAAAAGAAATCAAGGTTATGCTAGATGAAGGAATTATTAATGATACTATCGTTCAGCGATTCCAGGCATTAATATTAGTTGATCAGCTTCATAATCAGGCGGAGGAGAAAATCTTGCCCAATCACTAATTAGCCACCGGTTAAACATCACATTTTTGGAGGTGAGCTCGATGGAAACCGGGAATAAAAGTCAGGTGAAAGAACGGTCGTTGCGCATCGTATTCCCTGGACTATATCACCATATCGTTTCCAAATTGGAAGATATGCACATTCAACCATACGATATTCAAGCAACACTGCGAGAAGGTGATGCAGGATATCATATTATTTTACGTTTTGGTGAAGGATTTTCACATGCATTGTCGCAACACTTTACCGTGGACGATATAAATCAATTAAATACAGGTATTACCGATTTTATTAAAGATAGCGCTGAGAAAATTAAAGAAGCGATGATTGCTGATTATTTTAAAATGATGAAAATGTAAACGAATTGTTCATAAACACAAAAAGAGCTGCAGAGCAAAAGGATGTTTCCTTTGCGCAAGCCCATACAGAAAGGAAGAACGAGGATGTTTTCGTTTGAAGAGGATGCAAATTTTGTTCAGGATCGCGAAGATTTAATTGCCGTACTCCGAATGCGGTTTGGTAATCTTCCGGCCGGGGTTATAGATGGAATCTATAAAATCAATGATATGAACACACTGGAGCGATTGATATTAGTTGCAGCTAATGCCCCTGAGCTGAAAATTTTTCTTGAGGAAATGAAGGAAGGCACAGGCTCATTTAAAATTTTAGGTGAACGCTTTAATCCGATGAATTCACTAAATAAAGAGGGTGGTTTGGTTGAAAAAAACAAAAAATAAGCTGCTTGACTCGTTAATGCATATAAAACAAGGAGAGCGAATTAATAAGGAATGGACGGAAGAAAGCCCGCGCCCGCGTGCCTGGGAAGATATGTATCGCAGACGCTGGCAGCATGATAAAGTTGTTCGGTCTACACACGGTGTCAACTGTACGGGCTCGTGCAGCTGGAAGATTTATGTAAAGGACGGAATTATTACATCAGAAACCCAGCAAACAGACTACCCGAGCACTGGTGATGATTTTCCAGAGTACGAACCACGCGGATGTCCTAGAGGCGCCAGTTTTTCCTGGTATACATACAGTCCAATTAGAGTGAAATACCCGTATATCCGCAGCGATTTGTATGAGCTTTGGAAACAGGAACGAGAGAACGGGCGTGATCCCGTAGAGGCTTGGGAAATTATCGTAAGCGACCCGGACAAACGGGCACAATACGTCAATGCACGTGGTAAGGGTGGTTTTGTCCGGGCTACATGGCGGGAAATGTGCGAGATTATAGCTAGCTCCTCGATACATACGATTAAAAATTATGGCCCGGATCGGATTGCCGGATTCAGCCCGATCCCGGCGATGTCAATGGTAAGCTATGCTGCTGGCACCCGTTTTCTGTCCTTAATCGGTGGTACCATTTTGAGCTTTTATGATTGGTATGCAGACTTGCCGCCAGCATCCCCTCAGGTTTGGGGGGAGCAAACCGATGTTCCGGAAAGCGCGGATTGGTACAACTCCAAGTACTTTATCATTTGGGGAACAAACTTGCCACAAACCCGTACCCCTGATGCCCACTTTATGGTTGAGGCCAGATACAATGGGACAAAGGTTGTTGGTGTAAGTCCAGATTACGCAGAATACGAAAAATTCGCCGATATTTGGCTACCGGCAAAAGCGGGTACGGACGGTGCGCTGGCAATGGCAATGACCCATGTCATTTTAAAAGAATTTTACGTGAATAAGGACACACCATATTTTACTTCCTACGTAAAGAAATACACGGACCTGCCATTTTTAGTAACCATCGATGAAAAAGATGGCGAATATCGTAGTGGACGATTCCTAAGAGCGTCTGATCTCAATGATAGCCATGATCTTGCTGAATGGAAGACCGTTGTCTGGGATACAACAACGAAACAATGGGAAGTCCCGAATGGTAGTCAAGGATTCCGCTGGGACAAAGGCAGCAAGTGGAATCTGAAGTTAAAACGGGAAGATGGAACATGGATTGACCCTGCTTTAAGTTTTATTGATCAATCGGATGAAACCGTATTGGTGAACTTTCCATATTTTGCGGAAGAAACCGGGAATGTTGTTGAACGAGGTGTTCCGGTTAAACATTTTCAAGATAAAAACGGAAATACAATAAAGGTAACAACTGTCTATGATTTAATGATGGCGCATACCGGGGTAAATCGTAATTTGCCTGGTGACTATCCGTCCGATTATGACGATCTGAAGCCATATACACCTGCGTGGCAAGAGAGTATTACCGGTGTCCACAAAAATCATGTTATTAAGGTTGCGAAAGAGTTTGCTGATAATGCTGAACGAACAAAAGGAAAATCAATGATTGCGATGGGCGGTGGTACAAATCACTGGTACCACAGTGATCAAATTTACCGGGCTATCCTTAATCTCGTACTGTTAACTGGTTCACAGGGGGTGAATGGCGGGGGCTGGGCTCATTATGTTGGTCAGGAAAAAGTGCGCCCGCAGGAAGGATGGCAGCAGGTTGCATTTGCAAATGACTGGCAAAAACCGCAGCGGCTGCAAAATGCTACATCCTATTTTTATTTTCATACGGATCAATATCGCTATGAAACAAAGCTGAACCAGGAGGGAGCACCATGGAAAAGTAAATATAATGTGATGCATCCCGCTGATATGAACGCACTTGCTGCACGACTTGGCTGGTTGCCTTCATATCCGCAATTCACACAGAATTCAATTGACATCGTAAAAGATAGCCGGGAAAGAGGGGCCGAAACAGAGCAGGAAATTATTGACGATGTTGTGAAACAACTTAAGGGTGATAAGCTCGAATGGGCAATCGAAAACCCTGATCATCCCCATAATTTCCCAAGGGTCTTCTTTAATTGGCGCTCTAATTTGCTAGGCGATAGTGGAAAGGGACACGAATTTTTTGTCAAGCATCTCGTGGGTGGCGATAATCAGGTTTTAGCTGAACCGGAAAATTCCTGGCAGCCTTCTGATGTAAAGACATATGGTGATGAAGTGCCAACCGGAAAAGCAGACCTATTAGTAAGCGTTGATTTCCGGATGACCAGTTCTGGATTATTTTCCGACATTGTCCTGCCAACTGCAACCTGGTATGAAAAATTTGATATAAGCAGTACAGATATGCACCCATTTATTCATCCGTTTAATGCAGCAATTAATCCGCCGTGGGAGGCAAAGAGTGATTGGAATACATTCCGTGAAATCAGTAAGGTGTTCTCAGAGCTTGCTGAAAAACATCTGCCAGCTACAGAGGATTTAGTTATATCACCATTGGCACATGATTCAGAAGGAGAGGTAGCACAAGTCTTTGGCAAAATCAAAGACTGGCGGAAAGGTGAAGTAGAAGCAATCCCGGGGAAAACAATACCGAGCATGAAAATTGTTAAGCGGGATTATCCTAATATTTATCAAAAATGGTCGACAATTGGAGAAGAAATTAAAAAGGGATACGGCGGAAAAGGGGTAAAGATTCCTGGTGAAGATGTTTATCAAGAACTAGGATCAAGGCTTGGGAAGTCCAAACGGGATGGCATTGGGAAAGGCCACCCGGACTTATATACAGATAAACAGGCAATTAATGCCATCCTGTTAATGTCCGGTGCAAGCAATGGAAAACGTGCCGTTGCTGGTTGGAAATCATTAGAGGCCAAGACTGGACAAAAACTTGAGGAAATTTCCAAAGCACGTGAAGAAGAAGACTATACACTGGATGCCTTAACAGCTCAGCCGCGAACTGCGATTTCAACACCGGTTTGGAGCGGCATGGAGAAGGATAATCGACGCTATTCGCCGTTTACCGTAAATACCGAATACAATATTCCTTGGCGTACACTTACTGGACGACAAAGCTTTTACCTTGACCATGAAATGATGCTTGATTTCGGCGAAGGACTGCCTTTATATTTGCCGCCATTACACTATGGCCCGTTTCTTAAAAATGAAAAAGGCGTAGAAGAGGATGGACAATCCTTAACGGTAAGGTATCTAACCCCTCACCAAAAATGGGGTATTCACACGATGTTTACCGATACCACCAACATGTCGACCTTATTCAGAGGCTGGCAGGTACTCTGGATGAATGAAGAGGACGCAAAATCAATCGGCATTAAAGATAACGATTTTGTCGAGGTATATAACCGTAATGGAGCTATTGCAGCAAGAGCTGTACTGACATATCGAATCCCAAGGGGCATGATTTATATGTATCATGCACAGGATCGTACGTTAGGTGTACCGGCGACATCGATAAACAAAAAACGTGGTGGAACCCACAATAGTGTAACTCGTGTCACTTTGAAACCAACCCATATGATTGGCGGCTATTCCCAGCTAAGTTATGGCTTTAATTACTATGGTCCGACCGGACATCAACGGGATACGATTGCTGTAATCAGAAAACTGAAGGAGGTTGATTGGCTTGAGAATTAAGTCGCAAGTTGCGATGGTGATGCACTTGGATAAATGTATCGGTTGTCATACCTGCTCTGTAACGTGTAAAAACACCTGGACAAACCGCCCGGGTACGGAATATATGTGGTTTAATAACGTCGAAACCCGTCCAGGTCAAGGTTATCCGAAACGCTGGGAAGATTCCGATCATTATAAAGGCGGCTGGGTATTAAAAAATGGAAAACTGCAGCTCAAGGCAGGTGGACCGATTTCAAAACTGCTAAACATTTTTTACAACCCGGATCTGGCTAACATGGAAGATTATTATGAACCGTGGACATATGATTATCAAAACCTGATTGAAAGTCCGAAAAGAGAGAATCTGCCAGTTGGAAGACCTCAATCTATGATTACGGGAAAGTATATCGATAAACCAGAATGGGGACCTAATTGGGATGATGATTTAGCGGGAGGATCAGATGTTGTCTCGCAAGATCCATCTGTTGAAAAACTGCAGGAACATATCTCGATGGAATATGAGAAAACGTTTATGATGTATCTGCCAAGAATCTGTGAACACTGTCTGAACCCGCCATGTGTAGCTTCATGTCCATCAGGTGCACTATACAAACGCGATGAAGATGGCATTGTCCTTGTAGATCAGGAAGAATGCCGCGGCTGGCGTTTCTGTATGAGCGGATGTCCATATCATAAAGTTTATTACAACTGGAATACGCATAAAGCGGAAAAATGCAATTTTTGTTATCCGCGGACAGAAGCTGGTTTACCAACAATCTGTTCTGAAACATGTGTAGGCAAAATCCGCTATATCGGTGTCGTTTTATATGATGCTGATAAAGTAAAAGCAGCTGCATCGGTAGAGGATCCAAAGGACCTGTATGAAGCACAGCTTTCTGTCTTCCTTGATCCATTTGATCCGGAAGTAATCGAGGAAGCAAGAAAAGCTGGCATAAATGATGAGTGGATTGAAGGTGCACAAAATTCTCCGGTTTATAAAATGGCTATGAAGTGGAAAATCGCCCTGCCACTCCATCCAGAATACCGGACACTGCCAATGGTGTGGTATGTACCACCATTAAGCCCGATCATGAATCACATTACAAATGAGGATGAATTAAATACAGATGGCTATATTCCGGCTGTCGATCAAATGCGCATTCCCATGGAGTACTTAGCGTCCATTTTGTCAGCGGGTGACACAGATGTTATTCGAAAAGTTCTTCTCAAGTTGACAGCAATGCGGGTTCATATGCGTGGAAAAACGGTAGGCGGCATCGATGAATTCAGACAAACGAAATTGGTAAAAGAAGCAAATATAACACCTGAAGAAATTGAGGATATGGCACGTCTTCTAGGTGTTTCTAAATATAATGAACGGTTTGTTATTCCAACCGGCCGACGGGAAATGGACGACGATCTTTACTATAAACAAGGGGCATGCAGTATTGAAGATCTTGCACCACCTGAGGGAATGGTTACCTACCCATTTGGAAAAGGGGATTGATCAATGGAACAACAAGAACGTGCGCTTATAATGATTGCATCCCGGCTGTTAACGTATCCCGATGATAATTTTTCCACTCTGGCAGAAGATATTAAAGAGTGCATGGAGGAAAACATATCGTTAGCTGGATTGAGAGAAGAACTGGATATGGCTTTAAAACCGATATTTCATTATTCATTGCCAGAGCTGCAAAAGTTATATGTCACTACCTTCGATTTGAAAGCCAATCAGGGACTTTATTTAACTGCACATGAGTTGGGTGACAGTAATAAGCGGGGGGCAGCGTTAATAAAATTGCAAAAGGTCATCAATAAAGCAGGCTTTGAACGGGTGGATGATGAATTGGCCGATTACATGCCTATGTTGTTTGAATTCCTGGCGGCAGCACCAGACAACCAAGAAAATAAACGGCTAGTAAGAAGGCTTGCCGTGGCCATTCATAGAATCATGGGTCACTTGCCTGCCAGCAATCCCTATTACAATGTACTAGCAATTCTAATGGCATATATTTTCCCGGAACCAACGAAAGCGGAAATAGAAAAATTGGAATTTGAGCGGGAAGAGGCCGACCTTGAGGAATTGCCATATCCAATAATGTACAATTGACGAAGGAGAAGGTAGTATGAGTGATATTTTTTGGTGGGTTGTATATCCGTATATCTGTTTGACCATCATGATATTTGGAAGTTTGTACCGTTTTGCTTTTCGACAATTAACCTGGGCTGCACCATCGACTGAATTCTTTGAAAAGAAATGGCTAAAGTGGGGATCCCCTCTTTTTCACTACGGGATTCTCCTCGCCTTTATCGGTCATATAATGGGAATTATTATCCCGCTGAGGTTTTATAATATGATTGGTGTATCCAATCATCTGTACCACCTTGGTGCCGTTTATGGTGGTTCAATCGCGGGGATTATGCTAGTTGCTGGTTTGATCATTTTGCTTATCAGAAAAGTGGTTTTTGATCCAGTCCGGGTTCATGCAACTTTTGCTGACTTTTATTCTGTAATAGCTTTACTGATTATTTCAGGTATAGGATTGTATATAACTTTATTTCTGAATGTAACACCTGAGGAATTTGATTACCGATCAGCAATTGGTCCCTGGTTTCGTAGTTTATTTACACTTAGTCCTGATTACCTGCTTATGACTGGAATACCAGTTTTGTTTAAAGTTCATACCTTATTGGCTTTTGGGCTATTCGCATCCATACCGTTCACAAGGTTAGTGCATTTTTACAGTCTGCCGGCAACCTATCCCGGCCGGGCACCACAGCAATACCGGTCACGTGCAAGATATCAGAGCGGGCGTCAAGCTGATTAATCATTAAATAGAATGAGAAGGGGGTTTCCTGGTTCTCTATTTAGCGTTGTTCACAAAATCTCCTTTTTTAATCGCTTGCAGAAGTCAAGTTCTCCTACAAATTCATGATACAATATTGTTGTAAAATCGAATTAGGGGGTATATTTCATGGCTACTGGACCTTCACTGCGAAAACTTGAATCGCATCATTCCATCCATGAAGGAGCTCTTGTTGAAGCAAGGGATCTGACATTGCTTGTAGAACGATTAGCGAGGGACGAAAAAGTCAATGATTGCTTAAAAGCGGCCAAGACGCTTGTAGAACACTGGGAAACAAGGGTTATCGCTCACGCAGATGCAGAAGAGGATGGGTTTTATCAGGAGATACTCGAAGGAAACCCGAAAATGGCAAAAGAAATTCACATGCTGACACGGGATCATGACTTAATACGAATGATTACAGCTACCATAAAAAAGCAATTAGCCGAAAGAAAAGTTACAAAAGAAGTTATTGATCAATTTCAATCCTTATTAATCATCAATAAAATCCATAGTAATAGTGAAGAGGATATGCTGCTAACTTAATAACGTATATACGCAACAGACGGTTCAAAATTCATGGAACTGTCTGTTGCTTTTTGGATATTTCGCGACAAAAAGGTAAAACTAAATCCAACAATGTATTTTAAAGGAGCGAAACGAGATGGCTGAACAGATCAAGATGCCGCAATACCCCGAACCATATTGGCGGGATTCGGTAAGCTTGCCAACATTTCCTAAGTTGGATGAATCGATTGATGCTGATGTAGGGATCGTTGGCGGGGGGATCGTAGGAATAACTGCAGCATATCTATTATCAAAGCAAAATCTTAAAGTAGTATTGATTGATGCAGGGGTAATATTAAATGGAACAACCGGTCATACAACAGCAAAAATCACTGCACAGCACGGGCTTATCTACAATGAACTTATTGAACACTTCGGTAAAAACAAAGCTTCTTTGTATTATAAAGCATGTATGGAAGCGAAGCAATTGATCGAAGAAACAATAACCGAACATGATATCTCCTGCGATTTTAAAAAAGAAGATGCCTACGTTTTTACCAATGCCAAATCATATCTTCAACAGTTAGAGACCGAAAAAAAGGCATATGATCAGCTTGACATTCCTGGAGAACTGACGAATACCATTCCGTTAACTCTGCCAATTAAATCGGCGTTAATCATGAAGGACCAGGCACAATTTCATCCTTTGAAGTACTTAAAGGTATTGGTCGAGCAAGCGGTTAAAAACGGTGCAGAAATTTATGAAAATACAACTGCTGTTGATGTGGAATATACCAAACATCCAGCGATTATCACAAGGGATGAACACCGAATTAAATGCCGTTATGTGATAGAAGCGTCACACTATCCGTTTTATGATGGTCAAGGCTTTTATCCAACTCGGATGTACCCGGAAAGATCTTATATTATCGCTGTTAAAACACCAAAACAATTCCCTGGAGGTATGTACATTAACGCAGAGTCGCCAACACGATCCGTCCGGGGCGCAACGGTCAATGGCGAAGATTTATGGCTCATTGTTGGCGAAAATCATAAAACCGGCCAGGGAAAGTCAACAATGGATCATTATAAAGCTTTACAGGATTATGCCGAGACACATTTTGGGATATCCGAATTTGTCTATCGCTGGTCAGCACAAGATCTAACAACATTGGACAAGGTCCCGTACATCGGCCCAGTAACAGGTGCACAGCAATCTGTTTTTGTTGCTACAGGATTTCGTAAATGGGGCATGACCAATGGAACGATCGCCGCGAAAGTGATTAGTGATCAAATTATGCAAAAGGATAGCGCCTATGCAGATCTGTACACACCATCACGCTTTCAGGCTGACCCTGCCATTCGTGAATTTACCACTGCCAATGCTGATGTCGCCAAACATTTAATCAAAGGTAAGTTGGAATTTACCAATGACAATATTAAGGATCTGTCACCAGATGACGCAACAATCACCCGCGTCAATGGCCTGCGCACTGGTGTATATAAGGATAAGGACAATAAACTGTACGCTGTCGATACAACATGCAAGCATATGGGCTGTGAGGTACATTGGAATTCCGGCGACCGAACATGGGACTGCCCATGCCACGGGTCAAGATATACGTATACTGGCGAGGTTGTCGAAGGACCTGCAAAAGAACCGTTAAATAAAGTAGAGCTTTAAAACAAAAAGCAACCTTGCTGGTTGCTTTTTTTCCGTTATAATTAACCAAAATGATAACTCGAAATAAACGTTACAAAATCGTTTTCAAGCTGATGGTCATATTTATAAATCATATACATACTTGCTGCAGGTAATTCCATAAAAGGAACTGGGACTTCCAGCAATCGTCCCTCGATAATTTCACGATTAATGATGGATTTTGGTAAAAAACTGACACCAATTCCTTCCAATACAAACCGTTTTGTTATATGGGACTGATTCACCTTCATTAATTTATAGTATGTTACCGAGGTTTTCAATTGATCTTTTATGGAATCCCAATAAGCTGGATGGTTATCCGTAAAAATAATATTGTCTTCTAATAGTTTCTGCGCATCAATTATCGGCCCTGATTCGGCATCATAGCCGTCATGACTGCATACAAGACTAACGGGCTCTTCGTGAAATTTAACGGAATTCACATTGGAAAAACCGGGTAAACAGGATAGCCCGATATCAACATTGCCACTCTTAACCAAGTGAGAAATTTGCTCCGATTCCAGTACCTGAATCGATAACTCCACCTCAGGATATTGTTCCGTATATTTTCTAAGTATACTTGGCAAAATGGTATCGGCAAGCAAAGCAGAAATAGCAATCCTTATTGATTTATGAAATCCTTGCTGAAATCTGTTTACAGTTTTCATGCTTCTATCAAATTGCCCGATTATTTCTTTTGCTTCTGGATAAAACAATCTCCCAAGCTCTGTTAACGCAACATGCCTTCCATTTTTGACAAATAATTTATCCCCAAGTTCTTTCTCCAACTGCCTAATCTGAAATGTTACTGCTGGTTGCGTGATAAAAAGTTTTTCAGCAACCACTCGGAAATTTTCATATTGAGCAGCTAAAATGAACGTTTCCAGTATCCGTGTATCCATCATTACACCCCGATTAATAAAATATATTTATTATTATACAAAAAAAGATTAAATTTTAATAATTATACAGACGGTTTATACTCAAAGTAAGAAAAGGGAAGGGGAGTAACCAATGTTTCAGCCAGGATTAAAAGGAGTAACTGCGATCGAAACTGTATTAAGTCAAATTGATGGTGAGAAAGGAAGCTTGGTTTATCGCGGAATACCAATAGAAAAAATAGTTAAACAGTATTCTTTTGAAGAAACCGCTTTTTATTTATTAAAGGGAACATTTCCGGATCGATATACACTTGCCACATTCCAGGATAATTTAAAAACAAATCGGAAACTGCCCGCTTATGTAAGACAAATTATTGATCTGTTGCCAAAAGAACAGGCAATGATGGATGTATTACGGACAACAATTTCTTCACTTACGCGTAATGGAACCGCTAATTTGGACAATGCAATTCACTTAATTGCAATCATACCAACAATTATTGCATATCGCTATAGGAAATCAGCGGGAATGTCGGAAATAGAACCGAGCATGGATCTTGACCACGTGGAAAATTTCTTGTATATGCTGACAGGTTCCGTAGACAAGAATCAGGCAAAATTACTTGAATCCTACTTGATCATGACAATGGAGCATGGATTGAATGCCTCAACATTCGCGGCAAGAGTTACCATTTCAACGCAAAGTGATATCATTTCCGCAGTAACATCCGCAATCGGTACAATGAAAGGACCATTGCATGGTGGAGCACCATCAGGGGTGATCAATTTATTGGAGGAAATTAAGACAAAGGATCGAATAAGTGAAATCATTCACAAAAAGCTTGATAATAAAGAACGGATTATGGGTTTTGGCCATCGTGTATACAAAACTACCGATCCACGTGCAGAAGGTTTAAAAGCAAAAATCTTGGAGTTGGATGAATTGCCAGATTGGGTTGATTTAGCGCTGGAAACGGAAAAGGAAACAATTAACATCCTGAAAGAATATAAACCGGATCAGCGACTATATACAAATGTAGAATATTATGCAGCAGCCATTATGAAATCATTGGACATTGATCCAGCATTATTCACAGCTATATTCAGCGCAAGCCGAATTGTTGGCTGGTGTACACATGCAATGGAACAAGCAAGCAACAACACAATTTTCCGTCCAGGTGCGAAGTACATTGGCAAATAGCTTACCCCATATCCCTAAGGTCAGAGTTTTAAGATTTAACTTGTAGTTCGACTAAAGAGAGGATAGGAAGAATATAATCTTTTGTTCCGCAAACACTATAAAAAGGATGATTTGCAGGAGGGAAAGATATACATGACCACTATTTTTGAAACTGTAAAAGACTTTTTCCAAGTGAATTTGGATAATGAGCCAAAAAACCCGTTACATGTTGGAGAGGTTATGAGTTGTTGGCTTTATTTAACGGTAATGGATGAAGCAATCGTTTATATTCAGATCGGACTAAATACAACAACAGATGACCAAGTTATCAAAACGTTAAAAGAAAGTTTAGATCAGTGCAGAGCTCAAGCGGAGAGATTTAAGAACTTTATGAAAAAGGAAGGTGTTCATTTACCTCCAGCGAGTGAACAACGTCCAGATTCTGAACCAAATGGAGTTCCACTAGGAGTTAAACTTACGGATGATGAGCTTATGAATGGGTTAAGTATTAAGACGGTTTCTGCTATTACTATATGCGCTTCAGCGATAAATCAATGTATTAGAAGCGATGTAAGTGTTTTATTTACGCAATGTATGTTAGAGAAAATGAAATTTGGTTCAAGTTTAAAAGTTCTAATGCGGAAAAGAGGCTGGATAAAAGTTCCTCCATATTATTATCCCCCAGGATTACCAAAGCAGTAATAGGAAGAAGTTTGCACAAAGCACGCCAAAATTTCACGTTATTGAAAGGTAGCGTGAAATTTTTATTTTGTCTCATTATCATGAGTATACTTTGGTATTGAGATAAGGAAATTGTTTTCTTTTACAACTACCTATAATATATATTATGTAAACTCCAGAAAAATGTTTGATCATAGGCGCCAAGTCTTTTTCCGAAAATGGCGCCCAATATTGAAAGATTAAACTAGTATTCTTAAAATATACTTTATAGGCACCCGCCATTAGTCTTTAACTAATTTCACTTACCTACTTATTAGTCAATATTAAGCTCCTTCAATCATATCCCGCCTACTATAACCAAGGAAACCTATTACCATCAAAGCGATGCTAATCACCGTTATTGTAATGAAAATTGGAGCATCAAAATCCTCCATCGGCATTAGCGGAATCCAACTTTGAATTGCTGTTTTGGAAAACCATTCTGGTAATTCTAATATCCCGCCAAAGTAGTTTAGTACAAAGGAGTAGCCAAGATAAACATAAACAACTTTACCTAGTTTCGGTGCCCAACCGAGGGCTAAAGCAGCAAGACCAGTAAAGAATAATACTGATGGTAAGAAGTTGTAGCCAGCGGCAAGAAAATTCAATATATCCCTCGCTGAGCTATCCCCCACGGCTGTGATAGCTGTACCACCAAGACTACCTGCTGCTAATAAGATTCCAACTAAACCTGCAAAAATCGCTAACCCAATACTGGTCCAATAAAATTCGCTGCGGGTCACTTTAGTAGCATAGAGCTGACTTAAGTGTAAGCGACTTTCTTCAGAGAACAGTTTATTGACAAGGACAATTGGTAAAATCGAAACCAAACCAATCATAACCATCATAATCGTGCCAGTGAATGATTCTTCAATAGAAACGCCTGAATGAGAAAACATTTGTTTCATCATTTCGTTACTTTCCAGGAAGGTCTGCATGTCTCCATAAATCGAACCATAGGCAGCACCCATAATAACAAAAGCAATCAACCAACTAATCATCACGCCTTTGTTAATCTTGATAAATAAACCGCGGACAGACAACAAGGATTTCTTTGCTCTCCCTCGACCTTCTCTTTCAGGAAGATAGCCAGCACCCATATCGCGAGCCCCTTCAAGGGTAAAAGCAATAATCACCACGATTATACTGAAAATCAAGGCAAAAATTAGTAGAGCCCAGTTATTTTCCGTAAAGGGATAGGTTAAATACGCCCAACCCAGTGGATTGATCATGGATAAGTCAACATTGGAGACATCTGTTCCCGCACGAATAATATAAAGTAATCCTATAATCCCAAGTGCTGAACCTGTTGCACCAGATGAGGTTGACATAACTTGCGCCATAACCAGAGCAATCCCAGCACCGATAACCCCAGCCATTCCGACTGATGCCCCAAATAAAAAGGAACCTTCAGCAGAAATAGTATCGGCACCGAAACTCGTCATTACTCCACCAATAAAAAGTGCTAATATGACATTAATAAAAATTGTCTCTATAATTGTGGCAAGAGCGTTTGCTTGACGGCCTACTTGAAATGAGCGCACAAGCTCAGTAAGACCAAGATCCTCTTCTTTACGGGTATGACTTACCACGTGTAAAACAGCTATTATCATCGCAAATAAACCACAGAATAGTAACATTTCATGCGCATACATTGCCCCTAAAGTATAATCACTTGCTGTTTCAACTGGTGTAGAGCCCACCATGGATATCATAGCAGGGTTTTGCAAGGTTTCATACATTCCCAGCAACCCTCGTCCTTTTGCTATTTCTTCAAATGCTGGAACAAACGCAGCTGAAAACAAGCCAAGTCCTAAAACCCAAACAATAATTTTTTTCCAATCACGTTTTAGATATTGTAGAAACAGTGTATCCCAACGCGCAAATTTTTCCTTCATCTAATTTCATCCTCCTTTCGGGCGCTTATCCTTCATAATGACGAATGAACAAATCTTCAAGGGTTGGCGGTACAGATTCAAATTTCTTGACACCTAATTTGCTTGCTTCCATTAAGATATCGTTGAGATACTGATTATCCGCAGAGAATGTTGCTTGATTATCTTTTTGGTTGAAATCAAATACTCCATTTACAGTGGCCATTTTAGCCACATCACCTTCTGTTGCCAAAGTAACAGTAGAACGAGCCAAATGACGCAGCTCATCAAGGGTACCAGTTTCCACAATTTCACCTTGGCGAATGATGACAACCTTATCCGCCAAGCGTTCTACTTCACTCAAAATATGAGAGGATAGCAGGATGGCTTTACCTGATTCTTTGATTTTTTCCACTTCTTCCTGGAAAATTGCTTCCATCAAAGGGTCGAGACCAGAAGTTGGTTCATCAAAAATATATAAATCCGAATCAACAGATAATGCTGCAATCAAACCAACTTTTTGTCGATTTCCTTTCGAATATCCTTTGGCTTTTTTCTTAGGATCCAATTCAAAGCGTTTAATTAAATAATCGCGTTTTTGCTTGTCTCCACCACCATGCAATTTAAGAAATAGATCAATAATTTCGCCACCTGTTAGACTTCCCCACAACGAGACATCTCCAGGGACATAAGAAATTCGTTTATGAATTTCAAGGCTGTCTTTCCAAACATCCTTATCGAATATTTCCACATTGCCGGCATCTCGTTTAATAATTCCCAATAAAGTACGAATAGTTGTGGATTTACCAGCGCCATTAGGGCCAATAAAACCGACAACTTCTCCAGCATCTACCGTGAATGTCACATCACTTAATGCTTGAAATTTACCGAATTTCTTTTGTAAACCTTGCACTTTTACAATTTCTGTCATAACACTGACACTCCTTTTTATAAATAATTTTGACATCATTTTATAACGTGCTTTCAGTTTAAGGAGAAGTTTATAATTCCAGATAAAAAACTATTGTAAATATTGATACCCTCATCTAACGTTGTAAACTTCCCACTTCTTCGTTAAATTTCTAACTTTCAATACACCCATATTTCATTTTTATTTGTAAAAGCTGTACTTAAGTATTTTAGTATAACCCTCCCATTCTTTAAGATATTGATTTCCAAATTCACCAATATCTTCAAAGGTATCTATTTGATGGAGAGCTTTCTTCCCAAATCCAAACATTGTCCAATTCAGGATTTCAATTGCCTTTTCGATATCAATCTCTTCACGGAACTTGGAGTAATCAATATGTTTATATATTATCTTTTTACCTTGATCATAGATTGGATCAACTTTGTGCTTAATAATTTTTTTTACCTCAGCCGATTCTTCTTGGGTGGAAGAAGCCAAGAAATCAAATACGTGAGGGAACTTTTTATGGATATGCAATTTCTGTAATCCAATATTCTCGATTCTTTTAAAAAGATCGGTTTCACTTAAATCAATTTGTTCATAAAGCTTCTCAATAACTTGAATACTGTATTCGATTAAATATACATAAAGATCCTTTTTGCTATTAAAATAGTTAAATAATGAGCCTTTAGAGATATTAGCCTCTTTTACAATTTCGTTTGTTGATGCTTTTTCAAAACCACTTTGGACAAATTCCTTTATTGCTGCGTTAATAATCCGCTCTTGTTTCTCTGATTTTAAGTTATTGAACATGGAATAAATGGTGATTATCTCCTTTCCGTTAAAATTAAAGTGACCATTATGGTCATATACAGTATAATATAAGTGACCGGGTCAGTCAACAGGAATCTAAAAAATGGGGTTCAAGTAGAGCCTTGAAATAAAGTTCGATTAAAAAATCCAATATTTTATAATAAAATAAAAAGAAAAGTTTAAAAGTGCGTGAACATCCTCTAAAAGAACTTTAAAGGTTGGTTAAGGATATCTCCATAAGTCAATGAACTAACAACTTCAAATGTTTTAGTATCAGGGTTATATTCAAAGACGACTAGTTCGTGCTGCCTTAATAATTTTTTCCTTCAATCCAAAAAAACTATGGACCACATTCCAACTGAAATGCAATCCATAGTTCCTTAAGTTAATGACATTGATTATCAAGCGGGTTTGCTTCGGAATTCTTTTACCGTCAATTATATCTATGGGCTTTATCTTTTAATTTCTCCTCTTGGGAAAGAAAACTTCCCGCTGTAAACTCTTCTAAAGCATGTATGGCAAACCACGCGTTGGGATAAGTGATCGAGCTGCCACCAATCACACCAATTTTGAGGGTTTTCATAGTTTCACCGATGGTTGCCTGGCATTTAAGCAGCCTTCCATGTGATAGCAAATACATTCATCGCAGCAGCTGACTATTGATATGGCTAATCCCATAATGGTGTACTTACCCTAACTGGCGTTTAAATGCTTTACTGGCGATCAAATAAGCGATGACCATGATCCCCACACACCAGGCAAGCGCGGTCCAGATACCATTGCCAACAGACCCTTCATACAAGAGAGCACGAATCGCATTCACGATTGAAGTCACGGGCTGGTTCTCAGCGAACGCACGGACAATTTTAGGCATGGTTTCGGTGGGGACAAAGGCCGAACTGATAAACGGCAGGAAAATCAGCGGGTACGAGTAGGCTGTCGCCCCTTCCATAGACCCCGCTCTCAATCCAGGAATGACCGCCAGCCATGTCAGCGCCAGCGTAAACAGCCCGAGTATTCCAGCTACCGCGAGCCAATCCAGGATATCAGCGCTGGAACGGAAGCCCATCAAGAGCGCGACCAGGATAACCACCACGACAGTAAGCGCATTGGAAACAAGCGAGGTCAACACGTGAGCCCACAATACCGACGAACGCTTGATGGGCATGGTAATGAAACGCGCCATCAGCCCGCTCTTTACATCCGTAAATAGCCGCAAGGAAGTGTATGCCACGCCGGATGCGATAGTGATCAGCAGAATTCCCGGTAATAAATAATTGACGTAATTGTCCGTGCCTGTTTCAATGGCGCCGCCAAATACATAGACAAACAGCAGCATCATCATAATCGGCGTAATCGCCACCGTGATAATCGTATCCGGGCTGCGCATGATATTACGCATTAAACGCCCTAGTAATACCCCTGCTTTGCTTTTCATTTACATCTCCTCCTTGTTGCCGATGATCGCGAGGAAAATATCCTCCAATGTCGGCTGCTTCTCGATGTACTCCACTTTCGCTGGCGGGAACATCTCCTTGAGCTCGGTAAGGGTGCCGGTCGTAATGATTTTTCCGCCATGCAGGATGGCAATACGGTCTGCAAGTTGTTCGGCTTCCTCCAGGTACTGGGTCGTAAGCAAGATGGTCGTGCCACCCTCGGAAAGCTCCTTGACGGTATCCCAGACTTCAATCCGTGCTTCAGGGTCAAGCCCTGTGGTGGGTTCGTCGAGAAAAATAACTGCTGGCTTCCCGATCAGGCTCATGGCTATGTCAAGCCGGCGCTTCATCCCGCCGGAATACTGGTCCGCCCGGCGATCGGCCGCGTCACGCAGGCTGAATCTTACAAGCAGATTGTCGGCGACTTGAGCGGGATTGGAAACTCCCCGCAACTTGGCGATCATCATCAGGTTCTCCCTTCCTGTGAGCATGCCGTCTAAAGCTGCGAACTGCCCTGTTAGGCTGATACTCTGGCGAACACGATCCGGTTGACGCTGGACATCAAAGCCGCAAATTTCTGCTTCGCCACCATCGGGCTTCATCAGCGTCGAGAGGATGTTGACCGTCGTCGTCTTGCCCGCTCCATTTGAGCCCAGCAGTGCGAAAATTTCGCCACGTCGCACCTCAAAATCCCCCCCCTTTAAGACTTCCTTGTCTTTAAAAGATTTTTTTAAACCTTTTACAGAAATCGCTGCATTGCTCATACTTTTTTCCCCCTTATAAAAAGCTCAGCAAGGCCGCTTGCGAGATCCGGAGTAATTATCCGGTCGAGTGCCTTGCGAAGCTAGATTACCTGTATTCCCCTACTTAGTCTGACTGATAATCTGTATAACTTATTACCAGGTTAAAAATAGAACTGAATAGTGAAGGTGGCAATTCACATTTGTAACCATCTATTCAGTCGGTATTATAGTACTACGTTCCTTCTATTTTTTCATAGCCTTATCGACTTTTTGAATGGATAAGAAACCAACATGGCTCCGCATTCGCGCAGCCACCATCTATGATGAAAAAGAATTTCTAGCCTGGATAGGAGGTATATCACATTCATTTATTG
>BMJD01000062.1 GCA_014642895.1 Lentibacillus populi
GAATGTTGGTAAGTTCGGTGACGATTAAATCCTTTTGATCAACACTGATATATCCGGCATCTACAAATCGCTGAAAGATTACATCAGCATTCGTTGTAACCGTTTTTACCTGAGCGAGCAATCCGGGAAGCTTATCATTTACATCGCGAATCATCGTATCAATCTCGGACTGGTTTGTCGCATATACCTTTGCCACACTCCAAATTCCATCAAATTGGTTAACGACACCCATGTTTACGCCCAACAAATCCTGAATAGCAGCATTTGTCCCGCCATTTTGGGAGGAGACAGTGTATTGAATAGCAAGCTCCTGCAGATCCTTCACTACATCATCCGGAATGTCATCCATGATGGAACGCAAACCTGGATAGTCTGGAATTGAATCAACGAACCTCACATCACCAAGTGTGAAGAATCCTCGAACCCCGCTTACAGCGTATAGCGGATCGTCCTCTGAAATAATTTGGTGGATGCTTTTGGCTTTGTCTTTGTAAAAGTCTTCAGCGAATGTGCGTAATTTGTCTGGGTCGATGTTACGGATAGCATCACTATCTGCCCGTGAGATATTAAAATGCTTCCTCACCTCTTCTGCAAAATTATTATGGGCATAATAAAGCTGATAATAATTAGTTTGTGCCCCATTGACACTATATATTTCATCGAATGTGTCATAAGCTAAATATGCAGTAGTGTTATTATTATGTGCTAAAGAATGTGATAAACCGATAACGGGGGCTGAATCCTCCTCCTCTGCAATGACACCAAATTCCCTTTTTGCCTCTTCGACAAAATCTCTTGTTTTTTCGGCCTGTGAATATTCTAATCCTGCAAACATAGATTTTACATTGTATTCCCAATCCTCTATTCCTTGAGATCCTTGTGATATCACATATACTTCATCTATATTATTGTCTTCCGAGGAAAAATGAATTGCGGTTCCATCATACCCGGAAGTATCACTTTTTAACATTTTAGACTGCGAGGAATGGAATACATCAACATTTGCGGGTAGTTCTTCCCCAAATTCTTCAAGGTAAACACGTTTAATTCGTTTTATAAACTCCTCATTTGATAAATCATCATATTCCAACTCAACAAGTCTTAAACGAATTTCGTCAGTTTTTAAAATTTTATGATCTGTTGACATTCTACTCACTACCCCTTATTCAATTGTATAAATTCAATTGATTTCAACCAACTAACTATTTTTTCTTTTTCAGATTCCTTAATTTTTTCACATTCGGTCCCAGATTCGTTACACTCTGTTGTATAAATTACGAGTATTCCCCCACCATCTACCTCATTTTGAATAAATGATGCATAACCGTAAATATTTGAATCGCGTTTAAAAGGTGCAAAATAATATGTTTTACCCTGTTGCGAGACTTTTTTAAATTGAAGTTCCTTCCCCATACTCTTTTCTAAATTTCCCATACCTGATGATGCAAATTCGGATCTTTTATAGGAGTAATATTTCATTTCAATTGACGATTCAGTTCCATTATCATTTTCAACACCTATAATGAAACTTTCAAAATCCTTTTTCTCCTTACTGTATCCCTGCTCTCCTATAACCCCACCAGCTGGAAAATCCATCTTATATGCCCCCGTTCCCGACAAAAAAGGGTAATACCCCTCCCTTGTTTCCTCTGCGGATTGTAAAAAATCTCGGGTAAATTCATCATGAAACGCTCGCACATCCGGTAAGTCTTCCGGATTCATTTCAGATGGTTTGGTATTCGTTTTATCATTATCCATTTGACAACCTCCCAGCAGTATAATCGATATGGATAATAAGACATGAATCCAATATTTCACAATTTCAGCCTCCAATATCCTTCTAGTTGTATAGCTATCATTTCTACACATACTTGGTTTCAGTATACATAGTGACGCGTAAGAAGTGTAGTTTCAGCATGAATATTCGCAAAAATAATTCTATTGTCATAGGATTTTTGATCTAGATGTGAATTAATCACCGTTGGCACCTTTGAACTTGATGATTTCATTACGTTTTTTATCATCCACTTTACTTTCCGTACATATCTTTTCCTAGGATCCCATACAATCCGTTTGATGAACTACTTCAATTCCCATTCCCTTTTTCGTTTTGCCCATAACCTGCATAGGTCTTTCAGCTGCTCTTCAATAGCTTGATGAATCACACCTTTTCGTTTTTCGTAAACTTCATCCGATTTGCATGCACAACACGAGTATCGCTACCAACCTAATTCCAATTTGCCAGTTTATCCTATATAATGAACATAAACGATATAGATCCATTCTTGGAGGCAACAAAATGAGTTCTATCCTGGACCAAATTCAATTAAAATACCAGACATTGAGTAAAACGGAGAAAAAAATTGCAGATTATGTTATTCATCACAATAAAACCTTATTAAATATCCATATACAGGAATTAGCTGATCAAATTAATGTATCAATCGCAACAATTACACGCTTTTGCAAAAAAATAGGTGCGACTAGTTTTGTCGAATTTAAAATCCTGCTGAGGGATGCGGTTGAACAGACCTTTGAAACACATAATGCCATTGAAAAAGTGGAGCAAATTTATCATTCCGTTATTAAATCAACTAATTCACTTACATCTGTACATAATTATGAAATCGCCTGTAAATGGATCTCCGAATCAGAAGGCATTCATATTTATGGACTTGGGAGCTCCGGGTTGTCAGCAGAGGAATTAAAAGTGCGTCTTTCGAGGATGGGTTTTTCCGTTGATACCCATACAGATTCACATGCCATGATTATTAACTCATCCATTCTTTCCAGTAACGATGTCGTCATAGCTATTTCCAGTTCAGGGCAAACCAAAGAGGTAATCGATGGTGTTAAACTTGCAAAACGAAACCAGGCCAAAATCATATCCATTACCAACTTTTCCGAAACTAGTTTAGCTAACAGCTCTGATCTTATTTTATACACTGCCAGTTTAAAATCATATCAGGAATCAGGTTTTATGAATAGCCAGCTTTCAATTGTCATTTCGTTGGACGTACTTAGTATGATGCTTCTATTTGATAAAGAAACTCGAAAAAAACATGATCAAACATTAGACGCCTTAAATGAATACAAAAAAATATAGAACCAGCATTACTGGTTCTATATTTTTTATAAATGTTTTTTTATGGAGTCAGAAAATGTTTTCGTTATTAATTGCGGCCGCGTAATGGCACTCCCTACAACAACAAAATATGCTCCATTTTCAAGAGCTTTAACAGCCTTCAATGGGGTGTCAATTTTTCCTTCAGCAATTACTGGTATGGAAACCGCGGCAATTATTTCCTTTAATAAAGCAAAATCATTATCTGCAATGTTGGCTCCTTTCGTTTCTTCCGTGTAACCCACTAAAGTAGTAGAAATGCAATCAAACCCTATTTTTTCTGCACGAATTGCATCACCTACTGAGGAGACGTCCGCCATCAAAACGACATTATTCTTTTGAGATTTAACGTATTGGACAATATCCGCCAGGTCTTCATTATTCGGTCTTTTACGATTCGTTGCATCGATGGCAATAATATCCGCTTTTACAGTTAACAATGATTTTACTTCCTTTATGGTTGGAGTAATATAAACATCACTGTCTTCATAGTCCTGTTTAATAATTCCGATAATTGGAAGGTTTACCTGCTGTTTAATCTCTTTGATGTCTGCAACAGAATTGGCTCGAATTCCTTTCGCCCCACCCTCTAAAGCGGCAACTGCCATTTTCCCCATTATTGCCGGGGAATGCAATGGCTCATCTTCTAACGCCTGACAAGATACAATTAATTGCTTTTTTAGCTGATTCAACACATTCATGATTCAATATCTCCTAACGCTTCTTCTACCTGATTTTTTATAGTGGATACTTCGGGTCCGTAAATCACCTGTACACCATTTCCACTTGCCACGACACCCTTTGCACCAGTTTTCATTAAGTCATCTTTTTGCACAAGTTCGGAATTATGCACACTAACTCTTAGCCGAGTTGCACAATTATCAACATCTTTAATGTTCGATTCCCCGCCTAATCCTGATATAATTGCTTCAGCTCTTTCACTTTTAGTAAACGTACGTGATTCCACATTATCATCTTCACGTCCAGGTGTTTTAAAATTAAACTTTTTGATCATAAACTTAAATGTGAAGTAATATAGGAAAAACCATACAATACCTATAATCGGAACCATTATCCAATTTGTTTTATCATTTCCTTGTAATACTCCAAATAAAAGAAAGTCAATAAATCCTCCCGAAAACGTTTGTCCAATGGTTATTTCAAAAATATGCGCCAACATAAATGCAAGTCCATCGAAAACGGCATGCACTACGTATAAAACTGGCGCTATGAATAAAAATGAAAATTCAATTGGCTCCGTTATACCTGTTAAAAATGACGTTAACCCGGCAGATAACATCAAACCAAGAACCTTCTTTTTATTTTTTGGCTTAGCTGTATGATAAATGGCTAAACATGCTCCAATCAGTCCAAACATCATGGTAATATGTCTTCCCGCCATGAAACGAGCTGTCCCAATGAAGAACTGTTCAACATCTGGTTGTGCAAGTTGAGCAAAGAAAATGCGCTGTGTCCCTTCAACCAATGTACCATCAATGATCATGGAACCTCCAAGGCTCGTCGTCCAAAATGGTATATAAAAAATATGATGCAATCCAAACGGTCCGAGTAAACGTAAAATAAATCCATATATGAATGTACCAATGTAACCTGTCGCGTCAACAAGACTACCTAAAGAAAAAATACCCGACTGAATTACTGGCCATATATAAAATAACACAACCCCTAAAATAATTGACATAAAAGCGGTTATTATAGGAATGAACCGGGATCCGCCAAAAAAACCGAGGAATTTTGGCAATTCCACTTTATTATATTTTTGGTGAAGCCAATACGTCATTAATCCTAAAATGACACCACCAAATACACCTGTTTCCAGTGACTGTATTCCAAGAATCATCCCTTGTCCGACCTCTGCAAGGTTATCCTCTGCCAATTTTCCGGTAATGTTTAACATGGCATTGATAGTTGCATTCATTACCAGGTAACCTAGCATTGCCGCCAACCCGGCTGTACCTTTGTCGGATCTGGCAAGACCAATGGCAACACCCACCGCAAATATCACTGCCAAATTGGCAAAAACGATATTACCAGCAGAGCTCATAATGGTAAAAATCGCTTGCAGCCATGGCTGATCAAGAAACGTGTAGCTTTGGATTGTTGCCGGATTACTAAATGCACCGCCAATTCCGAGTAATAATCCGGCCGCCGGAAGAACAGCTATTGGAAGCATAAATGATTTACCAAACCGCTGTGCCTTCTCAAAAAAGGCATTTTTCATACTTTCCACCTCTATTCTTATTATGAAAACTATTTACATTTTAATTTTAATACTGTAAACTATTTTTATCAAGAGATTTTTATACGTTTTCAAAATGAACACTAACATGAAATGTAGCTATCTTTATAATGTAATATTGAACTTACATCTATACTTTTTAAAAGGTGGGAAAAACATGTTTAAAAAATTCTTTAAGAACCAGAATTCAGATAATAGTATCACGATATTGGCTCCAATTGACGGAGAAATGATTCAGTTGGAAGAAGTACCAGACCCTGTCTTCTCGGAAAAAATGATGGGTGAGGGTGTTGCATGTAAACCTGCAAATGGAAAGGTTGTATCTCCTGTGCAAGGAAAGATTATTCAAGTTTTTCCTACTAAACATGCGATATGAATAAGAACGGTGAATGGTGCAGAAATATTAATCCATATCGGACTTGAAACTGTTAACTTAAAAGGAGAAGGTTTTACTGTATATGTTCAGGAAGGTGACGTTGTAAATACAGGTAAGAAACTGATAACTTTTGATAAAGATATGATTGAGGAGAAAGCCTCAAGTACAATTACGCCTGTCATTATTACAAACACAGATGAAATGAGTGAAATCCAAAAACTTGGAAAAAACAATGTTGAAGCAGGTAAGGATGAAATTTTAGTAGTTAGGAAGTAACGAATAAAGATAATTGTATCGGAATTAAACAACTCTATTTTGTTCGATTTAAGGGTTCGAGCTTTCATATTGTCTTGTTAAATTGATGGATTTCATTCTCGTATAACAGCCTGTTTATGTTAGTTATCGCTTCGACGGGGTTTACCGGATTCGCTGCTAGTAGCAGATCATGAACGGGGAACTATGCCATTTTGCTGCAATGCATTAAATTATATCCTAATGCGGCCGAGTCCTCTGGGGAAGAAGATCGGGTCATCGTTCAGGATGAATAAATGCTTTCTAATGATGTCTTCCTGCTCCCCATAATTGCTGTGAATACGCATCGGTAATCCGCTATTCCTTCCGTATGTACGATAATTTCCCCAATGCTCCATTGCCAGTTTAATTATTGTAAAAAATTAATCAATAATCTCATTCACTATTAGGGTTCTGCCTCTCTTCTAAACTTGCAATTCGTTCTTCCAATTCCCTTCTCGTCTTTTTTACTTTTTTAACGATAAACAAAACGACCAATGCGATAACTGCCATCCAGAATAAAAGGGGAAATATTGCAATAAATAACTCCATAAATCAACACTCCATTTCTTTATGCTTTCCTAAATATTAGATATGATTGCCAACATCATCACTTTTAAAGAACCATATTACATTTCCTCATTTAGATAATTCAACCAATCACTTCCATTATACAAAATTTCAGGTATGGTTTTAAGGGCAGTTGGAACTATTTAACCTATTTCGAATTATTATTCTATGGAACAGAGACAAGGATAGGTACTATTTGTTAAAAACGGTTCTTAATCAGTATTCTAATACGTTTTACTTTCTTTAGAAAAAGCTTAAAGTTACGATTAATAAATTGGCACTTCCCGTTAAAAAAATAAGCTGTCCCATAAGCAAAGCTTTCAGGACAGTCCGTCAAAAAGTTCACTCCCATTATTCTTTCTCACACAATTTCACAACAGAACTATACAAAATTTCAACTGCTGGTAATAACGTATCCTCATTAATATCAAATTTCTCATTATGATGTCCGGCTGCTAACTCGGTTCCAAATATGCAATAAGTTGCTAATCCACCATTTTTTTGTACGGCTTCCATAAAGTACGTAGCATCCTCGGAACCGGCACTATCATTATTTTCAATAAAACTTTCCGCAATCGCAGAAGATTCTTGTGCACACTCATTTAAAATAGAAGCTAAATCTGTAGAGCATCGACAGCTTAGTCCTTCACCTACTACTTCAATATCGTAGTCTATTTGGTACATCGTTGCTGCTCCGGCAACAATCGATTCAACTTGATCCTTCACATAATCATTAATGGAGGAGGTTTCTCCTCGGGTTTCCACCTTCAGTTTGGCTTGGTTCGCGATAATATTTCTGCCAGTTCCTGCATGTAACTCACCTACATTCACTCTTGTAGTGCCCTCTGAATGACGAGGAATTGCATATATATTTAAAGCAGCAGATGCTGCGGCTAATAAGGCATTTTTCCCTTCCTCAGGCCTGCTTCCAGCATGGGATGCCATACCATTAAATGAAATATCCAGCTTTGTGGTAGCTAAAAACCCATTATTGGCTGCAACAAAGTGGTTATGGGGAACCCCCGTCCCAATATGTGAAGCAACGAGATAATCTACATCTGCGACAACATTTGCTTGAACCATGGATTTAGCTCCACGTGTTCCTTCTTCGGCTGGTTGAAAAATTAGCTTAATTTTTCCACATAAATTATCTTTATTAGCTGTGAGTAAAGTAGCCAAGCCTAAACCAATGGACATATGAGCATCATGTCCACATGCATGCATTTTATCAGGAATTTTCGATTTAAAGCATTCCAGATTTGGATAATGATCCCCGTCATCCGATTCATTAATATCAAGTGCATCCATATCAAACCGGTAGGCTATGGTTGGCCCTTCTTTTTTAGTATCTAGTGTAGCAACCACTCCGGTATAACCTCCTGAAAAATATTCAATATAGTTTTTATTTGCCCCATTTGTCATAGCCCATTGCAAATGTTTTTTTGTTGATTCTTCATCCGGTTTTCCCATACAATGGTGATCAGACATTACTTCTTTTCCAAGTTGCAGATCAAATCCTAAATCGGCAAGAATGGATGCTAAAATGGATGCGGTTCTCATTTCCAGAAATCCTGTTTCAGGGTACTGGTGAAAGTCCCTTCTCCATTCAACTAATTGTTTTGCCAGATTCACTTTTTCCATTTTGCTTCTCCCCTTTCCTAAAAACAGCAAATTAGTCGTTGTCCTATAAAAACGGATGAACCCCTGGACCAAACGGAATACCCGTATAGAAAAATACGAAAATCAATATGATCCAAGCGATTAAAAATGTAATCGTATATGGAAGCATTAACGAAATATACGTTCCTATACTTGCTTTCTTGTCATATTTTTGCATAAACGCCAGAATGATAACCATATACGGAAATAACGGTGTCACAATGTTTGTTGACGAATCCGCTATACGGTAGGCTACTTGAGTAAATGCAGGATGATACCCCAATTGCATGAACATTGGAATAAAAATAGGTGCTTCTATTGCCCATTTTGCTGACCCGGATGTAATCAAAAAGTTCATTAATGCTGTAAAAATAATGTAACCTAGAATCAAGCCTATACCTGTGAAGTTAATATCTTTCAGGAATTCAGCTCCATTTACAGCAACCCATGTACCTAGATTGGACCAGTTAAAAAATGCAATGAACTGTGCAATAGCAAAAACCAATACAATATAACTGGACATATCCTTCATAGATTCAGCCATATATTCACTTACGTCTTTACTCGATTTTATTTTTCCGACCGTGACCCCGAAGGTAACTGCAACTATGATAAAGAATAACAGAATTATCGGGATTATTCCTGAAAGAAATGGAGAAGGGACAATTCCCCCATCTTCATTTGTTAGTGGACTGCTCGGAATAAATATAGTTATTGCAACAATTGCGATATATATTAAACCCGAAATAACGGCATTTCTAAAGCCTTTATTTGCGTTCGGAAGTTCTTCATGCCCCTCCTCTTCTACCGCATCACCCTTATACTCTCCTAATCTAGGTTCAATGAATTTGGTTGTTACAAGCCCACCAACGATTGTTAATACAAATACGGAAACGATGTTAAAGTACCAGTTGTCAACTGGTGTGACCACAATCGATTCATCCAAAATTGCAGCTGCCTCTGTTGAAATTCCTGCCAGTAGTGCATCGGTTCCGGCTATAAATAAATTAGCCGTAAAACCTGCTCCTGCCCCCGCAAAACCAGCTGCCAGGCCTGCAAGTGGATGACGTCCGATTTTATAAAAAACCATTGCTGCCAAAGGAGGAATTAATACAACTGCAGCATCTGACGCCAGATTTCCAAGGATTCCTATAAAAACGACAGTATATGTGACCATATACGACGGCGAATTTAAAATAGTCTTTCTAATAGCATAGTCCAGCATACCAACTTTTTCTGCTAAACCAATACCTAACATCATTACTAATACTACTCCTAATGGTGCAAAACCAGTAAAGTTTTCGATTATTGATGTTAAGATAAACTGCAGTCCTTCACTAGATAATAAATTTTTGATTTGTAACGCTTCACCTGTTCCAGGGTGAACGACCGAGGTATTAAATAAACTGAATATATAAGAGATTATAACCATTAGAACCGTTAAGATGACAAATAGCATAAATGGATCTGGAAGTTTATTCCCGAGCTTTTCTACTACATCAAGAAACTTTTCAAATAAACTTTTTTTGGTGTTTTTCATATCATCACTCGCTTTCGCATATTTTTATACAATTTAATGGTTAATCAGTTTTTAAGGAGTAACATCACTTGGAACCAGGAGAGTTTGTATTATTTATTTTTTTAAAGTAATCACATCTCCGCCGAGACAATATTCATATTATTCCGTCATTTATTCCAATAGCAATTCTTAAAAAGCCAAATTATAATAAGATGTTTATGTTCCTTGAATGTTATATTACTAAAAACCTTCAGTCGTGTCTTTACTTTTTACAAAATTTCAATATATTTTTTTCGTTGCAACTATGGACGTAATTTAACCCTCGATGTCTCCTTTGGAAATTCAAATGTAGTAAGTGATGTTACTATTTACCAATAATTAATATAGGAACTTATGTGAACAAAATATAATTCAGCAAACTTGAACATATATGGGAAGGCTTTTTAAATCTATATGACGGTGATGATGAATGGAAGTTTAATATTGCAGTTATCAAATAAATGGTTGACTTGAAAAAACCGGGCAAAAAGCAGCAGCCCAGTTCTTTACATGGATTAATCAAGTTTAGCAGACTTCGTGCAAATGTTTACGCTACCAGAATTCTATAACAAAAACAACATGACTATATTGGCAACATGTGCCTATTTAAGTGATATTTTCAATCGTGCCCCTATTCAGTCAAAACTGGAAAAATTGCTCTGTTAATTGCACAGGAATTATCATTCAAACCCAACCTTTCTCGGAACTAATCTTTTTTCAACACTCCCAAATATTCGATCCACGGACCTACATCCTCCCTGTATCGCTCGGCCATCACTCGTACAATTTGAGAAATGTGTGTTAAGTCATGAACTACCCACGTTGAAATTAACTCTCTTACCTTGACTACACCAAATGCCGGATGTAGTCCAGTCGATTCCAAATCCAATTCCGGGTTAACCAACTTCTTAAGCTTTATTATGTTCTGTTCTCTTATCATTTGGAATTCAAGCAATTTCTCTTTAATCGACAATTCTTGCATACCATTTAAGTGCGCATAGCGATCAAATGACGGAAATGCTTTATTCTCTCCTTCTTGAAGCATAAATCGCAGCCTCGGTATCCAGTTATTTTTCTCCCCTTCTATAAGGTGATCAATCACTTCGGAGGCATTCCAGGTCCCTTCTCCTTCATTACATTGCACCCAGTCCTCCGACAATCCCGATAAAAAATACGCCAATGTCTTTGGTGTCCGTTCCAGAACCTCAATAGCTTCTTCCAATTTAAAATGCATACAATCTACTCCTTTCTGTGATTGTACATTCGATATTCCTCGTTCAACGTCAGCTTAAATCCCGGGTTAAACGTATCATATCTCTGCACCAAATACCATTTTCAAAAATGTCATCCTGATAATGTCTTATAAAAAAATCGCTATCAATACTAGTCATCCTAAATCCACATTTCTGATAAAAAGCTAATTGTCCTATACTTGAATTACCCGTTCCAACCTCAATGGTTTTATAGCCCATTGCTTTTGCTTTTTGAATTGCATCCATTATCAACTCCTTTCCAACACCTTTTCCTTGTTCGTTCTCAGAAACAGCAATATTAGCTATTTCAACTGTCTCTGGTCTTGTAGGAAGCAGTACGTAAACTCCTATTATTTCTTTATTGTTATCAGCTACATAACATTCCCCTCGTTTCAAATATTCCTCTACCAATTTTTGAGAAGGATCAGCCAGTAACAATAATTCTATTGGAGGTTTTTCATTAACGTTTAATTCTCTAATTTGCATTGTATCTCCTCCATTGTTTTAGCCTTTTTTAGAACAGTTTTTTGTTTGCAAATCACGTTTTTGTGTTATAATAAACATAGAAATACAAAACAGTCATAAAATAAGAAGACCGAAGATACTGCAATATCTTCGGTCAGCAATGGGTCGCTTCCCCTTCAAGAGGGGTCAGCGCAGACAAGAATAGACCTCGCCCGGCTGATAATCCAAGGGAGGTCTATTTTTTATGGTCGACGATCGTTACAACGAGTGTTGCAAATGCGATCATTAAAACCATTGTCTCAAAAACAGACAGAGGCATCATCCCCTTTCGTTATAGCATATCGCAAGACACTACAACGACGGAATGCGCCGACCCCCCTTGAGAAAAACACGACTATTGCATGTAATCATTATACCACTGTCACGAACTATTCCCAAATTTTTAATGAGATATTTTCTTGTGATTTGTCAGAATATATTTGCCAAGAAACACGTTTGAAAAAATCACGATCACTTCATCGTGTGGACAGTAATTTATCAAATTCAGACGGTATTCAAAAATCCTGAGAATTTCCTAATGTTTTAAAAAATGAATGAACATTTTTGCTTAATTACTAGTTTATGACAGAAATTAAGAAGACCAGCGTATGACCTATTTCAAAAATTTATTTACGCATTCATTCGACTACCTTCCACAACACTTTTTATATTTTTTGCCTCATAATATCTTAGTTCCATTTGCAATAGTTATATACTATCTAAACCACCAATTCCCTCTTAGAAAACACCATCCTCCAAGCTACAAACGTTACAACCAATAAAATAGCCAGGTAGATATAAATCCCAAACGGAATAGTCGTTGCCAGAAAATGCAATCCGGCAAATAAGGCGACAAGAAACATTAGTAAGAAGTATTTTATCGAATTGGCGCCTTCCTGTGCTGACTCAAAGGCTTGAGTAAATGGGAATTCTTCATTATTAATTACCTTATATGCAATCAGTGTGTTTAACACCGCGGTCACAAAAACGATAACTAAATCAGGCAGAATCCGAAACGAAAAAATGGCAATGAACGCAACACAAAGAATCAAGTAAACCGGCACATAAAGTTTTACCAAAAAAGCTTTGAGTGTTGCACTATAAAATCGTTCCGTCTTTTTAATCGGTGTTACTTGAAAAACCCAAGCCCCTTTGTATTTCCCTGAGAACTTCAGCATATGTACAACAACACCAATAATAATATTACAAAAATAAATATTTAGGTAAACCCTGCTAGTAGCCAGTTCCGAAAACGATTCTGTATTTAATGCATTAAATACAAAAATAAACGGAAATACCAACGCCATCCCCAACGATGGATATACCTTCAGTTTAAATTCTCTTTCCCTGCCCATCATAATCTGTGAAAACCGGAAAAATAGTCTCTCTTCTTTGCTAGAACAGAGTAAACGCTCCCACAGGTTTCGGAAATTCCACCTTGATTTTTTGGCTTTCGCTGTATCCTCCATCAACTTTTGTAAGTTTCGTTCAAAAGTTGGCATGAGACGATAATAAACGATGATCGAAACAATTGGTACAATCAGCGTTAACAAGGATAGAATGATCATGACGGATGCATAGTCCTGATTCAACAACAATTCAAATGGGGCTGCAAACCAGATCGGCGGAATGAACACATGCCACCAGCTAAAATCATATGTGAAATTAAGATCGACAAAATCGAAAGCTCTTATCACGATTTGGTATCCCACAACAATACCGACTGATAAAAGGATTTGCACGTAGTTGATGATATCCTTTAACCGCTCCCCGCTGAAAAACCTTAATACAAAAATATAAACCATTGCAGTAAGTGCCATAATAAATAAAACCAGTAAAATAATCTCAACAAAAAACACAAGGAAATATGCAAAACCCTTTACAAATAACATGACAATAGCAGGAATAGCAATGAACGCACCTGTCAACATCGTCATATAAATCGTAACGTGGATAATTTTTGCAGCATTTACCGTTCTCGTATTCAGTGGTTTTGTATGTAAGATGGTTTTATCGCGAACATCCAATAAGACAGATGAAAAATCGGAAATCATCGATGTCATCAGAATAAACATGGTGATACCAAACATGATACTTGACTGAAACATATAATTTTCTCCCAAAAATAAAAATGGGATAAGAGCCAAACCATACAAAGCATAAATACCTAAAGATTTCAGGAACTGATTGCTATCTTTCTTTTTCGATGTACTGTTCGCAAAAATGGTTGGCACACGCCGCTGATCCATCGTTAGCTTGATTTGCAGGATTTTCCGCATTACATCATAGTCGATATTTATTGATCGAAATATGGATTGAAAAAGATCAAGGAATTTCAATGAACGGTAGTCATTCATTTTTCCTCACCATCCATAACAATATCAACGAATTTCTCAGCTGTGTGTTGATGCTCGTCAAAACCAGTTAATTGATTAAAGATCCCTTCCAACGATCCTTGTTTGCTTTGCTCTCTCAGTTCTTCGAAAGTACCATCAGCAGCAATTTTTCCATCGATGAGCAAAACAATGCGATTGCTGATCTTTTCGACTACATCCATAATATGGGATGAGTAAAAAATCGTTTTGCCTCTGGAAGCAAGTTGTTCCAGAATATCTTTAATGATCATAACGCTGTTCGCATCCAATCCACTTAGAGGCTCGTCAAGAAAAATCAGATCCGGATCATGTAACAAACTTGAAATGATCAACACTTTTTGCCGCATTCCTTTGGAGAAAGATGAAATTCGTGTATGGAATACGTCATCCATTTCGAATGCCCGCATCAGCTTTAGCGCTTTATCTTCAGCTAGAACTCGATCTATCCCGTATAATTCACCGATAAACGTCAAGTATTCACAAGCAGTAAGATTATCGTAAATTTCCGCGTTCTCTGCCACATAACCGATTTTCCGTTTGTATGTATGATTTCCGGCTGCAATGTTCCGCCCAAAAATTTCAACTTCCCCATCATATCCATCAACTAAACCGAGGATAATTTTCAATGTCGTACTCTTTCCCGCACCATTTGGGCCAATATAGCCGATAATTTGACCTTGGTATACGTCCAAATTGATTCCATCTAAGACTTGCTTTCCATCGAAATGTATGGTTACATTTTTTAGTGACAATACTCTTTCTTCATTACAATTGATAATCAACACCTCCATTTTGTATTATCAACCTATCAATCTGGTTTTTTATTGCTAGAGAAATCGTTGTACCTTTAAATTCTAAACACATCCAATATCCCTGCAAATCCTGTTGACACCAATAAGTTCCTTTCCTTCAAAAGACAACCGATAAATATCCGGCATTTCCAGCCCCATCCAAAAATCAAATCCATAATTGTTATTGAAGTAATTCATTATTAATACCATCAGATTACCATGTATCCCTATTACAATGTTTTTTCCATTATGTTTTTTCAATAATTTCCTTACCGCCCTGATACCTCTGTTTTGCGCAACAGTATTCGATTCCCCACCTTTCCAGTAAAAGTCAAAATTCTCCCAAAAATTTGAAATAGCTGTGGCAAAATCTTCTACCGGTGTTTCGGACAAAACGCGCTCTTTGAAATCACTTCCGATGATAATCTCTTTATCTATGTATTCGGCGATCCCTTGAACAGTTTGAATGGTACGCTTATACGGACTTGAATACACTTCGTCAATGTTCCCCGTTTTAAGCAATTCTGTCACCGTCTTTGCATCAATAAATCCCCGCTCTGACAATGGTCTCCCAATCTCATCCGGCGTATAAGTAGAATGAGCATGCCTGACAAAGTATAGGTTAGTCGACAATTTTACACCCCTCTATAGGTATTCAATATTTTAATTTTATAACTGTTCAAATTCCCCTATCATTTTCTCAAATTGATGCCCATCTTACAAATATAGTATATGAATGCAATCATAAGAAGTAATTTTTTGTGTTTAGACAGTATTTTTACCTTTTCGGACAGTATTTAGCCCTTTTTGGACAGTAAATCAGTTAAGTTCGCTAGTGAACAAGCCACTTTTTATCAAACATCATGAACTACCTACCTCTGTCCAAATGTCATCCTTGGCCTGACAAATTTTATAATTACCCGACGATGAAAAAAGAAAACCTCCAGTTGAAGGTTTCCTCCGTAATTCCTTAAACATCATTACCATTCTGACGTGCTTCCTGCATTTGTTGTCGTATATCGTGCAGCTGTTCATATGCTTGCTGAAATTGCGGGTTCTCCGTTGCTTCAGTTCCTGCTTGACTTTGCGCATTTTGTAATTCCTGTTCCGCTTGCTGCAACTGCTGATGTGCTTGCTCCAATAGTTGATGGTCTGATCCTTGTGCCCCCAGAACAGCCTCTCTGGCATCTTGTATTAACTGGCTCGCCTGTTGTAATTGTTGATCCAGGTTCTGTTTTACCATTAATTACCCTCCAATAATGCATGATGAATTATATTGTTCCCCCGGATTTTTCGATTTATGTGTTCTATTCAATAGGATCTTGAATAACATTCATTCTTTTTATTAGCCCATCGCAATCTAAACTTTCTTTAGCTGACTGATAATTATAGTATCCCTTTTCAAGCCACTCTATCCTTTAAGAAATGGGTATAAAAAACAATAAGCATAGACATATACTTATCCACGCTCGTTATACAGTGATGAGGTAATCTTTAGGGTGTAATGGCTCTTCCTCAGTTGATTCATCTATAGCTATAGCCATTTATTTGGCACATTAGTTCATCATTATATTTTCCGCCTACGGAGCGGTTTTAACATAAGGTCAAAATATCCTTTGGCTTTTCAAAAATATATTGAGCATGTTCAAATTCCGAACGGCTTTTGGCTCCCCACAAAGCCAGCCCGAAGTCTACCCCAGCAGCGTTAGCACATCTCAAATCATAAATAGAATCTCCTATATAGATAGTTTCTTCTGGTCGACAGCCCATTAAATGCAGTCCAAATTCCAATGGATCAGGATTCGGTTTATGTTTGATTGTATCATCCGCACTGACAATTGCTTGGAAATGATGCTCAATCCCCAAATGATAGAATCCGCTTTGCAATTCTTCTCTTGTTTGCGAGGTTACGATCCCTTTTTTCGGCAATTGCGTGATCACTTCCAGCATGTCGGGAAAAATGGGTACATTTTTCATAAACGGCTTTTCTCTAGCCGCCCAAGATTCCAAAGTTGTTGGGATATCGGCAATATTTAGTATTTCCAGTGTACGCAGCCCGGGAATACCAAGTGCAAAACGCAATTCCCCAATTTCCTTCTCGATACCTTGTGCTCTCAGTGTATCCTGTAACGCTTTTAGACCGATTTGTTCTGAATCAATGATTGTACCATCCAGATCGAAAATGAATGTTGTGTACATGAAATCATCCTTTCTCATTCATTGTTTAGAATAGGATAAAGGATGAAATGCATTTCAGGTCAATACCTAAATGGAGGAACGATGAATAATTTGATAAGGAATTTTTATTTTTTGTTTTGATTTTTCAATTGCCAGTTGGAAAGCTTGCTCGCCTACTTTTATAAGTTGGTGGTCAACCGTTGAGATGCCAAAAGCTACCCCCATTGGCTGGTTTTCTTGTCCTAATAAAGCCAGGTCATTGGGGATATGCATGCCAAGGGATACAGCATATTGATAAATACCCGTTGCAACTTCATCGCCGTTTGCATAGATGGCGGTAGGCTTTTCTTTCAGTTGCAAAAGTTTTTGGGCAGCACGGTATCCATCCTGAAGGGAATAACAGCTTGAAATGACGTATTCGCTAGGTGGTTTGCCAAAAACATCCTCATATGCGGTAAATGTCTGGATCGTACTTTTACTTTCCATTCCTCTTGCTGTTGTAAAGGCTACTTTCTCGTGTCCATTCTCCTTTAATAAATGAAAGGCATCTACGTATGAAGCGTATCTGTCCATGTAAGAGCAGCCTATCTCCGCATGATCGGTGTATTCACATGAGATGATAGGTCCATATGTCGTAAACGGCGTAATTGCCCCCCATACATTAGATCTGGATGTAATTATAATCGCATCAAGCATTTTGGTTTGTAGCATGGAAAGATATTCGAGTTCTTTTTTAGCATCATATCTTGTCGGCAAAACCAGAACGGAATATCCGTGTTCGATAGATTTATTGAGAGCGCCATGTAACATTTGGTCAAAAGCCTGGTTATTGTTATATGGAATAATAACGCCGATTTGTTTTGTTTCGCCACGTATTAAATCAATTGCATTTCGGTTTGGTGTATAATTTAGTTCATCAATGGCGTTTTTTACAGCACGTCTTTTTTCATCGGAAACATACTTGTGATTATTTAACACACGTGAAACGGTAGTTGCCGAAACACCCGCCTTTTTAGCAATATCATGTATATTGGCCATCTAAAATCCCCCCTTTTTGCGATTTTTAACGGTATCATAGTTTACGTATCTAACACTATTGTAGCAACAAAACGGTATTATACATAGGTCTGGGGTAACGGAATTGGTGAAAAACTGTTTCAGGGGAAATTTGATCAATTACTAAAAAAAGCATATTTCTACCTTATATAGAGGTACTGTTGTTGTGAAGCTGAGATTTTAGGTAATCATTTTTTGAAGAATATCAAAAAATTTCTTACTAGTGCGTGTTCTAAAGGAAGGATAAAAAGGACCTGCTGTTCGAGGCTGCGCCGCATAAGAAAAGACTTAACTATTCTTGGGCTCTGTTCTTCAATCATTTCAATAAGCAAACAAAAAAGCCTCCCTAAGTATACTTGACAGTTAAACTGTACTGAGTACCTAGAGAGGTTTTTGTGAGCTCATCTGTTGAGCTCTGTGCATGAACAAGCTCTAACCATTGCTATGATTCCGATTGGGCTCGAACCAACGACCTCCACCCTGTCAAGGTGGCGCTCTCCCAGCTGAGCTACGGAATCGTATTTATATGAAACTACTGACTCCTTTACTATATAGAACAGACTAAATCCTGTCAATAAAAAAGTGCTTTTCCCATCAAAACAGACCAACATCATCTTGTACCCTCTTCGTTTGACAGAAAAATTAATCCCCGAAATTGAAACCCTTTTCGTCTCCATACGCTGATTTGTATCAACTTCTATTTAATAGAATACTATCCTTCTTATATCCCGCTTATTGACGTTCGAATCCGTACACGATTAACATGTTCCGCGGGATTTTGCAGAGAGATTGACGGTTTGGAGCCAAAAAGCAGAAAAGAATAAGCCAAATAAATTTCGTTACATCTCTTTATATGAAGCTATCACTGAAAGAATCGATCCAATTGCCTGGATCCAGCCCCCAACCGTATTGATCATCTCATCATCTGCTCCCTTAAGTTCCTTTATTCCCGATATTGCCTGCATGGAGTTTCCAATAATTTGAAGTAGATTTCCATAAACGTCGTAAAGGGATTCTGTTGTAAGCTCACCACTTAATGCATCCGTTAGTGATAAACTACCACCCGCCGCTTGAATAAGATTTGATGTTAGTCTAATAATTGGACATAACAAATGGGGATTTTTATACTAAATATAATAATCTCTAGGAGTGTCTAAGATGGCCAAACGATATGATAAAGAATT
>BMJD01000063.1 GCA_014642895.1 Lentibacillus populi
GATGTAGACAGGTTTCACAAAACAGGTGAATTCTTTGTTTCGGGTGCTCTTGGCCCGCTAGACGTGGGTTAATTCAGCGTTGCCACAGGACGTGGCGTTCTTAGCTGAACATCCTTTGCTCTGGAACAAAAACGTTTGTCGAAATTAAAAAGCAGAAAAGCCGCTTTCTAGTTGAACGGAAAGCGGTCGTACAGCAGTGTACGTCTGATTATTTCAGAATCCCCCGCTTCAAACGATCTTTGTTAAGCGGTGGGTAGTTCAATCCCTTCAAAAATTTCACGCGGACCTGTGATACCGAAGCTGGCAAGTAAGGTTGCATGAACGGCACCCATTGCGGTATTAGGGAATGCGAGTCCTTTCCAGTTTGAAAGCTCACCAGTTCTGGTAACCCGTAGTGAATTATAGCTAGTTCCTGCGATCGCCACAGCATTAGCGATTTGTGCATTAGTTAGGCCCATCGCCCGTGCTGCTCCAGCTGCTGCACCATATGCACCTTGGACGGTATGGTCAAAACCGTGGTTTCGAACCGGCGCTACGTCTGATAAGCGGCTTTGTACTTGATAGGCGATGGCTAATGCCAAGAGTAAGTCACGTCCACTTGCTTTGGCATATTCACTTGCTGCCAGTACTGCTGCAATATTATCTGAGGGATGACATGTTTCATCCTTTGCTAAATAAGAGTCATTAAAATCCAGGTAACGAACTGCCGCACCGTTATGGAACGTTGCATAGTCGGGGGTCGTTTTTCCACCACCGATTAACGTGACAATTGGTTCGCCACCTAATGTTTTTGTCATTTGATGAATCGCTTCAACTGGTTCGCTAGCCAATGCACCGATTGCACAGCCGATTGAATCAAGTACTCGGGCTTTCAGCGCTTTTACCGCTTGTTCCGAAAGATCTTCATAGCGAACATCATTGGCCCAATTACCAAGCTGTTCGACCATCGTAGACGAAAGCTTTTTCGTCATTTTGAACACCTCCAGATTGTATTGTATAGCTGTATCAGGCCCCTTACGTTAACAATGCAACTATACGGAAGAGGATAAGATCAATTCCTCATCTATCCTCTACATTTTTAATGGCACACCTTTTTGTGATAAAAATTAATTATTTAAACTTGTAAAAGTGATAGTAAATTGTAATACATTGTGATAGGTTTTTCTTTTATCCGTGATTAATAGGGATTGTTCACCGTTGAACTTGCATGCAGGTAAAATTAACGCCGTATTTTTGGGGAAAAATGCGGCATTAATTCTTCGAGGTTAAATTTGAAACTTATGCGGGTGAATGCTAAAGGGAAATAAGGGATGGGGAATTCTGGTGTTTTATTGATTAGGACAGTACAAAAGCACAGTTCGCTGTTTTGATTAGTGATCCGTGCTTTTGTGCTTCTCGTATTCACACAGATACAGCCTGCCGTCTAACCACCTTTTCAGCAATTGCCTCCGTTAATTGCTTTGTAGTTTTAGGAACGAATGATTTCAAAACAGAATTGATTACAGGTCCCATCATGCCTTTTGCGGAGACACCGAGATAACTAGTTATTTTGGTTCTGTTCCGGCCTAACGCTTTTGCTTCAAAGTACCCGCCGCCCTTAACGTTTTCGGTTAAGCCTGTTAAATTAAATGTTACTTTTGTCGGTTCGTGCCATTCTGTGATGTCAATTTGCAGGTGGACTGTTTTTTGAACGATACCGACATCACCTTTAAATTTCCATGTTGATTGTCGTTCGTGTAAAATGTTGTGTTCTACATACCCTGGAACTAATGGAGCCCATTTATTCATATCGCTCACAAATGTCCAGACATGTTCAATTGGGATATCCAATTCAGTATGATGTGTTCCGCTTGGCATCATGTTATCCTCCTTATCAGATGATTGATTATATTTTCCAATCATCGTTTTTGTTTGCCTGTTGATTATATGATTTAGGGGATCACTTTAGAACTATATGACAGTGATAGCGGGACTGTGCAGTTTTATTTTGCCCTGTCATGGCAAGGTCGTTTGCAAATCCCTTTTTGGGAACAAATGAGTAAACGCTTCATAAAAATGCTGCGGCCTGTGATCCCTATTGTTTGATTTTATCGGAAACTTATCATTTGGAAAGTCAGGAAATGAGGATCCTGGGATGGGATCGACCTCTCCATATTCACAACGCAAAGCAATATTCCATTTTCCCAGATTTCTGGATTTGAGCAAAATAGGAGCAACATTTTTTCCGAATATTGTAAGTGTAATCTGCTTGGGAAAATAATCATGGCGTGTTTGCTCGTTAGTTTCACATACCCAGATTCCGAACCATTCAAGATAAAGGAAAAAATAATTCCATTCCGTTATCAGATTTGTTAATAAACTGTCTTCATTTAGAAGGAAATTTCTTGTTTTAGATTCGATTAATTTGGTCAGTAGATCTGGAAGTAAAAAATGGACGAAATTAATAGGCTGGTTTAATAACTTTGCCCAGTTCGTATCAACCCAAAACGTTTCTAACAAGAAAAGGTATTTTTCCGTATCTGTAAGTCTTTGATACATGTTCCATCTTTCTGTGACCTGTAACTGGCGTTTATTCAAAGGATTTGACGTCTTTTTCAGTAATTTCCCACTGCTAGCCAGGTAATAGAAAAGGTGAATATAAGGGTATTGTTCTTGGTGTTTATTGTTTGTTATATCCTTTTGATGTTCGATAAATCGTTCATTTATCGCAGGTAGGTGCTCTGCTGATATGCATTTTCCGCTACTTCCCAATTGAATCGATTGGTGTTCTGCATAATTCATGAATCGGTCGAAGTCGATTACGAGGCTACTAGGGAAAACCTTTCTATTTTCTTTAATAGCCTTGATCTTTATTTTACTATTTTCCGTTGTTGTGTGTGCCTTTTCTGCTGAATCACATTCCAGAAGCAGGCTGTCAAATGATAATTGTTCCATTTCCAAAACAAAATCTCCTCATTTTAATTGTCAGTTTTATAAATAAATAAGGATAGTCCCAAAATGAATATCTAGAAAAAATTATAACATAGGAGGAAACAGAAAACGAATTAGATTATTCAATAAAATCTTTATCAGGAAAGGAAGGTATCCCGGTCTCTTATACCTCCTTTCTAACCATCCAAAATAACGCAATTTTGGAAGAAGCATATTGTTTGATAGGCTGTTTTTCCAATACGCTCGCAGGTATGAAAGGTGTTACTAGCTGATTCTCTATAACGGCTTCTGCTTGCTGCATTTCCCACCGTCCATGATGGATCCCCACTCGGAACAGGGAGCCATATTTGTACGTCCAAAGATAATAACGCTCCAGTAACCAATGATTCAGGGTGTCTTTTTCCGGATAAAATGGCTCTCCAACCGGACGATAGCTCGCGTTAAAAACAGCGGACTCTTCCCCGATACGGCGGCTGTTAAACCGAAAAGTATCCCCGTTTTTCCTCATGTCCATGTTTGCATAAAAATAAGGCAATGTTGCCATTCTTGCTCCAAGGACGGCGTGTACTTTGCTTGCATCCAAACTGAAAAAATATATTCCCCTTATTTCATTACGTTTTACGTACGTTCGAACGTTCAATTCCAAGTAGGAACGAAAATAGGGGATTTGCGGCATATTACGTAACCGCATTCTGCTTACCTTAAACGGAATTAAGGTAATCCATGCATCATTATCATAGGTATCCAATTCAAGTCCAGGCGGGATAAGATCTTCCATTACGTTTTTTGGTACTGGCCAGTGCAGGAATAACAAGTCAACCCACTTTTGCATCATGACCCAGGGACCTTTAGGCAGAGGGTTCTCCCTGTGACTAGTACTTTGAACGATTTTGTTGTACATGGTTTACCTCCTAAAAACGTGGTAGGATTATTTTCCCAAAAAAGAATAGAATGATACGAGAGCAAAGCCAAATTTTTTATTCGGGTTAAATCAAGTAATATTAGTAAAGTAAGCGCTGTCGTGGTGTATTTTTTAAATGAAATGGGTAATCAAAATATTACTATTGTATTGAAATATTGAGAAATTAAATTATAATAGAGAGAATTAAAGGAGGGAAAAGGTTGAAAACATTAGAGAAAATCAGTAATTTTGCTGGGAGCACATTTGCACTATGGGTCATTTTGTTTGCTGTTTTAAGTTTCTTTTTACCTGGTGGATTTACCTGGATTGCACCACATATCTCACTGCTTCTCGGGGTTATTATGTTTGGGATGGGATTAACCCTTTCATTAAGCGATTTTAAAGCAGTTTTTCAGGCCCCAAGAAGTGTTTTTATTACAGTATTGGCACAGTTCATCGTTATGCCGCTGTTGGCTTATGGACTCGCTACCATTTTTCAATTACCTCCAGAAGTGGCAGTTGGGGTCATATTGGTAGGATGCTGCCCTGGTGGTACCGCCTCTAATGTGATGACTTTTTTGGCAAAGGGAAATACTGCCCTGTCTGTATCGGTAACAGCTATATCTACATTACTGGCACCAATTTTGACCCCGGCACTGACATTGCTTTTGGCAAGTAAATGGCTTCCTGTATCAGCCGGAAGTATGTTTATGCAAATCGTAAAAATAGTACTGATTCCAATTGTACTGGGAATCGCGATCCGGTTATTATTCCGGAAACAAGTGGAAAAAAGTGTTGCGGCATTACCACTTGTCTCCGTAGTTGGGATTGTCGCGGTTGCATCTGCGGTTGTTGCCGTTAATACAGAAAATATTGTCAAAGAGGGGTTACTGATTTTCGCCATTGTCGTTTTACATAATGTGTTAGGGCTTGCGCTCGGTTTCCTTTTGGCAAAAGCTTTGAGACTGGATTTTCGTGATCAAAAAGCTGTTTCGATCGAAGTCGGGATGCAAAATTCAGGGCTTGGCTCTACTTTGGCATTGACCCACTTTTCGCCAATTGCAGCAGTTCCGAGTGCGATTTTCAGTGTATGGCACAACATTTCGGGTCCCGTTTTGGCAACATGGTGGGGTAAGAATAGCAATGATACAGAGCGACCGATAAATAGCGATAAAACTGCTTGATTTTTTATATTGAAATAGCTTAGGAAAGGGTGTAACAACATGAAAAAAGATTTACGTATCAATAGCAACGTATTCAGTGAAGGAGCAATGAAAGCACCCAACCGTGCAATGTTGCGTGCTGTTGGAGTTTCAGATGAGGATTTTAAAAAACCAATGATTGGGGTTGCCAGTACTTGGAGTGAGGTAACACCCTGCAATATCCATCTTGATGATTTAGCGATTAATGCAAAAAAAGGCGCAAGAGCAGCAGGTGGTGTCCCACTTGTTTTCAATTCGATTACCGTTTCCGACGGGATTTCGATGGGGACACAAGGGATGCGCTATTCGCTGCCAAGCCGTGATGTTATCGCGGACTCGATTGAAACCGTCGTGGGAGCGGAAAATTTAGATGGGCTCGTTGCTATCGGTGCTTGTGATAAAAATATCCCCGGTTGCATGATTGCCATTGCAAATGCGGAAGTTCCTGCAGTGTTTGTGTACGGTGGTACGATTGCTCCGGGATCTTACAAGGGAAAAGATATTGATATTGTATCGGTTTTTGAAGGAGTGGGAAAACATAATAACGGAGATATTAACGATAATGAACTAAGAGGAATTGAATGTCATGCCTGCCCTGGTGCCGGTGCATGTGGCGGAATGTATACTGCTAATACGATGGCATCTGCTATGGAAGCAATCGGCATGAGTTTGCCTGGAAGTTCGTCCAATCCGGCAGAATCACCTGAAAAGGCAAAGGATTGTGTAGCTGCAGGTGAGGCCGTTTATCATTTGCTGGAAAAGAGAATTTATCCAAAAGACATCATGACAAAAGAAGCGTTTGAAAATGCGATAACAGTTGTAATGGCACTCGGTGGATCAACAAATGCGATTCTGCATCTGCTCGCAATTGCACATGCGGTAGAAGTAGATTTGAGCATTGACGATTTTAACCGGATGCAGGAAAAAGTACCGCATCTTGCTGATTTAAAGCCTAGCGGTAAATATGTCATGCAGGATCTTCATCGTGTTGGAGGTGTACAGGCTGTCATGAAACTGCTTTATGAAGCAGGCTATCTGCACGGGGACTGTTTAACGGTCACCGGAAAAACGGTTGCTGAGAATTTGGCAGATGCGCCTTCTTTAACAGAAGGACAAGATATCATCATGCCATTTGATAATCCGAAACGTGCAGACGGCCCATTAATTGTTTTAAAAGGCAATCTTTCACCAACCGGGGCTGTTGCCAAAGTATCCGGTGTCAAAGTAAAGCGGCATACTGGCCCTGCCCGGGTATTTGATACAGAAAAGGAAGCAACGGCCGCGGTTATGAATAATGAAATCAATGATGGTGATGTCATTATCATCCGTTATGTTGGTCCAAAAGGCGGCCCGGGCATGCCAGAGATGTTGTCGATCTCCAGCATTATTGTCGGCAAGGGTATGGACGAAAAAGTGGCACTATTAACGGATGGCAGATTCTCTGGAGGTACTCATGGCCTTGTTGTTGGGCATATTTCACCAGAAGCCCAGGATGGCGGCCCAATTGCCTTTGTAAAAGAAGGGGATCTGGTAACGATTGATTCGGAGAAGAAGGAAATCTCCATGGATGTTTCCGATGAGGAGCTGAAACGTCGTAAACAAGACTGGGTCGCCCCGCCATTGTACAAAAAAGGTATTTTAGGGAAGTATGCCCATAATGTTTCGTGCTCATCTAAAGGTGCTGTGACGGATTTCCGGAAGTAGTAATGATCAAATGAAATAAAGATAAAAGCTGGTAGTCCAGATGTGTAAAGCAGCACATTTTGGACTAGCAGCTTTTTTGCTTTTGGCAGGGATATTTCGTTTAGGTAGTGTCAAAAGTATTCATTTGACGATCATGACTCTCACCATTTACATGTAAAGTGTCAGGAAAAACGGAATTTATTATACGAACAGGCAATTATAAAAATCCCCAAAGAAACAACGGAAAATTAGATTTTGGCTTAATGAATACAAAAAAGGCAAAGTATTGCGTTAAAAAAGAGACACCTGCATAAAGGTGTCTCTCCCATCTTATCTAACCAGCTGCTCCACTTCCTCAACCTCAACAATCCAATCAAATGGATCAGATTCTTTCCCATACTGGATTCCGGTCAATGTATCATACAGTCTTTTAGCAATTTTACCGGTCTTTCCGTGGTTGATGACAAAATCTTCATCGTTCCATGTCAGCTGACCGATTGGCGAAATGACGGCAGCTGTACCTGCACCGAATGCTTCTTCCAATGTGCCATCCTTATTTGCCTTGGCAAGCTCCTCCATGGATATTTTTCGTTCAACAATAGGAACATTCCAATGTTTTAACAGCTTAATAACTGAATTTCGGGTTACCCCTTCCAGAATACTGCCGTTTAAAGCTGGAGTCACTACTTCACCATTGATTTTAAAGAATACATTCATACTGCCGACTTCCTCAATGTATTTCTTTTCAACACCGTCCAGCCACAATACCTGGGCGAATCCTTGATCGGCAACCATTTCCTGCGCCTTTAGACTGGAAGCATAATTTCCACCTGTCTTTGCTTCACCTGTTCCACCCAAAACTGCCCGGACATACTGATTTTCTACAGCAATTTTTACCGGATTAATACCTTCTTTGTAATACGCGCCGACCGGAGATAGAATAACAATAAATTGATAATGACTTGATGGTGCAACGCCAAGGTATGGTTCGGTTGAAATAATAAATGGACGAATATATAGTGATGTCCCTTCAGCCCTTGGGATCCAGTCTTTTTCTACCGCAACAAGCTGTTTGATTGCTTGAAGAGCAAATTCTTCATCGATCGGTGGAATACACAAACGGTTATTGGAACGATTTAGCCGCTGCATGTTTTTTTCCGGCCGGAACAATTGCACCTTGCCCTCCGAAGTAAGGTATGCTTTTAATCCTTCAAAAACGGATTGACCATAATGAAAAATCATTGCCGATGGATCCAGGCGAAGCGGTTCATATGGAGTGATCCGCGCATCATGCCAGCCTTTCTCATCGGAATAATCCATAATAAACATATGATCGGTAAAAATTTTGCCAAACTCCAATTGATCGGAATCGGGTTTTTCTTTCCTTGTCGAACAAAGATTCATTTGAATTGACTGTTCTTCCATGGCACTATCTCCTTGTTGTAAAAATTTATTCAACTTTGTTTCATGTTAATCAACAAATGATTAAATACTATTGTAGTACTTATCGGATTAGAATTACAACCCCTTATAATGAAAAGATTTTTACTTTTCTGTTTAGAATTAAGCAATTTAGCCAGAAATTACATTATTTCACATTTAAGGTGTCTAGTCACACCTTGAATTTTGTCGAATATTATTTGGATGAGGGCAGGTGGTGCTCCCGATTTTTTGCTACATGATTAGCTCTTATTATATTCTGCCAACGTAGCTCATCATGATCAGTCAGTTATCTGGAGTGTAAAAATTTGACAATTTGCTAGATGAAAAAACAGGAACAGCTCTGTCCCTGTCTACCTGCTCAAAACCTAACCAGGATCCTTCACCCTTGGCTTTGTCGGGTCACAATTAGGTGTTTCCGTGTTTGCGGAGCCAGCCAGTTTAATTAAGTAATAGCACTCCTCCCTCGCCATGTGATCGGCCATTAATGCGGAAAATGTACCTAATACCTGGTCAGATAGCTCCATTTCTTCCAATTCATGCAAAAAAGTCCGAAATAAATTCATTTCTATTTCTACATCGCTATTAAATCGTTTTAATGCTGGAAACGTTTCGATGTTCGCGCGGAGAAAACCAGTTAGATCAACTGCTTTCAAATAAAATTGATCGAAGTGCTTGGTAAATGTATGACTTTTTTCCTTCAGCCTTTTTTCCACCCCGTCCATCCGATCATTGATTGCTCCGGCGTGACCAGAGGCATCCATCAGCCATAATAAATGATGATGCAATTCGTGAAAAATTGGCGGGATTTCCCCTTTCTTCAGATAACGTAAGACAAGCTGGTATTCCTCTAATTCATTAACCATGTGATTGATAAAGGTGGGGGTAAGGTGAATCCCGAAATTGCTGGTCAAGTGACGTCTAATAATCGATAGCTTAAATTCTTTTAACTGTTCAGCGGCATCCTCAGCAGCTTCTGCCAACGAAATAGCATTTGTTTCATTGAGTGATCGGGATTGATTCAGAAGGTGGTCGAAATGATGGATAAAATGGTTCGCTGTTTCAATATCCTGTTTTTTAGACGGATAAAGTGAATCGTGAATAAATCTTGAATGATCCCTCAGTACTTGCAGCCAGAATTGATGTTCAAATGCAGCACTTTGTAAGTAATCAGCCAAACGGAACAACTCCTTTATATGATCCTCATCTATTTTATTCACCTGCTAGCTGTTCCTATTACATTGATTTTTTAAAATTTCAATATCGAAAAATAGCGAAATGTGGTAAAATAATATAGGTTAATATCCCTAGTCAGGTTTAAAATAACAAGAAATACGAGGAGTCTAATATGAAAAGAACAAAGAAAAATAGCAAGTCAAAAAAATTATGGCTGAAAATACCGCTTGTCATTATTCTGTTACTTGTATTAGGTGTCGGGGTGTATGCATATTCGGTCTATCATAACGCAAAAGAGACTGTAAATAATAAAATGCATGATCCGGTAGATGCAATCGATCCCGACGTTACGAAGAAAAAGGTGAAAGCGACTGAACCATTAAATATATTACTGCTTGGCATCGATCAGCGCTCCAATGATAAGGGTCGTTCGGATGCTTTAATCGTATTGTCGCTTGATCCGGCGAACGACAAAATGCAACTGATCAGTATTCCGCGTGATACAAGAACGACGATTATTGGTAAAGGATTTGCTGATAAAATTAATCATGCCTATGCATATGGCGGATCAGATATGTCTGTCGCTACGGTGGAAAACTTTCTTGATATCGACCTCGATTATTATGTACGGATGAATATGGAAGGGCTTCAGGAGCTCGTTGATCAGCTCGGCACCATTTCCGTGAACAATGAAATTGCCTGGAATGATGGGAAGTACGATTTTACCACTGGTCCAGTTGAAATGGACGGTGACAAAACGATGCATTTTGTGCGGATGCGCAAACAGGATCCAAATGGTGATTTTGGCCGGACAAAACGGCAGCGTCAGGTTATTGAAGGCATTGTTAATAAAGGAGCGAGCGTTGGATCCGTTGGTAAAATTAATGGTGTGATCGATATTCTCGGTCACAATATGGCAACAAATCTTGATTTTGACGATATGAAAAAACTGCTGAGAGGTTATAAAGATACGAGAAAAAATATTGTAAGTTACCAAATGAAAGGATCGGGGACATATATTAAAACGAATGGTAAGGACATATATTATTTGGTTGTCCCTGATGAGGAAATTTCCAAGGTTCATGGGATGATATCCGGCAATGGGCAATAAACTTACATCAAGACTGCAAAAGAATATAGAAGGATAGGTGGGGCGCACCTTGCCCGTAGAGATCCAATTCGTTCAAAGGGATGAAGGCCCGCATGTCTTCAACTGCACTAGTGGTCCTGTGGGTTGAAACCCCGCTGAATGAAATTTCACTATTACCTCAGCAAAATCGAAAACCTGTGCATTGTTATGATGTACAGGTTTTCGTTTAAACAGAAACACGATTTTCGTTCAGAAATGATAGTTTAGTTACAAGAGACGAACTAGCTGCAAAGCAAAATTCAGGAGGAAGCAGGAACATACATAAATGAACTGCTTTTTCAATTTAATTATTCATATCTAAATATAAATATGGGAAACTTACGCGAATGGCTGATAATACTTCTTGCTTCAGAAAGCAGCCAACAAGCCAACAGGTTAATCGATATAAATGATCGTGAACGGGAGCCGGATAATCATGTTCTTTATTTTCATGGTAAAATAAGTCTACGGATCATATCGGAAAGTAAAGCAGGTGAAAAAATGAAACCGGATTCAAAGCTTTTATTGTATACATTTAGTGGCGTAATTTTTACGATTAGCTTTATTGGTATGCTTATTTATGGGTACAAAACGTTTTATATCGAAACGAATGATGTGGCGTCTGAAGACTATGGATATCACTTTGCCTTGATTGCCGAAGAATCCGATAATGATTATTGGCGGCTGATTGAGAAAGGCGCAATGGAGGCGGCAGAGGAAAATGATATTTATATTGAATATGTCGCACCGGCAAAAGCGGATAATGAAAAAATGCTGAAATTACTGGATCGCATGATATCCGCTAAGGTAGATGGGATAATCACACAGGGAGTTGAGGGTGAACGGTTTGTTAATTTGGTACATAAAGGAATTGAACGGGGAATCCCAATTATTACAGTTGATACGGATGTCCAGAGCAGTGAGCGAAAGGCATATGTAGGAACAGATAATTTTTACGCCGGTCAGCTTGCTGGCAAGGCGTTGCTGGAGAATACGGAGGGTGAACAGTATGTCGGCATTGTTACAGGGAGGTTTGACGCAATTAATCAGCAGGAACGGATTGCCGGGTTTAAACAAGCAGTTCAGGGGAATGATCGGATCCATATTGTCGAGATGAAAGAATCAAATATTACAGTGGTTGGTGCATCACAGGCAACTTATTCCATGTTAAAACAATATCCGAAGATTACGGCATTATTCGGAACGAGTGCGCTTGATGGGATCGGCATCATTGATGGCCTTGAGGAGATTGTGCCGAATAATGATATGTATATTATAGCCTTTGATGTCTTGCCTGAGACATTGAATTTAATCAAACAGAATAAAATAGATGCAACCGTAGCACAGTATCCGGAAGAAATGGGCTATCAATCGGTAAATGTTATGATTGAATTGCAAAGGAACGACCTTTTAGAAACCGAGCAATATACCGGAACAAACATTATTAAGAAGGAAGATTTACTGCAGGACCGAATTGGTGATACAAAATGAAAACAATCAAGGGAAAACTATTAGTCTATTTTTTCGTATTTGTTATTCTTTTTCAGGTCACGGCCATTTCGATATTTGTCAGTTCCAATAAGCTGACAAATATATATAATGACAGCTTCCGGCGATTTCTATTATTAAATTCGATTTCCCAAAATTCTGAGGAACTGTATGCGGAAACCCATAAATTCGTTATGGAAGCAGATCCGGCTAAAGTGAAAAACTATTATACGGCAAAAAGTGCTTTGCAAAATGAGAAAGATAAGGTAGCATCCTCCTTCTATGATATCGACCCGATCGAAATGAAGAATTATCGTAATTTGCTAGAGTCGTTTATTCATGAAAGTGAGTTAACGGTTGGATTTGTCCTAAGGGATGATATTGAGCAATATACCTATCATCTGGAAGAAACCCGGAATGCTTCAGAATACATTCAGGAGGCAACATTGGAATTAATTGATCTCGAACTGACGGCATATCAATCATTTTACCAGGATTTACAATTGCGAAACAATTCTTTTTTCTATTTTATTGTTTTCTTGTTTATTTCGACGATCATGCTCGCCATCTTTTTTGCTTTATGGTTTTCCAATGGCATCACAAGGCCGATAAATAAATTATCAAGGGCGGCAAAGGAAGTTTCGGAGGGAGACTTAGTAGGGAGCCCAGTAATCATTCGCTCTATTGATGAGCTGAAATTGCTTGGTGATACATTTAATAGTATGCGATCCAATATTCGTGAACTTGTACAGGAAATAAAGGATCAATCGGAATTGGACAGGCTGCTGAAGGATATGGAGTTAAAACATCTGCAAAGCCAGATTAACCCGCACTTTTTATTTAACACGTTGAATACATTGTCGAAAATGGCCTATTTGGAGGACGCAACATCAACGTCTTCACTTATTGATTCCGTTGCGACTCTGCTCCGCCACAATTTGGGAGAGATAGACAGTCATGTAACATTAAAAGATGAAGTAAAGGTAGTGAAGGATTATTTTCACATTCAAAAGACCCGTTTTTCGGAGCGGATTCAATTTGAAATGAATGTGGACGAGAGCTGTTTAACGAATCAAGTACCCCGGTTAACATTGCAGCCTTTGGTGGAGAATGCATTCATTCATGGAATTGAAGAAAAGGAAGAGGGGGGGACTATCGTACTGAATATTTCTCAGAATAGCCATCATGTAATCGTAATGATCCAGGACGACGGTGTTGGTATGAGTGCAAATAAAATCGCTCAAGTCATGTCACTGGCGAAACAGCAGGATGCACATGTCGGGCATTCGACCGGGATTGGTTTGACAAATGTTATTCGCCGTCTGCAGTTATTTTATGGGCGGTCACATGTAGTAGAGATTCATTCGGAAATCAATAAAGGGACAACCATTTCATTGTTTCTTCCAAAAAAACAGGGGGGGTAACGGATGCGCATACTGATTGCGGAGGATGAACTGCTGGAACGAAAAGCTATGATCAAGTTTATTGAAGCCAACTTTAATGATATGAAGGTAGTGGGGGAAGCACCGAACGGAAGAAGGGCCATTGAATTGGCACAAACAGTAAAGCCCGATATCATTTTTATGGATATAAAAATGCCCGGTTTAAATGGACTGGAAGCAATTGAGAAAATCCGTCAAGTTAATTCCGCCGTTAAATTTATTCTCGTATCGGCATACGATTCATTTGCTTACGCGAAGCAAGCGATGCAGTTTGGGATAAAGGAATATATTTTAAAACCGGGAAAAAAAGAGGAAATCGTGAGGGCTATCCTTCGTGTGCAAAAGGAAATTTTATTTAAACAAAAGAAAGATGAAGAAACATTGAAATCGAACGAGCTGGTCAAGGAACACTTGTTGACGAAACTGATGAAAAATCCGGTTGATGAAGGGGCGAAAAGCATTCAGCGACAATTTTTTCCAGTGTGCAAAAATGGCTATTTTCTTGTTGTCCAAATGGAAAGAGACATTCCTCTAGAGAACTTTTACAGTATTCTGGAAAAGCATCTTACAACACCATTTATCATGCAACATCATGACGATCAATATACCATTTGCGTATTTACACCAGGAAAAGTGAATAAGGCAGAGATTCTGCATGCTGCAAGAGGAGTACAGCTCGAGCTTGGGAATGATAGTTTTGTCGGAGCGGGCAATCCTTCTGCCACAATTGATGATTTACCCAAATCTTATCAGGAGGCATTCACGGCATGTTATGAGCTGGAAAAGGAAGGATCAAGACATTATGGGTTTCTTAACAAGAAGGAGAATTCTATCCATCGTGACAAATCAATGTCCAGATTAATAGAAATAATTGAACGGGGAAATGATCAGGATGCAGTGCATTTGTATAAAGAGGATCTCCGATATTTCGGGACACGTGATGTAGACGAACTATACTTGCGAATAAAAGATATGATGATGGAACGGGGATTAGCAGTCCCGGAACGAAGTCTTTCAGAATTGACAACTGAAAAGGATTGGGAAAAGTTTATCACGGCATGCTGTTTGCGCATGCAAGACTACTATCAATCAAAACAATATATCGAAAAAGCAAAGACGTTCATGCAGCAGCATTTCCAACGTTCGCTTACGTTGGAGGAGACAGCGCTTCATGTCGGTTTGAGCCCCAATTATTTTTCCAACTTGTTTAAACAGGAATTTGGGACAACGTTTATCGACTATTTGACCAAAATTCGTCTGCAGAGGGCAAAGGAATTGCTGGAGGAAAACAGGTTTTCGCTGAAAGAAATTAGTTCAATGGTTGGATATAATGACCCGAATTATTTCAGCAGGGTGTTTAAAAAGCATTTTTCCGAGTCACCGAAGCATTTTCGGCAAACGATCTTAAAAAAATGAAGAGAATAGTAAAAATGTGCAGGAAATTTTTCGCCGTTTCACACAGATCTTTTTTATACTGGTTGTAAGCGTTAACAAATAAGGGGGAATTATTAGTGAAGAAAGCGTATGGATTTATCCTATTCCTGGCATTGGCGCTTGTCCTCGCTGCATGCAGTTCGGATTCATCGGGGAAATCTGATGGGGATTCGGAAAGCAAAAGTGGCGACAGTGATAGTGCTGGTGGCAAAGTGGAAATTTTTAGCTGGTGGACTGGTGCCGGTGAAGAAGATGGATTGCTTGCTCTAATTGATTTATTTAAAGAAAAACATCCGGACATCGAAATTGAAAATGCTGCTGTTGCCGGTGGGGCAGGAACAAATGCGAAAGCAGTACTTGCGACCAGAATGCAAGGGGATGATCCGCCATCAACATTCCAGGTTCATGGTGGCGCTGAATTGAACGAAGGCTGGGTTGCTGCTGGTAAGATGGAGCCACTGGATGATTTTTATGAAGAGAATGAGCTAATGGATAAGTTTCCGGAAGAATTGATTGATTTAGTGAGTAAAGATGGAAAGATTTATTCGGTTCCGGTTAATATTCATCGTGGGAATGTCTTGTTCTACAATATGAAGGTGTTTGAAGAAAATGGAATTGAGGTACCAACAACCTTTGATGAGTTCCTTGCAGCTGCCGATAAATTGCAGGCAGCGGGTATAACGCCGCTTGCCTTAGGTGATAAAGAGGGCTGGCCGGCTACACAGGTGTTTGAAAATATATTGTTAGGTGTATTGGGACCAGATGATTACAAAAAGCTTTTTGCCGGTGAAATTGGCTTTGATGATAAACGGGTTAAAGAAGCTGTAGATAAATTTGATAAAATACTGGATTACGCCAATGAAGATCACGCCTCGCGCAATTGGCAGGATTCGGCGCAGCTAGTTGCAAATGGCGAAGCTGCAATGATCAACATGGGTGACTGGGCAAAGGGATACTTTAACAATGATTTGGATTTGGAAACAAATAAAGACTTTGGCTATTTTGCCTTTCCGGAAACAGACGGTGATTTCATGGTTATAACGGATACATTTGGTTTGCCAAAGGGTGTGGAAAATCCGGACGATGTAAAAGAATTCTTAAAGGTTCTTGGATCTGTAGAGGGACAGGATGCGTTTAACCCATTGAAAGGATCGATTCCAGCACGGGTGGATGCGGACAAATCCAAATATGACGAATACGGCAAAGACGCAATGGAAGACTTTAATAATTCACGTCTGGTTCCAAGTCTTGCCCATGGGTCAGCAGCATCAGAAGGGTTTTTAACAAAGGTGAATCAAGCAGTAAATATTTTTGTAACGCAACGTGATGCAGATAACTTTACTCAAGCATTACAAAACGCAGCATCAGAGTTGTAAAAATAAAAAGAAATGAGGCTGCCTCATGTTAAGGCAGCCTTGAAATTTTTAATGGTATACAATTTACAACCTCTCTCGTTAGGAGGCTTTTCATGTGGAGAAAGAAATACAAATAAAACGCAAGAGAAGATTAACAAAAGACCAATGGACAGCAATCGCTTTCTTAATTCCGTCTTTTCTCTTAATTCTGGTTTTTGTTTATGGATTTATCGGCTGGACAGGGTATGTTTCACTAAGCAATTGGAATACATTGGTACCGGACTTTTCGTTTGCCGGGCTGAAAAATTATATCTTTTTATTTCATGATTTCCGGTTTCAGGCTGACCTGAGAAATACGTTATTTTTCACTGTCCTCTTTATCGGTCTGGTCATCATCCTTGGAATGGGGATTGCCATCTTAATCGACCAGAAATTAAAAGGGGAATCCATTTTCCGCAATATCTTTTTGTTCCCAATGGCGTTATCGTTTATTGTTACCGGTGTCGTTTGGCAATGGCTGTTGAATCCGTCTACTGGATTTAATCATTTTTTGAGCAAGGTCGGAATTGAGCCAAAATGGTATACCGATACAAATGTACTGGCGGGGTTTGAGTGGGGAAATATTGAGTTTGGTTTGCCTGTTGCGATTATTGCGGTAGTCATTGCGGCTGTCTGGCAAATGACCGGATTCTCGCTGGCGATGTATCTGGCTGGATTACGCGGTATCCCCGAAGAATTGCGGGAAGCGGCCAGGATGGATGGAGCAAGTGAGTTTCAGGTTTATCGAAAAGTAGTTTTGCCGATGCTTTTGCCGATTACTGTAAGCGTCATAATTATCATGGCCCACATATCGTTGAAAATATTTGATTTAATTTATGCGATGACGGGATCAGGAGCAAATTTTGTTACCGACGTGCCTGGTGTTTACATGTTCGAGACAACCTTCAGAGGAAATTATTATGCAAATGGTGCTGCTATCGCCATCATCATGTTACTGTTAGTTGCGATATTTATTGTTCCTTACCTATGGAATAGCAGAAAGGGGGATCAGTAATGGCAGCTGCAAATGTATGGAAATTCTTTAAGTATGCAATTTTGATTTTACTTGCTATCCTGTTTCTAATGCCTGTTTATGTCATTATTGTAACAAGCTTGAAACCGCTGGATGAAGTATCATTGGAACAGATGTGGGCATTGCCAACTTCGATTGATTTTAGTTCTTATGCAGCGGCATTTTCCAACCTGGCACCTAATTTTATGAATAGTATCTACCTCGTTGTGCCGGCAACATTATTGTCTGCATTGCTTGGTGCGATGAATGGCTATGTGTTATCAAAGTGGCGGTTTAAAGGCGCAAATACGATCTTTACGATTATTTTGTTTGGTATGTTTATCCCGTATCAAAGTATTTTAATTCCTCTAATTCAATTTTTACGAACAATTGATTTGTATAATACGATTACGGGATTGATCCTGGTGCATGTTGTATACGGGTTGCCGATTACAACGTTAATGTTCCGCAATTTTTATGCCAGTATTCCCGACACGATGATTGAAGCTGCCAAAATTGACGGGGCGAGCTTTTTAGGGATTTTCAGGCATATCATGATTCCGTTGTCGATTACGGGATTCGTGGTCGTGGCAATTTGGCAGTTTACGAATATTTGGAATGAATTTCTATTTGCGGTAACGATTACGACTTCTGACAAACAACCGATTATGGTTGCTTTGCAAAATCTATCCGGCAGTCAAATCGTGCAATGGAATGTGCAAATGGCCGGAGCATTGCTGGCAGCCTTGCCTACGTTACTCGTTTATATCTTTTTAGGAAAGTATTTTGTGCGTGGATTGTTGGCGGGATCGGTTAAGGGGTAGGCTGTTATTTATTTCATCTATTATCCAGTACGTGCTGGATAATAGATGTTTTTTATTGCCTATTTCTGCGAATGGGTGTGAAATTGGAACGTTATTTAACTGCCTTCCGAAAGAAGTCTCCCTCTTCAAGCCTGTTACTGGCAACCCCTAAAGGCTAAGGGGGGGATGAATTTCGGTTTGCTTTCGTAAAATGCTTGCCAACCCCAAACGCATGATCCATAATAGGGTTAGGAGGTGCATTCATGTTACTGAATCAAAAATATGAAATTTTCCCTTCATCTGAACAAATAGAAATA
>BMJD01000064.1 GCA_014642895.1 Lentibacillus populi
GGTACTTGCATGTCGATGGGTACGCTGGTTATAACAAGATTTCCGGTGTAACATTAGTTGGGTGCTGGGCCCATGCCCGCCGCAAATTTACGGAAGCATTAAAAGCACTTCCGGATTCCGCAGAACTCTTTAGCGTTAAAGCAAAAGAAGGCCTGGCATTTTGTAACCAACTTTATACCATTGAACACGAACTTAAAGACGCTAGCCCTGAAGAACGCTATAATATACGTTTGGAACGCAGCCAACCAGTAATGGAGGCTTTTTCGGCATGGCTTCGTGAACAAACACCACGTGTGCTGCCCAAAAGTGCGCTTGGAGAAGCAATTAAATATTGTCGTAACCAATGGGAACGATTGAGTGGATTCTTACGGGATGGCCGTTTGGAGATAGATAATAACCGAGCTGAACGCTCCATCAAGCCTTTCGTTATTGGTAGAAAGGCCTGGTTGTTTAGTAACACTGCAAAGGGAGCAGAATCCAGTGCGATCATTTATAGTATCGTGGAAACAGCCAAAGAAAATGGATTGAACCCATTTAACTATCTTAGCTACCTATTTGAGGAGCTTCCCAATATGGATACAACAGATGCAAATAAATTAGATCAACTTCTACCTTGGTCCCAGACACTCCCAGAAGAATGTCGTGTCCCAAATAAATCTAAATAAAGCATACATGAAATCCCCATCTGAAAATAGGTGGGGATTATTTTACGCTTACATTACATTAATCATCATTGCACTGGGCGATTGGATGCCCAAGTTCCTGACAACAGATGATAACTATTGAAAAAACCGGTGCAAACGCAAACTACAGGACGCAGTGATACCGAAATCCTTTTGTCAATTAGCAAGTGATATTTTCTTGAACGATAGTTAGATTTCATTTCATTTTAAACTTTACTTCACAGTTTGTAATGATGTCTAGGAAATTTAGCTAATCATTGCGAATTTTCCCGCGAATCCAGCCCCTTAACACCCTTAAACTTTTTCGTTCCTTTTTCAACCTTGCCAACTTTTCCTGCTTTAGCAACTGGTACCACGGTTAGAACGCTCAAGCCAACCGCTTCCGCCCACTCCCCGATTGTTAACTCTTCTCCTGTGAACGGATCTTTTCCGTTAAAAACCCGGTACAGATCAGTAAATCTTCCATTATAACGCCATCTTCTGTCTCGGTCGTGCGGTTAAATGGCTGGATATGGCGAATGCTTTGGTTAAATTCATGGATTTCATTTTCGTTTAACAGCCGGTTAATGGTTATTAATGTTCCATCTATTAAAAAAACCTGATTAGCACAGTGCCAATCAAGGTTTTTTTGGCTAAATTTCTTGTTTAACTAAATTTAATAACAATTCTCCAAAATTATCAGCAATTATTTCAAATGATTGATTCCTTATATCAATCCCCGTTATAAATGAAACCACCTTTGGTTCGCCATTCTTGATATTATTAAAATCAAGGCAAAAAACCTCATCACCACCCGTTTCGTAAATCACCAATAAAATATTAGGAAGTTCGCCCTCCTTTCGTTCTGTTAATGTATACCATACAGCATCTGGGACTGATGAGTTTTCCTTACTTATTATTCCAAAAATCTCCTCCGCTCCGAAATTTCCAGCTCCAAAAGATGTCAAAAAGTCTAAATATGAACCCAATTTGAATCCAAGTTTTTGTTCTGCTTGATCAATCAATTCCTCTGAACGTGGACCTACAAAATCACATAATTCTTCATTGGCCAATATAACATTTTTAGCTAATATATATTCCAAATTTATCTCATATCATCTCGCTATTAATTAAATTCATTAGATTAATAAGAATAGGACTTTACCTTTTAAACTTATTTTTATTGTTGATGTTGAAATCACAAACATACTTAGGAATAAAGCAAACGCAAAATTAACTAGGTTGTCGTACTCAAAATTATAACTAAATCAGTAATTAATCTTCTTCCCAAGCCTCTTTTGCATCTGCAAATCTTTCAGTCAAAAAGTCAGTAAATGTTTTAGCTTCAATGCTATCATAACCATCATGCTGATCCCATGATATTACAGGACACTCATTATTAATCATTTCACTTGTATCCAGGCAATATACGAATTCATCACAGTCTTCAATAACCACCAAATTTTTTTCTAACCCAAATTTCCTCAACTTCATTGTTTCATCGATTACAATGGGTTCGTTAAACCTACCAACACCTAAAATATCTACTCCAAAAATCCCACCACTACCGTATTTCCGTAAAAACCATTTATAACCATCGGGTAAAGTTACATCCAATCTATTTTCTATTTCACCCAAAATACTCTCTTCCGCACCTCCGGTAAAAAAAACTGAATCTATATTTTCACTTATAATTCTTTCAATGTCCTTTCTGCTCATAAGTAGAATCACCACCTATTAAATTCTAATTATTTTTTAATTCACTTGCTCTCCACTTCCAGTATTTTGTCCTAAAATTATTATATTGCTTTTTTAGCAGTGGATCACGTCTAAAACTTCCCCCGTTTTCTACAAGGCCATGTAACACTTTGGTATATTCCTGATGTAAAGTTTTTGGTAATTCAACCATAGATCCTGGCTCTTTTTGTATCAAATGATGTAAATCAATTTTACTTCCATCTTTCCAAATAGGAGGTCTTCCCAGTTTCATAAGTTCCAGATTGGTTAAACCTGTTTTAGGATCAACGAGTGTAATATCAATGTCCTTTCTTTTATATACTCTTCTACTAATATTTCTATTTTCACCATTGACTTTTGTAGTTCCCTTGTAGTCCATAGGTTCATAGTTTTTATATTTTTTGCCCATTTCTGTTACATTAAAACTACTGGTGTTTTTATCAATGTTTCGAATTTCATTATAACTATAAATTTGCTCCTTCGCCAACATCACACCATCAGGATTACCACCCGTAAACGCCCATACAGGCTGATTCCCAAACATATTCGCATACCGATCCGCAAAATCCTGAATTCGTGCCCGCCCTTCTGCGGTGAGGTCTTTTCCTTTTTGCTTCACCGTTCGCAATGAGCCCTTGGAAAATTCGCCAAGTTTTGCAAGCTTTTCTGAAGGGTGCAGCCCTTTAACACCTTTGATCTTTTTCGTTCCTTTAGCTACCTTGCCCACTTTTCCGGCTTTGGCAACTGGTACCAATGTCAACGCACTCCAACCAACTGCCTCTGCCCACTCACCAAGTGTTAACTCCTCTCCTGTGAACGGATCTTTTCCATTGAAAACCCGGTATAGATCATTTACACCGACAATTTCTCCGGCTCCCGTAAGTAAGTCTTCCATTGTGACGCCATCTTTTGTCTCGGTTGTGCGGTTAAATGGCTGGATATGGCGAATCCTTTGGTTAAATTCATGGATTTCATTTTTATCCAACAGACGATTAATCGTTGTTATCGCTTCGATATATGGATTTACCGGTTTTGCTGCTGGAAGCATATCATGAAGGGGTGGCATTTTCTTGTTGACATAGGTGGTTCCTTTTTGCTGCAACGCGTCGTATTCATACCCTATGGCAACCAAATCCTCCGGAGCAAGGAGACCTGCTGCTTCGTCCAGGATTGTTAAATGCTTTTTAATGATCGCTTCCTGGTCTTCATAATGACGATGCATGCGCATCAGATAATCGGCCATTTCTTCCGTATGTACGGATAATTTTCCCACTGCTTCCCCTCCCTCTCAAAGAATGTTTTGTCTAACGTACTGCATTAATCAGGTCCATAATCGCTGGTAATCCGGCTATATTTATACGATCGATAGCTTTCCGTTGTCCCTCCATACATAGCCGCAAGATTTTCATCCGTATTGCTAAATTGCTCGGCGATCTCTGTTGCATTATCTTGGAGCGTTATGATGTTACTGCATAAAACTTCCATGAGATTAATCAATGTATCCAAATAATAATGAATGCCCGATAAGCTGGAATTGTCTATCCCCTGCTCCTCCAGTGTTCGCTTAAATAGGATTAATTTCTGCGCCATCGCCTCAGCGCTAAGTTCCTCTTCGTAAAGTGTTGCATATAACTCCTCGATACGATCCGGATCCATCTTTACTTCAACCATTCCATCACCCCATATCATCAAACATATTGCGACTTTTCTTTTCTGCATCCGCAATTTCTTGATCTGCCTGTTGTACAATGTCTACCAATATCCGAATATATTCTTCTGCCAGCTTTGCACTATCAATATAAAAATTTGCCACCTCTTGATAACTATCAATGGACTTACCAGACAACTCGGAAAATATACGGTTAAATTTGGAGGCAATATTGTTTGTAGAATCGGCGAATTTATCTACTTGTTCCTGAACGCTCGAAAACCCTTCCATTGTCTTGACCGAATCGTATTCAATGTTGGCAGTACCAGCAGTACCTTTTCCGCCCCCGCCACTAGCAACAATCATACATATCCACCTCCTGTGAGCATCCGTTTTACACTTGGATCCATTTCCGTATGATTCATGTATTGCGCATGTTTTTCCTCTGGCAACGCCAGTAACGCAACCCGATGGATATTGTAAGACGCCATTTTTTCGAATACGATTGCTAGTTTTAATGACTGTAATTTTGCCAGTAAAGCAGCATGTTTATCACTGTAATCAGCTAAAAATGTGTCCAGTGTTGTGAACAAGTCTTCAGCTGCCTCCCGAGCTTTACTGTTGTTCCAGTCTGCCGAGGATACTGGTGCTGGGCAAACACTGTTAAGGCTTTCGGCACTGGACAGCTGCTGAATGACGTTTTCGATCCGGTTGATTCGCGTATCAAAATCCATGACATCATCCTCCTACTTTCACCCGACAAGTAATTCATCGTTAATTTTCCCCTTTTTTAATGGTGTCAGTTCTTCCCAGTCTTTGATAAAACGAGCGATTTCTGCTTCCTCTTCAGCGGCATAGCCAGTAAAAATGACCTCCGCAATATCCTCTTGATTAAAAAAATACACATTCTCATCCAGTACTCCAGATGGATAGATGCAGGCAATGTAATCCATATACACTTCTTCTTTACGAATAGTTTCCACGATTGGTTTCCTGCCTGTAATCATTAATTTTTGTTCACCATCGTGCAAAAGTACGACACTTCCAATTGGCAACATGTTCATCACCTCATTATTTTGTATAAAAATGACCCGCAGAAAATTGTTGTCTGTGGGTCGTGTTGGTTGGATCTGTTTCATAACTTGTAAGAAAAATGATCTAGTTCAAGGTATTTATATCTAAGTAAAAAAATGATGTTTTCGTTAACTACAATTTTATAAAACTTTCCAAGTGTTGTAAAACAATAATTGGTTATTTTCACAAAAGTAGTACTAAAGTAATGAAACATTCGGTTTTACAAACTAATAAACTCGAAAATACTTGTATTCCATCGGTTACAATAGATTATGACGGATGTGTTGATTCTGGTAAGAAGGAAGGTTCTGTTTGGAGAAGTATGAATCTAATGGCGTATAAAACAAAAGTGGACTTACTTCCTGCTACGGTTCTCCTGACAAAAAATGTCCCAAGTGAGTGTTAATCACTCGGGACATTTTTCGTTTTGGAGTTTACCTCTACTTACCCATTAATTCATTAATTCTATCTCTCATTTCTTTCGTATATCCTTGAAGCCCCCCAGTATGAATAAATAGTATATTTTGTTGATCGTCATAATTCCCTTGCTTAATCTCATTCACCATTCCTCTGAAGCCTTTCCCTGTATACGCGGGATCAAGAACAATCCCTTCCTTTTTTGCAAAATCGATGTAAAATGCAAGCTCCTCATCTGTGGCCTTTGCATAGCCAATTCCAACATATAGATCGTTGATAAAAATACTGCCAAAATTAACTTTACTTTTATCAATGTCCTTCACAATGTGGATAATGTCTTCTTTGAATACTTCTTTTGATTCATCGACGGAATAGCCAATAATTTTCTTGTTTGAACCATCTTGCTCATTTCCGTACCAAAGACCTGCATATGTCCCACCAGAACCAACTGCAATATTAATAGAATCAAAATGAATGTTCATGTCTTCTTCCTGCTTTTTTATCTCCTCATAACAATTAATATAACCATATGAACCAATTGCGTTAGAAGCCCCTACAGGAATGACATAGACTTTTTTACCTTTACGCTCTAATTCCGCTTTCAGCTCCTCCATTGCTTCTTCACGTGAATGCCCATCACCAATTACATGCACATTAGCGCCAAGCATTTTATCCAAAAATAGATTTCCTTCAAATTCTTTTATTTCGCCTCTAAGAACTAAATGACACTCCAAATTCTCCATACTGCAAACACAAGCGGTCGCTCTAGCATGATTCGATTGAATTCCTCCAGTTGTAATAACTGTATCATACCCGTTATCAAGCGCATATTTTATGGAATACTCCAGCTTCCTGACTTTGTTTCCGGAAATTTCCGTCCCAGTAAAATCATCTCGCTTTATATAAATGTTCTTTCCAAGTTTTTGACTAGTTTTTTCCAATTTCTGTATTGGTGTATTAAGATTAGCGATATTTAACTTCTGCATTTTTTTCTGTCCTTTCTTCATCCATTATTTTGACAAATGGGGTCTATCAAGAAACATTAACATGAAAGTGGAAACGACTGCAAAGGACAACGAATAAGTTATCTCCCTCATGGATGTCAATAGCATGAGACTTTTCAGGCGATTTTCGTATTTCCGCACCAATAAAACCCGGAAGCGTCCGATGCTTCCCATATTTTTTATCCCATTTTCCAGATAGGAGATCATCTTCTAGCCGCTTAGCAAGTATCTTTCTCCTCTTCTTCATTATATAAAAGGTCTCCGTATTCTAGCTATCAACCGCTCAATAATCCCGGTTAACCATGTACTTTAAGAAATGCTTGAGAAAAGCAATATTGTGTGGCACCTCTTGCAACTCTTCCATTGCAAGACAATAATGTTCCCACATCGCCTTTTTGGCGCCATCAGCACCTAAGATGGAAACAAAGTTAGCATGGTTGTTTTCCGCATCTTTCAAGGTGGGCTTTCCGAGCAATTCCAAGTCTCCCTCAACATCAAGAAGATCATCCTTAATTTGAAAAGCAATGCCGGCATGATAGGCAAATTTTTTCAAAGCTTTCATGTTTAATTCCTCTTCACCTGTGAGAATTGCTGGCATGATAAGAGAAGCTTCAAATGCTATTCCGGTTTTATAAAAGCACATCATATTTAATTGTTCCAGTGTCAATTGTTTTCCTCTGGAATCCAAATCCATCGCCTGCCCCATGCACATATCTGCAGTCAATTGGGCCGAATAGTGAATCAATCGAAGCACCCGTTTCGAATCGAACGACTTAAGAGATGCTTGTTCGCACGTCGCCTTTTGGGTTAGAAAGAGACCGGTTAATTCGGAGGTAGCAACGTTATACATCTCATGTAGGGTTGGACGTCCCCTGCGGATGGACGCATTGTCCTGGGAAGGCAGATCGTCGAATATTAAGGACGCAGTATGCATATATTCCAATGATTTCAGCAGTGGCACGATGGCAGACTTTTCTAATCCATACATGTTAACGCCCATGAACCAAGTCATAATTGGCCGTAGTCGCTTTCCCTCACCTTCCAGACTATAATTTGCAGCATCAATAAGGGCTACCTTCATCCAAGCATCCTGATCACTTTTTGGGATATGTAAGATGTTGTTGATCTGATTGCGTACGATTTCGACCGTGTCTAAAAATTCCTTCTGTTCCTTCTGTTCATTTTTCAAATTGGTAATCATATGGTCCCGAAGCAGTTTATCAAAGAAATCCACATCTTCCGCTTTTCGAACCATACGTTGTATCACACGATTGAGTTCTGGAATCCCAGAAGCAAATATATCCATGACTTCATTGTACCTTTTGGTTCCAATTCGTTTTTTATATCGTTTCAGACCGTTTATTGCACGATCCAAAATCACCTCGCTCACTTTTGGATCTGATTGATACACGTTATGGATCAAATGGGAGATAACCGTCCAATATAATTCAAAAGGATTGATAAGGTCAGAACGCTTTTCATGATACGTTAAATAATACGTATAGGGTGTCACGCCACCTTGCTTCAAGTCATCAAACATATCAGCAAAATCATCCGCTAGCTGGTTGTAGATACCATAATAGAACGTTCGGTTGTCAATACCCTCATCCTCAGAAGCACCGATGATAGATCGGACAATCAATCGGGAAGAAGCAGATTTCATGATGACCGGGGTATAAATATCGTCATTCGTGTAATTACCATTGGAAAGATCCTTTGCACGGTCCACTTCCTGGGATTTAAAAAACACATAGGATTGCTCTAGAAAATCTTTTCTTACCTCTGGCCGCTGATGGGCCTTAATATATAGAAAGGCATCTCGCAGTTCGGAATGAATATAATGGATCAGTTCCTTGTTATTTCCGGTCCATTCTCCTAATTCTGGAACAATTCCCGTGATAAGGGTGGTACGGACCAAATCAGAATATTGCTTTTCCTCTTTAGGGGATAAAATTTTGGCATCCAGAAGATCGTCAATGAAAGGATAGGTCAAACCATACGAGTAGCCAAGCCTAATTGCTTTATCGAGTCTCTCTGTACGTTCTGACTGTGGTACTTCATCCACCATCTCTTCCATTACTTGCATCACTACCCCAGCAATGATTTTAATCAGTTTCCGCTGGGCTTCTTCCGCATCCATCCCATTAGGAATATTAGCAGAAACCGTCTTTAATTTACCAATCACCCATATCAAGGTCGATTCAACGCCCTCCTTTTGCGCGAATCGGTACAATCCAGCCATGCTAAACGTTTTTTCTCCTTGGAGTTTGGACTGAGTTAGGTGACTTTTTAACCTGTCAACTGAACGCCGGATTCGGCATTGTATATCAGGTGAATCCAGTGCTTTGCCCAGATCCCGCATAAAAATATAGGAGATGCTGCGGTCTAGGTAATTATCTAGTTTGCCTTTTTTATCCAGCCACCCAATATAATGATGATAGTCTTTAGAATCAGGCTCACTCTTCCGACGCATTACAAAGGATAATAAGGAAAAATGATGAAGATGATTGTGCTTCCAGGATTTAAAATCTTTTGTCAAGGTGGTGACGTAGGTGTTTTGTGAGACTTGCTCATGAAGTAATTTAAAATAAGCAGCGGCCTTCTCCTCAGCCTGCCGATAAGATGCATCGATATTTTTTATTAACTCGTCATTCATTCTACACATTCCCTCTATTTCATGCTCGCTACTTTTAGTATGCACTATAAGAGCGTGTTCAAAAAGGAGGATAAAAAGGACCGAGAAGTTCGAGGCGGCGTAGTTTCGAGCAGCGGAATGTATGCAATCAGATACATGAGCAGCGGAGAAACAAGCCAACGAAGAAATTCGAAGTGTCATTTTTTACCGGACTTTTTGAACATCCTCTATAAATCATAATTATCTGAGACTATTTCTATAAGGTCACATTATTTAAATATAATCAACAATAACAACTTTATTACTAACAAGCTACTATTGTCACGCGTAAGCTTATCTTCAAAAAACAAGCAACGCTCCGTTACTTTAAGCGCGCACTTTCACAAACTTGGTTACATAATTAGAAAAGCGTATATTAATCCTTTTTGCATTATCTCATAATAATAATAGCTAATACCAGACCTTCCGCAAAATGACCCTGTAATGGTGTATAATTTAATTCATCAATGACATTTTGTACAGCACGTCTTTTTTCATCGGAAACATACTTGTGATTATTCAACACACGTGAAACGGTAGATACCGAAACACCCACCTTTTTAGCAATATCATGTATATTGGCCATCAAAATACCCCTTTAGTGATTTTAACGGTATTGGAGTTTATGTATCTAACATTATTTTAACAACAAAGCAGTAAAATATCTCTTGCAATTAATATAATTGGTTTTGCATTAATTATCATACAAACTTCTCTTCTTTCATACCGTTGAAAGTACTTTCTTTCTCAATCCCTATGAATATTTTTACATAAGTATCCAGTCACCTTCATGTAATTTACTTAATATAATAATCAACTTCTACAGTTTTAATGGAGGAATGGTACTTTATCGACTACTGTTATGATTGCTGTCAAATTGTCAGCCTGAGAGCACCCATTTGCATTCCAAAACCCCCTTCACTATACTAATATCGTCACAATGAAAAAATAAGGAGGTAAAAAACATGCTACCGAACTTTAATGATAATCTAAAAAAATACGCCAAGCTGCTGGTCGCAAAAGGCCTCAACGTTCATCCTAGCGATTGGGTAAAAATGACCATTGCCGTTGAACAGGCTCCATTAGCGCGCTTGGTCACCAAAGAAGCTTATGCGCTTGGTGCTGAAAAAGTAATTGTGAAATGGTCTGACGAGGAAATCACGAAACAGCATTACATACACCAGTCAGAAGAAGTGTTAACTAACATTCCGCAATACGAAATTGAAGAATCCGAAGACCATGTATTGAATCACCGCGTCTGCCGGCTTTCCATTTTATCCAGTGATCCCAGCCTTTTGAATGAAGTCACCCCCTCGAAAGTCGCTGCTTATCAAAAAGTGGCTGGAAAAGCATTCAAGGCACAGCGCATTGCGACGCAAAATGATGATTTGAAATGGACCGTCGCCGCTGCAGCTGGTGCTGACTGGGCGAGAAGCGTATTCCCTCACCTTAAAACTTCTGAAGAACAGGTCGATGCCTTATGGGATGAAATCTTCAAAACGTGCCGTATCTATCACGACGATCCGGTAGCTGTCTGGGATGAGCATAAAGAAACGCTAAAGGAAAAAGCCGCAAAATTAAATGACTATCAATTTGATGCCTTGCACTACACCGCACCAGGTACTGATTTAACGCTTGGCCTACCGAAGAACCATATTTGGCAAAGTGCGGAAAGTTTTAATCCTAAGGGCGAAGAATTTATCGCCAACATGCCGACGGAAGAGGTCTTCACTGCACCCGATACACGTCGTATGGAAGGCGTCGTTCGCAGCACAAAGCCGCTAAGTTATGCCGGAACATTAATTGAAGGCATCGAAGTACATTTTAAGGATGGCAAAATCGTGGACATTTCCGCTGAAAAGGGCGATGAAGCGATTAAGAAATTGGTTCAGGATAACGAAGGTGCAACAGGCTTGGGTGAAGTTGCGCTCGTGCCAGATCCATCGCCTATTTCGCAATCAGGCATTACCTTCTTTGAAACACTATTTGATGAAAATGCATCGAACCACCTGGCAATCGGTGCGGCTTATCCGACATGCATTCAAGGCGGGACAAAAATGAGCGAGGAAGAATTACTGAAACATGGGATGAATGTTTCCACTGCTCACGTTGATTTTATGATCGGTTCTGACAAGATGGACATTGACGGTATCAAACAGGATGGAACGGTCGTTCCGGTTTTCCGGAATGGAGACTGGGCGATTTAAGTTTTTTTATTAGGAAAAGCGGAAGCGCCCGTTTAGCAACGTACAAACTGGAGCACTCCGCAATGAGATAAAGGAAACACGGTGAGCTGGAAGCGAACCGATGTTGACTTATCGTAGTGAAGGAGTGTGAAGTTTGCTAGTTGCTGGGCGCTGGAGCTGGACACGGCCCTTCTCGATCATGAATTAATATCGCTAAAAACTATATACTTTCTTTACTTTGAACAAAGGGACAGCCCTTCGCTAATATACTAAAGCGTTGATGGACTGTCCCCAATAATTGCACGATTTCTTTTTACCATCGTCATATAGATGATAAACGCGGTCACGCTACAAATAAAAATAACAATTCCCATTGGCACGGCTGTATGATCGCCACCAATCCCTACAAGCGGGGAAACGATCCCACCTCCGCCAAACGGAAGGATGCCAAGAAAGGCTGAGGCACTTCCCGCCACCTTTCCCTGCCGCTGCATACCGAGTGAAAAACTGGTAGTGTTCACAATCCCCACACTCGCTACGACAAGAAATAATGCTGGAAGCAATACCCAAAGCGGAAATGAGAAAAGCACAACTGCTAATAACAGACAACTACCAATACATGATATCGAGACACCCACATGTAATAGGTGTGCTTCTTCGATTTTATGTGCTAATCGTCCAGTAAGCTGTGCAGCAATAATGATCCCTACACCATTCACCGCAAATACAATGGAAAATTGCTGTGGTGTGATCCCATAGATATTTTGCAAAACAAACGGTGAACCTGCTATATAGGCGAACATGCTCATCGATGCAAACGCCTGTGCCAGTGCAATTCCCATAAATACCCGGTCTTTCAGCAGGTCACGAAACGTTTTAACTGTTTCCAATAAACCTCCCTGCGCTCTTTTTTCAATGGGCAGTGTTTCCGGGAGGGTAAATATAACCGCAAGAAACATGATAAATCCGATCAAACACAAAATCACAAATACAGCATTCCACGATACCCAATTTAACACAACCCCGCCGAATAACGGAGCAAGGATTGGAGCAGCACCATTCACAAGCGCAAGCAGGGCGATAAATTGCGTCAGGTCCTTGCCAACATACATATCGCGGGCTGATGCACGGGCAATCACAATGCCTGCTGCGCCAGAAAATCCCTGAATAAATCGCAGCCCAATAAATAGCCAAATGTTAGAGCTGAATGCACAAAGAAGTGAAGCAATGGCATAAATGACCAACGTAATCACAAGTGGACGTTTTCTGCCCTGAATATCACTCAACGGTCCAAAAAGCAATTGCCCTACCGCTAATCCTAATAGACACGCAGTTATACTTAATTGGCCGAGCGATGCAGTCGTTTGTAAATCATCCGTAACAATAGGGAGTGCTGGTAAATACATGTCCATCGACAGTGGGCCAAACGCGGTAAGGAATCCTAATATCAGAACCATCCAAACCTTATTGAATCGCTTTGGTGTTTCCTGGGAATCTATCATTCTTTCCATTTCATTCATAACTTGATCGAACCTCTTTCATGTGGATAGCAATATTTTTCTATCATACCACAAAAAAAGGACCGTTCCCCCGTCACTTGCTTAGTGAGGTGGATACGGCCTTCATCGCTTTTCTTTCTTTGGGTATATCCGAAATGCTTCATTTTTTAACAAAAGAGATTCGAGTAAACTAAAATTTAGGGACGGACACTCATCTTAGCAGTCTTTCCATTCTAATCAAAACGCCCCGGATCCACCTCCGCCGCCACCGACACCAGCTCCTCCGCCTGGAGTTCCACCAGGGGATGATGCGGATGCGGTATTGTTTGCACTTTCAAAACTTGTACTAGCCGCTGCAATTGCTGTAAACAGAACCAAATCAGAACCTGCATAACTTGTTGGGGGAATAGCCTCAAGCAGCTGCTCGTTTTTCTTTTTCATTCGTTTATCATTCATCCCAACCCCGAAAATAAAAGCGCGTTTCTGGTCATCGTCCATTTGCTCATTCCATTCGTCTACATTTATTTCCGGGTATTTTTCTTTGAAAGCCTTCCATTGTTGCACGACTTTGGTACCCTTAATCGTTCTCGGGCGATAGAATAATGCAAATAAACCTAATCCTATAAATAACAGAATCGAGAAGAACACCCACATAAACAATTCATGAACTCCAAACAAAATGACGAGTGGGATTAAAAGAATGCTTGATAAACCAGCCCATACACGTATTTTTGTCTTCTTCTCATATAGATGGTGGCTTTTCACTTCATCCTGAACTGCCTGTTTCCATGTTTCGAAATCTTTTCGGTATTTGGATTGATTGGCTTTCTTCTTGGTGTATTTCTCCAGGTCTTCTAAGCGAAATACCCCATTTTTTCCGATCGTATCAAACAGCCAATGGATCAGGAAGTTCTCATGTTGGTAATCCGTATTGCGATGCACCACGTCAAAGGTATCCTCGTTCTTTCGCTTCACGTAGCCCTTCCGCACCAAATCCATTAATGCTGCCGTCAGCGCTTCCGCACCGATGATTCCGGAATTCATAAACGAGATTGTCGCAGGCATGCTCATGTCCGCTTTTGGTATAAAATAGACAGCCGGAAACCTTCGTTCCATTTCCATACCCGTTACCCGTTTTTTCTGCCAAGCATAAAAACATAATCCAAGGAAATAGAACACAAAGACACCAACAATGTATGGGGCCAGATTTGCTAAGAATTCCTTACGCTCTTCAAAAGCAGCTTGCTTCTCCTGCAGCTCTGTCTTAGCCGCCAGAATCTCCTCCCGCATCGGCTTGTCTTTTGTCAATGCGGTTCCTGGGAAAAGTTCCGCATCATAGGCAACGCGAATATTCCCGTTTGATCCCTCGGGTACCTTCCCCATTGCAAAATGAACAATGCCACCGTCGTTGATATTTGCTGTTCCGAAGGCTTCTTCATCACCAAACGCAATGACATCCTCTGTCGGCTGTGGCGGATGAACATATACATCAAACTGCTCATAATCCGATTCATTGCTCTCATCAAAAAACGGCCAGTTAAATTGTCCTACATCCGAATAGCGCTGGACACCATTTTTGATCGTATAGGTCAGATTAATCGTGACCTCCTCATCCTTCCCTTTACGATAAATTTTGTATTCATTATCATCCTGTTCTACCTTTAATTTTTTGCCGTTTTCGGTGGCTTTTACGTCGATAATTTGCGTCCCTTTTTTAGGAATCAACGTCCTTGTTATACCCTTAAACTTTCCCTCGAAGGAGTAGACTTGTACTTCCGTTACATCTACCATTCCATCTTTCTGTAAAAACGCATCAATTTTCATATGATCGATGGAATATTCCATCGCATGTGTAGTTAATGGTGAGATCATAATCGAGGCAAGTAATACGATGAGTGCTAACAATTTCTTCATTACGAAACAAAACCCCTTTCTATCTGTTCATACGAAATGGGCAATGAAAAAGTTTCAAAGGGGGTAGGAAGCTACCCCTTGGAAATCTAAGCCAATACAGCTCAAACTGATTGCTAAGCCAGCTATCACCGTTTCACCAAGATTAAGGAATTATAAATATCTGTTAAACTATCATGGTAACCCCAACCAATTCCACCAGAATCGGCTACGACTGCCCTTAAACGGTCATTAAAATGTATGAATAACGTTTCATCTTTTTCACACGCTTTGGCAACTTTATGAAACATGGACTCCATACTGTCGTAAAATTTTTCATCAATGTCACCATACGTATTCGTGAATTCTGTCCCAACCTCTACATAACACAACATTAAATCAATCGTTCTAAATAAATCTCCTGTCAGTTTTTTAAAATCACTGATGGCCCTTTTCGCTTTAGCCAGGCGCATCTTCCCAAACCCTTTTTCCGGAAAAAATTCATCCTCGATTTCCTTTTTGGCACGTTCGAATAATTCCCGGATCTTTTCTTCACCCATAAATTTCACAGACAAAAAATCCTTCACATCATCATTCAATTTATACAAATCAGCAATAACGTTAATGAGTTCTTTTTGATCATAATTCTTTAAATTCTTTTTCAACTCCGGAATTTTCAATTTAGTAACCTTAGCCATATTTGTCCCTCCAAATGGAATTTATTATCCAATTCAAGCAATTTCCCTGTTTCTATTATCTTGTTTTTAGTAGTGGATTGCAAAAAAAATAGTTAGGCATTCACAAGCTTTTCAGAAGGTCGTATGGAGGAAAACATTATATCGGTGTTGCGACAACTAATACCTGTCCAGAAAACCTTTCACAGCTTGAAGTTCCCACCCTCAAACTATCAACAAACAGAATTACCGGGTTGAAACCCTGATTAAAGAGAGAAATTAGCCGATCGGTCGTACAAAAATCCCGATCAAAAGGCGAAATAAACCGATCGATCTTGTAGAAATCCTGATCGAAAGGTGAAATAAACCGATCGATCGTGCAGAAGTCCCGATCGGAAGGGGCAAACATCCTAAAAACAACAGAATGTCTAGAGATGCCATTCATTGTGGCGACACTATGTTAATAATCTCTTTTCGCTTATTAGGCATACAACCATATAACTACCCAATAAAGGATCGGAATCGTAAATAGGCATAAAATCGTACTTAGTACCACCCCTAATGATGCAAAGGAAGTGTCAGCACCGTACTTCTGTGCATAAAGTGAAATAGTTGGTGCAGCAGGCATTCCAGAAACTAACACGGCAATGAAAAGTAACGTAAAAGGAACGGATAAAGCCATGAAAGGCAACAGTAATAAAGGAATCATTAATAGCCTGACAAGTACTGCATTCCAGAGATACCTGTTTTTTAAAGCCTGATAATAGGCAGTAAATTTTATATTGGCGATCAGACTGCCGATGATGATCATCGAAAGTGGAATTGTCATTTTCCCCACATCTTCAAGTGCGTCTGTAATCATTTCAGGAAAGCTAATTGGCAACACAAAAACGAACAGCCCCAATAGGGTGGAAAGAATTCCCGGATTTAAAAGAATTGCCTTAACGTTAGGCTTAGCCTCATTAGTAGTAAAAAGATAAATACCGTACGTCCAAATCAGAATTAAGTAACAGATATTAAATATCGTTAAATAGATAATTCCTTCTTCCCCTAAAATAATAAAACTTACTGCATACCCAATAAAGCCTTGATTCCCAAAGATGATCAAGCCCTCATAAACATTGGTTTGACCTGCTGCAAGTATGGAGCGCTTGCTCATCCAACGTGCAATAAAGATGGACATCGTCAGTATATATAGAGACATCGTAATGAGCCAAATGAATTCTTTTACGAAAGTGACAGAAAATGAAATGTCCAACGAAAACAAAATTAGTGCCGGTAATGTAATATACAAAACAACTTGCGTTAATACACCATTAGCATTTTCATTTAAAACGCCTGTTTTTCTTGCCAAAAAACCGATCAGTGCAATCACGTACAGAACCAGCATTTCACCAAAAAAAGCTATAACCGAATCCATTTAACTCCCCCCTGTTTAATCTATGCAGTTTCTGCCTAGATGGTTTATTTCCAGTACAGGGGTTGCCCACTTAAATCGGTCCGTTTGAATTTTTTCCACAAAAAAAGATAACTTGAACTCGATGTACAAGTTATCTTTCACATCCTATTCAACTCGGTTAGTCCTTCAGAAAAATTACAGGATCCATTAATTATGCTTCCAAACATTCATCCATAGAACTGACCAAATCCTGTACTGCCCGTTCTCCAGCATCTTCCCACCTGCTTTTATCCAGTATATTACCGTCCCTGTCGACAGGTTCCTGAAACTGGCTAAATCCTGTTGTGGTCAGTAAAGAATTTCCATCCCAGTCCAGTCCAGTATGTACGACATGCTTTATTACATATGGTTGGCGGAACTGAATATATGTCCGGGGATGGTCCAGTTGACCCTCCAACACATCAAATGGAACGCGGATATAAATGGTTTCCCCACCTTCACGGCATAAAACCATATCAAATTTCCCTTTGTCATACTCCCAATTTCCACATAATGCGTATCCATTTGCTTTAAACATTTTATACACATTACCAAAATAAGCCCTTTTACCTTCTATTTCGGTGTTCAATTTTAACATGATTACCCTTCTCCTGCATAATTTTTCTACTAGTATTTACGTAATTTTCATTAACATACATAAACTGCCTTATATGATAACTTCACAGCCGGCAGACTGGCGTTTTACCCTTTTTACCATGTAACCATAATCAAAGAAAAACCATTGATCTACTTTTTCCTGTAGTTGATCTAATTTATTTCCGGATTGACATCTGTACAAACCTTTTAGCAAAGAACAAAGGCGCAAGCGCCCGTTTAGCGGCGTATGTGCTGGACTGAGCCGTAGGAGATAAAGGAAACATGCCCCTGCAAAAGGGGTATGCCGACGTTGGACGCAAAGTCCGTTTTTAGTCGGCCTTCCTTCCTACCCGAGTCGATGTTGACTTATCGTACGGAGGCGGGTGTTGCACACTAGCCGCTGGGCGCTGGAGCCGGACGTGGCTTATCCGGTTATTAAGTTAT
>BMJD01000065.1 GCA_014642895.1 Lentibacillus populi
GTAGATAGGTCCGAGGTGGAAGCGTGGTGACACGTGGAGCTGACGGATACTAATCGATCGAGGACTTAACTATAACCCATCTAATCTGATTTCGTTGCTTGTGGATCTCTTATTTAGTTTCCAAGGTATAAACCTTATACATATTTCGATATTTTACTTGATTTTTTTCGAAAAACAATTATAATATTGGTTGTCACTGAAAATTTATTGGTGATCACTTGGATAATAAGAATGTTCTGTTTAAATCATTCACATCCTGTGGACAACACAGAATGACTAACATCTTGTTGGTCTGGTAGCAATAGCGGAGAGGTCACACCTGTTCCCATGCCGAACACAGCAGTTAAGCTCTCCAGCGCCGATGGTAGTTGGGGCTTTGCCCCTGCAAGAGTAGGACGCCGCCAGGCAATAAGAAACTGACTCAAACATTGTGTTGTTTGAGTCAGTTTTTTTATGGTTTGGGAAGTTTTATTATCATGCCAGGCGAGAAGACTCCATCCTCAGTGAAGCAGGGTAGAGATGAAGCACCTTCGGACGAGGGTTGGCTTCAGCCATCTTAATTGTCCGTTCAAGCGCCACTTAAAATAGATGGAAAATAATTTCTGCTAAACGTTTCAATTTTTTCAGGCACTTCAAATTAATTTTCTCCCAAACATGGATTTTTTGATATAATAGGAACAAATATTCCTTCTAAGGGAGGTGAAATGGATACCAGTAAATAAAGCCTATAAGTTTCGTATCTATCCAAACAAAGTACAAGAAATACTAATTGCCAAAACAATCGGATGCAGCCGTTTTGTATTCAACCATTTCCTGAATCAGTGGAATACTGCATACAATGAGTATGGAAAAGGCCTGACATACAATATTTGCTCTAAACAATTGACACAGCTAAAAAAGTAATAGCTCTGGTTGAAAGAAGTGGACAGTGTTGCCCTGCAATCTTCTCTCTAGAACCTTGCTGATTCCTTTTCCAGGTTTTACAAAAAACAAAATGAAGCACCACGCTTCAAATCCAAAAATAATAAGGTTCAGTCCTATACGACCAAATACACGAACAATAATATTGCGGTCAGTGGAAACAAAATCAAGCTGCCCAAACTTGGTTTCGTTAAGTTTGCTAAAAGTCGCGAAGTGGAAGGTCGTATCACGCGTGTCACTGTCAGACGCAATCCAAGTGGCGGCTATTATATATCCATTCTGGTTGAGACAGATGTAAAAGAATTGCCCAAAACTAAAGTCTGTATCGGTATTGACTTGGGGCTAAAAGACTTTGCTATCTTGTCTAATAAAAAAGTGCACAGCAATCCCAAATACCTTCGTAAATTGGAGAAAAAATTGGCTAAAGCACAACGGATCATGTCCAGAAGAAACAGCCAGATTAGTGTTTGAACATCAAAGTATTGCTCCATTCTCTCTTTTCCCTTCATTGAACCTATATAATCTTTTCTACTATACGGTGATTACTTTATAATTTTAACAAAGAATTTAACTATTACAAAATATATATAAAAGCAAGGATCAGATAACATAGGATCCTTGCTTGTAGCGCACTACTTATCAGCTTTAAATCTGAAAATATGCTTCCAATTCCTCTTTTGCCAAATAACTTCCAATGAAAAATGATCCAAAAATGGCATATTTCGCACTAACTTCATCAAAACGAGTATCATAAATTAATTTCTTGAATTTTAATACGTCATCACAGAATAAGGTAATTCCCCATTCATAATCATCAAATCCGATGGAACCAGTAATAATTCGTTTCACATCATCCGTGTAGGTTTTGCATGTTTCAATATGTTCAAACATCATGCGTCCGCGTTCCTCTTTTGATAGTGTGAACCAATTGTTAGTTTCGCCACGCAATTTGCTCATTGGATAGAAGCACATATATTCTGTTTTTGGAATTGTTGGGAATAATTTTGCCCGCATTACCGGATCTTCATAAGGATCAGTCTGCCGTTTTGTGTAGCTGCTTTTCTCAATAATCGATACGTAGGAATAGGCAGGCTGCGTATAATGAGCAAGTGCCGATTTATTAAATTCATTTTCCAGCTTGTTTAAATCCTTCATTGTTGGTCTTAGCAGCATAAACATAATATCTGCTTTCTGACCAACGATCGAGTATATGACATGGCTTCCTTGCTTGTTTTCTTCAATGTTTTGCCAGTTGCTTAGCAGCTTGTTGAATTCATCGAGTGCCGCGTTCCGATCTGTTTTAGAAGCCTGCTGCCATTTCTCCCAGTTGATCGTTCTGAAATCGTGTAACGCATACCATCCGTCAGAGGTTTCAACCGTTTTTGCCATTTGAATCACTCCTAAACTAAGATAAAAATCTCTATCCAGTTTGATGATAATGGTAATCGGGTGTGTGTACCGTGATATTTATCACAAGGAAGTCGTTAAAATGTGAAAAATATGTGATTGTAAATTGAAGTGTTTACTTTTTTGCCGGCTGATATTTGCCTGGAATAGCTCTCATTGTTATTGCCAGACGGTTCCAGCTGTTTATTGCATTAATGGCATATACTAGATCAACGAAATCCTTTTCATTAAAATGCTTCCTAACAGCATGATAAAGTTCATCGGAAACCGGGTTCACAGAAATTTGGGTAATTGCCTCTGCAAGAGCTAATGCTGCACGTTCTTGCTCTGTATAAAAATCTGTTTCCCTCCAGGCGTTTAGGGCGTATAAACGTTGCTCAGTTTCTCCGTTTGCCCGTGCGTCCTTCGTGTGCATGTCCAAACAGAATGCGCAGCCATTAATTTGTGAGGCGCGTGTTTTGACAAGTTCCAATAATGTAGCATCAAGGTTGGTGGACTTTATATATTTCTCGAATTCCATCATGATTTTTGCTGCATCTGGTGCAATAGCATAGTAATTTAAACGAGCTTGCATTTTGATCCCTCCAAATTTACTTTTTCTACATTTAAATTGTAAATCTTTTGCAGACCTAAAACACAATAAATGCTCAAAAAAAGACGTGTCAATCAGATGACACGTCTAATGCGATTTAGCTCATTCCAAAAGTTCCTAGTTTTTGGCTGTCTTGATTATTTTTACTATTATTGTTGTTTCCGCTGTTACCTGTATTCCCGCTCATGTTTCCACTCGCATTCATCATTCCGCCACTGGACATATTTCCACCGGCACCCATTTGCGAAACAAACGGGACCATTTTTTCCATCGTTTGACCTAATCCCTGATTATTTTTGGTCATCGAATAAAAAGTTGCCGCTCCAACACCGACAGACGCGATTAATGGTATCCACATTCCATTCTTTTGCATTCAGTACCAGTCCCTCTCGTTTTGATAGTCCCCACATAATATTAGGATGGCATCTGACAATGGAGAAAATACAAGGAATGACATACCAGAAATGGGAATCAAACGTCCAGAGCAGTTTCCGTGGCTGCATTTATCCCAGCTAATCTGCCAGTAACAAGCGCCGAGGTAATATTATAGCCCCCAGTATATCCGTGAATATCCAATATTTCGCCGCAAAAATATAATCCATGCATTTTTTTCGACTGCATCGTATTTGGCACGATCTCTTTAATGGAAACACCTCCGCCAGTGACAAAAGCTTTTTCAAGTGGTAATGACCCATGAACGTTGAATGAAAAGTATTTTAAATCGTGAACAATCGAACGAATGGTTTCCTTTGCAATGTTTGCGCCTTTTTCCTCTTCACGTACTTTATTGCGCTTCAGGATAAATGTAAGGAAGCGTTCAGGAACAGCTCCTTTTAAATTGTTTTTGATTGACCGTTTTGGATTTTGTTTGATATTTTCCCATACTTTTTTTACTAATTGCTGTTCATTTTCATCTGGTAATACATCTAAAACCATTGGAACCTCCGCTTGTCCTTTCATAAGCTCTTTTACAACAAATTGGGAACAGCGCAATACCGCTGGTCCTGATATTCCGAAATGGGTAAACAGCATGTCCATTTGATGAGAGATGATCGTTTTTTGCTTTTTATTTAGTACGGTTAGTGATACATCCCTTAAAGACAAACCCTGTAGACGCTTATCCTTGATAAATTCCTCATTGGAGGTAAGGGCGACTTCTGTCGGGTACAATTTGGTAATCGTATGTCCGGCTTTCTTTGCCCATGCATACCCATCACCGGTTGATCCAGTCAATATGTAAGGCTAGTTAAATGCTATTTCTTTGATTTCGGCTCTGTCCATTCTATGCGGCGTTTGAATGCGATCCACCACAATTTTATCTATTGTAATTTGAATTAATTGCTTTTTCTCCATATCATCTAATTTATTCCAGTTGTTAGCTGCATCACTAATCATTTTTATGATGTCTTGATTAATTACAGCAGGAGCTTTATAATCAAGTTTTCGCAATTGGTCATGTATGGATTGTTCTTGCTCCTGTTCCTCTTTTAAACGGTCTTGGAAATCACCGTCGGGCATCATTCCGTTAGCCCATGCATATTGCCATTTTTTACGGCGCTGTTTAATTTTATCTAATTCTTGATGCAGGCGTTTTATCTTTTTATTATCATCACTGTTGAGGTCTTGTTCCTTTAATTCGTACCGTTCAAAGTCAATCTGCTTTAATTTCTTTAAGAAATTATGTTCAATAATTGATTCGCTCAATGTCGGCATGTCACACTTTTTATATAATGCTCCACGGCATCTATATCGTTTTCGATCTTTCGCTTTAATACCCTTCATTTTATTTCCGCATCTGGCACATACCAATGTTCCAGAAAAAATATAATTACTTGTCACTTGCCTACCATGATATTTTACCCGCGCTTTTCTAAGCGTATTCGCGCGTTCAAACGTATGTATATCGACAATCGGGGGATAAATATCATTAACAGTAAAATTTTTGTCCTTGTTAACCCGTTTGCCGTATTCCAGATTTCCGATATTTTTTTGGTTGATCAACGCATAACGCACCTTAGGTTCATTCCATTCACGTCCACTCTTGGTTAAAATGCCCATGTCATTTAAGCGTATAGCAATTTTTCGGTCGCTCATACCGGATAAATACCAATCGTACATGGTTCGTAATATGTCTGCTTCACGTTCGTTTATAACCATCCGGCCATCTATATAATCATGACCATAACCAGCTTTTCCGCCTTTCCATTTACCTTCACGTGTCATCTGCTCCATACCAAAACTGACACGTTCGCCTAAGTTATTGCGTTCCCATTCTGCCATGGCACCAACCATTGTAATAAAAAACTTACCCATCGCCGTCGTTGTATCGAAAACTTCTGTTACCGACTTAAATTTGACGTTGTTTTTTTCAAATAATTTCAATAGTTGATGAAGGTCCAGCACAGATCGAACAAGCCTGTCTAATCGATACACAACAACGACATCAAATGCATGTAATTCAATATCCTCTAATAATTGTTTAATTGCTGGCCGATTCAAATTTTTAGCGGAATATCCGGGATCCGCATATATTTTTGTGATCTCCCAATCCTCTTGTGATTCAACGAACCTGGAACATCGCTCTTTTTGTGCCGCAATGGAATATCCTTCTTGGCTCTGTTCTTCTGTGGATACTCTAACGTATATTGCTACTCTCATCTTAAATAATTCCTTTCGTAAGTAATAGTTTATTCTTATACATCTCAAGTCTCTTGAAAGCGAATTCGTAATCAACGTTAAATAAAATCATAATGTCATAGATAGTATAATTAAAAAGGTTGTCCAGCATAAAAGTGGGTATGCAAAAATGATAAGTAAAATAATCTGCTTGATACTCTTGCAGTTGTCTAAATAAAGGGTGCATATTTATTTGACTACCACAATGCCGAAGATAATGGCATAGTTCATGGACGAAATCAAACCATTCTTGCATTTTAGTGCTTCTTTTTAGGTTTATTTCATTGTCGCAATAAAATATTTTTTCTTCATCGTAAGAAATTTCTAACCCTAATTTATTTGCGATTGTATGCATGTCCAAATCTTTTGGTCTCTTTATTCCAATTGACGTTAATAGTTTATAAATAAAATCCTCTAGATGTGTATACAAACTATGACCCCCGTTTATAGAATGTATGTTTGCTTTTAGGTTAAAAGAAAAGCCTATTCGATATAGGCTGATTTAAAATACGAATCCAAGAATCGCTACCACCACAGCAGATATAGCGATAGCTGTTGTCACAAAAAACTTTCTATCTTCTTTTCTATCTTTATCGAAAGATACCTTGAACTCCGAAATACTTTCTTTGATTGTTTTCTCGTTTTTCGTATGAAGATGATCTATTTTTTCCGATAATAATTTTTCTTGAGAATCCATTCGATGGTTGATTGATTTTTCTAGCGAATTAATTCGGTCGTCAATATACCCTTTGATGCTTGCATCCATTATAAATTCCTCCTCTTGGTTTGAGTCATACGAAGCTGCTGCTGCTTCAATTCCCGATAAACTTAACTGTTCTTCTTTTATTATATCAGATACTAATGGAATTCTCGCCCCTTGGAATTTACTATGCTCACTAATATGTACTACTTCACTCATACGATTCCCCGTCCTTAATCACAATATTCAATTTCGTTTGAAAAAGTGAATTACCTATACCATTTACCAAAAAGTTAAGATCAGCTCCGTCCTCGGCTTCCTTTTCTATATAAGCGATCTTAACCGAATAATAATTCCAAACGAAGTCTTGGTTCGAATACAGTTTTTTAGCGGGAACTGTCAGTGTAGTAGTGAAATTTAAAGTTTCGGATTCCAAGATGTCTTTGTCACAATAAATTTGAGAAGAGGAAATTACCTCAGTTTCTCTACCACCGTGTTGATAAGTCAAAAAAATATATAAATAAAATGTTTGTAATTTTTCGTTGATAGGCTCTTTTAAAGCCATCATTCCTGTAAGAGTAAAATTCAAGTGTATTTTGTTATCCGTTAGTTTTTCTAAAACTAATATAGGACCCTCGTTTTTGTCGTTTGTAATAAATACATTATTAATCCCGGGTTTTAAACACATTGACGTCATTAATAACACCCTCTTAATTTTCGTTTCGTATGTTTGCTTTTAGTTTAAAGTATAAGGTGTACAATTTTATGTACACCTTGTTAGTTAATCATGAATTTCGCAGTTGGTGGTAGTTCTCCATCTAAGTATGTTTTTGATATTTCGCCCAACTCTTCGCCTATTAATACAGCGTTATCGTAATTTGTTTCATAATTTCCATCTAAAATTTCCTGAGATGCGTCTTTCACCTTTTTAGATAGGTTAATTATTTTGGAAGGTAGCGGATCCTCTACTGAATATTTTTCTTCAATTTCTTCCACGATAGCGTCACACCTAGCCATAGCAGCGTTTAGTTCGCTCTTTTGTTCAAAGCTTCCATTTTCAAGGTCTGATCCTTTTAAATACCGGTAAGTAATTTGTTCTAGATAATTTAATGTTGCTTTTTCCGTCATTTCGCTTTGTTTTTCGGTAACTTCTTCTGCGTCATCTCCGGAAGCATCAACATCATCAGAATTATCACCGCAAGCTGATAGAACTAAAGATAAAAACACTAATAAAACTAATAGCTTCTTCATATAATCGCCCCCTTTTTTATTATCTCTCCATTGTTTAATCGTCTTTTTTCTGGCTATTTCTAAATTTTATATACTCATACACCTCTTTCATTTCTTGAGCAGTTAAAGATTCCATTTCTTTAAACATGAGATCTATATCTGGAAATTCTTTCGCTATTTTATTTTTGTAGTAATCTAGTTTGTTATCGTTCGTTTCGTGTCCTAACAAATAATCGGTTGTTACTTCATAAAAATCCGCTAACATCCTAATGGTATCCGGATCTGGTTTTCTGTCCCCTGATTCATAACGGGATAATTGAACATTAGAAATACCAAGAGCGTCAGCTACTTGTTTTTGAGAATAATCTTTTTTCTCTCTTAAATATTTAATGCGATTTCCTAATATGTTCATTATTTTTTCCCTCTACTTGTATAAGATATCATCATTCTAGCACTTACCAAAATGGTAATAAAATATTTTTGCCAAAAAGGTAAATTAATGCTTGACTTTGCCAAAATGGTAATGTAAACTAAGATTAAAGTTACCAAATTGGCAAACGGAGGAGGTGGCATAATGAATCAAACGGTAATTAAAAAAGTTGATTTAGAAAAAATAAAATCACTTAGAAAAAAAGCTAACCTATCTCTTGAAGAAATGGCTAAACTTCTAGGTTACGAGAGCGCAAATGGTTATTACTATTTAGAGACTGGACGTGGTAAATTTTCAGCAGAAACATTAGCCAAAGTATCAGATATTTTCAATTTAAAGGTAGATGACCTTTTTTTTGAAAATAAAATTGCCAAAATGGCAAAAGAAACAAAACAAGCAATTTAATCTATCGCGAAATCACATCCGAATATCAACATCTAAAAGAGCGGAGTTACGCCACAATATCCCAGTTTCGGGATGGAGCGACACCCACATAGGGCATACGCCGAGACGTTAGGTGCTGATATTCGGGTGTGATGTCAAAAGCGATAAAACAGGAGGTAATCAAATGAATCAATTAACCAAAATGTTTGATGGTCAGAATTTGACGATCATTACAAACGGCGACGATCACGAGTTTTTATTAAAAGATTTATGCAACATTTTAGGGCTTGGACATGTTGCCACTGTTAAAAGGCGTTTAGATAAGGATGTGGTTTCAAAACACCCCCTTCAAACAGCCGGTGGCACACAACAGGCAACATTCGTTAACGAAGACGGCCTATATGATGTCATCTTAGACAGCCGTAAACCAGAAGCAAAACGATTTAGAAAATGGATTACATCGGAAGTGCTACCGTCAATCAGAAAACACGGAGCGTACGCAACAGACCAAACAATTGAAAATATCATTAATAACCCGGATTTCGGAATTGAGTTATTAAAAACACTTAAAACCGAACGAGACCAACGGTTAAAGGCTGAACAAGAAAGAATGGCTGTTGTCGAGCAACAAAGGATAGATGCACCATACACAAGTTTCGGTAAAGTTGTTTCCAATTCAAGTGCATCTATCAATGTTGGCTCTTTTGCCAAAATGATGTATGAAAAGCACGGCATCAACTTAGGCCGGAACAAGATGTTTGAATGGTTGCGCGATAAAGGATTTCTGATCAAATCCGGCAGAGAACGCAACAATCCAAAGCAACAATATATTGAACAAGGTCTATTTGATGTAAAACCAACAGTTGTAAGCCGTTCTACAGGCGATGTTGAAAAACTTACAACCTTAATAACAGGCAAGGGCCAGGTAAAACTATCTCAAATGTTATTAGAACAATTTGGCAGTAAAAAGGCGGTGATCTAATGGCAAACATCAAGCAAGAAACAAAAGACGGTTGCAAAATTACCTACAAAACAAGCAAAGAACACACCAAGAAGCTGATGTTCGATTTTTTCAAAAGAACTTCCATTCCGCGAATTATCGCGGAACATGGAAAGCAAAAAGATGAAGCGATCTAGCAATCTACCAACTTTGAGGGGGTCGGTAATTTAATAATACAACAGTCAGCACTCTATTAAAATTCCAATCTGGAATAAAAAAAGGGGGGTGGAAACGTGAAATACGGCGCGATATTAAAAGCGTGCCGGACTCGATCTGGATTAAGTCAGGAGGAATTAGCACACAAGTTATTCATCAACCAATCAGACGTATCAAAGTATGAGAACGGCACAAAGGAACCATCCATGTCACTATTTCAAGCATGGGCAATGAACACACAAGCATCAGAGGTTCTAGTCGCATTTATTTGCGGAATGGACGGCATGAGTATATTACAAAACATTGCATCATTAGTCGGTTTAGGAACCGTATGGATAGGAGGATTAACATGCTTTTTTTAAAGCAAGACAAAGAACGGTCGGAAAAGGAACTAGATTGTTACGGATACTGCTTAGACCAAGGTATTGTCCATTTTTTAAACACTGAATTTGGGAAAGCAGCTGCCTATCACGAAAACATTGCGCGGTCACTATGGGAACTGCAACGCATGAAAAACAGCAAGGAAATGGACGATCAAGCGTGGATGATGCTGAAACAAATTGAAGCGCAACAACAACAAGAGGAATTGCTGAACAAATTGAGGTCGCGGCTATGACTGAAAGGGGGCATATCATAAAAATTTACGTTTGCGCTGCAACAGTAATCGGATTTCTGGAATACGCATTATGGAGTTTATGAGGAGGGTTTTTAATGAGAGCGAAAATCAAGGTTTGGGGCAAAGAGTATCTTGTAGAGTCAATTGGTTGGAGTAAAGCGAGTGGGAGAATTGCTCATATTTCTTTTCGTGATGAACTAGATGATTTTTATGTATTTCACAAGGCTTATTCGAATTCTGACAATGCAGAAAGCATGAAGGGAAAAACAGCAAATACCGATCTCATTTATGCTGATTTGGAAAAACGCATCATTTGGGAGGAATCGTAATGAATCATCCGTTAATTGATCAAATCGAACGCACTGGCTATCCAGCATACAGCCCGCGCCGAGAAGAATACAAAGTAGATCCATTAGGCAATGAGGTTCATTCGGGCGATCAAATACTAGTGTTAAATGATGATTTTTTCCTCACGGAAACAATGGGAGCAGAAGCTATCGAAGTACTGGAATTGTTGGGTGCATCTTATGAAATTGCAAAATAAAAATGCCCTTGGCAGAGGACATTTAAAAGTTTTCTAATCAAATAAATTTATGCCCTTATTATAACACAGTTTAATAAGGGCGCAAGAGGAGGGTTTAAATGGACTTTTACAAGCACTTTTACAAAGTGATCGCAAAGTGCCCGGATCTGAATCCGTACATGATTTATAGCAGTATCTGTGAAGCGATAGCGGAATCGCCATTTGCCACCAAGCAAGATTTAATTGATTTGACAAATGCATATCAAGAATATAAGGAGCGTGTCGAAAATGAACGAATTACAAGCGCAATATAACAATCAGAATAACGGAGCGTTGGCTCAAGCCTCATCTAGCCGAGAAATGGAGGAAGTGAAGGGCCAGATATTCATGGCCCGGCAGTTCCCGCGGAATGTTTTTCAATCGGAGCAACGGATTTTAGATAATTGCAAACGCCCAGCGTTGGCCGAGGTTGCTGTATATAGCTATCCAAGGGGCGGTACTAAAGTAGAAGGTCCTTCCATCCGTTTGGCAGAAGTGTTAGCACAAAACTGGGGAAATCTTTCGTTTGGAGTTAAAGAATTGGAACAGAAGAACGGCGAATCGGTCGCCATGGCTTACGCTTGGGATTTAGAAACAAACGTAAGGCAAGAGAAAGTATTTACAGTCCCGCATTCTCGTTACTCAAAAAATAAAGGATTGACAAAGCTAACAGATCCACGGGATATATACGAATTAGTAGCGAATAACGGTGCTAGAAGGGTACGGGCTTGCATCCTAGGAATTATCCCTGGTGACATCGTGGAGAAGGCTGTTGAGGAATGTAATCGTACTATGCAAGGTGGTGGAAAAGGGCCATTAAAAGATCGCGTGGGTAAGTCCTTGCAGCTATTTAAAGAAAAATACCAAGTTACACAAGAACAAATCGAAACACGTTTTGGTTATAACGTGGATGCTTTTACGGAACGTGATCTGGTTGATTTGGGCAAAATTTATAACTCACTTAAAGACGGCATGAGTAAACCTGATGATTGGTTCGATAAGACCGTCAAAAATAAGCAAGAATCGACACTCACAGAAGCTTTTAAAGGTGCTGAGGCCAAAGACACCAAGAAGGCAGAAAAACAGCAGGACGAGCCTAAAAAGCCGGAAAAAAGGGATGTGAAAGAGGATGGCGAGTACATCGCAGAACAAGCTGCTCTTGACATCAAGTAATTATTACTGCTTGGAGGCGAACAGACAATATATGTCTGTTTCGCTTCTCAAAAACTTTATTGAATGTGAAGCGCAAACGATGGCGGTTTTAAACGGAGAATACATTCATCCGGCGAATACAGCGATGTTAGTCGGCTCCTATACACATGCAGCATTCGAAAATGATAAAGCATTTGAACGATTTATAGAAGAACATAACGGTTCCATTTTCAATACACGAGGTAAAAAATATGCTGATTACGCACAAGCAGACTTAATGATCGAATCTATTAAAAATGATGATTTTGCTAGCTTTGCCATGAGTGGCAAAAAGGAGCAAATATATACAGCAAATTTATTCGGTATCGACTGGAAATGCAAGATTGACAACATTAATCATGATCATAATTTTTTTAGCGATTTAAAGACCACGCAGGACATCCATAAACGGTACTGGTCAGAGAAGTATGACGGTTGGGTGTCATTCATCGAACGATGGGATTACGTGTTGCAGATGGCTATTTACCGCAAGATTATCGAGCAAAACACAGGTGAGTTGTATACACCTTACATCGTGGCTGTAAGCAAAGAAAAACCACCTAATAAAGCCGTTGTCCATTTCGATGAATCACGATTTGATTTTGAATACGAGTGGGCTGAAATGAAACTGGAACGAATTATGGATTTAAAAAACGGCAAAGTGGATCCGGTCGCTTGTGGAAAATGTGATTACTGCAAAAGTAAGAAGAAATTGAACGGAACTATTGAAGTCGGCGAGTTGATATTGGAATGAAAGGAGAATTAGATGCCTGCAATACCTAAAATTAATCCTAATCATAAAAGACGAGCGCTTAAGCAAAAAGACGTTACCAGAATAACAAATAAAGCGCGTGACGAGGTTTTAAGAAGAAGTGAAGGTAAATGTGAGCGATGTGGTAGAACAAGAGCATACGCCTTTGAAATTAGTCATTTAGTACAAGCTTCACAGGGTGGTTCCGGCAGCGATCCTAGCAATCTAGCATTATTATGCGGACCGTCTGTAAATACAGGAACTTGTCATAATTTCGCTGATTACACTGCAGTAGGCAGAGAGTGGCGTATGGAAAAGAAAGAAGAATTAGAAACCTATTATAAAGAAATGAGTGGTGAATTGATATGGAATTGAGATTTCGTGCAAAAAATCCAGAAACAAACCAATGGTTATACTTCGGAATTTATAATGTTCCTTCTTGGGTGAAGAAAGATAAAGTTCAACCGTACATGGGATTAGAAGACAGAAAGGGAACGCCTATTTTTGAAGGTGATGTAATAGTCAATCATTGGAATGGTCATAAACAAAAATTATTAGTATGTAATAGTGCACCAGTAATAGATGAGACTGGATGGCTGAAATCAAGAGGTGGTTTGTCTTTTAAAATACTAACTGACGAAAAAATGTTGTACCAATTACACCCTGAGCACTTTGAAGTTATCGGAAATATCACTGACAATCCAGAGCTGATTGAAAATGCACAATAAATCAAACGTAAGGCTCCCAGAATCACTCTGGGAGCTATCAAAAAACGAACAGGAGTTAAAACAGCGCATCCTAAATTATATGCGTCGTTATCCAGGATATACCGTTTTAGAAGTTAAAGGCAGGTTTGCAATTTGTGAGATACCAAGATAGGAGTGATTGGATTGTCTTATTTAAAAACAGATATACACGATAATGCAGGCGTTCCTTTCTATCATCATTTTTATTCATGTGATAAATGCGGATATGAAATATCAGATATGTATGCAAGGTACCAGGAAACAGAAAATGACTTCCATTTATGTTTATCTTGCGGATTTGTCGAAGGGAAAATACCGGAAGAAGAATTCATTTCTTTAAACGGCATTGGAGTTATGAATGCTCATGCAGCAGTTAATCCTGAAGGTGAAATTCAAATATGGATCGGTAGTGAAATACCTCCATGGGAAAGAAGCGACAAACAAGAAAGAGGAACCCCTAAATATAAAGAGTGGAGAACATCGGTATTTGAAAGAGATCATTACACTTGTCAACACTGCGGGCAAGTTGGTGGTGAATTAAACGCTCACCATATAAAGGGGTTCGCTAAATATAAAAAACTAAGATATGAACTATCGAACGGAATTACTCTATGCGTTGAATGTCACAGAAATGAGCACAGAAAAAAATAAGTAATTGAAAGGATGGTGAGTATGAGTACTTGGTTCAAAGTCCATCGTGAAATATTCGATTCAGATATATGGAATGATGTTACGACGTTTAGGTTGTTCATGTATCTAATGGGCAAGGCGTCACATAAGGATGGCGTGAAGATTGCCGGGGTCGAATTAAAAAGAGGTCAGTATTTAAGATCATATCGGAAGTTGGCAGCAGACCTTGCATACAAGGAAGGGAGAGGCACAAAAGAATATTCTCTCCGAACTATCAAGAAGGCAATTGACAAACTTATTAGTGCTGAAAGGGTAAACGTTAGGGAAACGGAACAGGGAACACTATTCACCATCCTCAATTACTCTAAATATCAAGGTTCAGACGATACTGAAAAAGAAAGTGTAAACACCTTAAATTCAGAACCGAACACTAATGGTAAACGAACGGTAAACAATAACAAGAATGCTAAGAATGCAAGAATTAACAAGAATAAAGATATACGTTCCAAATTAAAATTTGAAACCCATCATCTCCAACTGGCTGAATTGTTATTCAAAAAAATCAAAGAAAACAATCCGAGTGCTAAGGAACCAAATATAGAATCATGGGCTAATACTTTTAGATTGATGATGGAATCACCAAAAGAAAAACGATCCGGTAAAGACATACAAGACTTAATACTTTGGTCGCAACAACATAGCTTCTGGTACAAGAATGTACTTTCCGCGGACAAGATAAGAAAACAGTTCGACAGGTTGTACCTGGAAATGAAAGATGAACAAAAACCTAAATCAAATGTTGTTCAATTTAACAAAAAAGAAGCCGAGGACGATGGCTACAACTACGGATTTTAGGAGGTTCCTATGAAAACCCTTGAATCAAAAATAACCAAACCAAAAGAACGATTTATTAAAGAATATGTTTGTTCTGGTTGCAATATGACAGTCACACAAAAAGAAATGGAAATTCCAATTGGGCCGCGTAAAGGTGAAAAGATTACAGCTAACTTTGGGTGCAAATGTGCGGATATCAAATTGGCAGAAGAAGCAAAAAAGACCCGGGCCAACTTGCAAAATGAAAAGATGAAACAGTTTTTTGATTATTACTCGCTGATAAATGAATCGTTAAAAGCCGCAACACTAGAAAACTATGAACCTACCAGCAACGAATTAGCAACCGCCAAACAAACCATCACGGATTACATACAGGAGTTTGACGGAACTAAAAATTTATTACTGGTCGGGAATTACGGAACAGGAAAAAGTCATTTGTCCGTATCCGTTACAAAAAAACTAATGGAGCAAGGGAAAGAGTGTTTGTTCCTGTCACTGCCTAAATTGCTCACTAAAATCAAGGAAACATACAACAATAAAGGCGTTACAGAAGATGAACTGCTGGAAGTTATACAACGCGTGGACTTGCTGGTGCTGGATGATTTAGGAGCAGAACATAAAACGGAATGGGCTATCACAAAGCTATTTGAAATCCTGGACAATCGGGCAGGGAAAGCGACGATTTATACAACAAACCTAGATAGCAAAGAATTACGAGAGCGAATGAATGAGCGTAATTTTTCCCGGCTGATGGAAAACACGGAAGTTATCAAAATGAACGGTAGAGATTACCGGCGGAGGGAGTTTTGACAATGAGCGAATGGTTAACTACTGGACAAATGATAGATCGGTTGAACAAGCATGATAAAGCCAAGAGTGGTGTTGGTGCAATAGTATTTAAAGATGCATTAGAAAGAATTATTGACGGAAAAACATATGAAATAGTCAAGGTTGATCAATATTTTCTGTCGCAAAAATGGCGCATTCTGCCAAAATATGTATCTTTCGAGGAAGCTATGCAGGTATTAAAAAACGGGGGAGATGTAATCTTTCACGGAGAAAAAGGAAATTCTTTTTTGGATTATAGCATAACAGAAGAACCTTTAAACGAATTGCTTTTGAGTGAATACAGTTTAGATGATTTGTTTACCGACAAATGGACGATAGAAGGTGACAACTAATGTATGACACTGTGGAATGTCCATATTGCGGGTATGAAAACGAAATGGATGGAGATTTTTCTTCAAACGAATTTGATACAGAATGTTCAAACTGCGAAGAAGAATTCGAAGTGATTGTGGAATGGAATCCAAGCTATTACGCTAACAAAATTGAATACG
>BMJD01000066.1 GCA_014642895.1 Lentibacillus populi
GAAGGTGAGACTGAATATTCTTTATAATTGATAAATGTAAATAAGTTACAAATCAAAATGGTTGACTAGATCTTTTATTTTTTATGCAACGCTAGTGTAAATTTATATACTTTCTTAGCTGATAAAAAAAACCGACCTCCATTAAGAGATCGGCAGTCAGGATCATCTGACAATTCGCTTTTCATTCATACAAACTGGGGCAACTAACCAATGCCGCCAGTTTTTCCTTCCATATAAAAATCCATTTAGGATGAGGAAACATGTTAACTGATCAAAGATTAATCAGATGTGTTCAAAAAAACCGCTTATCATTGGTGACTTTTTGAACATCATCCGTTTATAACGAAAATTATTGTTCAGGTTTATACAATGGCCCTGCCTGAACAATTTGCTCACTTGCTTTAGTGAATTTCCTGAAGTTATCATGAAATTTTAGCGCAAGCGCTTTTGCTGCATCATCATAGGCTGATTTATCAGTCCATGTATTTCGTGGTATGAGCACCTCGTCGGGAACACCGGGTACGTGCATTGGAATTTCCAAGCCAAAGATGTCTTCTTTGACTGTCTCAACAGTATTTAATTCACCTTCTAATGCGGAATGAACCATTGCTCTCGTGTAGGAAAGTTTTATACGATTGCCTACACCATATGAACCACCCGTCCAGCCTGTATTCACCAGGAACACATTGGAATTGAACTGGTCGATTTTCTCCCCCAGCATTTCGGCGTAGGTTGACGGTGCTAAAGGCAAAAACGGTGAGCCAAAGCATGCTGAGAACGTTGCCTGTGGTTCGGTTACACCACGCTCTGTACCTGCCAGCTTACTCGTGTATCCACTTAAAAAATGATACATCGCCTGCTCTTTCGTTAGTTTGCTGATTGGTGGCAGTGTGCCTGATGCATCAGCAGTTAAAAAGATAATGGTATTTGGATGGCCAGCGACACTAGGTGTAACGATGTTATCGATATTTTCCAGCGGATATGCTGCCCGGGTATTTTCAGTTAATATCGTGTCGTCATAGTCCGGCAGCCGTGATTCTTCATCAATGATGACATTTTCCAGGACGGAGCCAAACCGGATTGCATTAAAAATTTGTGGTTCCTTTTCATAGGAAAGGTTGATACATTTCGCATAACAGCCGCCTTCAATATTAAAGACGCCATTTGGGCTCCAGCCGTGTTCGTCATCGCCAATTAGCCGGCGATATGGATCAGCAGACAGTGTCGTTTTACCTGTCCCGGACAGGCCAAAGAATAACGCGACGTCACCTTCCTGACCAACGTTTGCCGAGCAATGCATGGATAAAATATCCTTTTGCGGCAGCAAATAATTCATAACCGAGAAAATCGATTTTTTGATTTCTCCGGCATATTCCGTTCCGCCGATTAAGATGATCCGGCGCTTGAAGGAAACGAGAATGAACGTTTCCGAGTTTGTTCCATCGACTGCTGGATCTGCTTTATATGTTGGTGCAGAGACCACTGTAAATTCGGCTTTATGTGTTTTAAGCTCTTCATCTGACGGTGTAATAAATAATTGTCTGGCGAACAAGTTGTGCCATGCATATTCGTTAATAACCTGAATCGGCAGGCGATGCTTTTTATCTGCTCCGGCAAACCCCTTAAAAGAATATAATTCGTTCTTATCTTTCAAAAAGGCCACAACTTTTTCGTATAGCCGGTCAAATTTATCTTCATCAATTGCCTGGTTCACAAGACCCCAGTCGATAAATTGTTCACAAATGTCATCCTTTACGATAAACTTATCTTTAGGTGAACGTCCAGTATATTTTCCGGTAGTTGCCTGGATAGCACCGGTTGCCGTTAATATCCCTTCATTTCTGGCCAATATTTTTTCTACAAGACATGGTACCGATAAGTTGTGCTGGATGTTCCCTTGTGCTAAAAGTTCATCTGCCAATGTTGATCGTTCCATCGATTTCATATATGATACCTTCCTTTTTGATGGATTTTTATCGTCCTATATACGTTTTACTGCGAATCTGGTTATTAGTATAACACATTTATTTAATTAGTCCATACTAATTTAATGTTTTATTTAAAATGTTATGCAATGGCTGTGAAAAGTTGACAGAAGGGAGGGATTTCGGGTAGGATATAGTCTGAACGGACTCTCTTATTCAGAGCTGGTGGAGGGACAGGCCCGATGAAGCCCGGCAACCATCACAATAGTGAAAAGGTGCTAATCTGATGCAAGGATATTTCCTTGAACAATAAGAGCGAAAGGCCACAACTCCTTTCCTCATGCATGCAGGAAAGGCTTTTTTGTTTTTAAAGGAATATTTACTGAAATATATAGAGTTCCGTACCACGATTTAAAGGGAGAGATTTGGCCTATGGCTGCAAATCGTCGTTTATTTACATCTGAATCGGTAACAGAGGGCCATCCAGATAAAATTTGTGACCAGATTTCAGATGCGATTTTGGATGAAATTTTAACGAAAGACCCGAATGCCCGTGTTGCCTGTGAGACTACAGTGACTACAGGATTAGTATTGGTTTCAGGAGAGATTTCTACTAGTACCTATGTAGATATTCCCGCCATTGTTAGACAAACCATTAAAGATATTGGCTATACAAGGGCAAAATTCGGATTTGATGCAGAAACATGTGCCGTGCTTACGGCAATTGATGAACAATCACCGGACATTGCTGGTGGGGTAGATACTGCATTGGAAGCACGTCAAGGAAAAATGTCAGATGAAGAGATTGCTGCAATCGGTGCAGGGGATCAGGGCTTAATGTTTGGCTTTGCTTGTGATGAAACGGAGGAATTAATGCCATTGCCGATAGCGTTAGCACATAAATTGGCAAAACGATTGGCAGATGTCCGGAAAGATAAAACACTTGCATACCTAAGACCTGATGGGAAAACCCAGGTAACAGTCGAATATGATGAACAGGATAACCCGGTAAAGGTGGATACGGTTGTTATTTCTACGCAGCATCATCAGGATATCTCAACCGAACAGATTGAAAAAGATTTGATTGAGCATGTTATTCGTCCAATTGTACCTGTGAATTTATTAGATGAAACAACCAAGTATTTTATCAACCCGACCGGCCGCTTTGTTATTGGTGGGCCACAAGGGGATGCCGGATTAACGGGTCGGAAAATTATTGTCGACACGTATGGCGGCTATGCCCGGCATGGCGGAGGCGCATTCAGCGGAAAAGATGCAACAAAGGTAGATCGTTCAGCAGCATATGCCGCTCGTTACGTGGCGAAAAATATTGTAGCTGCAGGACTTGCTAAAACGTGTGAAGTACAGCTTGCCTATGCGATCGGTGTTGCTGAACCGGTATCGATAGCGATTAACACATTTGATACCGGAATTGTCAGCGAAGAAAAGCTGGTGGCAGCGGTCCGGGAATTGTTCGATTTGCGTCCGGCAGGCATCATCCGCATGCTTGATTTGCAACGACCAATTTTCAAAAATACCGCCGCATACGGACATTTTGGCAGAACCGACATCTTATTTCCGTGGGAGAGAACGGATAAGGTTGAAGAATTGAAGGCATTAGTGAAGAAATAATTTCAAATTGAAAATAGATCACGTCTTCTGATTAAAGGGAGGACGTGATTTTTAATAATTTTTGATATTATTTGAGGGCTCTTTCCATATCGAAATAAACAATCATTTATGGTATACTCGGGAAAGGTACTATTACGAATCTTGAGAGTGAGGCTAGAGCATGTGTGGATTTATTGGGATGATCCGCAATCATCCGAGTATGCCTAATGAAGAGACAATACATGTATTTGAACAGCAAAACAATATTATCACCCACAGAGGGCCGGATGATGAAGGTTATTTTCACGATGAATATGTATCATTTGGGTTTAGACGTTTAAGTATTATTGATATAGAAAGCGGCCAACAGCCATTGAGCTATGATGATGAAAAAATATGGCTTATTTTTAATGGTGAAATTTATAATTATGTAGAACTGCGTGAGGATTTAATAAAAGAAGGGTATTCCTTTGCAACAGAGTCAGATACTGAAGTAATTGCCGCATTATTTGCTAAACATAAAGAACAGGCGTTTACTTATTTGCGAGGTATGTTTTCTATTTTGGTATGGGATAAGGAAAACGAAACATTATATGGTGCGCGTGACCCGTTTGGTATTAAGCCATTGTTTTACCGGGAAACAGAAGAGGGTACTATTTTTGCCTCGGAGAAAAAAAGTATTTCGTTAATGATGGAAAAAGAAGAAGTAAGTGATGAAGCATTACAGCACTATTTAAGCTTCCAATTTGTACCGGAGCCATTAACGATGACGACGGGGATTAAAAAGGTGGAGCCCGGCCATTATTTCGTGAAAAAGCCTGGTCAAGCTCTTTCCTTTACCCGCTACTGGCATGCGACATTTAATCCCGTTTTGATGGACAAACAGGATTGGATCAAGCGTATTCAAGACGTGATGTATGATTCCGTAAATGTTCATATGCGAAGCGATGTGCCAGTTGGATCGTTTTTATCGGGTGGGATTGATTCAACCTTGATCGTTGCGATGGCAAGGGAATTCAATCCAACCATTAAGACGTTCTCGGTCGGATTTGAACGGGAAGGCTTTTCCGAAGTTGATGTTGCCAAAGAAACAGCGGAAAAATTAAATGTGGAAAATATCTCTTATATTATTTCACCTGAGGAATACGTGGATAAGCTCCCAAAAATTATGTGGCATATGGATGATCCACTGGCAGATCCGGCATGTGTACCGCTGTATTTTGTCGCTAGAGAAGCCCGGAAACATGTAACAGTTGTTTTATCTGGTGAAGGATCGGATGAATTATTCGGTGGCTATAACATTTATCGGGAACCAGAATCTTTGAAGCTGTTCGAATCCATTCCAAGGCCTGCAAAAAATCTGCTGGCTAGAGTAGCAGACGTGTTGCCAGAAGGGGTGAGAGGAAAGAGCTTCCTGGAACGTGGGACAACACCGCTTCGCGAGCGTTATATTGGCAATGCGAAAATGTTTGAGGATGAAGAAAAACGGCAAATTTTACAGCATTATAATGAAAATCTGTCCTATCGGGAGATCACTGGGAAACTTTTTGACAATGTAGCAAATTATCCATTAGTTAACCAAATGCAGTACGTTGATATTCATACCTGGATGCGCGGAGATATTTTACTGAAGGCGGACCGGACAACAATGGCAAATTCACTTGAGCTGCGTGTCCCGTTTTTAGATAAAGAAGTATTCCGTGTCGCCAGTGAAATACCAGTTGATCTAAAAATTGCCAACGGAACAACAAAGAGTCTTTTGCGTGAAGCATCGCGTGGAATTGTTCCAGATCATGTGCTTGACCGTAAAAAGCTTGGATTCCCTGTACCAATTCGCCATTGGCTGAAGAACGAATTAAATGGCTGGGCAAAACAGCTGATCCATGAAAGCGAGACAGATCATTTGCTCTATAAATCTTTTATTCTTGAATTGCTTGAGGCACATTGCCAAGGCAGGGGAGACTACAGCAGGAAGATTTGGACCGTGTTAATGTTCATGCTGTGGCATCAGATTTTTGTGGAAAATAAATTTGATATTGCTGAATTGAGCAAACCCGATTTTGTAGTGGAACCTGTTATAGGGGAAAAACAATTCTAAACGAGTGGGAACTTTGTCGGATGGGTAGAAATACTATCGGAATCGGAAATATTATCCAAAATGAGTAAAATACTATCCGAAAATGCAAAATACTATCCAAAATCGGGTAAATACTATCCGAAAATACAAAATACTATCGGAAACAGGTCAAATACTATCCAAACGACTAGAAATACTATCAGAATCGGAAATACTACCAAAAACAGGTAAAATATCCAAGAGTAAAAAGCAGGCGATTACGCTATAATATCGTAATCGCCTGCTTTCCCATTTGGATCCATGCAGCTTTAAATTCCTCAATCGGAGCTTTTTTATTGCGCTTTAATGGATCATTGAAATAGATATAGTCCTGGTCATAGCCGGTTATCAGTACCGAGTGTTCCCGCATTGTTACGTTGACTGGACCGTCTTTCGTTTGCCAGGTAATAAATTGATTCTTAGGCAGTTTTTTATAGGCGGCGTTGATAATAACCCAGATAGGACGGTCGTGATTTAATTGGTTGATAATTTCAGTAAAATCCTGCCCGGAAAAATCAAGCACCCGTTCCCCGGCATAATCCATGGCAAGTTCCGTTACCGGTTTGTGGTATACGCCAAGCCCCGGTGTGGAAAATGAATACATATCACCGACGAACCCTTCATTCGGATTACCGAAATGAATCCCTTCTTCCGTCTTTTTATATGGCGTTGGGTCACGCTTTACCCGTTTTGCTAATTCCAGCTTGTCTACATGAATGTCATGGTAGGCCAAGAGCATTGCCAGGCTTGTAACTTCACAGCCGCGCGGTAATTCAGGCAGCTGGCCAATTAACGGTGCTTTTAACCGTACGGATTCCTTCACTTGCCCCTGTTCATTTGATGTCATTGCTTCTGCAGGCTCTATCAGTTTCAGATCGTTTTGCGTGGGCAACAGGTTTTTCACCGAAGCAACTAGTACAGATTTATGTTCATTTACGTACATAGAACCAATAGTAATCGAGGTTATGGTAAAGAGAACGCCATAAAATATAAAGGAATTGCTGATCCATTTCCTCGATATTTTACTACCTGCTACAATGAAATAAATCGCTATGATTCCAGAAAGAAAGAATAGTGTAATGTGCAATTTGGACACTCCAATAATAAAAAACTAACATATTATATATCGGTATTAATTAAGAACCATAAAGCGGCTTGCAGTTCAGCGGTTTCCAAACTAGAAACAGTAAACTGGCTGACGAATGGAACAACCATCTATAATTCAATACCTGTATCTGTATGCTGTTTATAGTATTGCCCTTTTTCCACATATGATTTCCGGACACGTTCCATTTCCGCATAATCTTTTTCTGTCAGTTCCCGAACTACCTTGGCGGGTCTGCCTAATGCCAAGGTGTTTGGGGGTATTTTTTTACCAGGAGGAACAAGGCTTCCAGCACCAATAAAAGCATTTTCGCCAACCTCTGCACCGTCCAAAATAATGGATCCCATGCCGATTAACGCATTTTTACGTATCGTCGCACCATGCAATGTTACCTGGTGACCGACTGTTACATCATCTTCCACAATAGCAGGGTTATCCGGGCTTTGGTGAACCATGGTTAAATCCTGGATGCTGACTCGCTTGCCGATCCGGGTCGGAGCCACATCTCCACGGATTACAGTGCCGAACCAAATGCTTGATTGTTCGCCGATTGTCACATCGCCAATTACAGTTGCATCCTTTGCAATAAATACGGATTTATCAATTTTGGGTAAAATATTTTTATAGTGGCTAATCATGTTATAAACCTCCAAAGTTGAAACTGGGTAAAAAATGTGATGATATAGGTAGTATAGCAAATTTTTCTAAATCTATGGTGTCTAGAATTTGAACGGAGGAAGAAAGTTGGGGAGACATGTACCAGAAACTGCAGTAACCTTGATGCTGACCGTCTACCGTAAAATATTCCCGGCGGTAAAACAAGAATTAGCTTATTGGACGGAAAGGGCACAGCAAATTCCAAATAAAGAGTTGCGTGCGCAGGCACTGGCGAGCATTGCTTCGAAACGATTTCATTGCCAGGGCGGGTCCGTTTATGCGCTGCTTGCACATAAAAGGTGGCGGGAAGCGGCACGATTTATTGTTTCGTATCAAACGATTAGCGATTACCTGGATAATTTGTGTGACCGCAGTACTTCTATGGATCCAGCAGATTTTCGCCTGTTGCATAAAGCAATGGAAGATGCGCTGACCCCGGGGAAGACGATAAAAAATTATTATGCATTAAGGGATGAGCAGGAAGATGGCGGGTATTTAGCCGACCTTGTTCGTACGTGTCAGCAGATTATACAACAATTGGCTGGGTATTCGGTTATTCAACATGAAGTGCTGGAACTAGAGCGATTGTATAGTGATTTGCAGGTCCATAAGCATGTCGCCCTTGAGGAACGGATTCCCCGCTTAATTAACTGGTATGAAAAGGAAAATAGTTGTGATTCGTTAAGCTGGTATGAATTTTCCGCAGCAGCTGGTTCAACACTCGGCATATTCTGTTTGGTTTCTTATTCACTTGGTGGACAGTCAGCGCCGGAGTTAACCAAGTGGGTTTACACTAGTTATTTTCCAAACATGCAAGCCCTGCATATTTTGCTGGATTATTATATTGATCAGCAGGAAGATGAACAGGAAGGGGATTTGAATTTTTGCAGCTACTATTCGAGCCGTGAAAAAATGAAAGAACGCTTTATTTATTTTATTAAAGAAACAGATAAACATGTTCAGTCTTTGCCAGATCGGAAGTTTCATCAACTTGTCCATCATGGATTAGTTGGGCTCTACTTAGCAGATCCAAAGGTGAAAAACTTGGATGGCGGAGAAAAGATGACGAAAGTTTTGTTGCAGGAAAGCGGAGGGAAAGCAGCATTTTTTCATTGGAACACGAAAATGTATCACCGGCTATTTGGTTAGAACGATTTAAAGCAATTGATCGATGCTTTAAATCGTTTTTACGGTTATTTTTTCTCGATCGCAATTATAAATGGCGGATTATTGATCTGGTTGATAAAGCCGTATTGCAGCGCGTTAAATTTTTGCTGATCAAGTTGTTTAACGTATTGTAAAACAGCTTCTTTTTCCTGTACTCCGCCCTTATGTCCATGGTAAATGACCAGGACTATGACGCCATTGTTTTTCAAAAGTTCCAGTATGGTCTCCACAGCTATAATTGTTGATTCTCCGTGTGTTATAATTGATTTATCCCCACCCGGCAAATACCCTAAATTGAATATTGCACCTCCGATTCGATCGACCTCATTTAAATATACTGCTACATTTTCATGGCTATCATGGATAATCCGAGTATTCTCTATATGTTGTTCTGTTAACTTCATTCTTACAGCTTCAATTGCCTTAGCCTGTATATCAAAAGCCAATACATGTCCATTTTCTCCCACCAGATTACTGAGAAATACTGTATCATGTCCGTTTCCGGCAGTAGCATCAATAACGATATCTCCCGGTTGCACCGATTCACGTAATAGTTGGTGGGAAAAAGCAATAATATTTTTGATCATAAATTTTCATTCCTTTAAAAATTTAGTATGAACGGTTATTTTAGCATAAAAGTTATCTTTTAAGATGTTTTGGAAGGCAAGGTTTTGGTTGGCGGTCAACAAGTAAATCGGCAAGTCAGCGACAAGGTTAGTTATCTGACTGACCAGGATTATTTTTATCCTTTTTTTACGATTGAGGAATTGATCCGTTATTACCAAACGCAATTCATTGATTTTGATCAGCAAAAGGCATTGGAAATTGCCGCATGTATGAAATTGGAGATAAAGCGGAAAATAAAACATTTGTCAAAGGGAAATAGAGGACGGGTGAAAATGATGGTGACACTTGCACGGAATGCGCCATATATTGTGTTAGATGAACCCTTTTCCGGACTGGATCCCATGGTTCGTAAGGCGATTATTACTGGAATGATTCAGTTTGTGGATTTAGGCAGACAGACGCTTATCATTTCAACCCATGAACTAAAGGAAGTGGAACCAATCCTTGATGATGTCGTATTATTAAAACATGGGACAGTAATTGCACAAAGTTGTGTTGAGCAAATTCGGGAAAAACACGGAATAGATACAGTGGAATGGATGGAAAAAATATATGATACAGCTGAAATGAATCGTTAATTTGCCCGTACTCTTGACAAAACAAGATAGATTGCTTAAAATTCCATATAATAACGAAAAATGACGTTGCAAAGGAGTAGTAATAGAATATTTCAGGTTTAGCGAGGCAGTGGCTGGTGAAAACTGTTCCTGAATGTTTTATGAACTCGCCTTTAAGTTGCAGGAATGAAACGAGTAGTTCCTGCCGTATAATCCGCGTTAAGGGTCAAAGTGAACGCATCAATTCGGCGTTAATTTGGGTGGTACCGCGGGAAATAAGGCTTCTCGTCCCTGCTATAGGGATGAGTGGCTTTTTTTAATGTTTATGTATTGGGGGGATCGATCCCCGCGAAAAGGAGGAAGAAGGATGAGTTTTAATCATCGGGAAATTGAAAAGAGATGGCAGGCTTATTGGCTGGACAATAAAACGTTTAAGACAAATACGTATTCCAATAAAGATAAGGTTTATGTATTGGATATGTTTCCATACCCATCAGGTGCTGGACTGCATGTCGGGCATCCGGAAGGCTACACAGCGACGGATATTTTGTCCCGAATGAAACGGATGCAAGGATACGAAGTGCTGCATCCAATGGGCTGGGATGCATTTGGATTGCCTGCTGAACAATATGCGCTGGATACTGGAAACAGTCCTGCTGCGTTTACCGAACAAAATATCAATACCTTTCGCCGGCAAATTCAAGAATTGGGCTTTTCCTATGATTGGGACCGGGAAATCAATACGACCGATCCACACTACTACAAATGGACGCAATGGATTTTTACCAAGCTTTATGAAAAAGGTTTGGCTTATATGGATGAGGTGGCTGTAAACTGGTGCCCAGCGCTTGGAACGGTTTTGGCCAATGAAGAAGTTATCGATGGAAAAAGCGAGCGTGGGGGACATCCGGTTGTTCGGAAACCGATGCGACAGTGGATGTTAAAAATTACAGCCTACGCGGACAGATTGCTTGATGATTTGGAAGAGCTTGACTGGTCAGAAAGCATTAAAGACATGCAACGAAATTGGATTGGCCGATCAGAAGGTGCCGAAGTAACCTTCCAGGTTGATGGACATGATGATGAAATTACGGTGTTCACAACTCGACCTGACACCCTTTTTGGTGCAACGTATGCGGTATTAGCGCCAGAACATCCATTGGTAAAAAAAATTGTTACGGATGAACAACAAGCCGCGGTCAACAAATATCTCGAAGAAGTACAAACAAAATCTGACTTGGAGCGGACAGACTTAGCTAAAGATAAAACAGGTGTCTTTACCGGAGCATTTGTCGTCAACCCTGTAAACAATGAAAAAATGCCTGTCTGGATTGCGGATTATGTATTAATGTCATATGGAACAGGTTCGATTATGGCTGTACCAGCACATGATGAGCGAGATTATGAATTTGCAACCAAATTTGAACTGCCAATTGTGGAAGTGGTTGCGGGTGGCGATGTTACCAAGGAAGCCTATACCGGTGATGGAGAACACGTAAATTCTGCTTTTCTAAATGGGCTTGACAAAGAGACAGCTATTGCAAAAATGATTGAGTGGCTGGAGGCGAATGATTGTGGTACGAAAAAAATAACGTACCGTTTACGTGATTGGCTTTTCTCCAGACAGCGCTATTGGGGTGAGCCGATTCCGGTTATTCATTGGGAAGACGGTACGATGAGTACGGTTCCAGAAGAAGAGCTTCCGCTTGAGCTGCCGGAAATGACAGAAATTAAACCTTCGGGAACAGGGGAATCCCCTCTTTCGACTAGTGATTGGGTCAATGTAGTCGATCCAAAGACAGGAATGAAGGGACGCCGGGAAACAAATACCATGCCGCAATGGGCAGGAAGCTGCTGGTATTTCTTACGCTTTGTTGATCCGAAAAACTCCGATAAACTTGCTGAGCCGGAAGCATTACAAGAATGGCTGCCTGTTGATGTATACATTGGCGGTGCAGAACATGCTGTATTACACCTTTTGTACGCCCGTTTCTGGCATAAATTTTTGTATGATATTGGTGTCGTACCAACAAAAGAGCCGTTTATGAAATTGTTTAACCAAGGCATGATTCTTGGAGAAGGCAACGAAAAAATGAGTAAATCAAAGGGAAATGTCGTGAATCCCGATGATATTATAAATTCTCACGGGGCTGATACGCTCAGGCTTTATGAAATGTTCATGGGACCACTTGATGCAGCAGTTGCCTGGTCAACTAACGGGTTGGACGGTGCCCGACGGTTTCTCGATCGTGTTTGGCGTTTAATTGTCAATGAAGATGGAACACTGTCCGGAAAAATAACGGATCGTACCGAAGAATCTTCGTTGGATAAGGTATATCATGAAACGGTTAAAAAGGTTACCGAGGATTTTGAAAACCTGCATTTTAATACAGGAATTTCACAGATGATGGTATTTGTGAATGAAGGATATAAAGCTGCGGAGCTTCCAAAGGAATATGTCAAAGGGTTTGTGAAATTACTGTCTCCTGTTGCACCACATCTGTGTGAGGAGCTGTGGAGAAAACTTGGACATACGGGTACAATCAGTTACGAAGGATGGCCAATGTATGACGAAGCAAAATTGGTAGAAGATGAGATTGAAGTTGTGCTGCAGGTAATGGGCAAAGTACGCTCAAAAATGAATGTAGCCAAAGATATTTCCAAGGATGATTTGGAAAAACAAGCACTTGAGGATGAAAAGATTCGGGAATGGCTGGAAGGAAAAACAGTGAGAAAGGTTATTGTTGTTCCAGGGAAATTGGTTAATATTGTTGCGAATTGATTGCTAAACGTTATCGCTATAAGCAAAAAAGGATCTCCTTCTGAAAACGGCTGGAGATCCTTTTACTTAAATTTTAAATAAGCGCACCCGCAATATCGTAATCTGCAATATTAATCTGCATTGGATAACCTAGTGCCAGGTTAGCCAATTCAGTGCCAATGAAAGGCCCCATTGTTAGTCCTGAAGCACCCAGACCATTTGCCAGCAGCAGACCTTCATATCCCGGCAACTTACCGATGACAGGAAGGAATCCTGGTGTAAACGGCCGGAAACCTACTCTTGTCTCTAATATCGTCGCGTCACATAATCCTGGAGCAACCTGAATTGCTTTTGTTAAAATTTCATTGATTCCACCTGCTGTAACACGATAGTCCAATCCAGTATTGTTCTCATGTGTCGCACCTACAACAATTCGATTATCATTAAAAGGTACAAGATATTGATCGTTTGGCGGGATAACAACAGGCCGATTTATCGATTCAAAACTGGCAACCTGCAAATGCATAATTTGTGCTTTTTGTGATGTGACAGCAAATTGCATGTCCAATGGTTGGAGTAATTCGTTCATCCAGACCCCATTTGCGGCAATCGTCATATCAGCAGGAAACGTTTCGCCATTGACTTTAACTCCGGTTACGTATTTTTCCTTATGAACCAGTTTTGCATCACCATAAATTATTTTTGCCCCATGCTTTTTTGCCCCATTAAGCAATGCTTCTTTTAGTTGACGACCATTCACCCGGGCTGCCCCGCTAACATGAACAGACTTGTAGCCATCTTCCAGAAGAGGAAACATCGCTTTTGTTTGAGATGCATCAAGCAGGCTGATTTCGCCGATTTCCGGAGCATCTTCCCGTCGTTTCAGTGCTCGCTTTTTCATTGCAGTTACCTTATCTTCGTCATTATGGATACTAATCGCACCAACACGGTCATAACCTGTTTCTTTTTCTCCGTCATCGGCTAGTTGCGCGATCAGATTGGGATAAATCCGTGCCCCGCCTTTTGCTAGCCTGTACCATGCCTTATTCCTGCGCTGCGAAAGCCAAGGACACACAATTCCTGCGGCAGCATCTGTCGCTTGCCCCTTGTCATTACGATCAATCAGCCTCACTTCAGAACCAGCTTTGGCAAGCTGATATGCTGTTGCAGCACCTAAAATTCCGCCGCCGATAATAGTAAACTTTTTCATAAAAATTCCTTCTTTTTTATTTTTCTTCTGTATATGCGTGTTCAAAAAGTCGCCGAATTCGGTCTTGAAGGTCGAGGCGGCGTAACTCCCGGAGCCGGGCTTGCACAGGACGTGCTGACTTCTGCTGTTGGCGATTATCTTGGGCGGTTTTAGCAGAAGAACCCCTTGTCGCAAACGAAGAGATTCGCCGCTTATCATTTGGTGACTTTTTGAACATCCTCTATATATAATATAAAAAAGAACAGACGTATTGTACAGCAATCAAAAAAAGTCGGCATGATTAGTTTGCCGACTTTTTTAAAAGCCTATATAGTTTACACGCGTTTACGGGCCTGTAATTTCCCCACCTCTAAGCGTGAGTAAATCAAAAACAGGAAGGTGGGGGATAAACAGCCCGTAAAGGGTCGATTTTAGGAACAAAGACTAAGAACACCACGTCCTTTGGTGACGTCTTTGTGGTGTTGGCCTCAACTAATCTTCGGTGAGGAGAAAGGGCATGCTAAAACCGTCACGTCCGCATGCTTTTCCTGCACTAGCACGTCCTGTGCGTGGGTAAACCCGACTGAATGAAGTTTCATTTTACGTTTAATTTGAAGCATTCCATTCCTGATTTAGCTTTATCCATTTTCCTTTCTCAAAATACCAAAAAGCTTCGATTGTCCCTAATTTATCCTGGTGGTTTGCCCCGCTAACCTGTTGGTAACTTTTTAACCCATACCCTTTGCTTTTACTGATGAATGCTGGTTCGAAAAATGTAATAGGGGCAATCAACAGTTTTGTTTCCTTGAGAAGTTTACCATCCCTGTCATAAATCCCCTGGTGAATATGTTTTGTTTTTCGTTCCTTCATGTCAATTATTATTGGTTTTTTGCTTGGATCTATCGTTAATGCTGCCTTAAAATTATTTTTAAATTTCCCGGTAATTGTATAAGATTCGGGTATTGCCAGTTTTGTAAGCTTTTCATTTTTTAATGTGTTGAATTGATAGCTATATAAGTCGCTGGTTTCATTGGTGGCACTTTGAAAAAGTACATCATTAATTCCATCGTGATTTAAATCTATAAACTGGAGTGTCGGCTTGTATCCGCCTTCATATACGATTTTCCACTGCTTCGTTTGTGGACCTTTAATATCTGCCCACAAGTTATGGAAATAACTGCTGTCCTGACTAAAGCGAATTCCTTTTAATTGGATTTCTTCCTTTTGGCCATCTCCGGTTACATCCTCGTGATAGGTTGCAACTAGGATAGTTTTATGATTGTTTGTATCTTCAACTGCTGCTACCGTTAATATAGGTACCAAGATGAAAAATGTAAAAATTAGCGGGAATAAAATAAACTGTTTCATGATTTGTCTCCATTCATCGGTAGTAAGAATACACTTATTGTGTGTTACTCGCTTGCATGTTATTCATGTGATACGTATGATGAATATAGGAATAATCTTTTTTGGAAAGGATAGAAATGATGGATAATATTAATGAAATGACACCACATGAATTAGAAGAGTTAATGAAAGAAGATAAAAATATTGTTGTGATCGATGTGCGAGAAGATGAGGAAGTAGCACAAGGAATGATTGCAGATGCAAGGCATATTCCATTACAGGATATTCCGCAATCAATCGACACCTTGGATAAAGAAAAACATTATGTTATGGTCTGCCGGTCTGGAAGAAGAAGTTTGAATGCTGCTGCTTATTTGAACGAGCGCGGTTTCCGTGTCTCAAGCATGACTGGAGGTATGTTGAACTGGGATGGAGAAGTAATTTTGTAACGATTACTGCGTACAGGGTTTAATTTTATATTTTGCGGGAAAATAAGTATTGACTTTTATCTTTTGGGGGAGTAATATATATTTTGCTGTTACAAAAGCGGCGGTAAAATGAAGAGAATAATGATGATTTTTGGGTTGTTGACAATTATCATCGGAAGTGATATAATCTTTATGCTGTCGGAAATAAACAGCGAAATATTTTGCTCTTTGAAAACTGAACAAAACAACCAGTATGTGAACGGATGTCAGAGGTCAGAAGCCGGAGGTCAGATTCCGATGAAGTGCTTTTGACACTG
>BMJD01000067.1 GCA_014642895.1 Lentibacillus populi
TAGTACTCAACTTTTGATAGTAAAAAAAACCTTCCAAAACCTTTCAATAACAAGGTTTCGGGAGGTTTTACCCTTCAAAAACTGTCAAAGACGAGATGTTCAAAGGTACTACATTACGGTATCGTTTGCAAGGTTGGAATTTTGAATTTGATATTTAAACCTGCTTCCTAAATATGGGCCCATCAAATACAGTAGTATGATATTCACCAGATTCACCTAACGGGCAAACATCCTTTCCACTGATATCAGCGATAAATGATTCATCTACAAGACGACCAACCCAGTTTTCCGGAAGCTTTGTATTATCTACTTTGATAACACGCGCCTGAAATTTCAACGCTACGAATTCCCTTAATAGATCCAACACCTTATGTTTTTCTGTCCACAACGGATAGATTGGTGCTACGTCTGCTTTTTCGGCTACCTGCTCTCCCCATTCACGGTGCCCTTCTAAGTAAATATCACCAAATGCGACACTATCAATCTCGTATTTCGTTTTTAGGTCCTTTAGTGTGCGAACAAAATCTTCTGTATACCCTGCAAAGTCTGTTTCAATAAAATGAACTGGAATCCCAATCCGCTCAGCCTGCTTTTTGATCCGCTCAAGCTTCTCCCCGTGTGCGACAGTTTCTTGTTTTTCCTTCCATATCGTAGTAATAAGGCTGACAACATGATAACCCTGCTGCTCTAGACGGTATAGTGCTAAACAGCTATCTTTCCCGCCACTAAATGATAATGCTACCTTCATGTCTATCGGCTCCTTTCGTTATACTACACTATACCATTTAGACAAAAAATTGGGAAAGCCAGTGATAAGTTGGCTTTCCCAAGGTTCATGGGTTGTTGTTGTAAATCTTCCACAAGACTTGTTTTGATTTATACTGTATCCTATGCGACGAAAACTGTACTTGTATTGGTACATGCCTCAAGACAACCGTACATTTGTATTGAATTTGGATGCAACCCTATTCCGCAGTTTTTTTATCCGGAAACAGCAAACTGAATACGATTCCGAACAATGCTGCAATGAAAAAAGTAGAGAACCGGGATGTAATGATACCATCTAACGGTGTGCTAATCCACAACACGGTAAAAACAAACCCAGAAATAATCGTTGCTACAACCCCGATACCGGAATAGCGCTTCCAGAAAAACGTCATCAGGATCGCCGGGGATAAGGTACAACCGACACCAGCCCACGCCCAGCTGACAACTAGATAGACCAGAGAATCAGAGGTTAGGGCAATAAGCATACCGATAATCCCTGAAACCAATACAATAATCCGAGACAATGATAATAATTGCTTATCCGTCAAGTTCATGCCGAGTGTCTTATGAATAATATCCTCACTAACCGAACTGGTAACAACCATTAACTGAGAATTTGCCGTTGTAATAATTGCTGCCATAATTCCGGATAACAACAAACCGGCAATCCAAGGCGGCAGCAAATCCAGTATCATATGCGGGAGAATCGTCTCTACATCAGCAAACGAGCCTTGACTGTACATCGCAATCGCCGCCAGCCCAATTAAAAACGCACCAGTATAGGCCATAATCGTCCAAATAATCGCAACTGAAATACCTTGCTTCGCCTCTTTCTCATTTTTCAGCGCCATAAACCTGCTGCTTAGCTGTGGCTGGCCGCCTAAATACCCGAAAAACCAGGAAAAGTTATTAAAGAACAATACACCAATGGCAAATCCCGTAGCTCCGCCAAACCATGAATTGAATGATTCTCCAGCCTCGACCAGCGATTGACTAATCGACAGGTCGTGCGTTCCAATATAAATAAGTGCAATGATTGGCAGTACACAAAGTGTAACCAGCATCATAATACTTTGAATCATGTCCGTCCAAACAACGGATAAAAATCCGCCAAAATAAGCAATCGCAAGCACGACAATCGTTGCCAGTACAACCCCGACCGTTTCATTCATTTCGAATGTTGTTAAAAATAATTTTCCAGCTCCAGCAAGCTGTGCCCCCACGTAGAACATAAAAAAACAGGAAATTAAAATACTGGCAATCCAGCGTATCAAATTTGCCTTTTCCCCAAATTTAACGGCCAAGTAATCGGGTAATGTTAAGACGTTATGTTTATCAGTTTCCCGCATAAACTTTCGGGCCAGGAAAAGCCATGCAAAAATAATGCCCAGTGCTATTCCTGCAGCAACCCAAATCCCAGCAAGTCCGGTCGTAAATACGAATCCGGTAAAACCTAACAAGAGCCAAGCGGATTCACCAGTTGCTCTTTCCGAAAATGCTAATACCCAGCCTGGCAGTTTTTTTCCACCTAGAAGGAATACCGCATGATCCATCTTTGTCCGGCTTGTCATATAACCAATCGCAATAATAACAACAAAATAGATAATGAATTCGATCAAGATAATGTTATCCATTATAAATACCTCCTGACTGAATGCTTCTATCCACTTGGAACAAAAACGGTTTGGACATTCACTACCACTTATCAGTCCTCCTTCCCACTACAGTCTTTTTTTACTAAATGTATGTACTGAATAATCAGATAAGAACAGGCAGTTAAGATTCTAAAATTCTACTAGAATCCTTCATGCTTTATTGGCATAGGTTAATAAATTTGTGATCTTTTTGGTAAATTGTCATGAGGTGTTTTCATTAGCGTGGAAATGTTTTATAGTAGAGAAGGACAATCTGGATAATTTGAAACCAAATCCAGTAATGTTTCGTATGTAGAGTTGTTACAAAACTTATAAACCGAGGGGGTGAATACAGATGCTGGAGTTAGTGAATGACTTGATGAGCGATATTACGCCGCTTTATTTGTACTTAAGTATCGCTTTGTCGATGATTTGTGCATATCGCGGGATATCACTTAACATGCATATGATCAACCAAAACAACGATTTCGCCACTAGGCAATGGCATGCTGCCAGATTTCGCTTACTTCCAAGGCAGGAGGATCTTGGAGCTAATACCGAAATACAAAATTGGATCGCAACCAAAACGAAGCGTATCGAAGCACCAGATGATGATACAGATGCTCATTCCTTCTTGTTTTCAACCGCAACCAAGAAAAAACGAGGAGGACAACAATGGAAAGAAAATCTGTATTCACATCCCTTACAAAATATAGCTTTATCGGGGTTATTTTAGTAATCATTTTAGCAGGATGCCAAGGTGCGAATGGCGCTCCAATCAGTGCTGATTCACCCGGTTTTTTTGATCACTATTTTGTGTATCCTTTCTCCGTGTTAATTAAAGGACTTGCCTCTATACTAAATGGCGATTTCGGCTTATCAATCATTGTGATAACATTGCTGGTTCGTCTTGTATTAATGCCTTTAATGCTAAAGCAAATGAAAAATAGTACAAACATGCAGGAAAAAATGAAAGTCATGAAACCGGAAATGGATGCAATTCAAGAAAAGTATAAGGGTAAAAAAGATAAAGAATCACAAATGAAAATGCAGCAAGAAACGATGCAACTGTATCAAAAACATCAGATGAATCCATTAGCTTCGTTAGGCTGCTTACCAATGATTATCCAGTTTCCAATTTTTATTGGCCTTTACTATGCAATCCGGCGCACTCCAGAAATTGCAACACACAACTTTCTCTGGTTTAATCTTGGGCAAACGGATGTCATTATGCCGTTTATTGCAGCAGCAGTCTATTTAATTCAGGCAAAAGTTTCACAGATTGGAATGGATCCGAAGCAGAAAAAGCAAATGGCACTATTTAGTTTTATCTCGCCAATTATGATTTTTATTGTGTCGTTTAATTTCCCAGCTGCACTACCGTTATACTGGATCGTCTCGGGATCATTCTTAGTTCTCCAGACTCTGATTTCCAAGAAGCTGTATTTGAAAAAGGCAGAGTAAATGAAAAAGCACTTCCTCTGAGGGAGTGCTTTTTCATTTTGCCACAGTCGTATGTGATAAACGTTTCTTTTGTTTCGCTGCCTCAAGCCGCTCCACAAACGTTTTACATTTCAAAAAGGAAAATTGAAAGATCGGGCTTTGTACAAATGTGAAGATAAATGTAAAAATAAAAACCGGTCCACCTAACAGCAATCCAACGACAAGCACACCGGACTCGGTAATAATCCGCACCCTCCTAATCGGAGCGCCCAGCTTGTCTGCAATTGACAGCATGAAGCCATCACGCGGACCCGACCCCACCCCAGCTGCATTGTAAACACCACCGCCAACCCCCATAATGACAATCCCCATTATAATAATGAGCACATCCAGCCATGAGTGGGTTGCATGCGGCAAAAAATCCAGCCACAAAATGACATCAACACATGAGCCCACTAAAAAAGCATTTAAAAATGTTCCAAGCTTGATATAGCTTTTATCAAGAAACCATGAAACAGTAATCAGCATGAGTCCGATTATTATATTCCATGTCCCAATCGAAAAACCAAAAATCTCAAAAAGCCCAACACTTAAAACATCCCATGGGTGGATACCTAAATGCTGGACATTTATTGTAATCGAAATTCCCAAGCTAAAAACAATTACCCCTATGACAAAAAAGGGCCAGCGAATCATTTGAATCATTATTACCCTTCTTTCATTTCGGTTAGATATATTTATTTTTAATCATAAGATATAATTATAGTCAAATCAATATTGGAATAAGTGCGCAATATCGAGCCACGAGCGTGCAACCTCTGGGCATGGGAGCGCAATCCAGCAGCATAAAGGTGCATCTCGGGGTGTATAGCGCGCAACCCCGCGGCTTGAACGCGCAACCCCTGCCATGCAATATCAATATTATAGGATGAAATAATACCTACACATAATATTGAAATTTTACTCGTACACTTGCTGAAAATGTAATTTGCCCTGGCTCCAGTTGTGTAGAGGTGTTTTCTTTTGCAACCGCAAAAGTCTGGTAAACAATAGGTTGTTCGTTTGCCTCTTCAACAATTCTGATCGGATGGGGATCCAACGTCACATCGATTGTTTCTGCTATCGTTTCCGCTTTGGCGGTGGCATTTTCTAGTGCGGCTCGTAATGCTTGCTGGTAATATTTCTGACTGTTGCGAACGGTGAAGTCTACATTAGAAACCCGATTTACCCCGTTTTGTACAGCGGTGTCAATAATTACACCTGCCTGATCAATATTCTCTATTCTTACCGTAAGTGCGTGTGTTACTTCATAGCCGCTAAACACTTGTTTTCCATCCACATAGTCATAATGCGGGTGGATCGTATATGCGGCAGTTTGTATATTTTCTCTAGGAATTCCAAGTTGCAGCAGACTTTGTATAACCTTTTCCACCTTTTGGGCATTTTCCTGTTGGGCTTGGGTAAGTTCATTGTTTTCTGTAACAATGGCTAGTTGGATTGTCACAAGATTTGGCTCTGCCGAAACAGTTGCGGTACCGGTAACTTTCATTGTTCGGCCCTTTTGCTGCCGGTTTTGTGGTGGCATATAGGGATAGTACATCGTTATTCCGCCTTTCTAAAAGTCATAGTAGATCATATGCCTTTACGAGTGGAATGGTTTCTAACGACTATCCCCCTTGCTCCATGAATAAAGGTTAAAATGATCATTTGCTGCTCCCATAATCAATTATCTAAAAATTTACTATTAGAGCGTGTTCAAACAACGAGGATAAAGAGGATCGATAAGTTCGAGGCGGCGTAGCTCCTGGCACTGGAGTATACATAAAAGGTACATGAAGAGCGGACTTGCACAGGACGTGCTGACTTCTGCTGTTGGCGATTGTCGTGGGTGGTTTTAGCAGAAGATCCCCTTTGCCAACGAAGAAATTCGAAGCGTCATTTTTACCGGACTTTTTGAACATCCTCTATTAGTGCATATAATGATTTTGTGATAAAGTAACACCTAATAAACGGATTTCCTTCACATATTTATTATAATGAAATAAGTGCCCAAATCGCTGTTTGGAAAGGAGTATGTAAATGAATACCGCAATTCAACAATTAACACCAAGGTTAAATGAGGTTTTTGCCCATTTACACCAAAACCCGGAAATTAGCTGGGAGGAACAAAAAACAACTACATACATTAAACAATTATTTGAAAATCGGGACTGCCGGATTACAACGTTTGACGATACTACAGGCTTAATTATTGACATAGGTCAGGGTGAACCAGTTGTCGCATTACGTGCTGATATGGATGCATTATGGCAGGAAGTTGATGGCGTGTTTCAAGCGAACCACTCATGTGGTCATGATGCTCATATGACGATTGCAATCGGATCCTTATTTTATTTGCTGGAAAATGCTTATCCGAAACAAGGAACGTTTCGCTTCATCTTTCAGCCTGCCGAGGAAAAAGGCAACGGAGCATTATCACTAGTTGAAAAGGGCGTTGTTGACGATGTTGATTTTTTGTATGGGATGCATCTTCGTCCAATACAGGAACTGCGCCACGGGTATTTTGCACCGGCAATCCGACATGGTGCTGCACGATTTGCGGAAGGGACCATTCATGGAGAAGATGCCCATGGTGCCCGGCCGCATTTAAATGTAAATGCAATTCAGGTTGGGAGTGAACTATTTCAGCATTTGAATAATATCCAAATTGATCCGATGATTCCCCATTCTGTGAAAATGACGACGTTCCATGCCGGCGGGAAGAGCCCGAATATTATACCAGGAAACGCAACCTTTTCATTGGATATTCGAGCCCAAACAAACGAAGTAATGGACCTGCTGATTGATAAGGTCAACCGGATCACCATGATGCTTGCTAATTTACACGACGTGACAATTAATTTAAAGATTGGCGACAGTGTTGCAGCGGCTGTCACTAATGACGAAGCACAAGCAATCATGCAGCAGGCGATTGTCGATTGTGTTGGAAAAGACAATTTGGCACCCGCCATTACGACGACCGGCGGTGATGATTTTCATTTTTATACAATAAAGCGTCCTGCATTAAAAGCAACGATGCTGGCAATTGGCTGTGATCTAGAGCCGGGACTGCATCATCCGGACATGACCTTTAAACACGAATGTATCCCACAGGCAGTGGAAATCGTAACGAACGCCTTAGTAAAAACAGTGGAAAAATAGCTATAAGGAGCATCTTTCATGACGGAACAAATCGAAATCCGAGAACTGACAACATTAGATGAACTAACTGAAATGCAACATGTGGAAAAGGCAGTATGGCATATGCCGCCTATCCCCATTCATCAAACTTATACGGCATTAAATAACGGCGGAATCATTTTAGGAGCATTCAAACAGGAAACAATGATTGGGTTTTTATACAGCTTTGCCGGGTTTGCTGGGGATATTCCTTATTTATGCTCCCATATGCTCGGGATTCTGCCTGTATATCGGCAGGATGGACTTGGGTTGCTGATGAAATGTAAGCAGGCCGAGCTGGCAAAACAAAAAGGTTACGCGATGATAACATGGACGTTTGACCCGCTGGAAAGTTTAAATGCATATTTAAACTTGCACAAAATCGGCGCGGTCGGTGCCCATTACCATGTTAATCATTATGGAAAAATGGATGATGGGCTAAATCAAGGGCTGCCAACGGACCGGATTCAAATCGAATGGTGGCTGAACAAAGAAATCCCTGTAATGAAAACAACATTTGATGAGGATAGTGTATTACTTGATCGAAATGATGATGGGTTTCCGGTGGTGAATGATATTGTAATAAACGGTCAATATGGCTGGTTCGTTGCTATCCCGGAAAATTTCCAAGCAATTAAGCATCAGGATATTGCAGTTGCTAAAGCATGGCGCTATGAAACAAGACACGTTTTTAAAAAACTATTTTCGAAAGGTTACCAGGCAGTTGATCTTGTTCGGGATCCTGCTAAACAAGTAAGCTATTATTTTTTCAACTAATCGGAGGCGATCCAACATGACAATTCCAATGAAAGAAATAAAACTGCACAAATTGAATATGCGGTTAAACGATCCATTTACAACCAGTTTCGGTACGTTTCAAGACAAGGAATTTTTTATCCTCGAAGCGGTTGATAAGGACGGAAATCGCGGATTTGGTGAATCAGTCGCATTCTCCAGTCCTTGGTACAGCGAGGAAACGGTTAAAACGAATCAGCATGTGGTCGAGGATTTCTTGATCCCGATTTTACAGGAAAATACGATCCATCACCCCGATGATGTTTCAGACCTTTTTTCTTCAATACGGCGAAATAACATGGCGAAATCAGCAATTGAGGGAGCGGTTTGGGACCTATACGCCAAACGTAAACATCTCCCCCTGGCCAAGGCACTCGGCGGTAAGAAGACCGAAATTGATGTGGGGATCAGCATCGGCATTCAACCTACTGTGAAAGATCTGTTAAATACAATTGATCATTATGCCCAGGAAGGCTATAAACGGATTAAATTGAAAATAAAGCCGGGTAAAGATGTGAACGTACTTCAGGAGGTACGTGCCCACTTCCCTGATTTACCAATTATGGCCGATGCCAATTCAGCTTATACGCTTAAGGATATCACGCATCTGCAAAAGCTGGATGACCTCAATTTAATGATGATCGAGCAACCATTGGAGCATGATGATATTGTTGATCATGCGAAGCTACAGAAAGCTTTAAGAACACCAATTTGTCTGGATGAAAGCATTCATTCGCTGGCGGATGCCAAAAAGGCAATCCAATTGGGAAGCTGCAAGATTATCAATATTAAAATTGGCCGTGTCGGTGGACTTACCGAGGCGAAACGAATCCATGATTATTGTAAAGAACAACGTATCGATGTCTGGTGTGGCGGCATGCTCGAAGCTGGGGTTGGACGTGCCCATAACATTGCTTTAACGACATTACCGGGATTCACATTGCCTGGTGATACGGCAGGCTCATCCCGCTACTGGCAAAAAGACATCATTCGTCCTGAAGTAATCGTTGAAAATGGGGTGATTACGGTTCCAGACAAGCCGGGAATTGGTTACGACATCGATGAAGCGGCACTGAAAAAGTTTACTGTTAAAACGAAGACATTTCGTTTCTGATTACCATAATGTTTTTCTATAAAGTGAAATTTCATTCAGCTGGGCTTTCCGACGCAGAGGACGTGCTAGTGCAGGCGTTGTCACAGGGCCGTTCACGAAAACACAAGTGAAATTGGATAAATGTTTGACCTGGGTGTTCGTTATGATACGGATGCCCTTTTTTCGTTGGATCGGTGGTTTCCTGGATTGCGGGCGGTAGATTTTGGCTCGGGATCAGCAATTTTGGAGTTCGATCGGCGACTTTTAGCGTTTGATCAGCGGCTTTTAGCGTTTGATCGGCGGCTTTTGGCGTTTGATCGGCGGCTTTTGGACCTTGATCAGCGGCTTTTGGCGTTTGATCAGCGGATCCAGAAGCCGCAGAAAAATATTGACATTTCGATCGCAACAATGTAATATATAAATTACATAATGACATATATAGTTTACATGGATGGTGAATCTATGAATAACCGGATTAAATTAGCGAGGACAGAGAAATCGCTGACACAGGCACAACTGGCTAGTAAAGTAGGGGTTACGCGCCAAACAGTTGGCTTGATTGAGAAAGGAAGATATAATCCAAGCCTGCAGCTTTGCATAGCCATTGCAAAAACATTGGATAAAACACTGGATGACTTATTTTGGGAGGAAAACTAGAATGGAAAAATCATGGATTGCGACGTTTTTGCCTAAGGATGAATATAAGGAAAGAAAAATGCTTTACTTTATGGCAGAGGCTGTTTTTATCTTATTTGCGCTGTTGTTTTTCTATTTAATTATTGATTTACTCATTATTGACCTTGATATACCGGCATTTGGTCTGGCGATTTTTGCACTGCTGTTTTTATCATCGTATATTTTGCTTCGCTATACATTTGCTGGTATCGAATATCCCGATATCACGACGAAGAAGAGGTATAAAAAAGAAAAAAAGGCGATCTTTATGCGAAGTTTGATTTATTTAGCCATTTATCCAATTGCCTATATCATTATTCAGGGGTTCCCTACCGATTGGGAAGGTGTTCTTGATATAATTGGCCCTGCCATACTAGCCGCCATTTTCTTATTCGCCTGGGGTTACCTATCTTTGAAAAAGTCATATAAAAAGAATCAGGAATTGCTTGATGATTAGAAAACAGAGGGATGCAACATAAACACAGAAAAGAAGGATTTTACAGGATCTTGGTGGTTTTTTGCACCAATTGTTTTTATCGCTGGTATTATTTGCGTTTTCATATCTTAATGTTGAAGGCTTTGTAATTGGGGCGCCTCTTACAAAGCCTCTTAGTTATTTTCGAAAAATGCTTGTACACCTCACAATTAAGCCCCCCTTCAGTCATTAAATCTCCCCATAACAATGGTATTATAATAGTTACCATCAGAAAGAAGTTTATCTTTTTTTAATACACCTTCTATTTCGAAGCCAAATTTCCTATAAAGATTAACAGCTTTATCGTTTGTTTCTAAAACACTCAATGTAATTTTTTTAATTCCATAGGAATCAGCCCAGGCAATAGATTCTTTTAAAAGATTTTTCCCAATCCCATATCCCCAAAAAGCTTTTAATACACATACTCCAAATTCTACTTTATGAGAAAATCTATTTAAATATACGCCCTCGCATCTTGAAAATCCGACGATCTGATCATCGACTAAAGCTACTAAAAATAAGTTCCTTGAATTCTCGGTGTCCGTTTTTATCATCTGCTGAAATCCTGGTACATCAATATATGCCTCCCCTCTTTCTCTATCCAAATTTTCAGTCTCCCCGTCAATTTGTAATCTTAACTGAGATAATTCCGTTGCGTCCTTTTCGATTGCAGATCTAATAACATATTTAATTCTCTTAGAGCAAAGTTTCTGTTGATTTATTTTCATGATATACTCCATTCCCTTATCCTTAGCACTCTATCAGTGAAATTAATATTTGAATTATCCAGTTTCTATCCCTCACCTTTTGCGAATTATCTTTACCGTTAAGGTCTTCTAAACACTTGAAAACAATCCAGCTTCAACCGAACAAAGCTTTTTTAGCTGATGAATGGTTGATTTACATGACTGGTTTTTACTACTATCCTGTTAAATAGTAATGTAAAATTACCGTTCTAACTCAATATATTCCCTTAGCAATTTCCAATTATCCCCTTTCTAATAACTCTCCTTTTCAACATTTCGAGTAAATTAGTGACAGGATAAACCTTTATCCCACGAATAATAAACAAATTTCAATTTATCCCCATTCATTTCGAATTCATCATCACCGTATGCTCTAAGCACAAAACCGTTCTTCTCTAAAACCCTTTGGGACGGTATATTATTAGTTGTCGTCTTCGCTTTAATCTGTTTTATGTCCTTGTTTTCGGAAATATCTAGTAACAGTTTCAATGCCATACTCGCAATACCTTTTCCAGTATGTACCTGTCCTACTCTATAGCCCAGATGCCCAACTTTTTTCGATTTATCAATATCAACTAAATTCATTCTCCCAAGAATTGAACCATTTTTATCTTTAATCAAATAGAAATTTGAACCTCCTTGAGCCTGTTCGTCAAGTAAAGCTACATGCCTTCTTTTAAATATCTCAGGTCTATAGTAGTCATCGCCCCGTGTTGGTACCATTTTTTCAAAAAAGCTTCTGTTTTCAAGTTCAAACCTATATAACTCTTCTGCATCCGCAATCTGTAATTTCTCTATTAACACATCCATAGATAATGACCCTTTCCAGCTTTTAAAACCTACAATTTATTTCAAAGGTTGGCCGGAGACTATATGCCAATGGAGATGTTTGGAATCTTGATAGTCTCCCAAATTGTAATAACTCTGCAAGCCCCGTTCTTTTCAGTCATCATCTTAGCCAGTGAGTTAAGACCTTTTACCGAACTCGTTTTTTATTAACCTACCACTCCTTCAAATACATATGGAACTGATTTATTTAGCAAATACTCAATCCCATTTTTATGATATGGCATCATTTCGTCAGCTGTTTTTAAATCAACCCATCTTACTTCTGATATTGTTTCAGTATCTTGTATTGAAATTTCACCGCCAATTATTTTTGCTTTAAATGTGATAAAAATTGCATGATTGTTATCATTTTTCATAAAAGCTTCGTTAACAGCAAGTATGTGATCAATCTTAATCGTTAACCCTGTTTCCTCTTTGGCTTCACGTATAGCTGCTTGTGCCAAGGTTTCACCTGTTTCAACAGACCCACCTGGTAAAGACCAATTATTGTATTTGATGTTTTTCACTACCAGCACCTTTTCCTGTATTTCATCATAAATAAGCGAATATACCACATCTACTCTATTCATTGAACACACTCCCTCGCCCTCTTTCTCTACTAAATTAATAGGTCCAGCTTACTAACTAGAGCCTTTTCGTAAAAATACAAGCTTTCTCTTTATATACTTTAACACAAAATTATAAAAATAAAATCCATTGACACCCACACAAAAACGCGTTATTCTACATACAAATAAACATTCAAACAATCATTTGAATGAGGTGAATAAATTGCGTGAACAAGTAAACCAGGTAAAAAATACTGATATGTGCGATGTTGATTGTTATAACGAGGAAGTAGTCAAGAAAATCAGGCCACAAATCAGGCGTATCGTCGGTGTTGAGTTGATTTTCAAGGCGTTGTCAGATGCAACAAGGCTTAAAGTAGCTTATGCCCTGACACTTGAGGATGAGCTGTGTGTCTGTGACGTTGCCAACATTATTAGATCAAGCAACGCAACAGCATCTCATCATTTACGCACACTGAAAAACATGAATATAGCGAAGAAGCGGCGTGAGGGAAAACGGATTTTTTACTCATTAGCCGACGAGCATATCCATCAACTCGTGAACATTGCCCTGGCTCACGGAGAGGAAGATGAACATGAGTAACATGAGTGAGGAAAATACGTACCGGTTACAAGGCTTGTCCTGCACGAATTGTGCGGCCAAATTTGAAAATAATGTCCGGGGGATCTCTACGGTTGAAGGTGTTGAATTAAATTTTGGTGCCGCAAAGCTGAAGGTTAAGGGGAAAGTAACAGTAGCGCAATTAGAAGAAGCAGGTGCATTTGATGGGATTAAAGTGTACCAGGAAACACAACGGCCTGCTGAAAATCACACACCTTTCTGGAAAAAACGGGCGAACATCCCTACCCTTCTATCGCTTGTCTTTATCATTATCGGATACACATTTCGTTTCGCATTTGATGAAGCCCATTTCCTGTCAATTGGCAGTTTCGCGATTGCCATCATTGTTGGTGGAACGACCCTTTTTAAAGAAGGTTTGAGCCATTTACTCCATCTTGATTTTGATATGAAAACACTCATGACCGTTGCCATTATCGGAGCTGTGCTAATTGGCGAATGGGCAGAAGGAGCGGTTGTTGTTTTCCTGTTTGCGCTGAGTGAAGCATTAGAGAGCTATTCGATGGATAAGGCGCGGCATTCGCTCACGTCGCTCATTAATACCGCCCCATCCAAAGCTACGATTAAACGAGATAACGAATTTATAACTGTTCTAGTAAAAGATATTGTAATCGGCGATACGATGATCGTGAAGCCTGGTGAGAAAATTGCTATGGACGGCCAGATTGTTAGTGGAACATCGTCCGTCAATCAAGCATCGATAACTGGTGAGTCGATTCCTGTTTTCAAAGCGCAGGGTGATGAGGTATTTGCCGGGACATTGAATGAAGAAGGATCACTGGAGGTACGCGTAACAAAACGGGCAGAAGACACTACAATCGCCAAAATCATTCATTTAGTAGAGGAAGCACAGGCTGAAAAGGCCCCATCACAAAAGTTTGTCGATCGTTTCGCTAACTATTACACGCCGGCGATCATGCTCATCGCTTTTCTTGTAGCGGTTGTACCTCCCCTTCTATTCGGTGCTGTCTGGTCAACATGGATCTATCAAGGTTTAGCCGTTCTTGTTGTTGGCTGTCCATGTGCCTTAGTCATTTCCACACCGGTCTCCATCGTAACGGCAATCGGAAATGCAGCGCGCAACGGTGTGTTAATAAAAGGCGGGATTCATTTAGAAGAAGCCGGACGCCTGCAAGTAATGGCCTTTGATAAAACTGGTACACTGACAAAAGGAGAGCCAGAGGTCACAACAGTCGTGCCGTTAGCTGGAAATACAGCAGAAAAAATACTTTCGTATGCTGCAGCGATTGAGCATTTTTCCCAGCATCCATTAGCACAAGCGGTTATGAAGGCTGCTAAACAACGTTCCTGTGAAAAAATAATCGCGACTGATTTTCATTCGATTACTGGCAAAGGAGCTACTGCTCGGATTGAAGGAAGAGAATATCAAATCGGCAGCCCTTCCCTGTTCAACGGTCACGCAGCCTTATCAGCTGATCTTTTGGAAAAAATTAATCAGCTGCAAAACGCCGGGAATACAGTTGTTCTTCTTGCCAACAATAACGTAATATTGGGGCTGTTCGGGATTGCCGACCAAATCCGGGGAGATAGTCATGCAATTATCAAACAACTGCAGCAAACTGGTATCAAGGAAACCGTTATGCTGACTGGCGACAATCAAGCAACTGGTAAGGCGATCGGAAAATCGATTGGTATTACCAATGTCCAAGCAAATTTGCTGCCGGAAGATAAGTTGCGTACTATTCAGGCCATGCAGAAACAACATGGTAAAACTGCCATGATCGGGGATGGCGTGAATGATGCCCCTGCGCTTGCAACCGCTACAGTTGGCATCGCAATGGGGGGTGCCGGGACAGATGCAGCCCTTGAAACTGCTGATATTGCCCTTATGGGAGACGATTTGACAAAACTGCCATATACTATTGACCTTAGCCGAAAAACATTACGGATTATTAAAGAAAACATCGGTCTTGCATTCGGATTAAAACTGATCGCACTCTTATTAACAATACCTGGCCTCTTAACATTATGGATTGCTATTTTAGCCGATATGGGGGCAACCCTTATCGTAATGCTGAATTCATTACGGCTAATACGGTCAAATTATTTACCTAATAAAAGTGGAAGCGCCCGTCTATAACCCATGTTAACTCAAGTATCGGACATGATAAATAAACCTCAACCTATGGTATAAATAGAACAGAGGTGATTTTATATCATGCTGCACCTGGATTAAGTAACGGG
>BMJD01000068.1 GCA_014642895.1 Lentibacillus populi
CCAGCAAGCGACAGCGCGGTAGCCGAACAAGGTGTACAAAATGGGAGCGCCTGAAATATTGGTATGAAAGCAACGTCGAGAAAAACTTGACACATACACTAAATTCTCAAAGGTTGTATTTTTAATTGATATTGCATATAATAAAAATAGAAGATAATAATAAAAACGAGCCGTAAGCTGCTACTTACGACTCTAAACAGTTACCACAGGATGTGGCGACTTTTATTGGGTGAAAAAGTAATTACCCCTTGATTAGAGTCTACAGGGTGATTACTTTTTTCATGGCTGCTCACAATCAAGACAGCAAGAGTTGCGAATAAAATCATCAACTCCCGTGTTTTCTCAATTGATATCACAGGCATCCACCCCCTTTCTTTCCTGGGGATGTACTGCCAGCACCTCCCATCTGTTAAGGGATGTGCGCCTCACCCTGCTTCACTGTCTGCCTCTACTATACAATAGTTTATTTTAGAAAACTTGGCATTCGCCAAGCCTTTGGGCGAATGCCTTGGTTGCACTTATGCAAGATAAGAAAGTCTATACTTTCTTATCTGCCAAGAAAACACTGAAAAATCTATCTTTTAATGAATAATCAACCGTTTCGAATATCAACCTACTTCGTAAACACGTGCCTCTTTTTCATTCGTACACTATAATACCGCATTCTTTTACCTATCCTTCTATTTAAAGTTTTTCGGTTTCTCTGCATAACTCTCCACTATAAATCCGCAATTCGTACAAATCGTATGTAAAATATTCGAACCCAAATTGAAACGGTCAGAGTTCATTTTGGCATAACCAGCCTGTTTACCTGTTCCAAATTCCCTTCCGACACATTTTGTACATTCCTTATCATCATTCATTAAAAATCTCTCCCTTCCCCATTATATGCCAATCCATTAATCATCTTGATCTGACCTTTTCTCAACCATGAGCAAAATTAATGTAGCAACCGGTCCAAGCAACAAAGAGACAAGAAACCAGTTTAATCCACTTCTATTCTTTCCCTGGGCGATACCTGCATTAATCAAAGATAACGTACCCCAGCCAACAAAGTATTCTTCGTTCATTACTTCAGCTCCCTCTTCTTAGCTATATGATTGTTTTTCAGGTGAAGGAAGATACTTTGTATAATAAGCTCCTAGCATTAAAAGGGCGATTGTAATCCCCAACTGACGATTCCTGAAAAGTTCAGCCAATATGCCAAAAGGTTCGTTATTGCAACCAGGAAAAGGCAAATAGATGATAATGCACTTTTTATGCCTGTTATACCTTTCCGCTTTCTTTTCTGGGCTAGTACAAATGTAGAAACGATTAGACCAACGACTGTTAATATGGTAAAAATTATTGGAATCATCACTTTTCCTCTCCCCCAAAATATATCCCTTCTCACTCTTCTACAAACTCAAGCCCTGGCATCCACTGTGACATGTGCTCCCGTATCTCCTGATAATGTTTATCCGCATCCTTCAATTCCCCATTGGTAAGTTGATACATAGGGACTACCCTGTAATCTGTTTCATCGTGAAATGTTACAAATGTCGGCATGAATTTCGGAGCGACTACCTCTATTTCCTTTTTCCCATCCTCTTTAGTGGTCTGTTTAATTGTGAATTTCAAAATCCCGCCGATTCGATTGTAAAATTCATCCTGCCCTGATAAAAAATTTCCTAGTGAATACGCGACAAGAGTTTTATTTCCCTTTTTTCCTTTAACCCATTGCAGCGGCTGCAGGACATGCGGATGGTGCCCCAAGACAACATCGACACCGTTATCGGCGGCAAATTGTGCAAGATCCTTTTGAGTATCATTCGGCATGCGCTCATATTCGTCGCCGAAATGAAGGCTTAGTACCGTCACGTCTGCTTTCTTCTTCGCCTCTTTAATTGCACCAGCCATGACTTCTTTTTCAATTAAATTTACCAAATAATCCTTCCCGTCCGGAACAGGAATCCCGTTTGTCCCGTACGTATAAGCTAGAAAAGCGACCGATATCCCCGCATCGGTTTGATAGATTCGGATATTTTCACTATCTCTCTTATCTTTATATGCTCCCGTGTACATCATATCAATTGTTTCCCAGTTCTTAATCGCCTGCTGGATTGCTTTTTCGCCACGATCCAACGTATGGTTATTAGCGATTGAGACAACATCGACTCCAGCATCTTTTAATGCATAGCCAACCTCAACTGGACTATTAAACGCGGGATACGAGGATAACCCAATCTCTTCCCCGCCGATCATCGTTTCCTGATTCGCGATCGTAATGGTTGTATCACTTAAAAAAGGGTTGACCTTCCTAAGCATTGGCAGGAAATCGTACCCATCCTCCACCGCTGCATCATTATATACTCTATCATGAATCAATATGTCACCAATCGCCGAAAGTGTAATTTGCTTCACCGTTTCCTTTGGTTCTACAGGTTTTGTTACTTCCTTATCACGTTGCTTTTCCGTCGTTATATCTACTTTTTTATCATTAGCACAAGCAGCTAGCAAAAAAATAATAACCAGTACAAAGACGGTGGCTAATTTTCCTCTTTTCATCCAAACTTTCTCCTTAGGGCTTTTTCTTCATCATAACATATGAATGACAAAAGACGACATCAACTTGAAATCCTATTATTCACCGTAGCACGATCTGAATTTACGGTAAATTGATTGCAAATGCTGTCGATCCAATTCCGATAGTGTATCCCATTCAATTACATCAACAATATAATAATGAAATCGCCATATCTTTTGTTTAATTTTTTTGTTACTGACGAATGCAATTTTATATAACACTTCAATCAAACCGTACAGCACAGAAACATCGTCTTTCCCGTAGTGGCGGATTTGATAAAAGCTTTTATATAAATAATCCTCATATTTCTTCGGTTCATTAATCACACGCAAATTCCCCGCTTTATCTGCCAAATAATAAATTTCCTTATAATTGGTACTGACCTCACTCAACAAGGCTCCTATCCGGTTAATACAGTTAATCGCTGTGTGTGGATCATTTATGGCCGGGGAAATAGCCCGTAATGCGATTTCCACCAATTTTTGCAGTGAAAACTCAACATCTTGAAGATCGGTTCGTTCATTGCCAATAATTAAGTATCGCTGAATGTCGTCCAATTTTTTCCACTGGTCTAAATTGATTCCACTGATAACGGGCGAATCCATTAAGACAAAATCCCCAATTTGCACATGTAAATGGACAATACAATTCTCATGCTTTGCCCAATTAACCAGCCCTTTCCAATCAATTTCCTGTACATACCCCGATTTAGAAGCACAGACGTGCCGTTTAGTCTGTGTCTGCAAATACCGAACTTCCCCTTCATTCCATTCTTCATATTCCAAATAATCCTGCTGCTGATAAGCATGCTTAATCACATTTGAACCATCGATCCGAATTTTTGAAATCAAATTATTCACTTGAATCCATCTCGCGGAATGATGAATAAAGTAAACAAAAAAACCCAGAACCATAATTGCAATAATTCCCATCAATATTGGCCCTATCACAATGCTGCCTTTTCCAACGAGAAGCAGATGCAGCAAGGCAAACACGAATCCGAAGCAATACATTCCGAGCACATGCTGGGTTGTGCTGCTTCGCATAAAATCCTGCAGTGTCCGGGGCGAAAACTGTGTTGTATAGGTGGTTAACACAACCATAATTACCGAAAAACTGATCGTTGTCATCGTTAAAATGGCAGTGACCAGTGAAGCATATAGTTCCTTTGCCACGTTACTGCTGGTTAATGCTATATTGGGAAGTTGTTCCTTTAAGTGCGACAAAATCCATGAATCTGCACTGTTCACAACAACCACTAAAACAATTGACATAACTCCGTAAATGGCAGGTAAAAACCAAAAACTGTCCCGGACATTAATCCATATTTTTTCCTTTCTCACCGAGCAAACCTCCATCAAAGATATTTTATACCGTTCTATACCCCTTGCTGCCTATACTCAAGCAAAGGTGAGTTTCACTAAAAAATAAGAGCAAACGATATTTTACATTGCAGGATCCACACTGGAACGAACGTAAAGTTTTAGCTTGGCAAAATCGGGAATACATTTAATTGAACACTACAATTCAAGAGAAAGGATAGTTAACAATGCAAAATACACAGTATCAGCCGACGAAAAACAAACAGCTTTCCGATGCACAGGAAGTACATTATACAAAGGATTTTAAGCAAGCTGATATTGCCGGTGGGTATCGGAAACCCAGAGTGAAAGAAGCGAAACGGGCGAATCCCAAATTAATGAAATAGAAGGTATTTTTTACCCCTTGCTTTTCCGACAAAAAGCAAGGGGTTTTTCACATGGAATTTGCAGGCGAATGAAACCTTTTTAGCCAGTTATCGTATAAACAAGGAAAGAAAAGATATGGAGGTAAGAAGAAATGGCAGAACCAGCAATGCAGTTACTTGATGTTAACAAAACAATCAGCAACAAACAAATTATCAAAGACTTATCGTTCTCCATTAACCCTGGTGAAGTGTTTGGCTTTATCGGTCCCAACGGTGCTGGTAAAACAACAACGATCCGAATGATGGTCGGGTTAATGAACATTACCAGCGGGGATATCCGGATTTTGGGGAAGAGCATTAAAAGCGACTATAAACAAGCCGCTCAAGAAATCGGGGCGATTGTCGAAAACCCGGAAATGTATCCGTTTATGAGCGGGATGCAGAATCTGCGACATTATGCTCGTATGGTTCCAGGTGTTACCAAGGAAAGAATCAATGAAGTCATCACGCTTGTCGGACTGGAAAAAGCAATCAACTATAAGGTTGGCAAGTATTCATTAGGGATGCGTCAGCGTTTGGGGATTGCCCAAGCATTATTGCATAAACCATCGATACTAATACTTGATGAACCTACAAATGGATTGGATCCAGCCGGTATCAGGGAGATTCGTACATATATTAGAAGCCTTGCAGAACAGGAGAATGTTGCGGTTATCATTTCCAGCCACCTTTTGTCAGAAATTGAACTAATGTGTGACCGTATCGGTATCATTAAAAATGGCGAATTAATTTCCACCCAGAATTTACATGACACACCTTCCGAGAAGCAGGCTCTACAAGTACAAATGGAGGTAACACCATTAGAAAAGGCAAAAGAGCTCTTACGTACAGAACACAATGTGGAGGCAGCAATCAAGGATGGGGTGCTGTTGTTACATAGCGAAAAAGAGGACATTCCAAGGCTGATCCAAACACTGGCAAAGCATGATATATCTATCTATCAAGTTGGTGCTGCAAAGGCATCGCTGGAAGATAAATTTTTCGATTTGATTGGAGAGAATACGATTGAGTAGCTTTATGAAACTTTTATATAATGAGCAAATAAAAATTTATATCCGTAAATCTACATGGGTTATGTACCTATTAATGGCTGCAATCATTGTTGGATTAGCCGTTATGGCAAATTCATTTGGCGATCTGAACGAGGATTATCAAGGTAATGACTGGCGTGAAGTACTGCAGGAAGAAAATGCCTCACTAACGGAAGAAATGGAAAAAGAAGAAGGAATGGAAGGGTTCAATTCTGATCAGATTGCAAAGAACAACTATTATCTGGAACATGATATCCAGCCTGCAAAATACGATGCATGGCAATTTGTCGCAGAAAATCAAATGCTGTTGTCATTAGTAACCTTATTTACAATTATCGTGGCTGCAGGAATTATTGCCAATGAATTTAAATGGGGAACAATCAAATTACTGCTTATCAGACCGATATCACGCACGAAGATATTACTTTCTAAATATGTTTCAACCTTGTTGTTTGCGCTCTTTAGCCTTTTAGCGGTATTACTGTTTTCCTGGATTGTTGGTGCCATTTTCTTCGGCGTAAACGGATTCGACCAGCAAATTGTACAATATCAGATGGACGGTAGCTTTGGTCATAGTACGCCTATGAAACAAATTGTAGAAGGCTATGGCTATCAGCTTGTTACATTGTTAATGATGGCGACATTCGCATTTATGATTTCGTCAATATTCCGCCAAAGTTCCCTTGCCATTGGTCTGGCGATCTTCCTTATGTTTGCCGGAAGTTCCATTGTTAGCTATTTTTCGGATAAGGCCTTTGCAAAATATATTTTATTTGCTAACACGGATCTAAGGCAATATGCATATGGTGAACCATTGATAGAGGGTATGACATTAGGTTTTTCGATTACTGTTTTAGCCGTTTATTATGTAATTTTTCTCGCTGTGTCATGGCTGTTCTTCACAAAACGGGATGTTGCCGGCCAATAGGATAATCTCATTGTAAAAGCGAAAAGCCTATGTTATAACTATAAATATTATCCTAGTTTCACCCTTTAATTTTTGTACCGATTGAGGGCTTTTCAAACCGAGGTGTTACAAATGAAACGGTACTTATCTACCATGTTTCTTATTCTTAGTGCAATAATTCTAATTATTGGTCTGCGATTTGACTATCAATGGAGCGGGATTGCCTCATGGGGGTTATCGTTCGTCTGTCTGATTTTCGCAGCCTATTTCACAAAGTACATTCCGAATGAGAAAAGAGAAAAGAACCAAAATTAACTAAAAAATCCGGTACAGGCGTATTCAATGCCTGTACCGGATTTGATTTAAACCTCACCCTAATTTAGTTCTTTTTGCTGCTTTTTCCCGTTCATTTTTGTTTAATATTTTTTTGCGTAAGCGAACGGACTCTGGTGTTACTTCACAATATTCATCGTCGTTTAGGTATTCAATTGCTTCCTCAAGTGACATGCTTCTTGTTTTTCGGATAGTTGCCGTTTGGTCTTTCGTTGCTGAGCGAACATTCGTCAGATGCTTTTCTTTCGTGATATTAACCGTTAAGTCATTCTCGCGGTTATGTTCACCAACAATCATGCCAGCATAAATCTCTGTTCCAGGTTCGACAAATATTACACCACGGTCTTCAAGCTGCATGATCCCGTATGTGGTCGCTTTTCCATTTTCCATTCCGACGAGAACACCTTCACGCCGTCCTCCAACATGACCTTTATAGAGTGGCTCGTACGAATCAAATGTATGGTTTAAAATGCCATACCCGTGCGTTTGCGACATGAATTCTGTCGTATAGCCAAGCAACCCGCGTGATGGTACTTTAAATTCGATTCGAACTTGGCCATTACCATGATTGACCATATCAAGCATTTCACCTTTACGGGCACCTAATGATTCCATTACACCGCCTGTATATTCTTCCGGAATGTCCACTTGAACACGTTCGACAGGTTCACACTTCACCCCATCAATTTCCTTGATAATCACTTTCGGTTTGGAAAGCTGCAATTCATAGCCTTCGCGCCGCATATTTTCAATTAGAATCGACAAGTGTAATTCCCCACGTCCAGAGACAACCCATGCGTCAGGTGACTCGGTTGGATCCACTCGAAGACTTACATCAGTTTCCAATTGCTTCATTAACCGCTCTTCAATTCGTCTTGACGTTATATATTTCCCTTCTTTTCCGGCAAATGGACTATTGTTTACGAGAAAGGTCATTTGCAAAGTTGGTTCATCGATCCGGAGCGTTGGCAATGCTTCTGGATGGTCTTGCGGGCAAATCGTTTCTCCGACATTAATATCTTCCATGCCAGCAACTGCGATGATATCTCCAGCCTTTGCTTCTTGTATCTCCATCCGTTTAAGGCCAATAAAGCCAAACAGTTTGCTAATACGGAACGATTTGGTCGTGCCGTCTTTTTTCAGTACGACGACTTGTTGTCCGACCTTGATTTTCCCACGAAATATCCGGCCAATTCCAATTCGGCCAACATAGTCGTTATAATCAAGCAATGTTACTTGAAATTGTAAAGGTTCGTCAGCATTATCCACCGGTGCTGGAATATGTTGCAAAATAGTCTTAAAAACAGGATCCATTGTTTCCTGCTGATTATCCGGCTCTTCTCCAGATGTACCATTTAAAGCTGATGCATATACGACTGGGAATTCCAATTGTTCATCATCGGCACCAAGCTCAATAAATAGATCCAACACCTCATCAATCACTTCATCTGGACGGGCATTCGGACGGTCAATTTTATTTAAAACAACGACTGGTGTCAGTTTTTGTTCCAATGCTTTTTTCAGCACGAATCTGGTCTGCGGCATGCAGCCTTCATAGGCATCTACGACCAGCAAGACACCATCAACCATTTTCATAATCCGTTCAACTTCTCCACCAAAGTCCGCGTGACCAGGTGTGTCTAAAATATTAATTGCTGTATCTTTATATTTAATCGCCGTGTTCTTCGCCAGAATCGTAATTCCGCGCTCACGCTCAATATCATTTGAATCCATTGCACGTTCATCAACATGCTCATTTTCACGAAAAGTGCCCGAGTATTTTAACAGCTGATCTACAAGTGTTGTTTTGCCATGGTCAACATGGGCAATAATCGCGATGTTCCGTATATCTTCTCTTAATTGCATAAAAGTACGCTCCTCTTTCGTTACGGGTAAAGTGAAACTTCATTCATTGAGGGGTTCTTCCCCACTAATTATTAGTTGGGGCCCACACAATGTGGTTTACAAAGACGTTGTCACAGGAAGTGACGTTCTTCGTCTTTGTTCCTATGATCGTGCCTTTACGGACGGTTGATCCTCGCTTTTTCCCTCTAGTTTAAAACAGGGATTTTACTTTCCATAAAGATGGGATGAATCAAACCATACAATTATACCATAAAATGCCCAAATATAAAAATTTATTTTTCTTTTGAGCGTTATGATTCAAATTGCAGAACAAATTTAGCTCCACCCAAATCCGACTTTTCTACCTTAATACTTCCGCCCGATTGTTCAACAATTGCGCGGGCGATAGCAAGTCCTAAACCCGTTTCCCCATTCTTACCTTTGACAAACCGGTGGAAAATATGTGGAATTAAATTTTCTGGTATACCTGCACCATCATCCCTAACGGAAATAATCGTTTTGCCTGCTTCTTTTTTGGCATCAATAGCTACTCGGGATGTTGCATGACGAACCCCGTTAAACGTAATATTTAATAGTGCCCGGAGCAGTTTTTCCTGATCGGCGTAAATGGTAGCTCCGGCTTCTACATTATGCTGAATCGTGATCCCCTTTTCATTTACTAGTGGTAACGCGCGATCGAGAACCTGATCAATTAATTCTGTAACAGCGAGCTCTTCCGGTTGGTACACTTCCTGTTCACTATCCAATTTAGCTAATAAAATCATTTCATTAATAATTTTCTTCAGCCGCTTTACCTCGTTCACCATCACTTCCAAGCCTTTTTCCTCATCTTGTTCAGCAAAAATACGATCCCGAATCCCTTCAGCATAACCTTGTATCGTCATCAGCGGGGTTTTTAGTTCGTGGCTGGCATTTTGAAAGAACGCTTGCTGTGATTTCATATACCGTTGTAATTCGCCTGCCATCTCAAATACACTTTCTTCCACCTCTTTTATTTCCCCTGTAGCTTGAATGCGCTCTAACGAATCGAATTGCCGCTTTTCAATTTTCTTCAGCTGCCATTTTAATTTGGTTAATGGCGTTACGAGTTTGTTCGTTAGAAAATAACTTAAGACAATAACGGCAATCCCGCCAATTACAAACACCAGCAGCAGCCGTTGAAAGTAATTATGCTGTACTGCCTGCAAATCTTTGAGTGGCGTTAATAATATAAGCTCAAGTCCTGTACTTTGCGGGTAAAATAAAATTCTTGACGTTACATATTTATCATTGCCATATTCCCATAGCTGTTTCGAATCATCGGCAAAATTATTATTCGAAAAAAGTCCAGCTGTAATCCTGTTTGACAATGTGGAGTCCAGGACCCGATTCGATTTGCGGTCATAGAGAAATAATTGCAAATCCTTATCCTGTAAAAAGTCACTGAATTGTTGAACATTTTGCTGTGCCCCGTACTCCTCATTTAGAATACTGACCAGGATCTCCCCTTTTTGCTTCAATTGCCGTTGCTCATCCTGTACCAATAGATCAAGTATTAAGGAATAAATAACAAATCCGGTTACGGTCAGAATCACCAGTAGCAATGTCGTAAAGGCTGCATTTAGCTGATGTTGAAGTTTCATAGCTATTCCTCTTCAGAACGGAGACGATACCCGTAGCCCCACACCGTCTCCAATTGGATATCATCCAGTTTTTTTCGAATTCGTTTCACTAAATCATCAACAGCCCGATCACTGCCAAAATAATCGTCTCCCCATACCTTCACCAATAGTTCTTCCCGGGAAAAAGCCCGGTTCACATTCTCTGCAAACAAAAGGAGCATATCAAATTCCTTCGTTGTTACGTCTTGTTCCTTACCATTCCAAAAAACACGCCGATCCCCTTTATAAATTAATAACTGATCGACCTTTACCTTTTCCTGCGCAGGATCATTTGCATCTATCGTTAAATTGGTCCGTTTTAACAACCGTTTAACACGCGCTACTAATTCACGTGGGCTAAAAGGTTTTGTTAAATAATCGTCACCGCCAAGCTCAATTCCTAATATTTTATCAACCTCTTCATCTTTGGCAGAGATAATAATGATTGGCACTTCACTTTCCTGTCGAATTCGCTTGCAAAAGTCATACCCATCCATTCCCGGAAGCATAATATCCAAAATCCACATATCCGGGGGTTGTGTCTCCCATAACTCCAAAGCGTTTTCCGCAGTATCGTGAATCGTTACAGTAAAGCCCTCTTTTTTCAAATAGGCGGAAACAATATTTTGGATATTAGCATCATCTTCTACTACACCAATATGATAACTCAACTACAGTACCCCCTTAATGTTTGGTTTATACACTTTTATTTTTGCACAAAATGGGGAATATGAACAATGAAAAGGGAATTACATACTTTTTCTACAATTATCCTGAATTCCTTCCAAAGGAAATTTATACAATAAAATCGAAATATAATAATGAAGAAGGTGATGTAAATGGAATATAATGATGAACATCATTACCAACGGCATAATCAGCAACCGGCAAATGGAATGGAAAATAGCAACCAATCTGAAACGGAACAAGGCCCATTTCACCATGATCAGGCTGGTAAAGGTCCTGGCCTAACAAAACCGCCAAAACAAGGTTCATCCAAAAAACAGAAATCACCGTCACACCCACTACTAAGCGGAATAATTGGTGGTGTCATTTCGGCAGTGATTGTCGCAGCCTTATTTTTGACGAACATAATTCCAATGAATTCCACCGGAAATACAGATAACAGCGGATCAGCTGGCGCAGATAATCAACCAGCAGAGCCAGCAATATCCAATACGATCGCTTCCGATGATGCTGATGTTGCTGCCGACATGAATGAAGTTTCGAAAACTGTTGTCGGTGTCGTTAACAAGCAACAGCAAAGCGTATGGGCGCCTAGTCAGGAAGTTGGTTCCGGTTCGGGGATTATTTATAAAAAAGAAAATGGGAAAGCCTATGTTGTTACAAACAATCATGTTGTCAATGGCGCCAAAGAGGTTGACGTTGTTCTGAATAATGAGGACCATATCAAAGCGAAAGTATTGGGAACGGACGAATTAACCGATTTGGCAGTATTGCAAATTGATGGCAGTAAAATTGATACGGTAGCAAAATTAGGCTCCTCCAAAGATTTGGAAATCGGTGAAACCGTAATCGCCATTGGAAATCCACTTGGCATGGAATTTTCCGGATCGATTACAAAGGGAATTATCAGCGGGTTGCAACGTAACGTTAAGGTAGATACAAACGGGGATAAACAGCCTGATTGGGTAACGGAGGTCATTCAAACAGATGCAGCGATCAACCCCGGAAACAGTGGCGGGGCATTAGTCAATGCTGACGGGGAAGTTATTGGTATTAATTCGATGAAAGTCGCCCAAGAAGCTGTCGAAGGAATCGGGTTTGCCATTCCAATCGATTCAGCTTCATCAATTATGAAGCAGCTGGAAACCGATGGCGAGATTGCCCGGCCATTTATTGGAATCAGCACCGCTTCGCTAGAACAAGTACCACCGCAATACCAGCAAAACATTCAGTTGCCGGAGAAAGTTGACCACGGCATGGTAATTGCGAACGTCGAAGCCGGCTCACCTGCAGATAAAGCGGGATTACAGCAATTTGATGTTATAACAAAAATAAATGATGAAGAAATAGCTTCTATTCTTGACTTACGTAAATACATGTACTCAGAAACGAAAATCGGGGAAACCATTCAACTGGAAATTTACCGGAACGGCAAACCGCAAACAGTTAAACTAACGTTAACAGAACGAGAAGAGCAGTCCAATTCCGGAAGCGATCTTCCCAAATAAATATTGATAAGTTATATGATTAATTTTAAAAGAAGGGAAGTTTCCCCTTCTTTTTTTATGATCTGCCGATATAATTTATAATGTGTAATGTATACTTTCGTTTATAGTTGTCCTTCATATCAAACATTTAATGCTGCATAAAACAAAATCCTTATGGAAAGAGGATTTCCAAAAAGTTTGTCGAAAGTATACTTAATATAGGACGGATAACATATTCACAGACCACTATCCGTTAATATGATGAAGGAAGTGATGTTATGCATTGTCCAAATTGTGGTCAAGAAACAGAGGGGGGAAAGTTTTGTACCAGTTGCGGAGCGCAACTGCCTAATGACGAATATGCAGCAGCTGCAGACCCAACGATCAATACACCACCACAGGTGCAGCCAACCATTCAGCATGAGCAAACGGAACAAACCCGGCAGTCAAACGAATCGGTTGAAAAATTAAAAACTGCAGGCTCAAACTTTGGTCATTTCTTTGTTACACTGCTTAAAAGCCCAAGCGAAGCAAAAAAAGCAAACAGTAATGATTTAATCTCTAGTATTGCAACAATGGTCATATTCTCTTTATTAATTGCGTTAGGACTTCATTTATTTATGAGCTCGTTTAGCAGCTTGGTTAGCGAATCTATTCCAAGCGGGTTTTTCGGAGGAGTATCAGAACCATCGATCTCATTTTTTGACAGTTTTGTTTTACCATTAATTGAGTTTATCATTCTGTTCCTGGTTGTTGCGGCATTGACATTTGCTGGTGTGAAGTTTTCTGCTCAAGCATTGACTTTTACAGATGTTCTTAGCAAGTACGGTGCTTATCAAGTTCCTTTTTTACTATTGTATGCTGCAGGATTTTTGTTCGCTTTAATCGGACTTACTTCTTTGTCAATATTCCTGATTATGATCAGCATGTTTGGTTTAATATTCATTATCCCGACGATTATTTTACACGAGCAGCCAGCCAAGGGATTTGACCGTATTTATGTTTTACTGGGAATTTACTTTATTAACCTTTTACTATTTTCATTCTTTATCCAATCATTCGCGAAAACCTTCCTTTCCGTTGTAATTGATGGAATGGGCGGAATGTTTGGTGGATTTTAAAGAAAAAGGCTTTTACCGCTTAAATGTGGTAAAAGCCTTTTTTATATGATCAGCCAAAGAAAAAGTCAAAAACATTACTCCCCGCAGAGCTGCGTTTGTTGTAAAATTCCGAGTACCCGCAATTTTTACAGTATACGACAATGAACTGATTGTTTTGCACATCGAACATTTTCGATAACCCGGTTCCGGTCATTGCTACCTCCTTTTTATCAGCATCTGTGCTGCCACATTTGATACATCCTTTATCTTCTTCCATTTCTAGTCACTCCCTTTTTTCCTTCTATACGATCACGGATTATAATTGTTTCATTTTATTTTTGTTTGTTCTCAAAAATGTCAAAGAAAAAGAGCTTTGTAATATCTTCTGTTAACGGGAGAAAAAAGATGGTAACATCATCATTTTGCATATAAAAAAGAATTGCTTCGTTGGATATTTCTGGATCAGTTCGCCCAGCATTTATTAGTTCCACCATGGAAGGTAATACTTTTTTTCTTGTAAGTACAGAAAGTTTAAAAATTTAGGATCTATTCTGCTTACGTCAGAGTTGGCCATGTCCAGCTCCAGCGCTAAAGCCTAGCAAACTTCACACTCCTTCACTACGATAAGTCAACATCGGTTCGGGGAAGGAGGAAGGCCGACTAAGAACGGACTTTGCGTCCAACGTCGGCATACCCCTTTTGCAGGGGCATGTTTC
>BMJD01000069.1 GCA_014642895.1 Lentibacillus populi
TAAGACGTCTTAGGAATCCCCTAAGATGCAATGGTCTGTGAAACAGGAAGCCCTACCTTCAAGCATTCCGAAAGGATGATAAGGTGGGGTCATTCACTGTAAGGTAAAATAACATATAGGAATAGATTATTTAAGGGGATGTCTTGGTTGCAAGCACATATTATTGTTAGTGGACGTGTACAAGGTGTAGGATTCCGTTACGCGGCACGCCAAGCGGCATTGGAGCATAATTTGGTTGGTTGGGTACAAAATAAAGCGGACGGTACAGTTGAGTTGGAAATTGCCGGAAAGGAAACAGATGTCAATCGTTTTCTGGCAAAACTTAAATCCGGCTTTAACCGCTTTATTCGTGTAGATGACCTGCAGGTAGAAACGTCTCAGTCTGCCACAAATGATTTTGATGGGTTTACGATTAGATAACATTTTATTAAAAAAAGCCGCTACATAAAAGTAGTGGCTTTTATTCCTTATCGGTCTTCATAAAATTGCCGGTTTAACGCGATATATTCATTTTCTTCCTCTGGTACCTCATCCTCCATGTATATTGCTTCAACCGGACATACCGCTTCACATGCTCCACAGTCAATACAGATATCAGGGTCAATATAAAACATATCTTTACCTTCTTCTATACAATCAACGGGGCATACTTCTACACACTCCCCTGATTTTTCATTTTTACAAGGTGATGTAATGACAAAAGCCAAGCAAGTCCCCTCCCTTCACTCGTTCCGAATATATGTACAAATCATCTTAATTAAAATTTGTATATTAATATACTACCTAACAACCTTGCTTCTTTCAAGGTATACGTAAAAAAATTCATGTTTTGCTTCAGGCAATCATATTGTGTAGTAACCGTTTTTTGAGGAGTGGAAGCAAAATGGAAGTAACCGTTCGGAATAAAGATTCACTTTGGTATTTTAGCCAGTTATTTGATATACCGTTCGTACTCATTGAAAAATCAAATCCGAAACTAGATGCAAAGCAACTAAATGCTGGACAAACCATTCAGATTCCAGGTTACATTTTAAGCGAATACATCATAAATAAAGAGGATACATTATGGAAGATTGCTATCCGCCACAATATTCCAATGGATGCCCTGACTCTCGTAAATCCATTCGTTAACCACTATAGTATACAAGCAGGGCAGCAAATTTTCATACCGGAACGGGTAAATGATCTTATTGTAACGGATGTTGATCATTATACGTATGAAGAAATGATAAAAGCGATTAATCAGCTCATCAAAGTTTATCCCTTTATCACCGCTCAATCAATTGGCCAATCAGTAATGGGAAAAGATTTAATTGAGCTGCAAATTGGCATGGGAGACAAGCACGTCCATGTGAATGGATCATTCCATGCAAATGAATGGATAACATCAGCCGTTATCATGAATTTTTTGAATCAGTACGCGTTATCGCTTACAAATAATCAGTCTATCAATGGAATCTATCTGCTTTCACTGTACATTGATTCAAGTTTATCCATTGTGCCGATGGTTAATCCGGATGGAGTAAATCTTGTGTTAAATGGGTTGGATGCAGCAGGTTCTTTTCATGATGAAGTACAAATACTAAATCATCCAGAGGAAGACTTTTCAAACTGGAAAGCAAATATTAGGGGAGTCGATTTAAATAAACAATATCCGGCATTATGGGAAAAAGAAGCGAACCGAAAAACGAAATCACCTGGACCGAGAGACTATCCAGGACAGCATCCGTTGTCAGAACCGGAAGCTATTGCAATGGCTGATTTAGCTAAAACAGAAAATTTCTCACGGGTACTTGCTATTCATACACAGGGAAAGGAAATATATTGGGGGTTTAAAAATTTTGAACCGGCTATCTCGGCGATTATGGTGGAAGAATTTGTTCGTGTAAGCGGATATGCTGCAATTAAAAACCTGGATAATTATGCAGGCTTTAAAGACTGGTTTATCCAGGAATTTGGAAGGCCTGGTTTTACAATTGAATTAGGGAGCGGGGTTAACCCGCTGCCGATTAAACAATTTCCTGCTATCTATCAGGAGAGCTTGGCGATTCTGCTTGCAAGTCTCTACTTATAGATCCCACAAACATTCAATCTTTTTCAAACCATTATCAAGGGTTATAACAAACACATCCGGATTTCTCAGCCTTTTCCAATGGTCGAATCCAAACGTGTTATCGTAATACTTTAAGAGTAATGTAATCAAGTTTCCATGACTGACAATAATAATATTCGATAACGCATTATCAGAATAGAGGCTTTCCAAAACAGAATTAGCACGGCGTATACAATCGTTGCCCGATTCTCCGCCAGGTAAAGCAAAGTCAAGATCGATAAATGATTGTTCCAACACATCCAGCCAATCATCAATTGGTTCTTCACTTAATATTCGTTCCCTTAAGTTTTCGTTCACTTCAATCCGGGAATTGATCTGTTCTGCATATGGTTTGATGCTCTCAATTGCACGTAAATAAGGACTTGAAATAATTTTATCAAATTCAATGTTTTGTCTTGCAAAAAAGGTTGAAAGCTGGCGAGCTTGTCTTATCCCTTCCTTGGTTAATGGCGAATCCTTATGTTGCCCAACAGCTGAACAATGACGAACCAAAAATATTTTTTTCAATACAATTCAGTCCCTTGTATGGCATATGATGTTGCAGCTTAGCTTTGTGAAAAACAAAATATGGAATAATTAAAAATTATAAATCAATTATAGCATTCATGCTAAAGATAGAAAAGGTTTTTATCTCAATCCTTGACAAAAAGTTACATGATTATTCAAAAATATTTTAACCATCTTTTAAAAAAATAACAGGGCTATTCCCTGTTATTTGATCTCCGTAAAATACGTTTTTAAATATCCGCCAATACGCTCACTGTTATCAATAATAAAATAAAATTCATCGGTTTCATTTTTTACATCGTACACTTTTCCAGGTGTTAATTTGTTATGGACGATAAATTTTTTTGCATCTGCATGGACACATTTAATTTGTTTGATTGTGTCGCTGTTTTCCCAATTTAAATGGATCATTTCTTTCCACTCCGTTACTTTTAGTTTACATAATTAAATTACCGTTAACTTCACTCAAATAAATATAAATAGCTTTGGTAGCCTTCCTCTGCCATTTTTTCTTTTGGAATAAAGCGCATGGCAGCAGAATTCATACAGTAACGCAGTCCTCCATGCTCTTTTGGACCATCATTGAAAACATGTCCTAAATGTGAATCTGCCTCCCTGCTTCTTACTTCCGTACGGATCATACCATGTGAAGTATCGGTGTTTTCTTTCACCTGATAATTGTCAACGGGTTTGGTAAAGCTTGGCCAGCCACAGCCCGCATCAAATTTGTCCTTGGATGAAAACAATACCTTGCCAGAAACGATATCGACGTATATTCCCTCTTTTTCATTATCCCAGTATTCATTCTGAAATGGTGTTTCCGTTCCATTTTCCTGGGTAACATTGTATTGAATTGGTGTTAATTGTTCTTTTAGTTTACTTTTATCATACGATTTTTTCCAGTTTTCTTCGATAAAATCAGCTCTTCCTGACCCCTTTTTGTACAATTTATAGTGAAAGGAATTGGTTTTATAATAATTCTGATGCTCGTCCTCGGCTGGATAAAAAGATTTAGCGGGAAGAATCTTTGTGACAATTGGCTTGTTAAATTTCCCGCTATCTGCTAACTTTTGCTTAGCGTCCTCAGCGATTTCTTTTTGCTTTTCATTATGATAAAAAATCGCTGTTTGATAGGACTCTCCCCGATCATTGAATTGTCCACCGGGATCGGTTGGATCGATTTGCTGCCAAAAAGTTTCAACCAGTTGCTGATAAGGCATAATTGCCGGGTCAAATGTAATTTGCACTGCTTCTACATGACCAGTTGTGTGGGAGCATACTTCCTCATATGTTGGATTTTCTGTTTCCCCGCCTGTATAACCAGACACTACTTTTATAATACCTGGTCGCTCATCAAACGGTTCTACCATGCACCAAAAGCATCCACCAGCAAATGTAGCAATTTCTTCATTAGCTGCCATTTTGTAACCTCCATTTTGCAATGTTTGCTTCCATTTTTTCGTCTTTTTGGGAAAAAAGCAAGTTATGTGACTTGAACAGATCAGATGAACAACATTGGTTTGGACTCGCCATCTTTCATATTCGTTTTAGGTTGTGTCGATGGTTGTTGTTTTTCATTTTTATCATTGCCGGAATCTTCTTTTTTACTACTGGTATCTTGTTCTTTTGGCGGATCCTCGGTACTTTCTTCTGGTTCATCCTCTGTATCTTTAAGTGCCTTCATCATGCGAAACATCGCTGGGATATTTTTTACCATCGGACCATACTGCTGGACAACTGGAGCTGTTGACTGGACCATTTTTAATACCTGCTGTACATTATTTAAGGTGTTGGTAAGACCACCTCCAGCTTGTGTTGGCAGGGCAGCCCCTCCTTGCTGCAGGTTTTGTGGTTGGAGAAACCGGCCAAGCATGTTTTGCATAAAATTGCCACTCGGAGCACCGTTTATACCCCGACTTGGAAACATTGGATTACCAGGCATTCGCTGCATCGGACCTGGTCGCATTGGCATTTGGCCAGACGGGAAGTTGGTTGGACGCTGAAATGGGAATACCATGTTTATCCCTCTTTTCGTTATCATTGTCTAGATTATTGTACGTAGCTATATGTAAAGGGTGTAGGCAAAAAGGAAAAGGTCTTTATAAACAAAAGCGGAAGCGCCCGGTTAGCGGCGTATGGACTGGACTGAGCCGTAGGAGATAAAGGAAACACGGTGAGCTGGAAGCGAACCGATGTTGACTTATCGTACGGAGGCGGGTGTTGTCCACTAGCCGCTGGGCGCTGGAGCTGGACGTGGCACACTTTGCTGCGAACTAAATAGAGTTCAAATTTTTATACTTTCTTTAGGATCAATAAAGACCTTTCAGAAGTAGTCTAACCAATGACCTCAGATGCAATAATCGATCCAATGGCACCTGGTAAAATAATCCCCAACAAAATAACAGATAACATGGTATCCCCTCTTTCGTAGCTTATACCTTTATTATAATCCAACCCTTTCCTTTATGGGGCTTCCAAATTTGACGAAATTCTGAAATATGATAGGAAATAAGCAAGTTAGTATTTCCCGGGCAACCGCAAAATGCAACAAGTTTTCAAGGTTTCCTATCATTTTTTGCCGAATAATAACGAACAATGATGCTAGAGTTTCACAATGGATTTGCTAATTTCATGTTGCCCAAATGAAAAGGCTAGTTTTGAACCTTGGTGTGATGGTGTAATTAGCAATTTAGCGTGAATCTCGCTTTTTAACTGTGGAACATGGGAAATGATTCCGAGTAATCGGTTGCTCTCCTGTAAATCTTTTAGACAATCGATCGCCTGTTGCAAGGAAATTTCATCCAGCGTTCCAAATCCTTCATCGATAAATAACGTATCTAATTGCACACCACCTGCATGTGCCTGTACTACATCCGCTAATCCTAATGCCAGACATAGTGCCGCTTTAAATCCTTCCCCTCCTGACAGTGTTTTGACAGACCGCTTTTGGCCAGTATGGTGGTCGAGCACTTCCAAATCCAGCCCGCTTTGCGCACCTCGTTTTGCCACTTGACCGCTGCGCATTAGCTGGTAACGGTGATCCGTCATGCGGTCAAGCCGAACATTTGCCTGCAGTAATATTTCATCCAAAAAGGAAGCAAGGACATATCGTTCGAACGAAAGCTTTAAATGATTGTTCCCATTTGCCAGTTCGGCTAATTCTCCAACTGAATAATATTCGTTTGCCAACTGTTTTTGCTGATCAAATTGGTTGGCTACATTCTGTTCCGTTTGTATGTCGTTTTGTTGTTTTAATTCAAGCGCGTACATCTTGTCACTTATTTGCTGGAATTCTGCCTGTTTACGATCAACTTGCGCTTCTAACGTCTCAATGTCTTGTCTAGGCTGTTCGTTTATTTGCCTTGCCAACTCATCAAGGCGATAGCGTATCTGTTCTCTCCTGGTCTCATGAGCAGTGAGTTGATTTTCCATTTTCTGTTGTTCGTCCGGAGTAAGCTTTGCCTCCTGATACGATTCTATAGTGGAGAATCCATTCCTATATACCGCATTGGTAAATACGTTATATTGCTCGTCAAAATTTTGCTTCGTGTTGTTTGTAAATAATTGCTGTTGGTCCAAAATGGTTATTTCTTTTTGCAAACGATCATGGGACTGCTGATACTGCTCGCGAATCTTTTCCCAACGTAATAACTCCTGCTCTAAAACAGCCTTCATTTGCTCTATTTGGTTTCTAAAATTTGCAGCATCATTGATCGTTTCCGGTAACTGCTTGGCCAATTCTTCCAGTTTGGCCTCTACCTTTACCGCTTTATTTGCAGTGCTTTGGTAGGTCTCTGACAATTGATCAAACGTTTGTTTAAATTTTTGTTGGTCATTTTTATACTGTATCCGCTGCTTTTTTAATGCTTCCAGTATAGTTAGCTGTCTGGCTAGATTGTCTTTATCATTTTGCAAATTTGACAGAATTTTTCTCCAGTTGTTAATTGCATGCTGAATAGTATTTTGTTCAAGCTCTGTCAAATCGTTACCTAATGAATCAAAAAGCTTTTGCACTTGAGCGCGTTGACTTTGTCCCTCTGATTTACATACTAAAACCTTCTCTTGAAAAGCCACGTATTCCTGTTCATTTTGCTGAAGTTCTGATTTGAGCTGTTCCAGTTCATTTTCACTTACTGCTGTTTCATGTGCACGAGCTTTTTCAGGATGTTCCAATGATCCGCAGACAGGGCACGCCTTCCCATCCTCTAGATGATGTGCCATTAACGTAGCATATTGCTTTTTCTGCTCTTCTTCCTTACAATTGCACCGATCCCGCAATTGTTCGAGACGAGACTTTCGCTTATCGAGTTCTCGCTGCATCACTTGATAGTTTTTCCGTAATTCTACCAGTCTATTATTTTCAGTAAACAAGCTTTCCAGTTGATTGACTTTTTCTTTTCCCTTCTCAAGCTCTTCCCGCTTCAGATAAAATGTTTTCGTCATTTCCTGTTCATCATTTAACTTTATTTCTATTTTTTCAATCTCGTTTTCCAGCTGCTTTATCTTCGTTTCGACTCTATCACGTTGTGCTTTGTACTTGTCCTTGGCCGCATTTATTTGCTGTGCTTCCCTTTGCAATGTCAAGAAACTCGTTACCTGTTCTAATTGAACTTTGGCCTGTTTGACTGATTCTTTCAGTTTCTCTCGTTCTGGTTCCCGATCAGCTGCTTCTTTGTAGGCTACCTCAGTTTCCGTAAATTCTTTTTCCAGCTGATTTATTTTTGCCTGCTGTTTTGCTAATTTTTCTTTTTGCTCCTGCCATTCCTTTTTACGGGCATTGCTTTGATTTTCAAACGGAATAATTTCCTGTGCTGCTTTTGCCAAATTCAGTCGCTCTTTTTGCTTTATGATACCTGGTAAACGTTCCTGTAATGCTGCTTGTTCTTTCTTCAGTTTTTCCTGTTCCACATATTTTTCTTCCAGTGACTTTCCTTCGTGCAGTTTTTGCTGGGCCTGTTTCAACGCTTCTTGCTGTAGTGCTTTTTTTCGTGCCAGCTCGTCAAGCTGTTTCTTCGTATAGGCGATTTCCGCCTGGATTTTCTCCGTAACTACTTCCATGGAGTCTGCTTCCTCAATTTGTTCATACTGCCAGCTGATTTTCGTTATTTCCTGTTCCATCATCCGGTCTAACTCACTAATTTTTTCCTTTAGGGATTTTGCTTCTGCTTTTAACGCATCGGTCATTCTCTCATAAAAATAAGTTCGGAAAATCTTTTGCAGAATCACTTCACGTTCTTTGCTATTTTCCGAGATTAATTTACGAAATTCACCTTGTGGGATTAACACCATTTTTCGGAATTGCTCATAATCAAAGCCTAGTCTTTCCTCCAGTGTTTCATTGACTTCTTTTATTCGGGATGTAATTAATACACTGTTTCCGTCAACAATTTCATAAAGTACCGCTTTAGCTGGTTCTTCCGTGTATCCGTCTCCCCGATCTTTTTTACGAGGCTGCTTTGGACTTCGAATAACTTCATAGACTTTTTGCTTCAGGGAAAAACGGAATTGTACTTCGGTTGGTTCAGCCATTTTGGCAAAATGACTGCGCAGTGAATCCTGGTCACGGTCAGAACCACTTGCCCGGCCGTATAATGCGTAGCAAATCGCATCAAAAATCGTTGTCTTTCCAGCACCTGTTGGGCCTGTTATTAAAAAAATAGACTCGTTTCCCAGTTCGCGAAAGTCTACTGCCTGGTTTTCCAAATAAGGGCCGAATGCAGTAAGACATAGTTTAATCGCACGCATCTTACTCCCCTCTCTCGTCTTTTAGTAATTGGGTAACAATTTTTTCGACATATTGTTTCCGTTCCGCTGTTATCGGTGCTCCTTTTATCTCTTCAAAAAAGGATGAAAATAATTCGCTATGTGACTTTGATTGCTGCTGTCTGATTTGCTGTAAATCCCCTAAACTGGCAGATCTGGCCAGTCCCTTACGTTCAAGTCGAAGGATATTCGGGTAAATGCTCCGCAGCTTATTCATTGGATCGATAATTTCTCCTTCATCAAGTAACCGGATATGTAAAAAGTCATCCGTATTCTCCACCGGGTAATCCATTAACTCCTGGAAATATCCCTCAACTACTTTCATATCATGTTTTGGGATTAAGGGGATCAATCGCAAATCACAATGTCCCGTTTCATTCATTTCTACAATGGTAACTGATTTATTGTGATTTGCTTCAGAAAAGGAATATTTTAAGATCGACCCGCTATAACGAATCGTATCCCTTGTTATGCGCTGTGCCTGATGCAAATGGCCAAACGCAACGTAAGAAAAATCGCTGAACAGTGATGCATCAATATAGGGGCTTCCACCAACCATAGACAACCTTTCTTCTGATTCTGACTCCATTCCACCAGCCAAAAAAGCATGTCCAATAAACAGATGACGCTCTTTCATGTCGTTGTTTTGTTTAATATGATCGATGATTGCTTCCATTGCCGTATGATGGGATGTAATTTCTTCGTTATCAAAAAATGACCGAACCTCTGCAGGCTCCACGTATGGAATTAAATGAAAATGTACTGGACCAAATTCATCATGAATCGTAATTGGCATGAGCGGTGCTGATAATTTCGTTTCAATATACAATTGCTGTGACCGGAACAACTGATTGCCAAATTCAAGCCTGTCAGGGCTATCGTGATTTCCAGCAATCGCCAGCACCGGGATGTTGCAATCAATAATCAAAGTGGTTAACATTTTATTTAGCAGTTCAACAGCTTCCTTTGGCGGTACAGCCCGATCGTATAAATCACCCGCAATAATCAGACAATCTGGTTGTTCTTCTTTCACAATTTCCATTAATTGATTTAGTACATAATCTTGTTCTTCTGTCATATGCACACTGTTAACAATCTTACCTAAATGCCAGTCTGCTGTATGTAAGAGCTTCACTTCATCATCCCCTTATGAGTACGTGTTAAAAAGTCGCCAAATTGGCTGGTGACTTTGAACTCCTCTATTAGTTCCATTTTAACAAAAAAACTCCGGATCTGCTCCAGAGTTTTTCATTCTTCATCACGTTTATATAGATCCCATACTTCATCAAACACCATCAGCGCATTTGGGAATGGACTATTCCATTCCAGGTAGCTTGAAATTTCTCCATAATCTATTGCATGTTTTGGAAAATCATGATCATAAAACATCCAATCAGCGAGTCTGCTCCTGTTGTCAGGTTGTTTTTTCCCCCGGTATGTCATCATATAATGGTAAAATGAGCGCAACATATATCACCCCTATTCAAAGCTGTCCTGTTCCATGAATTCCTGATGCTTTTTCAGCTTTTTCCTGTATACGATCCGGGAGAGAGAAATACTTATTTCATATAGAATGATTAGTGGGATTGCCACAACAATTTGCAGCACAAAGTCTGGTGGCGTGACAATTGCCCCGATAATAATTAATACAAAATAGGCGTATTTTCGTGTTTTTCGCATAAAATCGGGTGTGAGAATTCCAAGACTGGTTAAGAACATAGCAATAATCGGAATTTCAAAAAGGATCGCAAATGGTATTGTTACACGCAGCAAAAATTTAAAATATTTGTCAACGGTAAAAAGCTCATTGAACATCCCGTCATTTAATGATAGCAAAAACGGTAAAATAAGCTTAATAAAAATAATGTAGCCAAATGCCAGTCCACCAATAAATAATAGAAAGACCGCCGGAATATAGGCAGCAGACGCTTTTCGCTCAGCAGGGGTTAACCCCGGTTTGACAAAGAGCCAAATTTGCAAAAATAAAATAGGAATGGTTCCAATAACTGCAACTAACCCGGCCATGGTAAAATAAACCCAGATAATTTCCCCGGGGCTGATGACATTTAACGTGAATTCCAAATCATTCACAAAAAAACCGTAGATATCTTTCACATAAACAAAGCCAAGGATAAAAAACAGCACAAAAAATACCGCAGTTACGATAAGTCTATTTCTTAACTCGGATAAATGTCCGGTAATATTCATTTCCTTTTCATTTTCAGTTTGTTGTTGATCTTCAGACATTGCCTTACACTCCTCCCGGTTAGTAGCACAAAAGTGCAAGCGCCTAGCACATAAATTTCAATATTTACCTAGACTAGCACAAAAGAAGATGTAAGGTTATTGCCCTTACACCTTCTCGGAATCCATCACTGGTATTATTTGTTGCTATCCTTTTTATCATCATCAGAGACAATATCTTTTGTAGCATTTTTAAATTCTTTTAGTGAATTCCCAAATGCCTTGCCAATTTCGGGAAGCTTGGAAGGACCAAATATGACTAATGCAACGATCAGAATTAAAATTAACCCTGGAATACCGATATTGCTAAACATAATGTATCACTCCGAATGATTTTATTTGCTTTCTTTGCCATCAATAATTTCTTTTGCTTCCTTTACTTCATCCGTAACATCACTTGTCAGGTCACGTGCCGAATTTTTGAATTCCTTTAATGTATGACCAGCTGCTTTACCGATTTCCGGCAGTTTTTTAGGACCAAAAATGACTAATGCAATGATTAAAATTAAAATCAATCCTGGAAATCCTATATTTGCAAACATATGTACACCTCTTTGTCATTAATTATAAAGCCAACGCAATTGACTTGGAATTATTTTTTAAAAGATAAGAAAGTATATAAATTTAGGCTCTGTTCTGCTATCAGCAGGATAAGCCACGTCCGGCTCCAGCGTCCAGCGACTATTGGACTTCCCTCACCTCCGTACGATAAGTCAACATCGGTTCGCTTCCAGCTCACCGTGTTTCCTTTATCTCCTGCGGTTCAGTCCAGTCCATACGCCGCTAATCGGGCGCTTGCGCCTTTGTTCTAAAAATACATCTCTTATAGCCTACATATTTTAACATAAATTCCTTTTCCAAGACAACTTAGCTTGTTCGTATTGTGCCGGATTATTCATATTAAAGAAATGTTTTGTTCGTACATAAGCCGGAATTGTGCCAAATTCATGAATATAGTTGACACGGATATCGTCAACTATACTTAGTACTTTTCGATTATCGTTATCCAAATGCCGCTGGATTACCGGCAATACGGATCTCCTGTATATTCCCGCAAGCGGCTGGAGCTGATTTTCATATATCGGAATAACGGCATCGTAATCGTTTAAATGCTCTTGCAGATACGAGTAAACCCGCCGATTGATAAACGGCATGTCACAGGCAGTAACGAAATAAACGTCTGCCTGATGATGGTACAATGCTGTCTCAAGCCCCGCTAAAGGGCCTTTGTCAAAATACCTGTCTGCCACAAGTGGTAAATCAAGAAATGTATACACAGAAGGCTCGTTTGTGACAACAATAACCTTATCACTAATCAATGTCAATTCGTTTGCAATATGCTCAATTACCGGTTTATCATTTAATGGTAGTAATGACTTGTTTTCTCCCATTCTTGATGACTTACCGCCCGAAAGAATGACACCACAGCTGTTCATCATACCGCCTTACCTTCGATCATATTGTAAAAAGTAATAATCATAAGGATTTTTTTCATCCTTCTCCCCTTTTATTTTTGATGTAAGCGACCATTCGTCCATTGTGAAAATAGGAAAATGTGTGTCGCCAGCAAATGAAGCATCAATAAATGTAATATACATACGATCAGCGTGGTTTATGAGCTGTTCAAAAATTGCACCGCCACCAATCACAAAAAACTCTTCATCTGGGTTTGCTTCGTTCCACCTTTCGACTGCTTCCAGATCATGAATGACATGAACGCTATCGGGGAATTGCTGTTCATCCTTTTTTGTAATAACGACATTTTTCCTGTTCGGCAGTGCCTTGCCAATGGAATCGTACGTTTTTCTTCCCATAATAATGGTATGACCGGTTGTTAATTCTTTAAAAAACCGCAAGTCGTTCGGTAAATGCCAAGGTAAATCTCCTTCTGAACCAATAACTTGATTTTGGCTCATGGCAAAGAGAAGTGAAATCAACGTAAATTCCTCCTTATTTATACAGCTATTGGCGCTTTAATAGCTGGATGTGGATGGTAGTCCACAATTTCAAAATCCGTTATTTCAAAGTCAAATATTGTTTCTTTTTCCGGATTCAGGTTTAGTTTAGGAAATGCCCTTGGTTCCCGCTCCAGCTGAATGTTTACTTGTTCGATGTGATTGGCATATATATGTGCATCCCCTAAAGTATGAATAAACTCACCGACATTCAGGTTACATTCATGTGCAATTAAACGTGTTAACAGCGCGTAGCTTGCGATATTAAACGGAACACCTAAAAAGATATCTGCACTGCGCTGATACAATTGACAGGAAAGCTTCCCATCGGCAACATAAAACTGGAATAACGTATGACATGGTGGCAGCGCCATGTTGGATGGTACGTCCTCCGGGTTCCAGGCAGTAACAATGTGGCGGCGGGAATCCGGGTTTGTACGTATCGAATCAATGACGTTTTTTAATTGATCGATCGTTTCGTTCTTTGACGTTTTCCATGCACGCCATTGTTTACCGTAAACCGAACCAAGATCACCATATGTTGCAGCAAATGTGTCATCATGAAGGATTTTCTCTTTAAATATAGTCATCTGTTCCTGATACCGCGCATTAAAATCCGGATCCCACTGCGAGCGATTACCGAAATCCGTCATGTCTGGTCCCTCATAATCCGGGCTCTCTACCCATTTTTTAAATGCCCATTCATTCCAGATGTTATTTTTATGTTTAACTAAATAGCGAATATTAGTGTCTCCTTTAATAAACCAAAGCAGTTCACTTGCTACTAAACGAAACGGAACCTTTTTTGTCGTTAAAAGTGGAAAGCTTTTGCTTAAATCAAACCGCATTTGATGGCCGAACACCGAATATGTTCCAGTGTTTGTACGATCCTCTTTCTTAGCTCCATTTTTGAGAACAGTTTTACATAAGTCCAGGTATGCTTGTTCATCCTTCAGCATTATTTCAACCCCCGTGTTTTGTGGTAATTTGGTTCATAAAGTGAAACTTCATTCAGTGAGGGTTTCCTCCCCACGACAAATCAGGAATTTACGGGCTTGTTTACCTCTCCTTCAAGTTTACTGACACTTAGAGATGGGGTATTACAGCCCGTTAATCTCGTGAGATAAGAAACCAACATGGCTCCGCATTCGCGCAGCCACCATCTATGATGAAAAAGAATTTCTAGCCTGGATAGGAGGTATATCACATTCATTTATT
>BMJD01000070.1 GCA_014642895.1 Lentibacillus populi
GAGGAATTGCCCTCAAGTCTGGCTTAGTAAGGTGGAAAACCCTGAAACCCGAGGACAAGAAGGCAATATCTAACTCCTGTTTTCTACTCTACTTCTGTAGTGGTGTTATAAAAAATTATGTTCTAATTTTCAATTAGCAGCTTAAAAATGTATAAAGACCAGATAAGGGGCGAACCGATGAAAATTGATGGCGTGTTCTCTGGTGGTGGTGTAAAGGCATATGCATTTTTGGGTGCATTGAAAAGTATAGCTGAACAGGAGCATAAATTGGAACGTGTTGCAGGTACCTCAGCTGGTGCCATTGTTGCAGCATTTGTAGCGGCAAATTATCGCCTGGATGAACTGGAGGAATTACTAACCGATCTTGATCTGAAGAAATTTCTCGATCAGCCGGCTATCAGCAACTATATTCCGTTTAGTAAGTGGCTGTTCTTATATTTTCAGATGGGGATTTATAAAGGGGATAAACTGGAAAATTGGTTATATGACCGTTTGGCAGAGAAAAATATTTATACCTTTAATGATGTCCAAGCGGGTTATTTAAAAGTTGTGACAAGCGACCTGTCACTTGGAAAACTTGTTGTTATACCTGATGATTTGGAACGGATTTATGGTATTAATCCAAAATTCTTTCCCGTAGCAAAGGCTGTAAGAATGAGTGCGGGTTTTCCATACTTTTTTATGCCAAAAAAACTGCCCGGAAAGACAAAGCATAAAAGTATTGTCGTTGATGGTGGCTTATTAAGCAATTTTCCGTTATGGATATTTGGAAATGAAGATAAAACGAAAAAACGTCCGGTGCTAGGAGTAAAATTAAGTACAGACGTGAAAGGTTATCAGCCACGCAAAATCAAAAATGCTTTCGATATGTTTCAGGCGCTTTTTTCAACGATGAAACAGGCGCATGATGCAAGGTATATTTCCACCTCACAAAAAAACAATATCATTTTTATTCCAGTCGAAAATGTGGAATCAGTCAATTTCTCTATAGATGAGGATATAAAAAACAGGTTAATAGCAACCGGAAAAAATAGTGCCGATCAGTTTTTGCAGAACTGGCCCAGATGATTTATGGTAGAACAAAGGCGTAAGCGCCCGGTTAGCGGTGTATATGCTGCGCCCTGCCAAGCAGGGTGGTTCGGTGTTGCCGCGCAAAGCAGCGGTTTTAACCGAACATTCCTACCGTAGGAGATAAAGGAAACATGCCACTAAAAAAGGGGTAGACGTGAGTTGGACGCAAAGTCCGCTTTTAGTCGGCCTTCCTTCTTACCCGAGGCGATGTTGACTTATCGTACGAAGCTATTCAGATATAATGGAGGGAGGCGGGTGTTGCATACTAACCGCTGTGCGCTGGAGCCGGACGTGGCCCCCAGACATGAGCGGAATAGAGCCTGGATTCTTATACTTTCTTACCTATTACAAAAAACCGAGCTCATTTAAAAAGAAGCCCGGTTTTTTCGTTTATGCTTATTTCCGTCAATTACACGTAAATGGGAAGCACGTTTTGTTGCTTTTTTCTTTATGGGCAATGGCTGCGAGTGCATCTGTTTAGTAGATTTCGCTTTCGTTTTATACTTTGCCTTTGATTGTTTAACCGCTTGTTTATATTTTTTCATATCGCTGGAAGGGGTCCTTTTTCTGAGAAAGATGAAATAGATTACCGCAAATACTGCTATACCGACACCGAGCATCGTAAAGATACTTGTGAAAAAGCTTGCCGTATTGGTAAATAGCTGGGAAACCAAGCCGATGGCAGCAAGACCAATGATTAAATAAATAAACACGGAAACTATATTACGATTCACAACCAGTGACCTCCTTTCACTTTTTGAACATCCTCTTATCGGGAATCATAATAAACCCATTACTACAGATATACCACTAAAAAGGGGTTTTATATCACTTGTTACCATAAATTCTGTCCTTTTTGCCTTGAAATATTCACTATTATTCTTTTTTCCTTCATGTTTCCCACAAGATGGCATTCTTAACTTGATTCATTTAAACAAACAATCCCATCCATTTCCACTCACCAGATACTTCTCCTTCTTCCATATTACTAAAAAAGATCGCGAATCACTAGCTACATGCTGCTAACACATCGCCTAATTAAAAACCTGCAAGACTTATTTTTAAACAACAATTGGTGATAATAAAGTTGGAGGTGGTTATCGTGTCGGAAACAAAACAAAAAGACGAAGCAAAAATGGAACAAACGAAGCGTGATAAACCAATGTCCATTTTGCCAAGATCATTATTTACTGGTTTTATCGGGGGATTGATCTGGAGTACATTTGGGGTAATCATGTATTATTTTAATTTTTCTGAGGTTGCACCGAAAACGTTTGTATTGCGGTCCTGGTTGAAGGCAGGATGGACCAATAGCTGGCTAGGTGAAATTGTATCCGTGCTGCTCTTGGGACTGCTCTCCATTTTAACTGCATTTGTCTACTACGGATTATTTAAGAAAGCTAATTCATTGTGGTTTGCTGCGGGCTTTGGGGTTGTGCTGTGGGCGATTATTTTTTATGTTTTGCAACCAATATTCGGCAATGTGCCGCCGGTCGCGGATCTAAATAGAGATACGATTGTTTCAACAATATGTTTATTTATTCTCTATGGAACCTTTATCGGGTATTCGATTTCATATGATTATCATGATACGATTGTAAAAGAACAGCGCAAGTCCAAAGAATAAAAAACGTTATTCAAAAGTTTTGGTTTATGATAAACTAAAAAAGTCTTTAGAGTTATCAAAATGACAGACTAGCGGGTGTTGAGTGGTCAAAAAGGCATTAACATGTGCCCGAAAACGGATAGAAAGGGATGGAGACATGGAGAAACTAACGAGATTGAGAGAAGAACTGGAAGCAAACAAATTGGATGCCATTATGATTGGGAGTCCGATAAATCGCCGGTATGTTACAGGTTTTACAGGTACTGCCGGTGTTGTCCTCATAACGCAGAACGATGCACTATTCATTACCGATTTTCGCTACATAGAGCAGGCGACAAAACAGGCAACACAATTTAAAATTGTCGAGCACAAACAGGTAATCGTACAAGAAATAAAAGATCAATTGGGACAACTGCATGTTAAACGGTTAGGCTTCGAAAAAGATCATGTTACATATTCGGCGTATGAACAGTATCAAGAAGCATTTGATGCAGAACTTGTCCCTGTCAGCGGAGTAGTTGAAAAACTGCGTTTAATCAAGACCGATAGCGAGCTAACCATCATGAAAAAGGCAGCCAAAATTGTCGACGATGCTTTTGTGCATATTCAAAACTTCATTAAACCAGGTGTAAAAGAAATGGATATCGCTAATGAACTGGAATTTTTTATGCGTAAGCAAGGTGCAACATCATCCAGTTTTGATACGATTGTTGCCTCTGGATATCGTGGAGCATTGCCGCATGGGGTAGCTTCTGAAAAGGAAATCGCAGAAGGGGAGCTGGTTACGCTGGATTATGGTGCACTATACCAGGGATACTGCTCCGATACGACTAGAACGGTTGCCGTTGGTGAAATTAGTGACGAGCTGATGAAAATATATGATATCGTATTAACTGCACAGCTAAAAGGAGTGGAAGGTGTTAAACCTGGAATAACTGGTAAGCAGGGAGATTCAATTGTTCGGGATTATATAACAGAACAAGGATACGGCGATTATTTCGGACATTCCACCGGTCATGGACTAGGGATGGAAGTGCATGAGCAGCCATCACTCTCCTATCGCGCTGAAACAATACTTGAACCGGGAATGGTTGTTACGGTTGAGCCAGGTATTTATGTACCGAATGTAGGCGGTTGCCGGATTGAGGATGATGTGGTTGTAACCGAGACTGGTAATGAGCGGTTAACGTTCGCTGAAAAGAAATTGATTCAATTATAAGCAGGTTTTTTAGGGAGGAATTTTTTATATGATTTCAGTTAATGATTTCAAAACAGGATTAACCATTGAAGTAGATAATGATATTTGGCAAGTTCTCGAGTTTCAGCATGTAAAGCCGGGTAAGGGTGCTGCATTTGTTCGTTCTAAATTGCGTAACCTTAGAAACGGCAATATCCAGGAAAAAACATTCCGCGGCGGTGAAAAAGTAAATAAAGCACATATTGAAAACCGGAAAATGCAATATTTATATGCATCCGGTGATACACATGCATTTATGGATACAAACACATATGAGCAAATTGAAATACAGACAAGTCAAATTGAACATGAACTAAAATTTATGAAAGAAAATATGGAGGTTTCGGTGATTACGTACGAAGGGGAGATTCTCGGTGTAGATCTGCCCAATAACGTTGAATTAACGGTAACAGAAACGGAGCCAGGGATTAAAGGGGATACAGCTAGTGGCGGTTCAAAACCCGCCACATTAGAAACTGGCCTTAGTGTACAAGTCCCCTTCTTCATTAATACCGGGGATGTTTTAGTGATTAATACAGCCGACGGCAAATATGTTTCACGAGCATAAGAGACTTTCCGCATGAGGGAGAGACCAAACAAGGGTCTCTCCCTCATTTTTTTGTCTTTCCATGTAATTGATTTCCAAGTCATAATTCAACTTCACAGACATACATTTAAAATAAAGCTATTACAAGGTGAGGACATGCTATGGAAGAAATTTTACGTCTATTTCCGGAATTTATTCGAAAAAAGGTACAAGCCAAAGTAGGGAGGAAATGGGGTGCATTGCAGGAAATTCGTTTCCGGCTGGAGCAGCCAATTGAGCTTGTTTTTGATGACCAGACAGAATGGATTGCCGGGGCTAAGCCTAGTCAAAAGGATGGCATGCATGTTCTGAATCAAATAAGCCAATTTTCCTTATACCGGCTGGAGGACGAACTGCGTGAAGGCTACGTCACCATTGAAGGCGGACATCGGGTGGGGCTTGCTGGAAAGGTAAATACGTTGAATGGTTCTGTAAAAGCAATTCAGCATATCGCCTTTATGAATATCCGGATAGCAAAAGAAAAAATTGGAGCAGCATCTGTTCTTCTGCCGTTTCTGTATGAAAATACGTATTTTAACACATTACTTGTTGGGGCACCGCAAACAGGAAAAACAACGATAATTCGTGATCTGACACGTCTGATTGCCTCAGGATGGGGGAATGTACCGGCTAGTAAAGTTGCCGTTATTGATGAACGGTCGGAAATTGGTGCTTCCCTAAAAGGTGTGCCACAGCACAATCTGGGTTTTCGGACCGATGTGATGGATGCTTGTCCGAAAGCAGAAGGCATGATGATGATGATCCGTTCCATGTCACCGGATGTGCTGGTTGTCGATGAAATTGGCAGTGTTCAGGATGTACAAGCAATGATGGAGGCAATTCATGCTGGCGTGACAATAATTTGTACCATTCACGGACAAACATTGGATGAATTAAAAAAACGACCTTCTTTACAAGCGTTATTTCAGCAACACGTTTTCGACCGGATCGTTGTTTTGGATAAATGGAAAAGACCTGGTCAGATTAACAAAATCTATAATCAGAAAGAAGAAAATATCTGCAGGAAATCCGAGGTGACTCCGTATGAAGTGGGTTGGGGCACTTCTTTTAGTAAGTATGACAACATGGATCGGATTCGAAATCAGTAAACGACTAAACGATCGTCCAAGGCATATCAGGCAGTTGAAAAATGCATTGCAGATTTTGGAAGCAGAAATCCTGTATAGTCAGCTGCCATTACAAGAAGCCTTTATGATAATCGCCAAACAAATACCTGAACCGATGAAATCCTTTTTTCATGCGTTAAGTGAGGAAATGAAAAAAGATGGTATCGAATTAAGTCTTTTATGGGAGCAGCATGTAAATACATTAATGCAGCAATCCAGTTTAGGTCCTATTGAAAAGGAAATTTTAAATCAATTTGGGCAAACATTGGGGCAGCATGATTTTACACAGCAGCAAAAACAAATCCAACTTACTGTCAGTCATCTCGACCGGGAATTGGAGGAAGCGAGAGATAATCAATATCGATACAGCAAAATGGCCAAAAGTTTAGGAGTTTTAAGCGGATTATTTATTGTCCTGTTATTTTTCTAATGAATCGGTCATCCATGGAGCACATCTACAGAATTTTCCTTAAGGTAAGAAAGGGGTACTTCCATGCTGAATGATGCAACCGTATTATTTCAAATTGCCGGGATTGGCATAATCGTGGCAATCATCCATACGATCATGAAACAAATGGGGAAAGAAGATATTGCTCATCTTGCAACAGTGGTTGGGTTTATTCTTGTTTTGATCATTGTTATTAATGGCCTGGCAGATCTGTTTCAGCAGATCAAGTCTGTATTCCTGTTCCAGGGGTAATGGTACATGGATATCATACAGATTGTTGCATTTGGTATTGTTACAAGTATTTTATATATCATTCTAAAAGATTTGAACACATCATTCGCTTTCTTTCTCATTTTAATAACGGGAATCATAATTTTTTTGGCCATTATCAAACAAATAGGCGTTATTTTTTCACTACTTGAGTCTTTGGGTGCAAAAGCAAATATCGATGGCATGTATATGGAGACGATCCTGAAAATTATCGGTATCGCCTATATCGCAGAGCTTGGTGCCAATATTACAAAAGACGCGGGGCTTGGGTCTGTTGCGGCAAAAATTGAACTCGCCGGGAAGGTCTTTATTTTACTGTTGGCAATCCCGATTATCACAGCCGTTATTGAGGCAATATTGAATTTTCTCCCGGCCTCGTAATAGTTGATAAAGGAGTATATATGGATGAATGAAACTAGCTAATCGAAGCATTGTCGTTCTGGTTATTCTGTTAATTTTAACCAGTTTCAGTGGAAGATCTGTTTTTGCTGCTGCAACTGATACAAATGGATTGGAAGCCAATATTCTCGAGGAAATCGAATTGGATGGAATCCAGCAATATTGGGACAAGCTTGTCAGTGATTATAGTGGTTATATACCGGAGCTGGAAAAAACGAGTTTGTATGAATTTATTAAAGATAACGGCTCTTTCTCCATGAAAAATATTTTGTCAGGGATTGTAAAATATTTGTTCTATGAAATCATCCTGAATGGAAAACTGCTTGGGCTGCTGCTCATGCTTACCTTATTTTCCGTGCTGCTGCAAATGGTCCAAACGGCATTCGAACGTAATACTGTCAGTAAAATAGCCTATTTTATTGTTTACTTGGTTCTGCTTTATCTGGCACTAAATAGCTTTTACTTGGCATTTTCTTATACGAAAGACGCGATTGATTCGATGAGTGATTTTCTTATTGCATTATTGCCGCTCGTTCTTGGGTTGATGGCTACCTTTGGTAATGTCGTTTCTGTTTCCTTTTTTCATCCGATTATCGTTTTTTTGATCTATGTGAGCGGGGTACTCGTCTCGAAATTTATTTTGCCGCTTATTTTTTTATCTGCTTTGTTAATGATCGTCAGCAGCTTGAATGACCGTTATAAAGTGACACATTTGGCTAATTTATTCAAGTCGGTTGCACTCGGGGTCCTTGGGGTATTTTTAACGATTTTCCTTGGCGTCATGTCGGTACAGGGTGCAGCGAGTGCAATCCAGGACGGTGTCGCAATGAAAACAGCCAAGTTTATTACAGGAAATTTTATCCCGATTGTTGGACGAACGTTTACCGATGCGGCCGATACTATTTTGAGTGCTTCATTGCTATTAAAAAATGCGGTCGGGATTGTCGGATTGGTCATTGTTGTGTTTCTGGCATTATTTCCGGCAATCAAGATATTTGCGATTGCGTTTATCTATAAAATAGCTGCAGCGGTTTTGCAGCCAATAGCTGACGGGCCTGTTATTACGAGTTTAAACGTGATCAGCAAACATATTTTTTATATTTTAGCAGCACTTTTGGCTGTCACATTAATGTTTTTTTTGGCGATTGTCATATTAGTAGTCGCCAGTAATATTACCTTATTGCTGCGCTAGGGGTGGTCTAGTGGATTTGCTCGTAGAATGGGTGACACAAATAGTAGTCTTCCTGATTGTAGCCATGATTATTGATCTGATTATCCCGGCTACTGTAATGAAAAAATATATTAAATTGGTTGTTGGGCTTATATTAATATTAATATTTTTAAAACCGGTTTTTTCTTTATTTGATATGAATGTAGAACAAGCACTGGAAGCCTCGTTTTCCAAGCTTACGAAGGAAGAATCGGCTGAAGGATCAATGGAAAATTCCATCGAAATGCAAAAAAGAGAAATACAAGCTACCCAAAGTGCATATATTTTAGAAGAAATGGCTGTCCAACTAAAAGATCTTGCAAAAGACAAGCTGGCAGAAGACTATCAAGCGAAGATTCTTGATATAAACTTTCAGCTCACAACAGAAGAAGAACCTACATACGAAGATCTGGAGGAAGTCATTGTATATCTTGGTCAGATGGAAGAAGAGGAGGGAGCAGTGAGCACAGTTGATCGTATCGAAATTAATACCGATGACCCAGTAGTAAATGAAGATGAACAAGATGTGCAGGGAATCAAAAATTTGTTACAGGATGTATGGGAGATCAATGACGACAAATTAACAATTGTATGGGAAGGAGGGTCACCTTGATCGAAAAACTAAAAAACTTCTTCAGTGACAAAAATACAACCAGCAACGTAAAAAATCCATCCAAAAAAATAAAATATTTAATCGTCATTGGTTTACTGGGACTGCTCTTAGTCATTATAAGTAACGTATTTTCTACATCACCTGAAGAAGGGCAACAGGATGCGATGAAACCGAATCAGCCTGCTACGGAAACAAAAAGCACTTTTTCCAAAAAAGAATCCACCACTTCAAATGTTGGTGAATTGGAAGCAAATTACGAAAAGGATCTGAAGCTAATGCTGGATAAGATTCAGGGTGTATCCGAGACAGAAGTGATGGTAAATCTTGATTCAACAAAGGTAAAGGTTTATGAAAAAAACCTGATTACTGGTCAGCAAACAACAGACGAATCGGATAAAAATGGTGGAACAAGGGAAATTCAGGATGATACGAAGGAAACAGAGGTTGTTTTAGTCAGACAGGGAGATAAAGAGGTTCCACTGTTAATCCAAACAAAAAAACCAGAAGTGCGAGGTGTGTTTATCGTTGCAAAAGGAGTAGACAATGCCGCAGTGAAAAAATGGGTGACGGATTCAGTTGCAAGAGTGCTTGATGTACCGATCCATAAAGTGTCAGTAATGCCAAAAAATTAAGGAGGATGTAACATGCTGAAAAAACAAACGGTATGGCTTTTAACAATGTTAAGTCTGATGATTGTACTAAGTGTCTATTACATGACTTCTCCAGATACGGATGAACTTGCATTTCTGGAAAACGGGAAGGAAGATAAAGCAGATGAAACAGCAACAGCGGACCAGCCGGGGAGTGACGACGCAAAGGTGGATGAGACGACCAATATAGGCGAAGATCAGTTGTTTGCTTCCCTTCGTCTGGAAATACAAGAACAGCGCAGCAAGGAGAAATCCCGGTTAGAAGAAATTGTCGCATCCAGTACTGCCAGTACATCGGAAAAAAATCAGGCATATGATGATATTGATGCAATCGAGCAGCGATCATCAAAAGAAACGATGGTCGAGGATACGATCCTTGCTTCTGCGGATTACCAGGATGTGCTCGTCCGCTTTGATGATAGCGATCAGAATAAAGTTCACGTAAATGTAAAAGTTAATGAGAAATTACCGAATCAGGAAGTATTGAACATTATGCAAATGGTTCGTGATGAATTTGGCGAAATACCTGTAACTGTAAATTGGCAGCCAGTAGAAGGTTGAAAATAGGAAGATTTTTAACTCTTATCTTTTATGGATAGGAGTTTTATTTTTCCCATTCGCAATATAATGCTATCATTGCTATAATTAACTGTGAAAACGCTTTGCATAGGGGTAAATCATAGAAAAAAGTGTAAGGTGTCACTATATTTAGCAGTTGCTACCTGATATAATAGTTGATGTTTTTCAGGTCTTTATCGTAAAATGTTTAAGAGAAGTTATTAGTACCTGTTAATAATTTTGTATATATGTGAAGGGGTGCCAGAAAATGTTAAAAGTACAGGAAATCCGTGACTTAATTGAACTTATTGATCAATCATCCATTGATGAATTCACCTATGAAACAGAGGGAACGACTGTTTCAATGAAAAAAGCTGTTGGAGAAATAGAGGTCGGACCGGTTAAGCAAGCGGTAAATCCGGTCGAAAAGCCTGAGATTACAACGCCTGAACCAAAACAGGTGAAAAAGGAACCGGAAAAACCTTTGGAAACGCCAAAAGGAGAAGGAAGGGAACAGACCACCGTTGATTATGATTACGAAATTGAATCGCCAATGGTCGGTACTCTTTATACTGCTTCTTCTCCTGAAGCTGATCCATACGTGCAAAAAGGGAGCGCCGTTCAAAAGGACACCGTTGTCTGTATTGTAGAAGCCATGAAATTATTCAATGAGATTGAGGCAGAGGTTAATGGGGAAATCGTGGAAATATTAGTGGAAGATGGTGAATTGGTTGAATATGGCCAACCACTATTTAGAGTGAAGACTAAATAAGGGGACTAAAAACATATGATTAAAAAACTGTTGATTGCTAACAGAGGGGAAATTGCGGTTCGAATTATTCGAGCATGTAAAGAAATGGATATTGAAACAGTTGCCGTCTATTCGGAAGCAGATAAAGAGGCGCTGCATGTCAAATTGGCTGATGAAGCTTACTGTATTGGCCCGAAATTAAGTAAGGACAGCTATCTTAATTTCACCAATATCATGAGTGTCGCTATCTTAACAAAAGTGGATGCGATCCATCCGGGGTACGGGTTTTTAGCAGAGAATGACGACTTTGCCGAAATTTGCAAGGCATGCAACGTAACGTTTGTTGGGCCAACGCCTGCTGCAATTCAAAAAATGGGAATAAAAGATGTTGCAAGAGAAACGATGAAACAAGCGAATGTCCCAATTGTTCCCGGATCAGAAGGCATTATTGAAAGTGAAGAGGAAGCAATTGAAGTTGCCCGGGAAATCGGGTATCCGGTAATTATTAAAGCTACTGCTGGTGGAGGCGGAAAGGGGATCCGCGCTGCCAAAAATGAGGAAGACCTGATTAAAGGGATTCGCATTACGCAAAAAGAGGCGGAAACTTCCTTTGGCAACCCCGGCGTCTATATTGAAAAATTCATCGAAGACTTCCGGCATGTAGAAATTCAAGTTTTAGCCGATCAGCATGGCAATGTTGTTCATCTCGGTGAACGGGATTGCACCATTCAGCGGAGATTACAGAAACTGGTTGAGGAATCGCCGTCACCAGCTTTGACACCAGAAATCAGGAAGAAGATGGGTGATGCTGCCGTGAAGGCTGCAAAGGCTGTTGATTATGTTGGCGCTGGAACAATTGAATTTATTTTTGATCGCACAAGTAAGGACTTTTACTTTATGGAAATGAACACCCGGATCCAAGTTGAACATCCTGTTACAGAAATGGTAACCGGAATCGATTTGATTAAAGAACAAATTAAAATAGCGAATAATGAACCTTTATCTTTCACACAAGAGGAAATTGAATTTGACGGCTGGGCAATGGAATGCCGAATCAATGCTGAGAATCCTTTTAAAAACTTTATGCCATCACCAGGTAAAATTGAGATGTATCTACCACCTGGCGGGTTTGGAGTGCGTGTCGATTCAGCCGCCTACCCCGATTATTCGATACCGCCATACTACGATTCGATGATCGCTAAATTGATTGCGTACGGACCAACGAGGGAAGCGGCAATTCAGCGTATGAAACGGGCATTGGATGAATTCGTCATTGAAGGGATCCATTCAACCATTCCATTTCACCGGATCATTATGGATCATGATGTTTTTGCAGCAGGCGATTTTAATACCAAGTTTCTGGAAGAACATCCGATTGAAGAATGAACAAAGGCGGAAGCACCCGTTTAGCGACGTATGGGTTGCGCCCTGCCAAAAGAAGAGGAGTGAATCACTTTGAGTGAACAACCATTGTTAGACGTTAGCGACGATACGGGCCTTGGTAAAGTTGAAATTGCTCCAGAAGTAATTGAAGTCATTACCGGTATTGCCGCATCCGAGGTCGAAGGTTTGTCATCGATGCGTGGTAACTTTGCATCAGGTGTTGTGGAACGTTTTGGGAAAAAATCACACGGGAAAGGTGTAAAGGTTGAATTAACCGATGCTGGGATATTAATTGATTTGTATGTTGTTTTGAATTTTGGTGTCTCTATTCCAGAGGTCGCACAGAAGCTGCAAACCAATATCAGGCAAACGGTGAAAAATATGACAGCACTGGAAATCGCCGAAATAAATATTCACGTTGTTGGTGTACAAATGGAGAGCAAGGAAACAACTGAAGAAAATGAATAAGTTATTCGAGGTCAAGGAAAAATCTTTGGCCTCGATTTGTTTTATAAAAGGATACAAAAAGAGAACAAAGGCGCAAGCGCCCGTTTAGCGACGTATGGACTGCGCCCTGCCAAGCAGGGTGGTTCGGTGTTGCCGCGCAAAGCGGCGGTTTTAACCGAACATTCCTACGTAGGAGATAAAGGAAACATGCCCCTAGCAAAAGGGGTATGCCGACGTTGGGCGCAAAGCCCGTTCTTAGTCGGCCTACCTTCCTACCCGAACCGATGTTGACTTATCGTACGGAGGTGAGGGAAGTCCACTACAGCTTTAGCGCTGGAGCCGGACGTGGCTTACCCTACCGAGAGCAGAATAGAGCCTAAATTTATATACTTTTGTATGAAAACACTTATCGAGAAAAGCCAATACAAAGCTAGACCCTTCATCATTCAATTTTT
>BMJD01000071.1 GCA_014642895.1 Lentibacillus populi
ATTTTTGATTCAGTAACATGAATGCACCTCCTAACCCTATTATGGATCATGCGTTTGGGGTTTGCAAGCATCTTACTAAAGCAAACCGAAATTCATCACCCCCTTAGCCTTTAGGGATTGCCAGTAACAGGCTTGAAGAGGGAGACTTCTTTCGGAAGGCAGTTAAACGTATATCCGTGGAATTCGCTCCATTAAGCTTGCCAGCACTTCATCAACAATGCTATCCACCCAGCCGGAAACTTCACGTGCGGAAATTTCTTCATTACCTTGCTTGCCAATTAAAACCACCTCATCCCCTTCTTTGACATCAAGAATTTCGGTAACATTAATTAACGTCTGATCAAGCGAGATGATTCCAACGATCTTGGCTCTTTTTCCGTGTACAAGCGTTTCCCCTTTACTGGATAATGCCCGCTGATACCCATCCCCATGCCCAATCGGCACAACGGCAATTTTTTCTATAGAACGTGTAACATATTTACCTCCATATCCGACACGGGTATTAGCAGGTAATTCATGTATCTGGACTATTTTCGATTTCAGCTTTAACACTGGTTTTAGGGAAATAATCCCCCGTTGTCTTTGAGCCGGAGGATATCCAAATAGTGCAATCCCGGATCTAACCATGTCAAGATGCATGTCACTTCTCTCGATCGCAATCGTTGAACCTCCGACATGGCGAATCGGGAAATTAAATCCGTTCATGTTTAACTTGGATACGGTGTCCAAAAACAGAGCAAATTGCTGTTCCGTCGTTGCAAAATCCCCATCATCGGCACTGGAAAAGTGGGTATAGATCCCCTCCCATTTCAGACTGGGAAGGTTATAGTATGATCGGCAAAAGGCAATTGCCCGTTTGGGATCAACTCCAAAACGGTGCAAACCAGTATCTATTTTGAGATGTACAATAGCTGTTTGATTAAACTGTACGGCCGTCCTGCTGATTGCTCGTGCAATTTCCCCGGATGAAATCGAAGCAGTTAATCGATAACGAATAACCGCATCCACCTCTTCTAATGTGATCGCGCTTAAAATATGAATTGGTACATCAATCCCGTTGTCCCGGAGAAGGGCACCCTCTTCAACTGTTGTAACACCAAGACCATCTGCTCCAGCATAAACAGCTTTCTTCCCGATTGGAATAATCCCATGCCCGTAAGCATTTGTTTTGATCACGGCTAATAGTTTACAAGTATTTATCAGTTGTTTTATCTGGCGGACATTTTCCTTGAAAGCTGACAAATCTATTTCAGCAACGGTAGGATGTTGGAATTTAAATAATGGTGAATGTAGCAAAACATAGCACCTCCACTATCATACCCTGTTTGGATTATCCCGCTCATAAAGTGAACGAAATGCTTGCAAAATCTGTTTGGTAATTTCACCCGGCACACCGAAACCAATTATCTGATCATCGATTTTCAAAATTGGTACGATGTCCAGTTTTGTTGCAGTTATAAACACTTCATCTGCTTTCAATAAATCATCAACTGAATACGTTGTTTCATTCACTTTCAGGTTTAATCCTTTACTTAACTGCAAAACCTTTTTCCTGGTAATACCATTCAAAATAAAATTATTTGCCGGATGAGTGTACAATTCACCATTTTTTACGATGAACACATTTGATGCGCTTGCCTCAGTAACAGTGTTTCCGCGATGAAGGATGGCCTCGATGGCTTGATGTTCAACCGCTTTTTGTTTGGCAAGTACATTGGGAAGCAAATTGAGTGTTTTAATATCACACCGCAGCCAGCGAATATCCTCCGCAAGGACAGCCGCTGCACCCTGGTCCTCAACAGCTGTCATGCGTTCTTCTGCTCGTGTATAGGCAATGGTAACGGGTGGAACTTCGTTTTTGGGGAATTCGTGCCATCTTGCGGCAGTTCCCCTGGTGATTTGCATGTAAATAATACCTTCATTTAAATCATTAGCTGCAACCAGTTGAACAAGCTTATTTTTTAGTTCATTTATCGTACTTGGCAGTGTAAGCCTTACCTCTTTGGCACTTCTTGCAAGTCGTTCCATATGGTCATCCAACATCAGTGGTGTCCCATTATAAACCCCGATAACCTCATAGATTCCATCTCCAAATTGGTAGCCTCGGTCTTCGATGTCAATCATATTTTTCCGTCCGATAATCTGATTATTATATAATATTTTACTCAAAGCAAGCCCTCCCCTTTGTTACATGTATATCTTTCCGCAACATCTAAAATGACCGGCATATCGACACTGTTTCCGCTAATGATAACCACTACATGGGAACCTAAAGGGATTTGATGATTTAAAATTGCTCCAATACCAGATGCTGCTGCTCCTTCAATTACCATCCGGTGTTTACTGAGCATGAACCCTATTCCCTGAGCAAATTCTTCTTCGGTTAATAAAACAATCTGATCAACGTATTGCTGCACCATGTTAAATGTATAACGGTTATTAATGCCAATCCCGCCTAACAAACTATCAGCAAGGGTGTTATTTTCTTGTATCGAGACTGGTTTACCCTGCTTGATACTCTCATACATGGCAGCACCCTTGGCTGTTGATAACCCGATAACCTGTATTTCCGGATCAGTCGATTTTAGAGCAATTCCTAAACCGGAATGGAGGCCGCCACCTGATAATCCACCTATCACGGTATCGATTTCCGGTAACTCATCAAGCAGTTCCAACCCGATAGTTCCCTGGCCGGCAATGACATCAGGGTCGTCAAACGGATGGATTACGGTCAGCCCTTTTTCCTGCTCCAATTGATAACTCCGCTTTTCGGCATCATCCTGTGCGTCGCCGTAAATTTCAATATGTGCCCCTGAACGTTTTAATGTTTCTACTTTCGCTTTGGGAACCCGATTGGAAATACAAATCGTTGCATGAATATCCAGTTTTCTTGCGATATAGGCAACACTCATCCCAAAATTTCCAGTAGAGAACGTTGTCACTCCACATTTTCGTTCTTCCTCTGTCAGATGGAGGATCTTATTTGCTGCCCCCCGTATTTTGAACGAACCGCCCACATTCAAATTTTCCAATTTCAGATGAACAGAAGTCCCGGCAATTTCGGATAGTCCCGGAGAATATATTAATGGGGTCTTTTCCGAAATGGAAGTAATTCGTTTTCGTGCTTGCCAAATATCGCGTAGGGTAACAGGTTTCTCTGGCATGTTTTACCTCCCTTTATTGATTGGTGTGCGGTTTTCTTGATGGTGATTCTGCCTGCTTTCTTTCATGCGAGTTCCGATCCACCCTCGTTATTACACGGGTTGTGGCGTGCGTTTCATATCAATACAAATTAGACAACTCAATCGGCTTCATGGTCCAGCAAATATCGCCTTGCAGCTTCTGCTAGAATTGATACACCAACAGGTAAGACTTGTTCATCAATATCAAAATTTGGTGTGTGTAAATCACGAGTTATTCCATCTTCAACTGCACATCCTAAAAAGAACATTGCCCCTGGAACAGCCTGTGTCATATGTGCAAAATCTTCTCCTCCTAAACCGAATGCGGTTTCCAAAATCGTAAAATCAGGATGCAGGTCGTTTATCACTCGCTTAATATGGTGATTAACTTTAGCGTCATTTTTTAATGCCGGATCTTCAGGTGTTATCGTTAATTGATAATCTCCATTAAAAATCTCGACTACTGAAAAGGCCTTTCCCAGCTCGGCATGCAATTTTTTCCGGACATCGGGATGATAGCTGCGAATGGTTCCTTTTACTTCTATTTCAGATGGAATGACATTGCTCGCCGAACCGCTATGAATACTGCCAATACTAATTACTGCCGCTTCAAGTGGAGACACTCTTCTCGCCACTATTCCGTGCAAAGATTGTAATACCGGTCCAAGCATCCATACCGGGTCGGTTCCTAAATGAGGATATGCCCCATGTCCGCCAGTACCGTATACTGTTGCAGCAAACACATCTACATTGGCCATGCTGTAACCGTCATGCATCTTCACTTCGCCAAGCGGATTTTCCGGGCTCATGTGCAGTGCCATGATATAGTCAACATCATCCAACACGCCTGCTTTGATCATATATTGTGCACCTGTTGAACCAGCAATATCTGCCATCTCTTCAGCAGGCTGGAATAAAAATTTAACGGTTCCGTGCATCTTATCACCTTGGAAAATGTCACCTAGTAAACTGGCAACGCCTAAGCAAATCGCAGTGTGAGCATCGTGACCGCAAGCATGCATGACACCCTTATGTCGTGATATGTAGTGATGATTATTTTCTTCCTGAATCGGCAATGCATCCATATCAGCACGAATCGCAATAGTCGGCCCCGAACCAGAGGATAATGTACCAACAACTGCTGTCGGAAAGCCTATCCCTTTTTCAACCCGCATTCCTGGGATTTTTTCTAACACCTCGGTAACAAATTTTGATGTCTGCACTTCTTGAAAACTTAATTCCGGGTGCATATGGAGGTAGCGGCGCCATTTTATAAGCTCTTTCATCATCGCGTTTGCTCTGTCAAGCATTGCTCGATTTTTCTCTACCACAGCCTTCCCTCCTCGAATATATATTCATCATAATTCAGACTATTCCAATCGTCAATTACTATTCCAATTATTTTAAATTTTATATTTTCATATTGACTTCTATATCATTAGAGGATATTTTTAGGATAGCAGGAAACAAAACGGGGGGAATAGGATGAGGAAAAAAATTATTGCTTACAATCGCTTGGAAAAACCTGTTTTAGAAGCGTTACAAAGAAAGTATGATGTTCGCTTTTTTAAAAACATCGATACAAAAACCGATCCGGGATTTCTGGAATTTTTACATGAAACGGAAGGGATTATCGGATTGGAGTTGGTTGTTGACCGCGAATTACTAGAGCGAGCACCTAATCTAAAAATCGTCAGCAATGTATCTGTCGGTTACAATAATCTTGATTTGGAGCAGCTAAGCATGAGGAATATTATGGCGACAAATACGCCGGATGTACTTACCGATACGGTGGCAGATACGATATTCGGTATTCTTATTGCAACAGCAAGACGAATACCTGAACTTGATCAGCTTGTAAAAAACGGCGAATGGAAACAAGAAGCGGTTGGGCCGGAACATTTTGGCACCGATGTTCACCACAAAACAATTGGCATTATCGGCATGGGGCGAATCGGTAAAGCAATAGCACAGCGAGCCCGATTCGGCTTTAATATGGATATTTTATACTATAGCCGAACACGGAAGCCAGATGTTGAGGACACATTTGCCGCTTCCTATTGCAGTCTCGACACATTGCTTAGCAAATCCGATTTCGTTTGCCTGATCACTCCCCTAACTCCAGAAACAAAGGGTATGATAGGAAGACGTGAATTTCAGCTGATGAAAAAGTCGTCCATCTTCATTAATGGTTCCAGAGGCAAAACAGTCGTGGAGCGGGAATTAATCCATGCACTTCAAAACGGTGAAATTGCAGCAGCCGGCTTAGATGTATTTGAGACTGAACCGGTTGATGTGACCAATCCACTGTTGCAGATGAAAAATGTTGTGACCACCCCACATATCGGATCGTCTACTTTTGAAACAGAGTTAAAAATGTCAGAGCTTGCTGCCTATAATCTAGAAGAAGGCTTGAATGACCGAAAACCACCGAATTTAATTGAATGGTGACAGGAGTACTACCTGTCACCGAAAGCAGTCCCTATGCAAGCCGAATATTTGGTTTAATTAGTAATTCACGTGGAAAGTCAGCAAGTATTTCACACCCAGTTTCGGTTACACGAAATGATTCACTTATTTCCACACCCATATTTTCCATCCAAATACCAGGGATTAAATGAAATGTCATATTTGGTTCAAGTACGGTGCGATCTCCCGGCCTGAGACTTGCTGTATGCTCTCCCCAATCCGGCGGATAATTGAGCCCCATCGAGTAACCCATGCGCGATTCCTTTTTTATACCGTTTTTTTCAATGACCTTTCGCCAGACCATTTCCAGTTCCTCACAAGTAATGCCCGGTTTAACTGCATCAAGCGCTGCGTTCAATCCTTCAACAACACAATCCGCAACATATTGCATCTGTTCGGATGGCATGCCGATTACTGCAGTTCGGGCAAGTGGTGAATGGTAACGCTTATAACAGCCGGCTAATTCGATAATCACCGGGTCTCCCTGTTTAAACCTATCGTCCGTCCAAGTCAAATGACAGGCAGATGTTTTCTCACCAGTTGGCAGCAATGGAACAATTGCCGGATAATCTCCACCAAAATCTTCTAGCCCGCTGATCTGTGCATGAGCAATATCCGCTACGACGTCACATTCTCTTACCCCTGAATTAATCGAGTCAAAAGCCGTTTGCATCGCCTTCTCCGCAATTTTCCCAGCCTGCTTCATATAAGAAATTTCCTTTTCTGACTTAATAATCCGAACCCAATTGACCATATTCGTACCATCTGTAAACGAGGCATTTGGTAATCCCTGTACCAATTGCATATAGCTTTTTGCAGTAAAGTAATACGCGTCAAGCTCTACAGCGATCGATTGTTTATCTTGTTTTCGCCCCTTTAACAGATCACAGACAAAGTCCATTGGATGTCTTTCTGCAGACTGCACGTAGTAGTCGGCATATGGAATAATGTGATCCTTGTCGAGCCAAGTTGTATGGGCAGCTGCACTGGCATCCTGACCACGTCCGACCCAAATTGGCTGGTCTTCATCGATTAACAAAATGAGCAACTGATGAACATAAAACGACCAGGCATCATATCCTGTCAAGTAATTCATGTTCGCCGGATCTGTCACTAATAAAATATCAGCTCCGGCATTCGCCATTCGCTGTTTTGTTTTAGCTAAACGCCCCTGAAATTCTGTAATTGGAAATGTTAACATATCCATCTCATCCTCTCGTACATTAATCTGTCCTGTATAACGGAACCCAACTAGCATTCTCTTGATTAAATGCGCTTCCATGTTGCAGCCAAATATTTTTAGGATGATAGTTTATAGTAGAGTAAGTGAGTTTTTTGTGGATTAGTGCTGCGACAATCGATTTCTTCTGGAGGTTAAAGAAAATTTTAGGAGTGTACTTTCTATATAACATGCATATTCAATTATATGCGGAACAATTTTAAAAACGTGCCGATTGTCGACATTATGTTAGTTACATTATAGATTAGGACATTTTTTTATGTCAATGACTATTTAGATTATTTTAAATCCTCATTCATCTTGTTGGAGACAGAAAATCAAAAAAGAAACAACTACCCGATATGGGCAATTGTTCCCTTTTAAAAATGATGCTAGGCGATCCGATCAATCTCTTTTCTCATATGTTCATCGGCATATTCCTTACCATACTTTACGATGGATACTTTATAAAGGATTGCTCCAAAGATAATCCATAATCCAACGATCGCCCATTCATAAGGCCAGACTAGGGCTGAAGGCATTCCAGGCATATATAGTATGGAAATTCCGAGTGCCAGTACTACTGCGATCCAGCCAAGGAAGGTGCCACCTGGAAGTTTAAATGGGCGTTTCATATCCGGATCCTTTTTTCGTAAAATGATAAATGAAATTGCTACCATTAGCCAGGCAACGACAAGTCCCAATCCACCAGCATCAACGAACCATACAAGTGCTCTTCGTCCAAGTAACGGAGAAACAGTCGAGAGTCCTCCAATCAATAGGATTGCTTTATGTGGTGTTTTATATTTCGGATGCAGTTCCCCAAGGCTTTTCGGAAGCATACCCGCATTAGCAAGTGCATAGATCGCCCGGCTTCCACCAACATAGAATCCGATCCAGCTCGTTAATATACCGCCGACACCACCAAGCACAAGAATATTACCCATTAACTGGCTATCCCCAAATGCTTTAGCCATCGCATCGGCCGTGACCAAATTGGACTCACTGATTTCGGCAGGAGTAAGTATACGTGAAACCCCAAAAATAACAGCTATATACCAGACAACTGCAAGTAAAACAGAAAAAATCAATAATTGTCCAATTCGTTTCTGCGGCAAATTGATTTCCTCAGCCGCTTGCGGAATGACATCAAAACCGACAAACATAAACGGAGTCATAATAATAACCGTCAACAATCCGGCAATACCTTTTTCAAATAACGGCTGCATATTTGTAACGTTTCCACCAACCGTACTCCCAGTGATTAGTAATATACCTGCAATCGCAATCAATAAGGTTAAAATAAACATAATCGCTGTAGAAAACTTAATACCACGATAATTAATCCAGGTGATAATCAATGAACCTACAATACCAATACCGGCCCAGGTTGCGGTAACATCCCATCCGGCAATCGTGTATAAATATCCTTGACTATAATTTGGAATCAAATATTCAAAAACTGTTGGCAGTGCTACAGCTTCAAAAGCTACAACTGATACATACCCAAGAATAATCGCCCAAGTCGTCACAAAAGAGGCAAGCCGTCCCATCGCTTTGTAACTATAGACATGCTCACCGCCTGCCAACGGAAGTGCTGAAGCTAGTTCCGCATAAGTAAGCCCAACAAAAATTACTAGTATACCACCAATTGCGAAGGCAAGAATCGCACCAAGTGACCCGGCCTCTGTAACCCATAACCCCGCTGTTACCACCCAGCCCCAGCCAATCATGGCGCCAAAAGCAAGCGCCAGCACATCCTTATTTCCCAAGATTTTCAGTAACTTTTGCTCATTGTTCATCCATTTCCCTCCAATCAATTCTCACATAATGCTAATATTTCGTTAATTTAAAATGTATTTTGCCCTATCCAGGTTATTCATATATTTCAGGAAAACCATCCTTTTGTTTGCGAATATTACAGGGAAGTCAGTAACAATCTGAATAGAAGATATCAGCCAGTTAGCCGACTTGTATTCTCTATTAAAGCGTAGTTACAAGTCTCTATGTAATACCTTTTGTCCAGCTCGATTAAATTCTCCATGAAAAGACCTCCCGACATTACATTTAAAAAACAAAAACCAGTCATACAAGCAACACAAAATAAACATGTTCCTACCTGTATAACTGGTTATAACCTAAGGATGTGCCCTGCTTCAGCAGCAGAGTCAATTAGATTTAGCAGTTGGTTACTATCTTATTATTATCAATCTAGCAAAAAATCAGTTTAAAGTCAATTGGTTTCTGAAATTTTTCTATTTTGCAGCGACTAATTCACTTGTTGCATGGCTGGCTGACTTTCTGCATACCCTCACCAGTAAATATGCAAGCGGTGTGTCAACCAGTGCAATGCAGAATTTAAATACATACTGTGTTATAATCATCCCTAACAGAACACTTCCGGGAACCGTTCCCCAAAAGGCAATGGCAATGAAAATTATAGTATCGATTAACTGGCTTGTCATTGTTGATACATTATTCCGCAGCCAAAGTTTTTTCTCGCCATGCTTTGCCTTTAAACGATGGAAAATCGTTACATCGAGATTTTGACTGGCGATGTAAGAAAGCAAGCTTGCCAGTATGACACGGAAACTCCCGCCTAAGATTTGCTCGAATTCAGTTTGTGCTCCAAACACCGGTGCTGCCGGTAACTGGATAGCAATAAAAATAAAGATCAATGCGATAACCTGTGTTACAAAACCTGCCTGTACAGTTCTTCTTGCAGCTGCTTTCCCGTAGACTTCACCGATCACATCAGTAATCAGATAAGTTACCACATAAACAATAACGGCAGCCGGCAAAATAAATCCCCCAACACTAAATAGTTTTACGCCTAGAATATTTGATATTAGTAAAAGTCCCACAAATAATGCATTTAAATAGACAAACATATAACCCAAAACCCTTTCTTTTATTAAGAAAAGGACTTAGCTACCCTCATTTACTTAGCGGTTATCTATTTTTTCGGGGTATAGATCATGATTCATTATCCGATGGTCGGCCATTTGCAGAAATTTAGTTCCAGGCTTTCCGTAATTACAATATGGATCAATTGATATTCCGCCGCGTGGAGTGAATTTCCCCCACACTTCAATATACCGCGGATCCATTAGTTCAATCAGGTCGTTCATAATAATATTCATGCTGTCTTCATGAAAATCCCCATGATTACGAAAGCTAAAAAGATATAGTTTCAACGATTTGCTTTCAACCATTTTTTCATCGGGGATATAACTAATGTACACGGTTCCGAAGTCAGGCTGCCCTGTTTTCGGGCAAAGTGTCGTGAATTCCGGACAATTGAATTTGACAAAATAGTCCCGGTTAGGATGTTTGTTATCAAATGTTTCCAAAACCTCTGGTGTGTAATCAAATGCATAAGTTGTTCCTTGGCTACCTAAAAGGGTGATATCCTTCAATTCATCATCGCGTCTCCCTGCCATTTTAAAACCTCCTTTTCGTTTATAAGCAATAAGAAAAGCGGAAGCGCCCGTTTAGCAACGTACAAACTGGAGCACTCCGCAATGAGATAAAGGAAACACGGTGAGCTGGAAGCGAACCGATGTTGACTTATCGTAGTGAAGGAGTGTGAAGTTTGCTAGTTGCTGGGCGCTGGAGCTGGACATGGCTCTTCTCGATCATGAATTAATATCGCTAAAAACTATATACTTTCTTTACTTTCAAAAAAACCACGGCCCAAGGAGGCACATGGCTTCATAATCGTGTCATCTGTCCTTAGTTTTTTATAGAGGGTTTAAGCTAAGAACCTCTCCCGGTATTTGAATGAATATGCAGTATTCATATTCTTAGAATAGTATATAGTGACGGGGATGGGTTGTCAATCCGATAGATGGGCTCCCAGCTAGGAAAACCGATATGAAACTGGATATGCGAAAATATTTACAAATAAGCGATTATTGATACATACTAAGATGAACACCCAGTTCTGAACATCTAGATAAACAAAGCAAAAACTAAAATAATCTGTCAAAAAACTATTAATAGGAGGCAATACTAATGAATCTAGGTTTACAAGGAAAATCCGTCGTCGTAATGGCCTCAAGCAAAGGATTAGGCAAAGCAACTGCACAATTGTTTGCGTCTGAAGGTGCACATGTTTTTATTTCAAGCCGGAACGAAGATGAACTGAAGAAGGCAAAAAATGAGATACGGAAAGAAACTGGTAATGAAAATGTCGACTATATGGTCTGTGACATTACGAAACCAGATGAGCTTAAACTATTAATCACTTCAGCGGCTGAGAAAAATGGGACCATTGATGTTCTGGTGAACAACGCTGGTGGGCCACCTGCCGGGATGTTTCAGGATTTTGATGATGAAGCATGGCAACATGCATTTGAACTGAACCTGTTAAGCTTTGTCCGGGCGATTCGGGAAGTACTGCCATACATGCAGGAGCAAAAGCGTGGACACATCGTTAACATTGCTTCTTCATCGATAAAGCAAACATTGGATAATCTGATTTTGTCAAACACGTTTCGGGCAGGAATTGTTGGCCTGGCGAAGGGGCTATCACAGGAGCTTGCGGAACATAATATTTTAATTAATACCGTCGGACCTGGCAGAATCGCGACTGATCGTGTTGCCAGCCTGGATAAATTAACAGCAGAAAAATTAAACATGAATGTGGATGACTTAAAGCAAAGGACGGAGCAAGGGATACCGATGAAGCGGTACGGAGAGCCTGAAGAATTTGCGAATATGGTCGTCTATTTATGCTCACAAGCCAACACCTATGTTACCGGACAGACACTTGTCGTTGATGGTGGATTGGTGAAAGCATTGTAAACTTAAAAAGGGAATGTGATGACACCGGAAATGGACAAACGGTGTATAGAACTTGGTGCATTCTCAAGCGTTGTCGGCGGTGCCATTACACGGCCACGGGATATTACCAAACGATTTGTAGCGGAAATGGAATAGAAAAACTGAAGGCAAGCCTGTTTTAAAGGCTGGCCTTTTTGGATTGACCTTCGTTTCACTATTTATCCATACGAGTACTGTACTTTTCAATAATCCTCACTAACTCATCGAATGTATATTTTTTATTAACAACATCTACGGTAAAATCAGCCTGTTCCTTTTGGCTATCCATTTGAAAATCGTACCCATTATAGGATAAAAACTGTGTTAATGACAGAAATGCTGTCCGTTTATTCGCATTATGAAACGCATGATTTTGTGCAACGGATTCAAACAGTGCTCCGGCTTTTTCAAATACTGTTGCATATGCATCAGTACCAAATGCTGATTGCTGTGGGCGATGTACTGCCGAATCCAGTAACTCAACTGATTTAATACCAATTTGTTCACCGGGACTAAATCGTTCAATTATATACTGGCTAATGGCTGCAATTTCCTTAAACGTCAGATACCGCATTTATCGATCCACCAATTCCCGAATTGTTTCATCATGTTTTTTTGTATTTCGTTCCAAGACCTCAAAAAAGTCAGGACTAATTCCTTCTGGCAGTTTGAATTCTTCTTTTTTACGCATGGTAATCTCACCATTCTTTTGTTCGATCTCAACACTATCACCGTAAGAAATTCCAGCTTCTTTCAAGAATTCTTTCGGTATTGTTATACCATAGCTATTTCCAACCTTTGTTATCTTTCTTTCCGACTTATCCAGTTCATACACCTCATTTTGTTATAATGTTATAATTATTATAACATTACTCCGGCTATTTTAATACACTATTTGTGAATGACCCCACCTTATCATCATTTCGGAATGCTTGAAGGTAGGGCTTCCTGTTTCACAGACCATTGCATCTTAGGGGATTCCTAAGACGTCTTACATTGTCTCCACAGGCTTTGTTTA
>BMJD01000072.1 GCA_014642895.1 Lentibacillus populi
TGGACGGTGCCACCTTTGATTGGACTTTGACTTTTTGGCAAAAATTACGGGAATAGTACTTACTGAACATTTTGACTATATTTATGCAATGCTAGTGGTCGGTAGTATAAAAAAGATTCCTTGGCAACATTATAACGGCCTCTACCAAATCATTTTCAATCAACTTTTTCCGAATTTTATATTCATCACCACCACCGCTTAATGCACCGTTTGCCAATAAAAATCCAGCTACACCATTCTCGGATAATTTAGATACAATATTTAGAATCCAAGCATAGTTGGCATTTCCTCTAGGTGGTACCTCGTAACCTGCCCAACGTGAATCATCTATTAATTCATTATCGGCTCTCCATTGTTTCTGGTTAAATGGGGGATTCGCCATTATGAAATCCGCCTTTAAATCCTTGTGTTGATCATTAAAGAAAGTATCCGCTGGAGTATCCCCAAGATTTGCTGAAATTCCTCTTATAGCAAGATTCATCTTTGCCAGTTTGTAAGTCGTTGTTGTATATTCTTGACCATAAATCGAGACATCTTTTTTACTTCCTTGATGTGATTCAATAAATTTTACTGATTGAACAAACATGCCCCCTGAACCACAAGCGGGATCATAAATTTTACCTTTATATGGTTCAAGCATTTCTGCAATTAGATTTACAATGCTCTTGGGGGTATAGAATTCTCCCTTCCCTTTTCCTTCTGCTAATGCAAACTTACTAAGAAAATATTCATAAATCCTTCCCACAATATCCTGCTGTTTATCTCTGAGAGTATCGATATTATTAATAGTATCTATTAAGGATGCAAGTTTACTAACATCAAGATTTAATCGAGAATAATAATTATCAGGTAAGGCTCCTTTTAAGGCAGGATTATTTTTCTCTACGGTAAAAAGGGCGGTATCAATTTTTAGTGCAATATCTTCTTGCTTCGCGTTCTCCACTAAGTAACCCCATCGAGATATTTCTGGCAGATAAAAGACATTTTTCATGGTATAGAACTCTACCATATCAACATACTTTTCTTTACCTTCAGTAATTAATTCAGCTTTTCGATCTTCAAATTTATCACTTGCAAATTTTAAGAAGATAAGTCCTAATACGACGTGTTTATATTCTGAAGTCTCAACTGAACCTCGTAATTTGTTAGCGGAATCCCATAAAGTTTCTTCTATGCTTTTATCATTTAATTGTTTCTTTTTAGCCATCATAAATTCTCCTATCATCTATATTAAATCTCACAATTATATCTATAAATTAATTATTTTTGAATTAGGACATTCATCCCCATTAGCCAGTCTATTATCATGACATTATTAATATCAATTATATCCCATTATAACGCAGAAAACCCCAATATAAAAAGGACATAGACACCTTTTATAGCCTACTTTTATATTGTCAATTCTCATACCTAATTAAAACTTGTTCCAAATTTTTATTAAGATAGGACTTTTTACCTATAAGAATATTAATATCTTAAAGGTAAGATGATTAACGCTTGAGGCCAAAAGCATAAAAAATATATGGGAAAGGAGGACATCCTTGATGGACGATAATGGAGGGCGAGATTATATGTGGCCATACCGTTGTTTAGAACATTGCGAATCACATGGGATTTCAAGAGCTGTAGTAAATTTATTTATCCGCCAAAGGGGATTAAATTATGAACAAGATCATAGAAAAACTGAAGATTCCCGGATATGAAACTAAATTAGTGATTAAGCCAACTTCTATAAATAATAAAAATCAAGAAGGAAACATTCAATTATCCCTTGATATGGTTTCAAAAGGATTATAAGCAAGCCGTATTCCCAAAGTATAAATAATACCCCTTCAGTCAAAGATGAATATCAAATATTTTAACTGGAGGGATAACCATGAATGGAACTTATAGAGTCGTAAAAGTCTCTTATTCTGAAGAGCTTCCATCTGATTCTGAAATATGGTTGGAACGATTTATTGAAAAAACATTACTTGACCATATAGCTAAGAAGGATGGCAAACTCCACTCTTTACTAATAAGTAATAATTAAAAATGAAAGGAGAACGTCATGGAGAAACAAAAATATATAGCTGTATATATTCGTGTAAGCTCAGCAGCACAAAACCTTGAATTGCAAAAAGAAGCAGCAAATAGATATTTAGAGTCACAAGGCTTAACCGGTGATGAAGATTTTGTATTATTTTTCATTGATAAAGATGTCTCTGCTACTAAACTATCTATGGAAAATAGAACTGAACTAATGAAGATGCTCGAGATGGCAAAAGAGAATAAGCTAAAACAGATTATTTGCTATAAGCGTGATCGAATACAGAGAAATTTCTACGAGAGCGCAGTTATTAATAGAATATTTATAGATAACGACATTGAGATAACCTATACAGCTAGCAACGAACCTTTATTTAGTAATAAATTATCTTTAGAGGCATTCTATGGGATATTTGGTCAAAAAGAAGGCGAAAATATCGGAGCGCGTACATCTGATGCACGAAAACAATACCCTTCTAAATTGTACGGATATACAAGAATTAAAGAAAAAGATCAAGTGAGATTTGTCATTGATGAAACAAAGCGTGGATCCATTGAAAAACTATTTAATGACTTTAGTAAAATTCAAAATGAAAATGAGTTCTTTAACTTTTTAAAGGATCGTAAAAAAGAAGAAATTAAGGACCCAAATAAAATTTTAAAAATTATTGAGAATGCCTTTTATGCTGGTCATTTCAAAGCAACTCACAGTTATCAACTACTCTCTCATGTTGAACCAATAATAGATTTAGAATTATTTGTTGCTGCCAACAAAGTACTAGAAAGTTTTGTAACTAGATATCAAAACAAAGTACTAGAAGTTAAGAAAAATCATCAAGCTATTCCCTTATGTGGCATATGCGGAAACCCAATGAAACACCGTAAAGAAAATGTGTTTGACAGTGGTTACTATGTTTGCCGTGCCAGTCATAAAAGAATTGCAATAAATTCCGAGGTTCTTGGAGATTTAGTAGATAAAGCTGTACTAGACCACGTAAAAGAAATCACTATCAAAAAGTTTAAACGCTTATCTCAGGACGGTATTAAACGAAAAAATAACGAACTTGTCCGTAATCAAAACCTAATATCAAATAAATATCTGGAATTATCACTTCAGGTATGCACCTTAAATCCTGCGAATAATTCAAAACGTCAGGATATGATTAATCAATTAAAAGCACTAAAAAAGGAATACAACAAAATAGGAAACGATCTTACAAGCTTATCAGTTCTGAGACATGAATTTAAGGAAATCGAAGAACTTGCTTTAAGTGTAGATTATAACTTTTCGGATCATAACCTTTTAAGATTGACAGAATTACTTGTCAATGAGATCCATGTCCATGAAACCTATGTAGGAATTGAATTATTTTTATCAAAGTTTGCAAAGGATGTTGAAGTTTCATGAATAATAAAATTAAAGGAATAGGATATCTAAGGTATTCTGACTCAAAACAAGATGGGAAGCACTCGTTGGAAATTCAAAAAAGCCAAATCCTTCTTTTAGCAGAAAGGGAAGGTGTTGAAATTATTGCTTGGCGTATAGATAAAGCCACAAGCGCCTTTCGTGGTAATATTGCCAAACGAAGTGGCATACAAAAAATTTACGAAGATCTTGAAAACGGAGTAGAAGCTATTTGCTTTTATGAAGAATCAAGAATAACAAGAAGCATAACTGACTTTTATTACGATGTGTACGAGCCAATAACTACACAATATCCAAAATTGAGATTCTATAGCACCCAATCAAATGGTGTATGGAATCCTGATGATCCACTTGTCCAAGCGAAATTAGTATTTGCAGCAGAAGAATCTGAAATAAAATCAACTCGTGCAAAAGATGCACAACAAAATTTACTTTCGGCTGGTAAACGTCCGGGATCCCCTGCTCCCATTGGCTATAATATGGTAGACGGAATCTTATATCCTAATGAAGATGCTATTGTTGTTCAGTATATTTTCCATTTAGCGGGCTGGGGACATTCTCGTGGTTCAATTGCCGCGCATTTAAATAACTGTGAAATAACTACAGCGAAAATCAAACATTGGAACAGTAGTACAATCGGCTATATTCTTAACAACAAAGTTTATTACGGGAACTTGGCATGGAATGTTAGAACAAGTTACGAAAATAGTAAACCCAAACCTGATGATGAAATAGATTTATTATTTGAACATGCACATGAACCAATTGTATCCGCTACTTCTTCACATTTAATTAAACAGGTCAACGATTTGAAAAAAAATCACGGTATTATGGATACACCATATTACCTTCGTGGCGTAATTAAATGTAAGAAATGTGACTCTTTTATGAGTGCAAAAGATAACTCACCAAAAGGAAAAAAAGGAAAATATATGGTTTATAGATGCCTTAAATGCAAAAGAAATCTTCCAATCATTAAAGTCCATCAAGTCGTATTAAACGATTTATTAAGTAAATGGTCAACACAATTATCGTCCATTGTAACTACCGCTAACGAACAACTTGTGGGTTGGAATAAAAATTTGGAAACTGCTAGGAAGAAATTCAAAATTCAACTAGAACAGACTTTATATAATGAAAGAATGCTTGCCTCTGACATCAAAGAAAACAAACAATTAGAAGAAGCATTTATAGATTCTAAACATTATTTACAAAATGAAATTTTGAATATAACTATAACAATGGATGAAATCAATAGGATTCTTGATGATGACGATGGCCTTTCAATATTTATAAAGTATTTGCAACAGCAAAGCTTTTTAAATTTTACAGACACCGAACTGAGAACATTTTTTCTAATGTATTTTAAGGATGTAATCGTAAACCTAGAAAAAAACAACGATATAGAAATTAATTACAGATTATCACCTTTTGTCGCGTTAGAGAATGCTACTGGTTACTTTACCGAAAAAATCGCACAAATTAATGGTTTATCTGGTTAAATAACCGAAAACGAAGACCCATCTTTCTAAAGTGGAAATGGCCTTACCCTGAAAAGCCTTGATATCAAGGCTTTTCAGGGGTAAGTCTTCGGTTTTTCAACCATCGAAGAATTCTTCGCTGACTGTAAAACCGAACCCCTTATTTACTTTATGGTCAAAAAACCGAAAAAATAAACCTAAAAAATATTAACTTTATTAAAAAACACTTCGAATATGGAAATGCGAAGATACAATGAATTTTGGTTAATCGCCAACGGATTATCCGATCATAAATATTTCGTTTAAATAGGAAGGTGAAAAACAATGAATTGCGCAGTTTATATTAGAACGGCAAGTAAGAACCACCAAAATAAGCACGTAGCTATCCAATCACAAAAAATTAATGATTATGTTAGTCAAAAACAATGGACTATATATAAACAATACGTTGATATTGGATCAGGAACTACTAGGGGCAATAGCCTTAAAAAGATGATTGAGGATGCTAAATTGGGAAAGTTTAATATGATTATAGCAACTGATTCTTCCCGATTACTAAGGAATAAGAATAGTGAATTATCATACCAATTAAAAGCCCTATGTGAAAATAAGGGAGTTAACATTATCACCTTGGATAACACCATTGATACACTAACTAATGGTAATCTTGAACTCGGTCTTTTATCTTGGTTTTATGAACAGGAATCCCATGCTCAAAGCCAAAGAATAAAGGCTGGCATTGTAGCAGCAAAAATGAAGTAATTTTATTTACCAATGGAATTAAAACAATACAGTAAAGTAACCCAATAATAAGCGAAAAACGCAGTGGTTACATAGTCACTTAAAATACGGTGATTATGTATTCCCCTGCGTTTTTTATTTTGAAAGGATGTTATTAATGGAAAATAAGGACAAGGTTATTGCTTATATTAGAATAAATAATAGCGTAAGAGAACGGCAGATTAGGAAAAATTATTACAAGGCAGTTATGGAGAAAGAATTAGGCCTATTCCTACAAGAATACCGTAAAACTCTATTTTCAAAAAATGTGAATTTCGTTAAGGGGGTTTTTGGTAATGAGTAATAATAGTAAAGTTGCAAGACGTATTTATACTGATCCAAGGACTGGATTCACCGAACTTATTAATCTAATTATTCATAATAAAATTGACGAAATGGTTAATAATGCCAACAAAGAAAACCTAACATCATCCCAATATAATCGTGATGGATTTGATATATTATGAGATGTGCAATCTATATTCGGGTTTCAACAGATAAAGAGGAACAAAAAACATCATTAAAGTACCAACAGGATTTATTCTATAGATATGTTGAAGAAAAGGGATGGGATATCTATGAATTTTATATAGATGTCCAGTCCGGTACGACAGCCAAACGAAAAAATCTTCAAAGGATGATTGAAGATGCTTATGATAAAAAGTTTGACATTATTTTGGCAAAAGAACTGTCTCGATTAGCCCGAAATGGTGAACTGTCCTACAGGATAAAAAACTTATGTGAGCAACAAGGAATCCACATCATTACTTTGGATAATGCAATCGATACTCTAAATGGCGACACTGCTATGTTCGGTCTATATGCTTGGATGTATGAACAGGAATCACGGAACACAAGCACACGTGTAAAAGAATCTTTAAAAACCAGAGCAAATAAAGGAATATTTAGTGGTTCAATACCCCCATATGGTTATAAGATTAACAATGGTAAATTGGTTATAAGAGACGATGATACCCCTAAAATAGTTAAAAGAATCTATAATGAGTATTTGGCTGGAAAGGGGCGCGATAGTATAGCACGAGGACTATATAATGATAATGTCCCTACACCGGCTGAAATAGCAGGCAAAAGAAACGTGGGAAACAAATGGAATGATTCGACAATCAAGCTTATTCTTTCTAACCCGCATTACACCGGAATTCTAGTCCAAGGACGTACAACAACAAAAAGCGTAACAAGTAAAAAGCGGGAAAAAGTAGAGCCGGAACTTCAAATAATTAAAAAGAATACCCATGAGCCAATTATAAGTCGAGAAGTATTCGAATTCGTGCAGCAGCAAATGAAAACGAGGACTAAATTTATTACCGCTCCCAAAAAGCACCTTTTTACCAACACAATGTTATGTGCTGATTGTGGTTCAAAAATGTGGTATCGAAGTAATAGAAAGGGATATATTTGCGGCAATTACGCCCGTTACGGGAAAAAAGCTTGCAGTAACCATGCAATAAAAGAACAATTATTAAAGGATATAATATTATCCGACATTAACCCGTTAGCAAAACAAATCGATAGGGATCACTTTATTAAAAGGCTTGAATTTAATACCAATAAATCAAAAATGAAATTGGAGGAACAACTGGAAAGGCTAACCAAACAGATAAGTATCCTAAAGGGGCGAAAAATGAAATTCATCAATATGTTGGTGGATGGGAAGGTTACCCAAGAAGACTATAACGAAGGCATAGCAGCAAATAATTTTGAAATTAACGAGTTAATTTCTGAAAGAGATACCTTGCTGTCTACGATTGAGGATCAAAAAGCTAACGATAGCACAGAATATTTAAAACAAGAACTAATTGAATTTCTTAACTTTGAGGAATTAACTCCTGAGATTTTGCACCGACTAATTTCAAAAATAGAAGTAAAGGAGGATGGGACACCGATAATACACTATCGATTCTCAAATCCAACACCAGTTCAGAAGCAGTAGACCTTTCTTGGTTACTGCTTCTTTTTTATCATATTGACCGTAAATTACAGTCAATGAATGTTTCATTTCTGCAATGCCCTTTTTGGAAGCGACTGCCACGAGGTTTTCCAAGATCTTTTTGCGTTTTATATTATTTATCCAGTTTAAGATTAGGCGGCCTCTCTGTAAGGAAGCTTCTTGATCGATATTGTATTTCCACCATTCAAACTTTTTACTTTATTGCTCCGTTATTCCTTAGATTTCTCATAATTTCCGGATTGTCGTTTTCTACGCTATAAAAAAACACTTGATCCACATAATTTTCAATATCCCATTCTCTTATTCCCCACTCGTTTGTAGTAATTAGTATAATTTTCCTAGATCTATTATTTTTTAAATCACAAAGGAACTTTCCAAATCTTTTAGGATTATCAAGAACTGTTTGCACTGGATGAAATATTGTGAAAGTATTTTCATTACCACTGGGATTTGATTTTGTATGAGTCACATAACTATTTATATTAACAGTCATTCTTCCTAATTTATATGTAGTTGTTGACTTAACTGTATAGGGTAACAATTCTTTGTTAAAAGCTCGATTAATATGATCTGATATATCGGACATAGAACCTGTTCTTATGATCCCCTTATCAAACTCCCTATTCAAACAAGAGAGAACTACCCTTAACTTAGCATCATTATCATATCCTCTTATCAACAATATCCTATTACTTTCATCACGTAAAAAATCCATTAAGGCTGAGATAGCCTTTTGTTCATCGCTCATTAATAACTCCCTCCCATATCAATATATACAACAAAATGTGATATTCTCCTAAAATCTCCTAATATATTAAATTATACCATAGGCAATAGTTTATTTATAAATTCAAAATATAGCTTCCACCTTAAATAATCGTGTTCAAAATATGGCCAGTTTATGGAAGACCCTAAACTTATTGAAAATCCACAAGGTATGGTATGTTATACAACTGTCATTCATTAGTAAAATGGGTCGAGGGCGGTACAACATCATTGCAATCAACTGTATAGTCCAATCTATGTTATATATGTAAATGAGTTATATGTTAATATTTATCTGTAATTATCATTCTTAAAGTTAGTAGGGATTATATGAGAAAAGTGTATTTGTTTTTAGACTTTGACGGTGTAATGGTCACAAAGTTCTCCAGTTTCTCAGAATTTCATGAGGGAATGGAATTTGACGATAAATGTATAAACACATTAAATCAACTTATTAAAATTATTAGGAACAAATATTCATTTTCATTGGTCATCTCAAGTAACTGGAAATATGAATTAACCAAATCTGAAATAAAACATATGCTTATTGAGATTTATAATATTGATATAAGTGAAAACGATATCCATTTTACCAAAAATACCGGAAATAAATACAATGAAATAAATTCATTTATTGATAACCTTGATTCAAAATGCTTAGTGATTATCCTTGAGGATGATCCACTTCCAAGAAATCTAAATTACTTTCAAATAAGAACCCGCAGTGAAGATGGTATACGTGCAACTGACGACATTCTTAACGCAGTAGATGAATTAATTAAAAAGCAATAAAGCCTTCTGATACTATTTCCCCCAATTAAAGTAACAGATGATTTTTACTAAGTATAAAAACCAATAACACGTCAATAATTATAAAGTTGTTCAGGTGGGATTCTCTTCGGATCAGGAGAATCATGTTAGTTGCCTAGTACCCTACAAATTTAGTCGATCAGAGGGTACTGGGTGCTATTTTTATTAAACGTATGATTACAGCCACTGAATGATACGAAATGCACCAGTAAATGACAGGTGATTACCACCTCACATTTTCTAAATGATTAAAAAGTAAAAAGCCATACGTATATTCAGTTATAAACTTTTATGCTTGTTGTACTAATTTGATTGGTTTCAATAAGAGCCGTAACAACAAACGGCCCGATAACGAAAAAAAGGATAATCACCTTATAAGTGTTCGAGACATATGATGGGGGTATAATCATGTATCTCTGGAGGTATATCACAATGAATAACTTTTATTATATGTATCCTCACCTAAACCCTTATTACGGTTATGTACCAATGCGTAATTTAAATTATATTTGGGATCCCGGTTATTGGGATATGCCAAATACAGAGGGCTATGGTAACCAATTTTCTCCACATCCAAATATTCAAAGGGATATTAGTAATCCCATATTAAAAGATCAGGGAGATAACCCTTTTGTAATAAATATCAATCAAGCTGCCAAACAAAATAACACTTACCGTGACACTATATGGACTGGAAAGCATTTACAAGTGACTTTAATGAGTATTAATGTTGGAGAAGATATAGGTCTTGAAATTCATCATAACGTTGATCAATTTTTACGTATTGAGGAAGGTCAAGGACTTGTTCAAATGGGTAAGGAGAAAAATAATTTGGACTTTGAAAAATATGTAGGTGACGATTTTGCCATTATGGTACCTTCTGGTACATGGCATAATGTAACCAATACAGGTAATACGCCGTTAAAGCTTTACTCCATTTATGGACCGCCTAACCACCCATTTGGTACTGTTCATATGACAAAAGCAGATGCTGAAGCCGCTGGAGATTAAAGTCTAGGTATTCTAGAATCGGGCGCTTTTACTGCATAGCAATGTATTGGTTCGGATAACAGAAGAATTTCTATAATTAATCTACTGTATTCTTGGATAGCTTTTTAAATTCCTTGTCAGAGATAAATCTATGGGAATAGGACAAAACGCTATAATTAGTGTTTTGCTCCCCCGGTATACGAATTGTCATTCGAATTAGCTTAAATGGTGGGTTAAGTGGTCCTTCGAATCCAATCACCCTTAAAGAGACATCATATGAATCATTTGCAATGTCCCTTGATATCTTTTCAATTCTGCTAGATGTAAATAACTGTTTATCATTGTGGTTACTCATTATGTCAAGAATAGTTTCACCGAGATACCTTAAAAATGCTTCTTCCATAACGCTAGGGGGATGATTTTGGGGTATTATCTCAGTTTCCGTTTTTGCTTCTGTAATAATTTCGCTGTAACCAAGTGAAAGAAAGGTAAAAATGAATATGGATAGTAAGATTTTATTCATTAGCTCAACACCTTTTTGAAACTATAATTCCCATAAAAATGGGGTTTATTCTTATGTTGGAATTGGAAGGGGTATATTTAAAACAAACGGGCGCGATTTTTGAACATCAAAAGCCTAATTCCTTGTTAAAGATAGGCAGGAATTAGGCTTTTTTTTCTACGTTATTTTTTTAACCCCCCAACTGGTAAATACGGTGGCAACAGGTGGTAAGTTCTGTGGCAATCACTGGGAAAAAAGATGACACAAGTGGTACATTTCTTTGGCTGTAATCAAACGTATCATTCTTCCATCTTAAAATATAATTATCCCAAATTTAAAACCTTCCGCTATATTAACTACCCATAAATCAATCCAATATTACTATTCAATAATAAAATATTGTTAAATGTCAATAATGATATCAGGTAAACACTGTTACATCTCAAAAACAAGCTGAAAGGACCTGAAAAACAATGAGATGTGCAGTTTATATTCGTGTATCAACTGATAAGGAAGAACAGAAAGCATCATTAAAGTATCAACAAGATTTGTTCTTCAGACATATTGAAGAGAAAGGCTGGGATATCTTTAATTGTAAGCGTAAAATAATCCCCACCTATTTTCAGATGGGGATTTCATGTATGCTTTATTTAGATTTATTTGGGACACGACATTCTTCTGGGAGTGTCTGGGACCAAGGTAGAAGTTGATCTAATTTATTTGCATCTGTTGTATCCATATTGGGAAGCTCCTCAAATAGGTAGCTAAGATAGTTAAATGGGTTCAATCCATTTTCTTTGGCTGTCTCCACCATACTATAAATGATCGCACTGGACTCTGCTCCCTTTGCGGTGTTGCTAAAGAGCCAATTCTTTCGGCCGATTACGAAAGGTTTAATCGAGCGCTCAGCACGGTTGTTATCTATCTCTAAACGGCCATCCTGTAAGAATCCACTCAATCGCTCCCACTGGTTACGACAGTATTTGATTGCTTCTCCAAGCGCGCTTTTGGGCAGCACACGTGGTGTTTGTTCACGAAGCCATGCTGAAAAAGCCTCCATTACTGGCTGGCTGCGTTCCAAACGTATGTTATAGCGTTCTTCAGGGCTAGCGTCCTTGAGTTCGTGTTCAATGGTATAAAGTTGGTTACAAAATGCCAGGCCTTCTTTTGCTTTAACGGTGAAAAGTGCTGCTGAATCCGGAAGTGCCTTTAACGCTTCCGTAAATTTGCGGCGGGCATGGGCCCAGCACCCAACTAATGTTACACCGGAAATCTTGTTATAACCAGCGTACCCATCGACATGCAAGTACC
>BMJD01000073.1 GCA_014642895.1 Lentibacillus populi
CAGATGAAGGGAAAATTTCATATTTTTGATTCAGTAACATGAATGCACCTCCTAACCCTATTATGGATCATGCGTTTGGGGTTTGCAAGCATTTTACGAAAGCAAACCGAAATTCATCTCCCCCTTAGCCTTTAGGGGTTACCAGTAACAGGCTTGAAGAGGGCGACTTCTTTCGGAAGGCAGTTAAATTAAACCTTTAAAATTTGTTATTATTGTGGTAAAATTGTAAAAAAATTAATAATAGTCCACAAGGGGGAGGAGCAACATGAAATTATATATGTCAGTGGACATGGAAGGGATAACAGGACTTCCGGACTATACATATGTTGATTCGGCTAAACATAATTACGAACGAGCGCGAAAGATAATGACGGAAGAAACCAATTACGTGGTGGATGCAGCTTTTAAATTTGGCTGTGATACGGTTTTGGTCAATGACAGTCATTCGAAAATGAATAATATTTTAATCGATCAATTACACCCAGAGGCACTTTTAATTACTGGAGATGTGAAACCGTTTTCAATGGTGCAAGGGCTTGACAATACCTATGGAGGAGCAATATTTCTCGGTTATCATGCACGGGCAGGACAATTTGGTGTAATGGCACATGCGATGATTCATGCCGTCCGAAGCTTTTATATTAATGATATACCGATTGGTGAGCTTGGTTTCAATGCATATGTGGCGGGATACTATGGTGTTCCTGTTCTAATGGTTGCGGGTGACGACCAGGCTGCAAAGGAAGCGGAGGAACTTATTCCAAACGTTACAACGGCGGTTGTCAAAGAAACCATCTCTCGCTCGGCTGTTAAAAGTCTGACACCGAAAAAATCTGGAGAATTACTTACGGAAAAAACAGAAGTAGCATTAAAAAATCGGCATCATGTTAAACCACTTATACCGCCGGAGAATCCAGTGTTACGAATTGAATTTAACAATTACGGTCAGGCTGAATGGGCAAATCTTATGCCGGGAACAGAACCTGTGCCAAATTCAAGCATTGTGACCTATCAGGCAAAGGATATTCTGGAGGCGTATCAAGCGATGCTTGTCATGACGGAGCTTGCAATGCGTACAACCTTTTCATAGGAGTGGAACGACATGCTTAGATATATTTTAAAACGATTTGCTATGATGGTCATCACGATTTGGATTATCGTTACATTGACGTTTATTTTAATGGTGTCGATTCCTGGTTCACCTTTTAACGAAGAACGGGGTACGAATGAGACGGTTCAGGCCAATCTCGAGGCACATTACAATCTCGATGAACCATACTACATACAGTATTTGCTTTATTTAAAATCAATTGTAACGTTTGACTTTGGCCCTTCCATCAAGCAGCCGACAGAAACGGTAAACGATCTGCTTGGACGCGGGTTCCCGGTTTCCTTTGAACTAGGAATCGTTACGATTATCGTCGCAGTTATCTCCGGTATTATCTTAGGAATTATGGCGGCTTTACGGCATAACAAGCTAATCGATTACGCCGCTATGAGTTTTGCTGTACTGGGTATCTCGATTCCCAACTTTGTTCTGGCAACATTGTTAATCCAGCAATTAGCCGTTAACTTGCAGCTTTTTCCGCCGGCAACATGGTCAAGTCCCGCCCATATGGTGCTTCCAGTCATTGCGCTGGCAACCGGCCCGATGGCGATTATTGCCAGGCTGACACGGTCAACAATGCTTGAGGTGCTGACACAGGATTATATCAAAATGGCCCGGGCCAAAGGTCTGACACCTTGGAAAATCGTTGTTAAACATGCATTGAAAAACGCGCTTATGCCAGTCGTGACCATATTAGGGACATTGCTCGCAAGTATTTTGACCGGTACATTCGTTATCGAGAAGATATTTGCCATACCAGGGATGGGAAAATATTTTGTAGAAAGCATCAACCAGCGGGACTACCCGGTCATCATGGGGACAACTGTATTTTATAGTGCCTTTCTCATCTTTATGCTGTTTCTGGTAGACATTGCATATGGTTTCCTGGATCCAAGAATCAAGCTGCATAAAAAGGGAGGAGAATAAGGCATGAAACAAGCGAGTGAACAGACAATAACAGATTCTCCTTCCAGGCAAGAGGTTTCTGACTTATTGTTCAAATGGAAGGAAAAAGATTTAAAAGCAGCCGAAGCCGTTTCCAGACCTTCTCTATCCTACTGGCAGGATGCATGGAGACGGCTGATGAAAAATAAACTGGCAATGGCGGGATTAATTTTTTTAGTCCTGTTAACCATTATGGCTGTAATAGGTCCAATGCTAACACCATACTCGGTTAGAGATCAGGATTTACCTAATCAGTTTTTACCCCCATCCGGAGCCCATTGGTTTGGTACTGATTCGTTAGGGCGCGATGTCTTTACCCGGACATGGTATGGAGCGAGAATTTCATTATTTGTCGGCTTAATGGCCGCGCTTATCGATTTTTTCGTTGGTGTTGTTTATGGGGGAATTGCCGGCTATAAGGGTGGTCGCACCGACAACATTATGATGCGTATCATTGAAATTTTATACGGGCTCCCGTATTTGCTCGTTGTTATTTTGCTATTAGTTGTCATGGGTCCTAGTTTAACAACTATTATTGTTGCGCTGACTGTCACTGGCTGGGTAGGGATGGCTCGAATTGTCAGGGGACAGGTTTTGCAAATTAAAAATTATGAATTTGTTCTTGCCTCGAAATCATTTGGTACCAAGACGAAGCGGATTATTCGCAAAAACCTGCTGCCTAATACAATGGGGCCAATTATTGTACAAATGACCTTAACGGTACCGAGTGCTATTTTTGCTGAAGCATTTTTAAGCTTTTTAGGCTTAGGCGTACAATCACCATTCGCAAGCTGGGGTATGATGGCGAATGATGCACTTGGCGCAATTTTGTCAGGAAACTGGTGGACCTTATTCTTTCCGGCATTTTTCATCTCGTTTACGATGTTTGCTTTTAATGTTTTAGGTGACGGGCTTCAGGATGCACTTGATCCGAAGCTGAGAAAGTAGGGGATACAATTGGAAAAAATTCTCGAAGTAAATGATCTCCATGTTACCTTCTCAACGTATGGTGGAACGGTAAAAGCCGTTCGTGGAGTCAATTTTCATTTAAATAAAGGGGAAACCTTGGCAATCGTTGGTGAGTCCGGCTGCGGAAAAAGTGTTGCCTCTAATGCAATTATGCGGCTTATTCCGGATCCGCCGGGCAAAATATCTGGCGGTTCTATCCTTTTCAACGGGCGGGATCTTACCAAGCTTTCTGACAAAGAAATGCGCCGGATTCGCGGGGTCGATATTTCGATGATCTTTCAGGATCCAATGACGGCATTAAACCCAACGTTAACAATTGGCAGTCAACTTATGGAAGGATTGAGGCAGCACCACAAGATTTCGAGTGACCACGCCAAAAAGAAGGCACTGGAAATGATGGATCTGGTCGGGATCCCCAACCCGGAAGAACGGCTGAAGCAATACCCGCACCAATTTAGTGGCGGGATGCGGCAGCGCATTGTCATTGCGATGGCGCTAATTTGTGAACCAGAGCTGTTAATTGCCGATGAACCGACGACAGCACTTGATGTAACGATTCAGGCACAAATCCTCGAGCTGTTTGAAAAAATTCAAGCTGGTACTGGTGTTTCGATTATTTTGATCACCCATGATTTAGGGGTCGTTGCCAAAATCGCTGATCGTATTGCTGTGATGTATGCAGGAAAAATAATTGAAGTTGGTACCAAACGGGAAATTTTTTATGAACAGGAGCATCCGTATACGAAGGGTTTGCTCAAATCTGTTCCAAGGCTCGATTTAAAGGGGGAGAAGCTCACCCCAATTGATGGTACACCACCAGATTTATTCTCACCTCCACAAGGATGTCCGTTTACCGCACGATGTCCAATGGCAATGGAGGTGTGTGATAAAGTTTATCCCTTTTCATCTGAGCTGTCAGATACACACCATGTGGACTGCTGGCTGCAGGATGAACGGGCTAAACAGCTTTTGGCTGAAGCAGCCGCGAAATAAAATCAAAGGCGGAAGCGCCCGGTTAGCGGCGTATGGACTGCGCCCGTGCAACACGGGTGGTTCAATGTTGCCGCGCAAAGCGGCGGTCTTAATTGAACATTCCTTCGTAGGAGATAAAGGAAACACGGTAAGCTGGAAGCGAACCGATGTTGACTTATCGTACGGAGGCGGGTGTTGTCCACTAGCCGCTGGGCGCTGGAGCCGGACGTGTCCAACTTTGGTGTAAGCTGGATTGAGCCAAGACTATCTTTACTAATTAAAAGGGGGAAAATTTTCATGAAGAAGTGGCTTTTACTGTTTTTGGCAGCATTGACGTTCACTGTTCTGGCAGCATGTACAGCAAATAAAGATGCTGGCAAGAAGCAAGATGATGACAGTGGCACAAAAGGAGAAGCAGCGAGTGAGGAAAAGGTATTGCTTATGAATAACGGAGAGGAGCCATCTTCGTTAAATCCGCCAGAAGGTTTTGACTCGGTTTCATGGAACGTGTTAAACAACCTGATGGAGGGAATGACACGTCTTGGGAAAGACGACAAGCCTGAAGCAGCAACTGCCGAGAGCTGGGATGTCTCTGAAGACGGAAAAACGTACACATTCCATATTCGTGAAGACGCCAATTGGTCAAACGGTGATCCCGTATCAGCTGGTGACTTCGAGTTTGCCTGGAAGCAGTTGCTTGACCCGGAAACAGGATCGCCAGCAGCATTTTTAGGATATTTTATTGAAGGCGGCGAGGCATTTAACAATGGGGAAGGGTCAGCAGATGATGTGATGGTTACAGCAAAAGACGACAAGACGTTGGAAGTTACCTTAAAAGCGCCTACCGGATTTTTCCTGCATGTCATTTCAAACCCGGCGTTTTTCCCGGTAAATGAAAAAGTAGCCAAAGAAAATCCCGAGTGGTATGCCGATGCCGACTCATTTGTAGCCAATGGTCCATTCAAAATGGAAACATGGGAACACGACAGCAAAATCGTCATGGTGAAAAACGATCAATATTGGGATAAAGACACCGTGAAATTAGATAAAGTCGATTGGGCAATGGTTCCGCAAACAAATACGGAATATCAAATGTTCCAAAGTAATGAGCTTGATATGACAGAAATTCCATCTGATATGGCGGATCAGTTGATTGATGGAGATGACGTAGTAATTGAAGATCAGGCAGGTCTCTATTTTTACCGATTTAATGTGGAGAAAGAGCCATTCCAAAACGTGAAAATCAGAAAAGCATTTGCGATGGCTGTTGATCAGAATAAAATTGTTGACTTCGTTACGAAAAATAAAGAAGAAGCGGCACATGGTTTTGTATCACCAGGTTTTACCGACCCTTCAGGCACTGATTTTCGTGAAGCAAACGGCGATCTCGTAACGTTTGATCCAGAAAAAGCCAAGCAACTATTGAAGGAAGGGATGGAGGAAGAAGGCTATGATAAGCTTCCGCCAGTGACATTGACCTACAGCACAGATGAAGCACATAAAGCAATCGCTGAAACATTGCAAAATATGTTCAGTGAAAATCTTGGTGTAGATGTTACATTGGAAAATACCGAGTGGAACGTATTTTCAGAGGATCAAAAGGCATTGAAACTTCAGCTATCACGCAGTACCTTCTTATTTGACTATGGGGACCCAGTTAACTTCCTGGAAAGCTTCATTACTGGCTCAACGATGAACCGTACAGGATGGTCGAACGAAGAATACGATAAGCTGATCGAAAAAGCAAAAACAGAGACCGATCAACAAAAGCGCTGGGATTATATGTATGAAGCGGAAAAACTGTTAGCAGAAGAAATGCCGATCTTCCCGATTCATTATTATAATCAGGTATACATTTATAAAGATAATATTTCCGGAGTAGTCCGCCACCCGGTTGGATATTTGGAATTGAAATGGGCGGATAAGGAGTAGCTGTTTTGTATGGGTTGCACAAGCTGGCTTTAGTCCTGGAGGAATGTCCCCGATTTGCTTTGCGATGAGGGCGCACGGGTCCGGGAGAGTGTGGGCTTCGCTGGTCGTGAGGGAAGCCGCTGATCAAAAGGGAAAAGCCGCCGATCGAGCTCAAGAATTCGCTGAACAAAAGGGAAAAGCCGCCGATCGAGCTTAAGAATTCGCTGATCAAAAGGAAAAGCCGCCGATCGAGCTCAAGAATTCGCTGAACAAAAGGGAAAAGCCGCCGATCGAGCTTAAGAATTCGCTGAACAAAAGGGAAAAGCCGCCGATCGAGCTCAAGAATTCGCTGATCAAAAGGAAAAACTTGCCGATCAGCAGCTTGGAACCCGGGAAAACAGCGCGAACCCGGATCAATACCGCGCGAAGAAGCCTAAAAGTCACGCGAATGATCACTTCGTTTTTAATTAAACCAAGCGTATTCATATCAGAAAGGAACGGTCCATTTACCCATGCTCATGGACCGCTCCTTACATACATAGTAATAGCGATACATAGAAGGAAGGTTTTATCATGATCTATCCAGCACGCATCCATAAAGGTGACACAATTGGCGTAATTGCACCAGCCAGCCCGGTAATTCGAAAAGAACTGTACCGCGGTATTACGTTTTTTGAAGAAATGGGACTGTATGTCAAGCTTGGCAAGCATATTGACCAAGAGCGCGGTTATTTAGCTGGTACGGATCAGGAGCGTTTGGCAGATATGCATGCGATGTTTGCTGATCCGTCTGTGAAAGCCATTTTTTGTGCCCGTGGCGGTTACGGGACAGGAAGAATGGCAGCGGAGATTGATTATGATCTTATTCGAAAACACCCGAAAATTTTTTGGGGATATAGTGATATTACCTATTTACATACGGCAATACGACAAACAACAGGGCTTGTTACGTTCCATGGCCCGATGGTTGCGTCCGATATCGCGAAGGCTGATTTTGCCGAGCTGTCAGCAAACCTTTTTGAACAACTATTCTTTCCAACGAAACTTTGCTATTCGGAGGCGGTATCTCCCTTACAGGTGTTTGTGCCTGGTGAAGCAACCGGAGAGCTTGTTGGCGGTAATTTATCACTTTTGGTCAGTACGCTTGGGACACCGCATGAAATTGATACAGAAGGAAAATTGCTGTTATTAGAGGATATTGGTGAAGAGCCTTACCGGGTTGATGCAATGCTCAATCAGCTGAAGCTTGCTGGCAAGCTGTGTCATGTAGCAGGAATGATTATCGGTGACTTTGCTTTGCCAACACCAAAAAAAGAGAAGCCTTCCTTAAGTTTAGATCAGGTTTTTCAGCATTATTTTGCTGAACTGAACTGTCCAGTCATGTCAGGGTTTAAAATAGGCCATTGCACACCAAACTTTTCCGTTCCTTTAGGGGTAAAAGCAACATTATCGACTTCCAAAAAAACCCTTGTTATAAACGCAGGGGTAAAGTAGTGGATGGTCTCCTGCATAATAACGCGTTAAAGCCGTCGGAGGGACAATGTATAGTGAACATAAAAACGGCAGACCACTGCATACATCATTCGAGGTAAACAGGGCTGTGGTTAGGTAATTGCATGTGAAGTAAGGAACCGGATCCGCTTCTGGGGAGCTGTTCGTTGGATAATACGGAATCTCTTTTGACCTAAAGAATGCAACATACTAAAAAGAATAATTCCAGCCCTATTAAACATGGGCGTATACCTTAAACATGTCCTCAACAAGTAATTTGACAGGAAAGGAGCACGAAAGGATGGTTAATCAAACGTTTGAACAATTTCCCGAAACACTATGGGTTGCGTCAGTACAGGTTGCCACCGTTTGGACAAATCCGGAGTCGGCCAGGGAAATGGACAGATTTGGAACGAGTAATCCAACAAACATGGATAAATGGATCGAGTCATTAACCTTTGAGCAGCGTGTTGCTTTGTGTGATGAAAACCGTGTGCAAACACAACTATTATATGGAGAAATGGTGCTTATCAGCGAAGTTCAGGATGATTGGGCGCATGTCATTATCCCAAGCCAGCCCTCACATAAGGACGACCGCGGTTATCCGGGCTGGGTACCAGTTAAACAGCTGAAAAAAGTGGCAAAACGTGATTGGCGTTGCAGCAAAACGGCTGCCGTTACAGAAAAATTTGCTTGGCTTGAAACCGAGTCTGGGGAGCATTTTTTGAAAATAAGTTATCAAACCCAACTTCCATTAGTAAAGGAGCATACCGATCGAGTTGAAGTGATGACACCCCACGGGCCTTTATTTATAAAAAAAGCAGCAGTTACAGTTTTTCGGGCGACTACCGGACTGGAAAAACAGGATGGAAGCAAGGTTGTCCAGGCTGGCGAGCAATTTCTCGGACTGGAATATTTTTGGGGCGGCATGAGTTCGTTCGGCTACGATTGCTCGGGTTTCAGTTATGCCATGCACAAAGCGAATGGCTACCTAATACCGCGTGATGCAGGCGATCAGGCAGAAAATGGAGAAAAAGTTTCATATGATCAACTACTGCCAGGAGATTTGATTTTCTTCGCGTATGAGGAAGGGAAGGGGGGCCTTCATCATGTCGGCATCTATTACGGTGACGAAAAAATGCTTCATTCACCGAAAACGGGGAAACGAATTGAAATAATTGCCCTTGAAGGAACCGTATATGAACGGGAGCTTTGTGCGGCAACGAGGTACTGGCACAGGGAGGAATTGAAGTGAATGAGGATAAAATTTTGCAGGTTAACAACCTGAAAAAATATTTTCAAATGGGAAAAGGCCAAGTTTTAAAAGCGGTTGAGGATGTCAGCTTTTATGTTAAAAAGGGAGAAACGTTTGGCCTTGTCGGTGAGTCAGGCTGTGGTAAATCAACGATCGGCCGAACGATCATGGGCCTGTATGATAAGACAGCTGGTGATGTCACTTTTGCTGGAAAAAATGTACATGCGCTTGATGAAAAGGAGAAATTTAGTTTCTATCGCAGCATGCAAATGATTTTTCAAGATCCGTACGCATCGCTGAATCCCCGTTCCACGGTAAGGGAAGTGATCGCTGAGCCGATGGAGGTTCACCGGTTATTTTCCAATAAACAAGAGCAGGTTGCCCGTGTTTATGAGCTGTTGGAGGAAGTTGGTTTAAATCGTGATCATGCCAACCGTTACCCGCATGAATTCAGCGGCGGGCAGCGTCAGCGTATTGGAATTGCCCGTGCGCTCGCATTAAATCCGGATTTTATCATAGCTGATGAGCCAATTTCTGCACTTGATGTCTCGGTCCAGGCACAGGTTGTTAATTTACTGAAAGACTTGCAAATGGATAAGGGCTTGACATTTCTATTTATTGCCCATGATTTATCGATGGTCAAACAAATTTCCGACAGAATTGCTGTGATGTATTTAGGCAATATGGTTGAATTAACTGCAAGTGAAGCACTTTATGATACCCCACTGCATCCCTATACGCAGGCATTATTATCAGCCATTCCGATTCCAGATCCGGATATTGAGGAAAGCCGTGAACGAATCATTCTGGAAGGTGAATTACCAAGTCCAATTAACCCGCCAAGCGGCTGTGTCTTCCGTACCCGCTGCCCCATGGCCATGGAAATTTGTTCAATCAAAAAACCAGCATGGCAGGAAGTTGAGCAAAGTCATTATGTAGCTTGTCATTTATATGATGATACAGTGGAAGATAAAACGCCGCTAAAACGGTTAAGCACCGTTTAAATAAGACCCTTTCGTCCGGAGACTGGCGGAAGGGTTTGTTTTTTAAGAAGTGTTTAACGAAAACATCGTCAGTAAACCGGGTAACATCAACAGAAAAGGAGTCAACACCGTCAGTAAACCGCTCAACATCAACGGAAAAGAGGCCATCATCAACAAAAAGCCACTTAACACTAACGAGAAAAGAACCCAACGTGGCATGGAACCACGCAGTATAGTCCGGTGCAGCGTTTATCCTACAAGTCATCATCAAAACTACCAATCCTGTACAATTGCTCTACCCAGAATAGCTTGTCTATTTCCAAACGCGATTCCTGTTTTTCTGGTTCTATTGTTTTCTGGGTTTGTATAAGTTTAATAGTAGGGATGCTAGAAGAGGATGTTCAAAGGTCACCAAATGATAAGCGGCGCACTCCAGAGTCGGCAGCAGGGTCTCTTCTGCTAAAACTACCCATGAAAATCGCTAACGCAGAAGTCAGCACCCCTGTTAGCCCGGTGCCGGAAGCTGGGAAGCGCTTCTTTCAAGAGCCAATCAGCGATTCTTTGAACATCCATTAGAAGCTTCTTAATACGTTGTTGGATGAACCCGAGTATCAGGAATAGCAACATTCGAACCAGCATACAAATTTCTTACGAGGAGGCGGCAGATGAAAAATCGCAACTACAACTACAAAATGCCTAAAGCGTGGAAAAAGAAGAAAAAATCCACCTTCAATCGAAAAAGCACTTCCCTTATGCCTGTAAAAAAGGGGGAATTACCGGGGAAGCTCAATCAAAAAAAATATAAGCAGCTAACGGGAACATCATCTACATGGAAATTACCGGGTATATTATTTGTGGCCAGTTTAAGCATCATTATGTTGATCATTCCTACATTAATTGTTATGCCAGATGGGAGCAAGAATGATAAGCAAATGACAGTGAATGCCGGTCAAGAGCCCGAGGAGACCGTTGAACTAAGTGCAGGTGATTCTCCTTTCTCGGTAGAAGTCATGCGGGCAAGCAGTGACAAAGTCGAAAATGTGCCATTGGAAACATATGTATCCCGGGTTGTGGCCTCCGAAATGCCAAGTGAATTTGAATTGGAGGCATTAAAGGCTCAAGCACTTGCAGCAAGGACATATATAGTGGATTTGCTATTAAACCAGGATCAGGAGGATAAACCGGCAGTGACCGACACTACGGCAAATCAGGTATACAGCAATGAAGCAGAACTGCGCAAAAAATGGGGGAAAGACTACAATAAGAATATGCAAAAGATAAATAAGGCGGTTGCCTCGACAAAAGGGGAAATATTGACGTACGATAACGCTCCAATATTCCCGGCGTTCTTTTCGACAAGCAATGGGTATACAGAGAACTCTGAGGATTATTGGGAAAATAAACTTCCCTATTTACGCAGTGTCAAAAGCCCATGGGACAAAAATTCGCCGAAGTTTTTAGACCAAACGGTTGTCTCAATCGAGGATGCAGAACAAGCACTTGGGGTTGATCTGGGGGATCAGATTCAGGTTGATATAGCCCGAACAGACAGCAACCGGGTCAGCAAGCTGACAGTTGCTGGGAAGGAGTTTTCAGGAAGAGAAATTCGTGAAAAATTCAAATTGAGATCCAGTGATTTTGACATTGAGCAAAAAAACGGTCATCTCATATTTACAACAAAAGGATTTGGCCATGGAATCGGCATGAGCCAGTATGGGGCAAATGGAATGGCCAAAAATGGAAAAAGTTATCAAGACATTGTAAAGTACTATTATCAGGGAGTTAAAATAAGTGAAGTTGCAGAGACAGCACCAACACTTGTAGCAAAATAATGATATATAGTTGGAGGGCAGCATGATCGGTTATGGACAATTAACGTTTTCCTGACCAGGACTGCACCCTCTATTTTATATCACTTGCGTTGCATAAAAAACTTTCTAGCTTGTCAACCATTTTAATTTTGGGGTAATTACCATTTATTCCCTATAAGGAATATTCAGACTTGAA
>BMJD01000074.1 GCA_014642895.1 Lentibacillus populi
CAACTTCAAAAAGTCTCCCTTGGAGAGGCGATTCATCCCCTACCTACTCATTGAGTTTCACCCTATACATTCCTTGAGGAAGGGGTCTTCTCGCCAATGGAAGATAAAAATACTTCCAAATTCCGTTCAACTACTTTTGTAAAAGGCAAAAATAGTACGAGAATTAAAATGATTGTTAATCCAATAATCATGAAACGTATCCCCGTATCCCCTTTTACTTTTATCTCTCTTAAAGAACGAAAATGAAATTCCTCTATTATATATATCATATTACTTTCCTATTCATGAAGGCAATAGATTAAGCATAAAACAACAGCTCTCCTCCAAAGCATACGATTCGCTTTAACTTTCACCATTTTTAAATTAATATAGTGATAATCTACCAGGCTACCTACGAAAAGGAGGCGAACCTTATGCTGGAACTGCTCTTTATAATGTTTGAACGATTAGGAATCATTGTCACTGCGGCGTTTCTGCTGACCCGGTTTCACTTTTTCCAGGATATGATACACCGCGACGGGCTTAGCAGAAACCAGAAGTATATCGCAATATTGTTCTTTGGCCTATTTGGTATCGTTGGTACCTATTTCGGTGTTGCATTTGATACTGAAACACATCGTGTTAATAGTTTTGCACTTGATCTTGCTTCTGACGAGGCAATTGCCAATTCCCGGGTAATCGGTATTGTCATTGCTGGTCTGCTTGGCGGCTACAAAGTCGGGATTGGAGCCGGCCTTGTTGCTGGGATTCATCGCATGTACCTTGGCGGATTTACTGCATTCGCGTGCGGGGTTGCAACAATTCTTTCCGGTTTTATTGCAGGGGCATTCCGTGAAAAGGGAAAACATGTAAAGCTACTTGTTGCATTTGGGATCGGTGCACTAGCAGAGACGCTTCAGATGGCAGTCATCCTCGTTTTAGCAAAACCATTTGATAAGGCACTGTTACTTGTTGATGTTATTGGGATCCCGATGATTCTCGCCAACGGAATTGGTTCGGCGATTTTCCTCCTGATCATTCAAAATGTCGTGAACGAAAAAGAAAAGGCAAGTGCCCAACAAGCGCAAAAAACGTTGCGTATTGCCGAGCAAACACTTGGTTATTTAAGAAAAGGGATGAATAATCAATCCGCACGGGCCGTATGTGACATATTATATCGTGAAATTCAACCCGGTGCAGTCGCGATAACGAATAAATCAACTATTTTGGCCCACGTTGGATTGGCCAGTGATCATCACATTGCAGGTAGTCCATTACGAACAGACATTACCAAGGAGGCTATCCGAAGTGGTGAACTGCTTATTGCAAATGGGGATGTCATACATTGTTCCGTAGCTGATTGCCCACTTGGCGCTGCAATTATAGCCCCATTAAAACAGCGTGAGGAAACAATCGGAACGCTTAAATTATATTTTAAATCAGAAAAGGAAATGACAGATGCCAGTATTGAGCTCATGTCAGGATTAAGTTCGTTGCTCAGTAATCAATTAGAAATTGCGGAGGCTGATCAAGCATACCAATTAGCCAAAAATGCCGAGATCAAAGCACTCCAGGCACAAATCAGTCCGCACTTTTTATTTAATTCATTAAATGTTATTATTTCCCTGATCCGAATTAATCCGGACAAGGCACGAAAATTGTTAGTGTCACTTTCCCATTTTTTACGCAGCAATGTTATGAGCACAACAACAACGATGGTGTCATTAGAGCAGGAACTGAAACAGGTACAGGCCTATTTGGAAATTGAAGAAGCCCGGTTTGTCGATAGACTTCAGATAAAATATGATGTAGATAGCCATGTTCTGAACCAAAGATTACCGCCGCTGACATTACAGCCAATCGTGGAAAACGCCATTAAACATGGAATCAAGGATCTGGAACAGGATGCTGTCGTCCACATTTCGCTGCAGGAAGAAAATGAAACAATACATATTTCCGTAAAAGACAATGGAAAAGGAATGACCCCGGAGCGAATTACTAAACTAGGCAAAGAAAAAATAACATCCGAAACTGGGACAGGCGTAGGATTATACAATGTTAACCGCCGACTAGTAATGACATTCGGAGAAAAAGCCGGGATTAAGATTAACAGTTCGTATGGGCATGGGACCAAGGTCTCCTTCCAGATACCCAAGAGAAGGTGAAGTCATGAAACAGATCCAAGTACTGATTGTAGATGATGAACGTTACGCTCGGGACGAGTTAAAACACTTACTATCTAATTTTGCTTCCATACAGGTGGTAGGCGAAGCAGATTCCGGATCCGATGCAGTTTTAAAGGCGCTTCAACTTCAGCCTGATGTTGTATTTTTGGATGTAGAAATGCCCAAGATCAATGGAATGGAGGCTGCCAAATCATTAAGGAAACTGAAAAAGGTGCCATTCATCATTTTCGCTACCGCCTACCCGGAATTTGCAGCAGAGGCATTTCGCCTTGAAGCACTCGATTATTTACTAAAACCATATGACGAAGACCAGTTGAAACAAACCGTTCAACGAATCGAAAACAAATTTCTTCACTCTCAAGAATCTGGCGACACGAAATTTGGAAAGCTTGCCATTGAATCTGAAGGGGAAATTCATTACCTTTTTCCAAAAGAAATTCTCTATATTTATCATGAAAACAAGTTTTCGAAAATCGTTACAAAAAAGGATGCATTTCAAGTGAAAATAACATTAAAAGAGCTGGAAAGTCGCCTAGCTCCCTACTCTTTTTTCCGGATACATAAAAGTTACCTTGTTAATCTGAACTATGTCAGCAGGTTAACACCTTGGTTTAATGGCGCCTATCTGCTTGAACTAGACGACAGTGATGAAAAACTATCTGTAAGCCGAAACTATGTAAAAACATTACGCAAACGACTAGAATTATGATTTTAACTAAACATGTTAAGCTTGGATTTTTACATCTTATCCTTAAGATTCCACATGTTATGGCAAAAATGGCCTTTTTGTGACATTTTCCCTTAAACTTATTGTAAACGAATTCATTCAAGGCTTACACGAGGGGGAACGAATATGTACACATTTTTATTTGGGGTTGTTTTATTGTTAGTCGGATACTTCACATATGGTAAATTTATAGAAAAGATGTTCGGGGTCAAGGAAGAAAGAAAGACACCTGCCTATACAAGCCGGGATGATGTTGACTATCTACCAATGAATACACCGAAAAATTCATTGATTCAGTTATTGAATATCGCTGGAGTTGGCCCTATTTTCGGACCAATTATGGGAGCGCTTTATGGTCCGGTTGCCTTCATCTGGATTGTCCTTGGCTGTATTTTTGCAGGTGCAGTTCACGATTATTTAACTGGAATGATCTCGATTCGCAATCGAGGTGCACACCTTCCTGAACTTGCCGGGAAATTTTTGGGCAAATTTATGAAGCATGTTGTAAACGTCTTCACTATATTGCTATTATTGCTGACTGGAACTGTATTTGTAACAGCTCCAGCTGAATTATTGCACAACTTAATGAACGGTTGGGTTGGAATGGGATATTTAATTGGTGCCATTTTCCTTTACTACATTCTGGCAACACTTCTTCCAATCGATAAAATTATTGGACGTTTTTATCCAATCTTTGGTGCATTGTTAATTATTAGTGCGGTTGGTGTCGGAGCTGGGATGGTAATTACCGGGGCACCAATTCCCGAACTTACGCTGACAAATATGCACCCAGATAATGCTCCAATATTCCCGTTATTATTCCTAACGATTTCTTGTGGTGCATTATCTGGATTCCATGCTACACAAACACCGATCATTTCTCGTACAACACAAAGTGAGAAACACGGTCGGAAGATTTTTTACGGCATGATGATCGCCGAAGGTATTATTGCCATGATCTGGGCTGCAGCAGGCATGAGCTTGTTCCATGGTCCAAATGGTTTGAACGAAATCCTTGCTAACGGCGGCCCAGCAGCAGTCGTAAGTGAAGCGTCAACATTAATGCTCGGATCAATTGGAGGAACACTGGCAATTCTCGGGGTTATCGTCCTACCAATCACATCTGGAGATACATCATTCCGAAGTGCTCGAATGATTATTGCTGATTACTTTCAGTTTTCACAAACTAAAATTCCCAGTCGGTTAGTCATTGCTGTACCATTGTTCATCATTTCAATTGCATTGACCCAAATAGATTTCACATTGTTGTGGCGCTATTTCTCATGGGCTAACCAGTCAACAGCAGTAATCGCCCTTTTTGTCGGTTCTATGTATCTCTATATTGCAAAGAAAAACTATTTCGTCTCACTGATCCCAGCAGCTTTTATGCTAATGGCGACAACAACTTATATCTTAAATGCCAGTATTGGATTTGGCTTATCTTTAAAAACGTCTTATATAGGGGCCGCCATTATTTCCATCGTTCTAATCAGTATTTTCTTCTACGCTGCCAATAACACACAGAATAAAAATATTGAACTTGAAGAAGATGTGTCCAATTGGGGGAAGACAGCTTAATAATTTTTATAAACTAAAGCATGCCACTCCCGTATAAAAGGAGTGGCTTGCTTTATTATTCCTTCTTTAGACCTGCTAAATATTACCCGGGAAATAATTAGCAAAGCATGTCAGTTGCTGGTGAACTTCACCGATACTTGGCACCTGTTATTAACACCCCTCAAAGTTCGTATATTGATAGATAAAAGAAAATTCACCTTACTAAAAACTAATATAAACGGTACAAAGTTGAATATTATATCGAAAAGTGTTATTATTGTTCGCAAATATAACAACCCTATATATTCTCGGTAATACGGATGGAATTTCTACGGAGTGACCTTAAATTACTCCACTATGGACGGTGCTTCCTCATGATGAAAAAAGCCGTTCTAAACGAATGGCTTTTTTGTTTTTAGAAAGAACATCCTACTCAGGGGGAAATGAAAGAAAAAACCGAACATGCCATTCCTCATCCATTTTCTCTATAGCAATTCCTCGATACCCTTTTTTTAAAAAGGCTAGTTGTCCAGTTGTATCTTCCATTTTGACCAGAATTTCTTCAGTATCTGGTCGTGATGTTGCAGCCTGTAAATCCTTCATAAATATGTACCGTAATCTCCCTCCATACTTTTCTTTTAGCGCAACAATTTCCATGCCAAGCGCTAATTTATCTTTGATGCTCGGGAAGTTAAACGGAGCGACGGTTGCACATACAAAGCGGAATCGCCTGCTATCGACCTTTTCAAATAATGTCTTTCCATCAAAGTTTGCAAACCGTTTCCGCGATACGTTGGATGGACGTTAGATACTTCTGAATAGATTACTTTCGCAAGTTCATCTCTTGTCAAACCTGCATCAACACCTAAATGTTCGTCATTAATTTCTGGTATCAGCAGCGCGCGAAAGGCGATCAATTCATTACCGGTAAAAATACCAATCATCGATCCGTTACCTGATAAAATAAATGAAAATTCCTGTTGACTGAGCGGCTTCAGGATAGCTGCCGTTTTTAATGTGTTTTTGACAACTTCCTGCAAGTTCATAATTAATGGCAGATCACCCATCATCAAGCACCGGACATAAAAGGCTTGTCCGTTGTTAAGTGTCCCCTCTTTGATGATATTGTTCATCGGCTGATCCTCCTGAAATCTACCGTTAGTTCATTGAGTATTTTTTTATTAACATTGACTCCTAAACCAGGTTGTTCCGTTAACTGGATAAAAGGGATGTCATAGTGCAAACTTCCGATGTCTTTGGCAAATTTCAATGGACCCGTCAGTTCGACACTCCTAATTATTTTTTTGGAAAATGCAACATGAAAACCTGCCGCTGAGCCGACCGAAGATTCGACCATGGAACCGATTTGGCAATCGATGCCAGCCATTTCTGCCATGTGTGCAAGTTTTGTAGCTGGGTATATCCCTCCGCATTTCATTAATTTGATGTTAACTTTATCTGCAGCACGCTTGGCAATTACCTCACGCATTTCCCTAATCCCGCGCATCCCTTCATCAATCATCACTGGTAATGACGATTTAGACTTAACTTCAGCTAAGGCATCGATATCATCGGCTGTAACAGGTTGTTCGATCCAGTCCAATGAAACAAGGCGGAGCTTTTTGAGTGCTTGAAGTGTTGCTGCACTCGATTTCCACCCCTGATTCACATCGACACGAATCGCGACATCCTCGCTAACACGTTCCTGTACTGCCTTAATCCGCTTCACATCTTCCGTAACGTTTGTGCCAACTTTCATTTTAAAGGAACGGTAACCTTCTCCAACCCGTCTTGCCGCTTCAGCAGCCATTTTTTCCGGTTCATCAATACTCAGCACATGTGTTACAGGGAAACGGTCATGATAGCGGCCGCCTAATAGCGCATACACTGGAACACCCAGTGCCTTGCCAACAACATCGTAACAAGCAATATCGATCGCTGCTTTTGCCGTTGGAACTGCATAAATCGCTCTGTTCATAATATCGTGGATGCGTTCCAGATTTACCGGATCCTCTCCTAATATTGCCGGCGCTAGCGTTGCGGCGAGAACGTGGAACGTACTTGCCCAGCTTTCCCCTGTCACATGTTCATCGGCCACCCCTTCCCCGTATCCAACCATACCAGTATCTGTAGTAACCTTCACGATAATTGATGGCATCGTGTCAAATGTTGCATAACTAATCACAAATGGTTCGTTTAAGGGTAATTGTATGGCATAGATTTCAACTTCAGTAATTTTCACAAATAGTACTCCCTTCAATCTATTCCCATTTTTACCAATAGCTTGTTCACTTGCAAACAGGTTTCTAGCATATTTTTAAAATAGTTTTAATTCACCAATCCGCACAACTGCTTCATCCAGCCGTTCCACTGAATCCAGCAAGCCAACACGTACATAGCCTTCTCCCTGTGAGCCGAAGCCATTTCCAGGGGCAACAACGACATGCGCTTGTTCCAACAGTAGATCAGCAAATTCTTCGGTGGTATAGCCATCTGGAACTGGCAGCCAAGCGAAAAACGTACCCTTTGGTAGATCCACCTTCCAGCCTATTCGGTTCAATCCGGAAATAAACCGATTCCGTCTCTGGGCATATGTATTCCGCAAGTGCTTTACCGAGGCCTGATCTGCAGTCAATGCTACCGCTGCTGCCTTTTGCACGGCACCAAACAGACTGACATACAAATGATCCTGAAGCAGATTAATAGAATCGATTACAGAACGATTCCCGACAGCAAAAGCAACACGCCAGCCTGCCATATTGTATGTTTTGGATAGCGTATAAATCTCAATACCAATATCTTTTGCTCCAGCAGACTGCAAGAAACTTTGCGGCTTCCGGTCAAACCCAAGCGCACCGTAAGCAAAATCATGGACAACACAAACATTATACTGCTTAGCAAGGTCAACCGTTTCGTCAAAAAAATCTTTTGTTGCCGTAGCCGCAGTGGGGTTGTTTGGATAATTCAAGAACATAAGTTTCGCCCGCCCCAGTGTATCTGCTGCTATTTTTTTATAATCAGGTAAAAAATTATTTTCACTGGTTAATGGCATAAACTCAGGGTTCGCGTTTGCCATTGCAACCCCTGATAGATAATCCGGATAACCGGGATTTGGAAGCAATGTAATATCACCTGGATTTAACAAGCATTGACTAAGGCTCACCAGTCCAGACTTTGCCCCAAATAAAATCGCAACCTCCTGCTTCGGATCAACATCGACTTCATATTCCTTTTTATAAAACGTTGCAACCGCTCGCTTCAGATAATCGAACCCCTGAAATGGGGAATATTGATGATTGACAGGATCTTTGGCTGCTTCTTGCAATGCACGTACTACATATTCCGGTGTCGGCAAATCTGGATTTCCTTGTCCTAGATTAATAATGTCATGCCCTTGATCTTTTAACTGTTGGGCCTTTTTTACAAGCTTCGCAAAAAACTGATCCGGCAGCCGCTTCAGCATCTCCGACTGTTCAAATCTCTGCATCGTATCCATCACTCCCCCAGTAAGTAATTGGTATTTATGATAGCGATGATATGACTGTTTGTAAAGGGAATTTTGTAGTACACTACCTTTCTGTTTTCAATATTCAACAGGAAATGTTTCAAATCATGTATAAAATACCCTATAGGCCAACTTGCGCGCTATAGGGTACACTTTATTTACATATTTTAGTCTTATTTAGTGTTAAAATTAATTGTTAAAGCTTATTCGAAAAGCCCGGTAAAAATGGCACTTTAAACTTCTTCGTTCATCCAGTAGGAAAGATGAAACAGTCCCACCTTGAAAAAAGGAATTCATGGATTGTTCACTTTTGTAAATAGATATGAGCTATGCATATTTTATACTGATAGGATAGACATAAGGCTGTGCCGGGCTACCTATTTCTTTCCATTCCTTCACAATGAGGACAGGTAATTCTTTACCCTTATAATTACCGATACTTATTTCTGCTTTTATCTCTATCCATGTATCCTCAGGTAATGAAATAGCTTCTTCAAATTCTGACAAAAATCCAATCACACCAGCATCGGCTATGCAATGGGTTATAAGAAAACGTGCTATAACCAATTGATTTTGGGAGAAATCATTTTCTCGATAAACAAATCCTTTTAATGTTATTTCCTTCCCCTGGAAACGCTGAATATCTTTATTGATCTCGTTATAGTATGTTGCATACAATGTGTCTGACATCGTTATTTTTGAAGTATCTTTTAATTCTTCTATCAGGCTATCATACGCTTCCGATGTAATGGTGTTGGAATACACATTAGGGTCAATCTCGTGATAATTGGGTGAAGCGTTTTGATTGCTTGCGGTCCCGGAAGAATTTTCATTACCTTCCTCCATGTTATTATTTGCTTGATTTGTTAATGAAAGCATCATTCCCTTTTTTTCCGCAATTGAAGCATCCAGAGTTGTAGTTGGCAACAGGGTACCAGTAAGCAATGGTAAACAAATGATCAGGTAAGCTATAATTTTTCTCATGTTTATCGTTCCATCTCCGTGATCATGATGATGGTGATCATGATGGTGATGGCTTTTCTGCTTAGCAGATGACCAGATCCTGAATAGCTGTGATAAAAATAACACAAAAAATAATAAGGCTCCCATTTTGCTTAAACTATCATATTTAGGATTTATGTACTTTTCAATTTCCCCTGATTGATGTAAGGTAACTAAAAAAATGGTAAACATCATTAATATAACTGCCCGTAACGCCTGTTGAAAATGGAACCTCATACGATCACTCCCAAATAAAACTGGTGAAATATCATTAACGTGATAAACACAATAACGGCTACCAGGAAAACAAAGACCATCACAAATTTAGTTTTAAACACACTAAGCATCATAAACGTATTTTTTAAATCAACCATTGGTCCAAAAATCAAAAATCCAAGGATTGATGTTACAGGGAACAAATTCCCGAAAGAAGCTCCAATAAAAGCATCTGCTTCGGAACATAATGACAAGATATAGGCCAGCCCCATCATTATTGCGGTTGAGGAAGCAACACTATTCCCCATCGATACCAAATCAGCAGAAGATATGTATGTTTGAACAAATGCCGCTAATGCCGCGCCAATAAAAAGATACTTTCCTATATCAAAAAATTCATCAATTGAATGCATAAACATATGCCCTATTTTGTTCCATATTCCAGAACTGCTTCCATCCCTCTGTACACTACGAGCGGAAATTTTTAACTGATCTCCTTTAACCAGCAAACTGACAATAATCGCAATAATCATCGCGATTAGGAATCCTATAATCATCCGCAATAATGCTATTTCCACATCGTTCCCAAACGCCATATAGGTCGAGATGATGACGATTGGATTAATTAATGGGCCTGTAAGCAAGAACCCAATACCGGCATAAATCGGCACTCCTTTTGCTACTAGTCTTCTAACAATTGGGACAATCCCGCATTCACAGGCTGGAAAGCACGCACCGACAACACAACTCATCGTTACCGCCATAAATCTATTTTTGGGAATCCACCTTCTGATATGTTCATCTGTTACAAACACTTGTATAATTCCCGCAATTAATACACCTATTAAGACAAACGGTAAAGCTTCTATTAAGATACTCAAAAATAGCATATTCATCTGATAAACAGATTCAGGCAAGTTTACCATCCATTTTATAGACTCACCGAATGTGGTAATTGGTATGTGTAAAATTATACTCGGTAGTAATTGCGGTACTTTTTGATAGCCAAAAAAGAGAAGGCGCTCTATCATTAAAATGTATGCTTTGCACGGCAT
>BMJD01000075.1 GCA_014642895.1 Lentibacillus populi
AACCTTTGTCATTATACCAGAGGGGGATTTTTTTATCATACGTAAAGGTACTTCCACTTTTGTTCTCCCACGCATAGCGTGGGGCTTAATCTGGAGTAAACTCCGCTTAAACTGATATCGCCTACTTGCATTGTTTCTGCTCTTTAGCATATATATACCGGCCAAAACAGCATAGGCGAATGGATTATCTGATTGCAATAATTCCTCCTCGTCCTGTTCCAATAACTTATAGGTGTTATAGGCGTAAGATAATTCCGTTCCATGAAAATGGTATTTATAAATGCTTGGTTTGAAAGAGCGATCAGCGTCAGCGAGGAGGGCAATAGCATAAATCTTTCGGTGGTACTTGTCAAAAATCCGGTAAAAGTACTGAAACATCCGTTCAGAAAAATCTTCATCCTTACCTCCCTGAACTTCAATGTGGACAAGCAACCACTGTTCTTCCCCATCTTTCAGATGAACCTTCATCAGTTTATCGGTATACTTTGTTCCTTTTTTCTTCGGAATAGCACGATGAAATTCCTGTTCCAGTGAATCAGGTTTTTTATCCCAATCAAGTTTTTGATAAAGATCAGGAGCAAAAAATAATACAAACGGTTCAAATAAATCTGTGATGACTTTTTTCCACAGGCCATCTTTGTCCAAATACGGGGCAAATTCTTCAAGCACAATTGGTGAGGCTATGTTTACCATTATCCTATCACACCCTTTTTGTGAATGTAAATTTCTATGGTGAGGATACTGAGATGAATTGATGAGGCTGAAAATAGATATCTTATATGTATGTTAGCACACCTGATAAGCTGAAGCGAGGAAACCTTTTTTTAATTCCCTGATTTTTGAAACAGACCACATCGATTCATACTTTACATAAATTTACGTGGTCTATCAAAAATTAAATCTGTTGGTTTAAAATGAATCTGCTGCTTTTTACAATGTTTTTTTGAATTTTCACACTACAATCCAAATACCTTAATATTCATGATACTCAAAATACGACCTATCAGTACAGATCCTGCTTTCTAAACTTTTTATATGTAACCAATATCGAAAACAAAATTACAATGCAGCAAGCATAATGTAGAACAGGTTAAAAGAATTACTTACTTAGGCCGTAGTTGTCTATATATACGATACAAATAGATATACCATATGAAAGAATAACAGCTAAATAAATGGAACTCCCCTGTAGCGGAGACAGCCCTCCTACAACCCGGAAGCTCGTAATGCTTTGGTCACCTCCTTCCTAAAAGCCGAATGCCTCGGATATTTGTTTCGATATTTCTCTACCCAAACCAGCCCTTCCTGCTTATTCCCCCGATTAGCCATATTTATTTCTTGTCCGTCATAACTCCCACGTATTATTGCTGATCTAAATTAAAGAAGTTAATTACCCTAAACACTTTGAAATATTACTAATAATTTGCTATTTCAATAATCTGTAGGATCAAGTATACTTTAGTGAGTCATTGAACATGGAAAAGATAGGAGGAAAGAGCATGTTGGATAGAGCAATCGTTATTGGTGGGAGTATTGCTGGGAAACTAGCTGCAAAGGCCTTGGCAACATCTTTTCGACAAGTTATTATCCTGGAGGCGGGGTCGGTTTGGGAAAAAAAAACACCGAGAAAAAGGGTGCCTCAAACATATCACCCACATGTTTTATTAAAGGGTGGAGAGAACGCTATAGAAGAATTATTCCCGTATTTTCTGGATCAATTAATTGAGGATGGTGGGATTATTAATAATTTCACGAGAGACTTAAAATGGCATCATTTTGGATTTTGGAAGCATCGGTTCCAAGGAGAATTAGTTATGGTACAGCAAAGTCGCCCGTTGCTCGAATGGCATTTACAGCAACGCATCAATCAAATAACCACGATTGTTACCAAGTATGAAACAAAGGTTGAACAGTTATTACCAGATGATCAGCATGCTAAAATAAGCGGGGTAAAAGCACGTTCACTACAGACAGGAAAGGAAGAGGAATTAACTGCAGACTTGGTTGTTGATGCCAGTGGTTTTGGTTCAAGAAGTATTGATTGGCTAAAGTCCTTTGGTCAAGAGGTCAAGGAAGAGAAGGTGTGGATTAAGTTATTTTACGCAACCAGATATTTTCGTCACAAGGGAAAGGAGCAAGATAATCCAGAATGGTGTAATTTGCTAATATCACCGAGCTTTCCCATTAACCCATATGGTGCCTTTATTCAATCGGTTGAAGGTAATCGTTTTTCCGTTACTTTTAGTGGCTATGCAAATGAATTGCCACCAAAAACAGATACCGAATTTATCAACTATGCAAAAAAGTTACCTGTTTCAGACGTCGTGGATTTTCTAGATAAAGTCGAGCCGATTTCAGAGATTAATATACATAAGATCCCTTATCAAGTGCGGCGGCGATTTGATTTGGCAAGTATGCCAGACGGCTTTGTCGTTATTGGTGATGCCCATTGCCGTTTTGACCCAGTGTTCGGGCAGGGGATATCTGTAGCTGCAATGGAGGCTTTAGCGTTGCAGCGATTACTTAGCGCTGACGGTTACCATGAAAAAGGATTCAGCAAGACATTCCATAAAAGAATTTCTAAAATAATTGCAACGCCATGGGATATGGCTACCACTGAAGTATTGAGGCATCCTGAAATAAAAGGTGATAGAACAATGATCCTGCCCTTCAAACAGTGGTATAGCAGAAAGGTTTATGAGCTTTCAGCAGTTGAACCTGAAGTTTACATTCGTTTAGTGAAAGTCATGAACTTAATGCGTCCCTCTTTCCTTCTTTTCCATCCGAAAGTAGCAAATGCAATCTTGTTTAACAATACCAAAGCAATGAAATAAAAGGTACAACACGGTTTGGAGAAACATTAATACTGTCATAAAATAGGAGACCATAGACTCACCTTTTTTAACAGTCGCTGACTTTACTCATCAATTCAAAGCCAACCAACAATACTAAGCCGCTTTTTTCAATTGAAAAGGCGGCTAATCTTACTAGTGAAGAAAGTATAAATTTCAACCGTATTAATCCGTTACTAGGAAGTTCCATTTCCAGCTCTGCTCCCAGTGGTTAGTACCCAACACCCGCCTCTGCTCGATGAGCTAACACACTAAAAGAGGTCATGCTGACGGTGTCTATTGCGTTCAGGTTTTAGCAACTTCCTTAAAACCGGGCGCCTACAATTTTCTTAAAATGTATGATCGATCAGCAACTTCATTGTTCCTTACAATTACATCAAAATGCCATTGAAGGGCCATCACATCACCCCCAGTCAAACATCGGTAGGATACCAGGAAAGTATTACGCATTTTGATTAGTTCACCCAACTCATCTCGAGAAACTGCTCAACAGTAAATTGCAATAGGTACTGTTATGGCATAGAGAGTCATTTTTCCATTGTTAATTCTGTTTGTGACTAATTCCAAGCTGAGAAGATAATCAGTTATATAGTGTGTAACCTACACATTATCGGTTTGCTACGCACAAAAATTCACGATCTTCTATATTCCAACGAGGGCGAGCTCTCTTAAGTGATTAGTTTCCAAAAAGTGAAAACTCACCGGTAACTATCATGAATTGGTTCAAACAAATCTTCTTGAGCAGTCCGAACAACAGAAAAATGGTCAACATTGTAATGGCCATGAAGTATTTCATTATGATGACTTATTATCTTTTCGGCTGATAGAGTTGAAGAATCTGTTGTCGAATGACCATCTCCAACTAAAGTAACATCAAAATGATTCACCGTTGCCGTTCTAACTGCTGTATCAATACAGTGTTCTGTTTGGCATCCCATAATAACAAGATGTTCGACCTCGTTTTCCTTTAAAAAATCCATTAATGCTGTACCGTAAAACGAATTTGTAGCAGCTTTATCAAATATTTTGGCTGTAGTTGGGACGTTTACTTTTTTGTGTATTTGAAATCCCGGACCTTTACCATCAGCAACATCTTTATCCCTCATAAAGACGATTAAAGCATGTGATTTTAATGCTTTATTAATTACAGCATTAACATGATCTAGCAACACTTCTTTATTAAACACACTTTTCTCTTCCTTGTTACCGTCAACTAATTCCTGTTGAACATCAATAATAAGTAAAGCTTGTTTCAATCGAGCAACTCCTTTTCAACTTAATTTATATCCTGATCACCAAACCTGTCTTAATTATCTTATTCATAATATCGCCCCCTTTACCTTTTAAATATATTTCGCCATAAAAACTTGAATTCCTCTTTTTCATCCTCATCTACAAACAACTCAAAGCTCTATCAAAAGTGAATTGTTGGTGTTTCCTTTTGTGATTAAAAAGATTGTATGATGTAATTGGAAAATCAAAAAAGCAGGTAATGTTTTAAAGTACAGGACTTTACATCATTTAAAAAAGCCAGTAACTTAAGAACAAACATGAAAAGAAGCCCTTCCGTCCAGCTTCTTTTCATGTTAGACCTAATTCATTTTCTAGTACAGCCAAAGACTATCCCTCAATTGTAATTAGTCTAATTTTTTAGTAAACAAGACCCTATCATGATTTGGTCCATCATAATCAGCAACCACCGAAATTCCGCCAACTTCTTTATCACCTTTTTCAATTTCAAATCCCATTTTAATGTGATAAGCAATTGAAACCTTATTAACTGGCGAGGTAACTGCTCGAACAATATTTCTGCCGTTTTCTTTAACAGCATTAAAAAATTGATGATAAAGTTTCTTTCCTATATGGTGTTTTCGATACTCCGGATGAACCCCTACAAAATGGATATATCCTTCATAAGAATGTGATTGAGATACAAAGCCAATTAAAAAGCCCACTATTTTACCATCTTTTTCGGCAATAAAACTCGTATTATTGAAATGAACAAAGAATAGCTTAGGTAACATATCTGCCATTTGCCTGCCAGCCCACCACTCGTTAACCAAGGGTGATATAATAGTAAAGTCTGAACTTTCCACCAAACGAAATTCCACTAAAACACTCCTCGTTTATAATGTGAAAATAGATAGTACATTAATTGCTTTTCTCCCCTGTTTGCATATACATCTTCCTAAAAGGCTAAAGGGAATCTGAATTAGGAATTTCTTTTTGTTGTTTAAAAGTATTCGTAACTGATGTATGCATTTCAGTATAAACTTTTAATGTTTTCAGGTAGTTTAAAAGGGTTTTGTTTATTAATACGGTCATAAAACATAATCCCGTTTAGATGGTCTATTTCATGTTGGATCACAATGGAGGGATATCCGCTAAGTTTTAATAATAGCTCTTCTCCCAATAAATTAAATCCTTTCACCTTAATCCGCTCATATCTTGGAACAAACCCTTTTATATCACGATCAACAGAGAGGCAGCCTTCGCTTTGTGGTAAATAAATCATGGATACGGAATGGCTGATTATTTTCGGATTAATAAGTGTATATTCATGTTCTCTGCCCTTTTCATCCGTTAAATATGCTGCAAACATTCGCTTATTCAAACCAATCTGATTTGCTGATAACCCTACGCCAGCACGTAATTTATACTTGTTTGCCAGATTGGGATCTTGACTATTTTTCAAGAAGTTCATCATGCAAATTAATGTTTCTTTATCCTCTTCAGAAGGCGGTACCGTTACTTCTTGTGTTGCTTGATGCAGAATTTGGTTCCCATCCCTGACAATATCCTTCATCGTGATCATATACTTCGAATTAAATTTACTCATAAATAAACAATTCATCTACCTTTACGTTTAATATTTTTGATAATTTGAATGCTAGTTGCAATGTAGGGTCATATTTATCATTCTCTATACAATTTATCGTTTGTCTAACTACCCCACAATCCCTGGCGAGTTTCTCCTGGGTGATCCCCAGTTTCTTCCGTATTGCTTTAATTTTATTTTTCAATTTCATCACCTATGTCAAAAGTATTGGATATTTTTATTTTAGCAGTCTCACCCAACATGTCAATAACTTTAGACATTTTTGTTTCTCAACAAATTTCTAATGCTAATTGAGTATATAAGGGGATAGAAGGACAATATTGGTTATAGGGAGTTTATATTATCTGGCGCCTGTTCCCGGAAAAGTTATATAAAAAAAGTTCCAGATCTGTTTCTTGATCAATATATTTGTAAGAGCCGGCTTGAACATACTAAAGGTTACTAGCATTTGACGGCAACCATGTTTTTTGTTAAATTGGAAGTAAGTTTAAGTGCGAGGAGAATTTTAATGAATCAGTTGGTTCTTAACTAATTTATCAATTGGATAATTGAAATAGGACATATTTTAAAATCGCCCATATAAGACGTTTATTTAGTTATGCCCATTTCAAATCGGTTAAGAACATGATTCATAGCTATAATCATAGGATTTTGCGTAGAGCCGTTGATTTAACATCAATGGCATAGTCTATGCTCTATTTGAGATGCACGGCGTGAATAATTGTTCACGCCGTTTTTTTATGTTCTATAAGTGTTAGGTCGTTCTCTTTGCAGCATCAAAGAAGAGCTTGCAACTATAAAAATGAAAGATTAAAACGATCCATAAGCAAAAATTTCTATTTAACTATTTAAAGAAAAGGTGTATATAGATGATTAAAATGATTGAGGAAATAGCAAAAAGCGTAAAACTGGAAGAAGGATACATTACAGTTGAGCATTTATTATTAATGTGCTACTTTCACCCAGGAATTTCAACCAAAAAACTGGCACAAAAATTAGCGTTACCAAAACCGATTGTTGCAGCTATTAAAAATGAATTTATTAAAGTAAATGTACTTGTACAAAAGAGAGGAGTATTTGTAACGAACAAAGGGATTGGACTAATCGAATCGGAATTTGGATATAAAAATGTCGACAAACACTTATATTTACAGATAGTCCAAACAGAAACTGAAGAATTCATAGAGGATAAAGGGATGATGTTTTTAGATGAATTAACGAAAATTCACAAAAATGCACCGCAAATTGAATCCCAATTTGATCAATCAAAATGCACACCAAAAACAAGTTTAAAAAGGGCACTATTATCAGTAAAAAACTATTCTTTAGTAGGAAAAAAAGTGTTATGCTTAGGTGATGATGACCTCGTAAGTATTGCATTAGCTATGCTCTTAACAAGGTTATTTCCATACAGTGATCATCACCAAACAGAAATACATGTGATCGACATTGACGAGCGTTTCTTGTCATTCATCAGTGCTGTTGCAAAAGGTAAGTCTTTACCAATCATTTGCCATCATGTCGATTTGAGAAGGAAAATCCCGAGTCGCCTGGCGGGAGTGTATGACACCGTGTATACAGATCCCCCTTATACCAATAGAGGAATGTCGTTATTTTTATCTTGCTCAATAGAATGCTTAAAGAAAGAGAAGGGACTTATAATCTACCTGTCCTTTGCGCAAAAGTCAGCAGATCTATCCTTACATCTACAAAAGGAATGGCTGTTAATGGGATTGGCTGTCATGAAAATCTCTCCTGGTTTTAATGATTACATTGGTGCACAAATGATTGGTAATCAAAGTCAAATGATCATTCTGAAAACGACGTCATTAACAAAACCGCTGGATAATTATGAGCTGCCAATTTATACAGGAGAAATAAAACAGACGATACGTTCTTATAAATGCCTTCATTGTCATGAAGTGATCTCTGTAGGTACAAATACACGCTATCGTTCAATTGAATATTTGAAAGATAAAGGTTGCCCAGTATGTAATCAAAATAAGTTTCACTTAATCAAGAAAGAAAGGGTATAGGAGGAGCGATTGGAATGGATACACTTGGTCATCATATCGTATCTGACTTATGGGGATGTAATGTCCGTAAACTAATCAATAAAACTTATCTGGAAAATGAGCTTGTCTCTGCAGCAGAAAAATCTGGAGCAACGGTATGCGGCGTTTTCTTTCATGAATTCTCACCTCAAGGGATTAGCGGAGTTGTTATCCTGGCTGAGTCTCATTTAAGTGTGCACAGTTTTCCCGAACACGGATATGCCAGCATTGATATATATACATGTGGAAGGCATGTTCAGCCAGAGTTGGCAATACAGTACTTGTATTCTTCCTTGGAAGCAAAATATAATAACTGTAGAGAACTAGTAAGGGGCATAAAACCTGAAAACGTATAATTTATAAAGTAAAACAAACATCCACCAGGAGTTTACTCAACAGATAAAAACGTAGAAAGAGCTGATTTTTTCAGCTCTTTTTACGTTCTATCCACCTTTTGATATTGAATGTCGTGAATTACGGACCGTTTTTTCCGTCATAAAGGACAACGATGACATTTTTACCCCAAAGTAAATACTCTAAATTGATTATTTCTAATAGCCACCTAGTCTTATAGAAATTATTCATACCTTCGAATAATCATAGCGGGATTTGGCACTATATAATGCATAACATCACATCCCAAAAGGATGGTCTTTTAATTAGTCACTTAAAATTTCCCGCAAAAACTTTTCTCTATTTTGTAAATAATAACTCGTTATTTGATAGTGGTCGGTCATCTCGTAATCTATCTCTTTAATTGTATCATTATCAAAACTAAAGATAGTGGCATTTGGATACCCTAAAAGAATTGGCGAATGTGTAGCAATAATAAATTGACTATCACCTGATAACACTAAATCATGCAAAATTTTTAAAAACGTAAGCTGTCGTTGTGGCGATAATGCAGCCTCTGGTTCATCCAACAAATAGATGGCTTTGCCATTGAACCGGTTTAAAAAGAGAGAAAGAAAGGACTCCCCATGTGATTGTTGATGCAAAGAGCGCCCGCCATAAGCGTCATGGGCTCCTACTGCATCAATATGAGAAGCAAAATGATAAAAAGACTCCGCCCGAAGAAAGAAACCGTTCGTCACTTTAGGAAGCCATGAAAGCCTTATATATTCGCCAAGTGCTGATTCAGTTGCATGTACACCATAATAATCACATACCACCTGTTCAACAGGTGGTTTGACTTAGCCCTATAAGGGCATGTTACTTGCAACGCCTTAAGGGCGTGGTTTCGCAAGCCGACTACA
>BMJD01000076.1 GCA_014642895.1 Lentibacillus populi
TGTATTGGCTTTTCTCGATAAGTGTTTTCATACAAAAGTATATAAATTTAGGCTCTATTCTGCTCTCAGCAGAGTAAGCCACGTCCGGCTCCAGCGCTAAAGCTATAGTGGACTTCCCTCGCCTCCGTACGATAAGTCAACATCGACTCCCTTTGGTCGTCGTGTTTCCTTTATCTCCTACGGTAAGAATGTTCGGTTAAAACCGCCGCTTTGCGCGGCAACACCGAACCACCCTGCTTGGCAGGGCGCAGCATATACGCCGCTAATCGGGCGCTTGCGCCTTTGTTCTTTTTTAAACGTTATAAATATAATTAAACTAATCGTTTTACTCATATTTGAAAATAAACGTTTCCCTTGTCTGTTACGTATAAGGAAAGCTACTGTGCGCTATTCCCGGAAGTATGCAGACCACATTCTGTTTTATTGAATCCTTCCCATCTGCCAGCACGGGAATTACTGGAATCAATAACTTGGGAGGTACAAGGGATACAGCCAATACTTGGATAACCACGATCATGTAATTCATTGTATGCTAAGTTGTTTACGTTGATATATGTCCAAACATCTTCCCACGTCCAATGGATTAGCGGACAAACCTTAATGGACTTAAACCGGTCATCCTTATTTACAAAATCCGTATGTTTTCTACCGGCAGACTGTTCTCTGCGAAGACCCGATATCCAAGCGGGATAACCGTCCAGTACCTCTTCCAACGGTTTTATTTTCCGAATAAAACAACACTGGTCAGGGTTTCGCTTCCATAAAGCAGAACCATAAGCTGCTGCTTGTTCTTCCAAAGTTATATCCGGTTTTTTTAGTTGGATATTGAGATCAGGGTACTTTTCTTTTACCTTTTCAATCAGATCATAGGTTTCCTGAAAATGAATTCCCGTATCCAAAAAAACGATTTTTGCATCCTTTTTCACTTTGGAAATTAGATCGATTAATACAACTCCTTCTGCACCGAAGCTACAAGCGTAAACAACATTGTTTCCGTATGACTCGTAAGCCCATTCTACTACCGCAGATGCTCCTTTTGAGTCATCAACTGGATTAAAATTTTTAAAAGGATCACCCGGGAAATGATCATACGTAACCGAAAACTTTCCCATTAACCTTCCCTCCCGTAAAAATGATTGTTGAAAAGAAAGTAGCGTGTTCAACTAGAGCAAAAACCCCTTCTTACTGCATAAGAAGAGGGTTTTCGGGTACCTGTTCTCTTCTTATCTTCCAGACATGTAGCCTGCAGGATTTGGCACAGCGTTTCATGTAACCTGTTGCCGAAGTTTCATAGGGCCTTTCCCTCCACTTCTCTTGATAAGAAAACTCAAATCATACTATTTTGATAGGAATTGTATATTATATAAGAGCTTATGTCAATACTATTTACAAAAACAGGTCTTTAGACACAGAGGTTGGAAATGGCACGGAACAAACTTCTCGTCCCAGCAGCTAACTTATATACAGCATTAAAGCTGAAGTGCCCGACACTAGGTGAAGAGGGGACAGATTCCTTGTTCGAGTGGCGAATGAGTGTGTTCCATTATATCTGGTATGCAAAAAGAGCATTCCCAAACTGAGAGATGCTCTTCCTACATTTTATAGTACATGGATACTTTTTGTTATTGTTTATTTTTATACACTATTTTGTTTTCTTTTCTAGCTGCTTCGGTTATGGTGAGGATATCGCAGCTTAATTGTTTTAGTCTTTTATATTCTGCTTGGTTATTTGTTTTGATCATTTGGACGAAATGTTCGATTTCATAAAACATATCTTTTTCTTCATGCTTACTGGCAATCCGTTCTTTATGTCCGGAGTGAATATCAATGAACGCTATATTAGCAACCGTACCGATATCATCAATGGTAAACGTTCCTTGTTCCCCTTGAATTTCGGATGGATTATAGGAAGTGGAAATTTTAGAGCAAAAGATCGTACACGTGAAATCCGAATAGTTAAGTACAAGGGTGCCACTGCCATCCACACCTGTCCGAATTAGTACTGGCGCATAGGTAATCCGTTCTGGTTTTCCGAATAAGAAAATGGCTATTGCAATTGGATAGACACCTAAATCTACTAGCGCCCCACCTGAATAATGTAATGAAAATATATTGGGTTCTTCGCCATTTAAAACTGCATCATACCGGGAAGAATATTTCGCATAATTCAAGACAACATTCCTTAGTTGTCCAGCCTTTTCTATTCTTTCCTTTAGTACTAGCAGGTTTGGCATATGTACATTACGCATCGCTTCAACTAAAAATACACCATTTTTTTCAGCAATTTGATACGCTTTTTCCAATTCTGTTATATTGGAAAAAATGGGTTTCTCACAAATTACGTGCTTGTTATGGTTTAAAAACGTGAGCGCCTGTTCGTAATGTAATGCGTTTGGGGAAGCAATATACACACAATCAATCTGTTCGCTTTCTGCCATTTCCTCTATATCCGTAAAAACATTACATGCACCGTGCGTCTCTGCAAATTGTTTTGCTTTCTGTTCTGACCGCGAATAGACAGCGGTAAGTCTCATATCCGTTACATCTTGTGCCGCTTCAATAAATGCTGCTGTAATCCAGCTCGTACCAATTGTTCCAAAATTCATATCGCACCTTCTTTTTTCCTTGTTAATCCGCAGAAGTACGCTTCATTTCGACAGCTGCTTCATCCGGATTTTCCAATTTCATTATCGTACTTTCCAATAACTATTATAGCAGATTTCTGCGAAGCGATGGAAGGAAACGGATCTATAGTAACCGCTCCCTCCGAAAAACAGCCACTTCGCGATCGTACCCATTGCCAGGAAAAAATAAGCCTGAAAATTATCCTTCTGTTACTGATCCTATTAAATCAACGCTATGCTTTAGTTCAGCAATATGCTTCTAGTAATTAGTTCAATTCACGGTTTGCAATTTTAGTTAAATTACTTTCTTTTATTAAAGGATTTTCAAAAAGTCGCTAATGAAAGGCAGCGACTTTTTGAAAATCTAAATCGTTAAATATAATGTTTTAGATTGTTAACATTAATCTATGACCCTCGTCAAGGTTTATATTTCCATTCTTTTTTGTATATTACTTAAATTGGCTCTTACTACACTCCGATGGATAACAAATCCAATAATCATTACACTACTCAAACAGATAAAACCAGCCCCAGGGGAAAAGCTATCGATTAAAACACCTAAACCAGGGGAAACAACCGCCTGGAGCATCAGGGATATTGCCATCCAAACGGACATTGCCCTTCCCATAAACGACTTAGGTACGTTCTCCATCAATGCAGTGTTCATTAATATTCTTAGTGACGAGTTACAAAGCCCGAATAGAAGACTGCCTAAAAATAGAATCAGTGTAAAGTTATTCCATGCCAGAGAAAACAAAATACCGATAGATAGGAGAAAAAACAGTGTCACTGTTCCATTATTCGATATTTTTTTGGCAAGGGGGGCTGCGAGAAGACCAGATAAAAACCCTCCAACTCCATAAAACATATCTGCTAATCCAAAATCAACGGAACTACCATGTACTGTTTCGCTTACATATTCAGGTAGAATGACATTATACATCATTGTAGCAACTAAAGGAACAATTGCTGCAACACCTAATAAGAAAGTCTTTGGCTTATTAATCAGATAGTTAATTCCGTTTTTAAAACTAGCGTAAAATGGCTCATATTTATTTTCCCTTATGATCGAATTATGTTTCACCCTCGAAATGAAAATACTGCTAAGAATAAATGCAGCTGAATTAGCAATAAGAATGAATTCAAAGCCGGCATATTGGTAAAAAACTCCGGATATACCGCCTGCAGTAAACATGCCAACTTGCAAACTTATTTCAATTAATGAATTACCATCTATCAATTCCCTTTCCGGTAAAATCTCTTGCACCAAACTTCTGGATGTAGACATATAGGTAGTCCACCCCATTCCATTTACAATCGCAAACAGGTAAAGATATCCAAGCCTAAATCCGTCGAATATAAGCAGACAAGCAATGATTATTACTGCTACAGCTTGGATTAAATAAGTCCCAAAAATAATGGCCTTTCTATTGAATTTATCTGTTAATGTCCCAATAATCGGAGAGATAAGAAATCCTGCTAAAACATTAATGGCAAGCATGAATCCTACAGTTGCAGTGGAGTTTGTTTGATCAATTACATACCAATTCGCACCTACCGTACTTATCCCTATTCCAAATGCATATATAATTTCCGAAAAGAAAAAATTACGAAAGTTACTTGTTTTTAACATGCTAAAAACCATTCTCGTACCTCCTATTTGTCTCTAATTGTCTGATTAGCGTTTTTTGGATTTGAGAGGCAGCAACTATTGCTTCTCTATCCTGAACAATTTCATTAGGTTTATTTCCCTTTCCAAGTACATATCCTTCAAAGGACATTCCAATAAAATTAAATATAAATTGAAACTGCTGAATGAGGGGAAGTCCTTTTAGGAAGGGCTGATCACCTCCCACTGCAATCACATATGCCTTTTTGGAAGACATGGCAGCTTTAAAATAAGGATACTTTGGATCTTTCAATGTCTGCGACCAACGATCAATAAATAGTTTCATTGTTCCCGACATAGAAAACCAATAAATGGGTGTAGCAAAAATTAGAATGTCATGGCATAGGATTCGTTCCAAAATATAGTTATAATCATCATTTAAATCCTGAAACCCACCTTCCGTATGTCGTTGATCTTTTATAGGAGAAATTTGATAATTCTTTAAATAAATTTTTTCCACTGATATATTTTGGACTGCTTGCTCAGTTAAAATCTCTGTATTGCCACATTCCCTTGTCCCACCATAAATAACCGCAACTGTCATCACTTATTCGCCCTTTCATTTTAGTTTGCTGTTTCTTTATTAATATCTTATAATTAAATTGTTAATCAATAAAGACGATTATTTTGATTAATTCAATCGGAAATTACGATTTATAGAGGTGAGTAGATTGGAGATAAAACAGCTAATAACGTTTAAGACAGCTGCAGAAAATCTAAACTTTACACAAACTGCAAAACGATTAAAATACGCTCAATCCAGCGTGACTGCGCAAATTAAATCCCTTGAAAAGGAACTAGATACACAGTTGTTTGAACGTTTAGGGAAAAAATTATATTTGACAGAATCGGGACGTCAGTTTAAAAATTATGCTGATAAATTGATTGCACTTTCAGAGGAAGCCAAATTGGTTACCAGCGGCTTAACAGAGCCAGCGGGGACCCTTATCATTGGCGCGCAAGAAAGCCAATGCACATACCGACTTCCTCCTTTATTAAAAGAATTTAAGGATCAGTTTCCCAATGTTAAACTTATTTTTAAACCTGCACATTCAGATGAGATGGCTAAAGAACAACTCCTAAATGGGGAACTCGACGCAGCTTTTATTATGGATGTATTAAAAACAGAAGAAACGTTAACCGTAGAACCACTTATGCAAGATGAAATGAAATTGGTTGCCTCGCCTGATCACCCTTTAGTAAATAAAGAGAAGGTTTTCTCTTATGATTTGGAACAAGAAACCCTTCTGCTTACCGAGAAAGGATGTTCATATCGTAAAATATTGGAAGAATCCTTGCGTGAAGACGATGTGTATCCTGTTAACCAATTTGAATTTGTTAGCATCGAGGCGATCAAACAATGTGTAATTGCCGGACTTGGCATAGCTATTTTACCCGCCATGGTAGTAGAAAAGGATATTAATCACGGCCTAATGAAAGAACTCAAGTGGGAACATTCTACCCCTTCTCTTTTTACGCAAATTGCTTGGCATAAGGATAAACTATTGACAGTTCCCTTAATGTCTTTTGTTGAGTTAACTCGCAGGACACTTAAAGGTGAAAACATGAAGGAAATGAATGGACAAAACAACCAGCAGCTAAATGTTTAAGTTACAGCTAGATCGAGTTGCAGGGATTACCATATGTTAGAATCTGTTAGAAATGCCTAAACTTTTAATGTAAAGTGGTTTAGGCATCATTTCACTTTACCCTTCCAAGAGGCATTATTTTTATGGCTGTATATCATCATCTGATTCGGACAGTATTTATTTGGATTTGGACAGTATTATATTCGTTTTGGATAGTATTGTCCTGTTTTGAACAGTATTGCTACTCAGCCGATTAATATTTACTCTTCCATAAACCTTTGACACGCAAACAAAAATAAGCTATATTACCAATAGGCGAACAATAACTTTAAATCCAAAATTAATATTCGTATTTAGGAGTGTAAAACATGGAAAATGTGTTTGATTATGAAGATATCCAGCTAATTCCGGCAAAATGTGTTGTTAATAGCCGGTCGGAGTGTGATACTGCAGTAACATTTGGTGGACATACATTTAAACTGCCGGTAGTACCGGCAAATATGCAAACGATTATCGACGAAAAGATAGCGCTTTATTTGGCAGAACATAATTATTTTTATATTATGCATCGGTTTACACCTGAAAAAAGATTAGCTTTTGTAAAAGATATGCAGGCACGCGGACTATTTGCGTCGATAAGCGTTGGTGTTAAGGAAGAAGAATATCAATTCATTGAACAGTTATCAGATGAAGAGCTGTCACCAGAATACATTACGATTGATATCGCTCACGGGCATTCTGATTCAGTGATTAAGATGATTCAGCATATTAAGAAACACCTTCCTAACAGCTTTGTAATCGCTGGAAATGTTGGAACACCAGAAGCAGTCAGGGAATTAGAACATGCTGGTGCGGATGCGACAAAAGTGGGCATTGGTCCTGGAAAAGTATGCATCACGAAAATCAAAACCGGGTTTGGAACTGGCGGCTGGCAATTAGCCGCACTAAGATGGTGTGCTAAAGCTGCAAGTAAGCCGATCATCGCGGACGGTGGCATTCGTACACATGGAGATATTGCAAAATCAATCCGCTTTGGTGCCTCCATGGTCATGATTGGCTCCTTATTTGCCGGCCATGAAGAATCCCCAGGCGAAACCGTAAAAAAAGACGGCAAGCTTTATAAGGAATACTTTGGTTCAGCCTCAGAATTTCAAAAAGGCGAAAAGAAAAATGTAGAAGGCAAGAAAATGTTTGTCGACTATAAGGGTCCATTACAGGATACATTGAATGAAATGGAACAGGATTTACAGTCCTCCATCTCTTATGCAGGAGGAAACAAGCTGGAAGCAATCCGCAATGTCGACTATGTTGTGGTGAAGAATTCCATTTTTAATGGGGATAAGGTTTATTAAGAAAAGTAAAAGAGCTAAAGAAGGGAGATATCCCTCCTTCTTTGGCGCTTTTTATTCTTCATATCCCTTAAAAGTACCTGTATCCTGATAAAATCAATTTCTTATTCCTCCTGCATCGAAGTTATTAACTGATCAGCCAAAACTTTGGCAGACAATACCCCACCGAAAACCGGGGTATCCCCTGGTATTTGATGTACATTACCAGACTTCACAAAGCTTAAATTCTCCCAAACAGGATTTTCTTTCAGCTGATTTTCAAAAACATTATCATCTTCTTGCACAATATACAAGAATTGGAGATTATCTTTCTGGAAATTCTGAAGTGCTTCTATACCAACTTCACTAAATCCATATTGCTCCGGTTTTTCGGTTTGATAGGCGTTTTTAAAACCAAGTCTCTTCATCACCTGTGCCACAATCGAATTATCTGTATACAATCGTAAAACTGGAGAATTTTGCACAGAAAAGGCCAATGTTGCAATATATTCCTTTCCATCCATTCCAAGCTCAGCAACACGTTCTTTTTGTTCGTCATAAAATGCATTCAAATCGGCAATTTCTTGCTTCGCTTTGTCCTCTTTATCTACAATTTTGGCTATTGTTTTAAATTCATTCATCATCTCATCATGTAGATTTTCGGATCCATTACCATAGGGTGCGAAGGTTACGGTAGGTGCGATTTTATTTAGCTGATCCAATAATTCCCCATGTCTGAACTTTGCTGCAATAATTAAATCGGGGTTCAAACGCGAAATCGCTTCTAGATTTGGTTCTTGTCGTGTACCAACATCTTGAACACTGTCTGCCAATTCTTCATCAATATTAATCCACTTATTGTATTCATCAATATTCGGTACTCCTGCAGGCTGGATGCCTAATGCCAGCAAATGTTCCGCATAGAACCATTCCAGTACAACAATTTTTTTCGGTGTCCCTTTAATTGTTTTTTCCCCAATACCATCCTCAATCTTGATGGTTCTTTCTGTATCGTTCTCAGATTTACCAGAATTTTCATCCCCCGAATCATCACTGCAAGCGGTTAATAAAAAAAGCATGATGGCACTAACTAGAAAAATCCACCTTTTCATATCCATCCTCCTCATAAACTGTAAATCAGGAAATTGATAATCATGTTTCAAACGTGAACAAATAGTGCTGTGGTGCCTATATGTATGCCTAATTTAACGGTGCATTGATTAAATTTCCAGAGGGCACAGCCATTTATTTTTATTTAAATGAAAAACACACTTGATAATGATTATCAGTTTCAGTTACAATATAACTATAAAAACAGAAATGATTTATGTCAACTATATTTTCAAAATAGTTGTGCGGAGAGTATGTGTCAAGTTTTTCTCGACGTTGCTTTCATACCAATATTTCAGGCGCTCCCATTTTGTACACCTTGTTCGGCTACCGCGCTGTCGCTTGCTG
>BMJD01000077.1 GCA_014642895.1 Lentibacillus populi
TCATTATAAAGGATTTTTTGTTGTCTAGACAGTTAAAAATTGAACATTACCAACATTTTTTATTATTAGTTATAATTAATGCAACGCTAGTGCTGTTCCGTTTCTTTTTCAAAGTTACTAATCATCCCAGAAATTACAGTGATATTTCCAACTGATTGTATTTTATTTCCAAGCTTTTCGAGAGAGACTTCCCTTTGTCCGTCAGCTCCTAGAGCATTTCCAGTTGCTTGTAAAACATTTCCCCATAAATCTAGATTATTTCGCAAATCACTAGTTGTAAAATGTGATGGTGTACTTCCGATAGCAGAGCTAATTGTTCCTATTGCTGCTAGCCATGAACCGAGGATTTCTTTATATTGATTATTCATAAATCTATCCTATCCGCCCTTCGCAAATACAAATATCTACTCGTACTATATAATATTCACTATGAGCAAGAGTCGCTACAAGGTAATATGTGTACACCGATAATGCCGACTTATGTTAACCTCTCTTGTTTCAAGTGAGGATATTTTATGTACTGTCTTGATCAACTATGGAGCAGGTTAGCTTTCGTGTTCATGTCACCGGAAGTTTAAAAAGTCTTTTACGGAATTTTGGACACTTATTTCCATATAATTTGGTAACACTTAAATGATGGTTTTTTGGAAGATAGGAAAGATATTAACTACCCTACTGCATAAGTGCAAGGAACGCTACGTGCAGTTGCATCGCAGACGAAAAAGGACTTTTTCGTTGAACGAAGCCAATTCGCCTAAATGCATGAAGAATGCCAAGTTTTGTAATAGGTGATCCCTGGTAACCAGTGTGATGTCGGTTGCAATGTTATCGTACTACAAAGCAAGAAAATGGGGGTAATGTAATGAATTTTAATAACGGCTTTTCGCAAAACCCGCAAGCCTTCTCCGAACCCTGTACCAACCTATACTGTAATAATCCAAATTGTGAATGTGGAGATCAATGTAAATGCACACCTAACAACCAATGTGGCTGTAATGAAGCAAATCCCCAAATATTCAACCTCACTAAGTATGTAGATGAACTTCCCATTCCACCTGTTTTAAAACCTCGATGGAAAAATCAGTTTTATACTTATTATGAAATAAATATGACTGAATTTAAGCAATCACTCCATAATGAATTAAATGATACAACGGTTTGGGGATACGAAGGAAGCTATCCGGGACCTACCATTGAAGTAGAAAGCGGAGAAATCGTGTATATCAAATGGATCAACAATCTTCCAGATAAGCATCTGTTGCCTGTAGACTATACAGTACATGGTGCCCATATGGATGTACCGGAAGTGCGAACAGTGGTACATGTCCACGGTGCTTGTGTTGAATCGGAAAGCGATGGCTACCCAGAGGCTTGGTTTACAAAGGGGTTCAAACAAGTCGGTCGATATTTTAGAAAACAAGTTTATCGATATGATAATTGCAATCAAGCATGTACCCTTTGGTATCATGATCATACGCTTGGGATTACAAGACTTAACGTTTATGCTGGGTTGGCAGGCTTCTATCTGATAAGAGATCAACGGGAACGTTACTTAAATTTACCAAGCAGAAAATATGAAATTCCCCTTATTATACAAGACAAAACTTTTAATAAAGACGGTTCACTTTTTTATCCGAAGCAACCAGATCAACCTATCCCAGAATTAGAAACGTCAGTCGTTCCTCAATTTATTGGGGAGACCATCCTGGTGAACGGTAAAGTACATCCCTATTTAAAAGTGGAACCACGTAAATATCGATTTAGGCTGCTAAATGGATCCAATACTCGTTTTTTTAGGATGAAGCTTGATTCGGGACAACTTATGTATCAAATTTCTACGGACGGAGGTTTCATGCAGCAACCGATAGGAGTAACAGAGATTATGTTATCTCCAGCAGAACGAGCAGATGTAATTATTGATTTTACCAACTCAGAGGGTAAGAATATAATCATGACAAACGATGCCCCTACACCATTTCCAAGCGGGGTTCCTGTAGACGGAAATACTGGTACAGTTATGCAGTTTAGAGTGGCGCTGCCGCTCTCAAATATTGATACAAGTGTGATTCCTGCATATATGGTTCCGTTGCAAAAAATAAACGAACAGGAAGCCTCAAAGAAAAGATTTTTATCATTTAAAAAAGATATGGATAAGTTCGGTCGACCATACATGCTATTGGATAATAAACAGTGGGATGCCCCGATAACTGAAAATCCAAAATTGGGATCAACCGAAATATGGTATCTCATTAACGTTTCTCCGGATTCACACCCGATTCATCTTCACTTAGTTGATTTTCAAATAATAGACCGAAGAGATATTGATGCAGAAAAGTTTAACAAGGAGGGAATTATCCAGTACACGGGTCCCGCAGTGCCTCCCGCTCCACAGGAACGAGGATGGAAGGATACCGTTCGAGCTAATCCTAACCAAGTAACTCGAATAATTATGAAGTTTGGTCCTTATACAGGTTTGTATGTATGGCACTGTCATGTATTGGAGCACGAGGATAATGAAATGATGCGACCGTTTATTGTTATCCAATAATAGACTGTGCTCTGTCAATAAGGGGTTGATGAAGTATTGATTCTTTATTTTAAGATTTCTGCAATCGGGAGCGACTGTTGAGCAATACAGGTAGAAAATGATCAAACCTTTTTATAAAAACTTCACACCTATTTACAAGAAAAGAATCCGTTTTGGTTAATCTTTTATCGAAACGGACTCTTTTTATTTTGCTCAAAATGTGACTTTGCGAGGTGCTTTTAATCAAACTTAATTCCAAATCTACTTTTATATATGAAATTTGTTTTGAAATTACGCATTAGTTATTGGTGTAATTTTGATATTTGTAGCTGATTTCTAAAATGAATAAGTCTTTTGTGTGCAAATTTCTGTGTTACGTTGAATGTCTTTGTTATAAAAGGTATACCTTCAGATATGCTAGCGATTTCATATTTAAGTAATATAAATGTTGGTACACAAAAATGTAACGCAAAATTATTTGCTTTGCGTTCTTGGTATTTTAGAAAAAGATTATTTAAGTACAATATTTGATTTCCGTACTGTAATAATAAATGACAAAGTTCATGTCCAAAATCCTCCCATTGTTGTTCGGGGGATAACCTAGAATCAATTATAATTTCTTTTTTATAAACACGACTTGATATATCCCAAAAATAGACTTTAATTCCTAGGTAGTCAGCTATTTCCATCATATCTAGTTGATGTGGGTAATAAATACCTAAATTATAATAAAGGTGCTTTACAGAATCTTCTAGTAATGTTGTGTGGTAATTTAAATGGTTCATTAGTTATCCCCTTTCAAATGGAATATATGTTCTGTTTTTATTATAAATAAAAAGCCCTAGTATTAGAGCTCTATTTCTTTTTATCTCGTTCTTGGATAAATTCCCAAAAACGTATTAATTCATCAATTTTTTCTTCTGGCGCGTTTTGTAAATCTTTAAAGAATATTTGTGTTTTCGGGTCCAGTAATTCTTTCCACATTTCATCTGGAGATTCGCTATATATATTACCTGTAATGAGGTAGTCGATAGATACATGAAAGTAATTAGCAATTAATTTTAACGTTTCGTAATCAGGTTGTCTCTTGTTTATTTCATATTGGGATAAGGAAGAACGACTGATTTGTAATTCTTTTGCTAGTCCTTGCTGTGTCATTTTTTTATTTTTACGTAATTTTGTTAAACGTTCACCTAACATTTTAATCTCCAATCCTTATTGAGACGTATTGATACAATAACAATTATACGACACATAATGTAGCAAATAAAGTTTAGCAACAAAATGTCGCAAAAAGTATTGACAGACACTAATTGTTGCATTATAATTTAATTAAGCAATGTTACAAATTGAAGCAAATGGACGGAGGTGATTCGACTTGTGACTACACAAATAAGGCATGTTTTAATAGGTTTTAGGAAATCGATTGGTTCTCAGCAAATTGTGGCAAGTGATCTTGGTATATCAAGGCAATACCTAGGTGCGATTGAAAAAGGCACTCGAAATCCAACTGTTAAACTTATGGTAAAAATGTCAAATTATTTTGGCGTAAGCGAAAAGAAGTTGTTTCCAGACCTTTTTTTACAAATGAATGCCACGAAACGTTGCATTCTTAAGAGTAATTAAATAAGTATAGTAATTGAATTATATTACTTTTAGGAGGTGAAATTCAAATGAATTTTAAAGAAATGCAAGATTTAATGAAGAAGGCGGTTCCTTTGGCAAAAGAAATGGAAGGTGACTGGCAGGCGAGGATGAAGTTATCTGTTCGAATTGTAAAAGCTGATTATTATATGCAACAGCCTATTTCAAAGGAAATTATTCAAAAGCTTTTATTGCATAATGTTTCATATCGTAGAATTTGTAAAAATTATGATATGTCAAGAAAAGCAATTTCAGCATTTGAGAACATGTAACGAGTGTGGGTTTATACCACTTAAAGAAATGTTGGAGAATGTATGAAAGGGAATGATGTTCTTTGAAAACCTTATATAGAAAGAGAGCGCATATGATAAATCGCAACTTATCATACACGCCCACAATAAAACCTAGACACTTTTATTGTAACGTGTTTTGTCAGATTTGTCATTTACGTAATCTAAGTGATAATAGCTAACACTTTTGAAAAAGCTATAGCAGCCCATAATGAGGGTGCTAATGGTTATAAACATAACCTACTAAATGTCGCCGTGACCTTATGAAGTGAGCGACTGATAAGCGCCGTAATGGTTCTTATAAATTATTTTGAGCCTAGCGAAGTAAATTTCCTTTTTTTAAAAAATATATTCAAATGAATAATGGAATTTAGAAAGCAGGTGAATAAATGCAATTATGAAATTAAATGACCTTTTGAAAGAAAATAAAATAGTAGCATTTGGGTTTCCAGCAGTTAGGGAATTGGTTCGATATGATAATAAAGAATCAGATAACATCATTATTATTTCTACACTTGCACCTAGCCTTTTAGTTGGTTATGGGGTAAATGAATATTATGGATTGGAATTGCCAAGAGATAAAACATTTAATACTGGGTTAGATATTATCAAGGCTGATATAAACGTATTTAAATATCGTTTGACTGCTTTAGAAATTTATCCATGGGAAATGAAAAATGACTTTGTAATTGCAAGTCGTCATATCGGGACTGTTGAAATATTAAAAAGTGAATTTTCGTTTTTGCAGAATGTACCAGTATTTGAACGTGTTGAAGCAGAGGATATTAAAGGAAAACATGTTTATGGTACATTACCTCATCGTTTAATAATAGAATGTGACTTATATACAGCGGTTACGATAAAAGGCTTTGATAATGCAAAAGATGGTGATTTGATGGGAAAAGAATTAAAGGAACGTATTCAAATTTCCGAAAATCCGATTATGTTAGAAATGATCGAATGAATTGCAGAGAGGTGATAAGTGATGGAAATGCGTGTCTATATATCTAATCTCGGAAAATATAATGAGGGTGAACTTGTAGGTGATTGGTTTACACCTCCGATTAATATGGAAGAAGTAAAAGAGTCCATTGGATTAAATGGTGATTATGAAGAAATTGCTATTCATGATTACGAATTACCATTTGAAATAAGTGAATATATATCTATTAATGAAATAAATCGTTTGTGCGCAATGGTAGAAGAAATTGAAGGCACTCCTATTTATCATGAATTATCAGCGATATTAGGTATGTGGTTTGGTAGTCTTGAAGAATTGTTGGAAAATGTAGAAGATATTGTTTGTTATTCTGATTGTGACTCTATGGAAGATGTTGCACGTTATTATGTGGAAGAAACAGGGTTGCTTGGAGAAGTTCCTACTAATTTGCAAAATTATATTGATTACCATGCACTTGGTCGTGACATGGAAATAGAAGGAAACTTTCTTGTGACTTCGCATGGCATATTTGAATATATTAATTAAATTTCCTGAAATATAGGATTACTTTAGAAAAAATAATGAGGTGCTAAAATGAGCTCTTACGAATCAATAATTGAAACATTAGATTCTTTTAGTAATGAGCAAATGATTGTTTCTGTAGAAAGAAAGCACTTAGTTGCTTTAATGTCTGAATACAAAAAAAAAAAGATTGAAAATGAAAATATTAAAAAACAATTAAGGGAGAGATTTTGAATGGAATTTAAAACAGGAATTATACCTAATGAACTAACTTTTGGAGATTTATTTTTTATGGGATTGAAACGTGAAAGAATGTTTTATGACCGTGAGAAGAATGAACGTACGGATAAGTTAGAATCTCGTATTTATAATCTTGCTTCATCTACTCAAAAAGAACAGATTGAGGTTACAATACCGGAATATATAGATTTGAAAGAAATTGAATTTAATAAGCAGGTAAAATTAAAAAATCCTGTCATTAAAGCAAGAGCGCAAGCAAATGGAAACTTTGCTAATGTTATCTGGACAGTTGAAGCAGAAGATATTATTGAGGGTGGAAGTTCTGGTGGTATAAAAAAGAATGAACCTAGCAAAGAACCGGTAGGAGTAGGTGGAGAAAAGAAATAATAGATTAGTAGCGTGCTAGTTATAAATTAATTGGCACGCTTTTTTGTTCAATTATTTAGAGATAACTGAATTTCACTGCAAAAGAAGGTGATAAAGATTGAGTTTTTTGAAGAAACGTCTTTGGAAATATCGTGGTATACGAATAACGCCTAAAATGGAGCATGGTGTATTAAGAGCAGGTTTATCAATATTTATACCTGTTTTTATATTGAGCCTTATTATTTTTTATAAAAATGGAATTAGTAATGTCAGCCAATGGTTTACTTGGGATTATCTAAAAGATTTAGCAGGCTGGAATTGGATTTATATAGGAAAAGGGTTGCTTATAGCTAGCTTAGTAGGTGTTACTGTAGTTGGATTTGCATATTTTATCTTTTTTGAAAAATATAGACGTATTTGGCATAGGCAAAAAATAGCAAGAATGTTTATATCAAATCGCTTCATGGAAAAAGAAAGCTATTCAACGGAATCAAAATGGAGTTTGTCAGATAAGAATGTTACGAAATCTAAAATAACCTATTTTCCCAAAGCATATTACAAAATAAAAAAAGGCTATATTGAATTTCGAGTAGCCATGGATATGAGCCGTTTTCAAGATAGGTTTCTTAAATTAGGAGACCAATTAGAAAATGGTTTGTATTGTGCTTTAGCTGATAAAGAATTAGAGGAAAATTTTGTGTGTTATAAATTGATGTATGATGTACAACAAAATCGTATTTCTATTAGTGATGTAACGGTTAAAAATGGTGTAATGAAGCTTATGAAGCATATCGATTGGAAATTTGATGAATTACCTCACATGTTGATTGCTGGTGGTACTGGTGGAGGAAAGACATATTTCATTTTAACCATGATTGAAGCATTATTAAAATCGGGTGCTGAATTGCGTATATTAGACCCGAAAAATGCAGACCTTGCAGATTTGGAATCTGTAATGCCTGAAAAAACTGTTTTCAGTAGGAAGAATGGAATTAAAATGACTTTGAAAAAAGCTAGAGAAGAAATGCATGATCGTTCTGAAAAGATGAAAACAATGCCGAATTATAAAACAGGTGGGAACTATGCAAGTGTAGGTCTGCCACCACTTTTTGTAATTTTTGATGAGTACGTGGCTTTCATGGAAATGTTAGACCATCGAGAAAAGCAAGAAGTATTGGAAGATATGAAGCAATTGACTATGTTAGGTCGGCAGGCAGGCGTTTTTCTTATTTTAGCGAATCAGCGCCCAGATGCAAAGTATTTGGCAGATGGAATAAGAGACCAATTTAATTTTCGTGTAGCACTAGGTAGGAATAGTGAAACTGGATATGGAATGATGTTTGGTGATGTAGATAATACTTTTGTGAATAAGCGTATAAAAGGGCGTGGCTATGCGGATTATGGCGCTTCTGTTATCACGGAATTTTACACACCTCTTGTCCCTAAAGGGTATGATTTTTTAGAAGAAATAAAAAAAGTAACGCCGATAGTGGAGAGTGCGGCAGCGACGACAGTCGCTAGCGACAGCGAAAAGCACTCGGGAGGAGTGAGCGTAGCGAATGACGACCAACAACCCCCCCTACTCTAACGAGGCCACTGAAAAAGTCCCGAAAAGATATGATTCCCAAATTTAATATGGGAACCATATCTTTTTTTAGTTACAATAGAAGTATCAAGTTAAAGTG
>BMJD01000078.1 GCA_014642895.1 Lentibacillus populi
CAGTTACTTTCATCCTGCACATTACCATTTAAGCTGGAAGGCAAAACGTCAGGGCAAATTACCAAGATCATCGAAGCTGAAGCGATTGGAGTTGTAGATATTGCCCTGAAAGCGAACAAGCCAATTGCTTTGGAAAGAATCAATACAACCACTTCCAAAGTATCGAATCCATATGGCAATAAAAAAGCAAACCGGAACATGGCCATGTTTGCTTATAAGAAAATGATAACCGCCATTAAATCCAGAGCAGAAAAAATGGGAGTGGCTGTGTATGAGAATAATCCAGCCTACACCAGCCAAATTGGCAAAATGAAATACATGAAACGATTCGGGATATCCATTCATCAGGCGGCAAGTTATGTAATCGCCAGAAGAGCAATGGGATTTCGTGAAAAACTTCCACCAGTGTTGCGTGCACTATTACCGGAGAAGATGATAGGTGCGCATCACTGGGTGCAGTGGAGGTACGTTTCCAACCACCTGAAAGAAGTGCGTACACATGCATTCTATCTTTCAGAGCTTTTTGATGTAGACAGGTTTCACGATACAGGTGAGTTCTTTGTTCCAGGTGCTCTTGGCCTGCAGGACGCAGGTTAGTTCAGCGTTGCCGCAGGACGTGGCGCTCTTAGCTGAACATCCTTTGCTCTGGAACAAAAACGTTTGTCGAAATCAAAAAGCAGAAAAGCCGCTTCCTAGTTGAATGGGAGGCGGTCGTACAGAGACGTACGTCTGATTATTTCAGAATCCCCCGCTTTAAACGATCTTTGTTAAGCGGTGGGTAGTTCAATCGCTAATTTATCAATTTTTCCTCGCTCAGTTCCGTAATCTCTATGATATTTTTCGGAAATCGTTTTACACCAATCCTTTTCAACCAGGTATTGAACAAAAGTCGTAATACTAAAGTTGACTTCCAACCATTTTTCCAATAAACTAAATACTAGTCAAAAAAGGAGGTGGATAGGATGATTCATACTGGTAGTGGCATAACCAAGTTCAAAGAGTACCTTTGGATGCGTTATGCGATTTTTTCCAATATTTCTGTACAAGGGGTACGTATGTACTTTTTGAATAGGAATATATGGAAAAAATACCAGTAAGAGACATCTATCCACGAACGGAATTGTTAGAAAGACGGTGGAGTGTGTTTACTCTCTGTCGTCTTTTTTGTGTTTAAAAGGGTCAGAGTCTCTTCAATATGGAGGAAGAGAAGATGATTATTGCAAGTTTACAACACGTAGCTCAAACTTTTGGTGCGAATACTATTTTTAGTGACCTAACTTGTGAAATAAACGATGGGGATCGGATCGGTCTAATTGGAAGAAATGGGGAAGGTAAAACAACATTACTCGATTTACTGGCACGGAAGACAGAACCAGCAGCAGGGACTGTTACTTGGAAAAAGGGGTTAACGGTCGGACTTTTAGAACAATCGCCAGAGATAGATCACGGGCAGAAAGTGGAGACAATCCTGTATGATGTATTTTCATCTGTTAATGAAGTAAAAAGGAAAATGACGGATTTAGAACAATCCATGGCATTCGAAACAAATCAAGCTAAACTAACACGCATCATTGAAAAATATGGAGCTCTGCAGGAGAAATTCCAGGAAGATGGCGGGTATGAGATTGATTCACGGATTCGACGGATTATGAGCGGATTGAAATTAGCAGATTTAGCTGAGAAGGATTGGGGACAACTGAGTGGTGGTGAGCGCACAAAGGTAGGGCTGGCTAAGTTATTGTTGACTGAGCCTGATTTGCTACTGCTTGATGAGCCAACCAATCATTTGGATTTATCTGCAATTGAATGGCTGACCGATTTCATAAGGCAATACGCAGGGACCGTTATGATCGTGTCACATGATCGCTATTTTTTAGATGAAACCGTAACGTCCATATTCGAAATGGATCAAGGAGAGCTTATTCGTTATTCGACCAACTACACGGATTATGTTAAGGAACGCGAGGCACGATTATTACGGGAATTTCAGCAATATCAGGACCAGCAAAAGAAAATAAAAAAGATGAGAGAAACGATTAAAAAATTGAAGGAATGGGCTAATCGGGCAAATCCACCTAATGATGGACTGCATCGTCGTGCGAAAAGTATGGAAAAAGCACTTGCCCGTATGGAAGTCATGAAAAGGCCTATCCTGGAACAGAAAAAGATTGATCTTGACTTTCAAATGAATAAACGCAGTGGTAAAGATGTGTTCGTTATGGAAAGTGTCACCAAAGGGTTCGATAAGCGGGAGCTGTTCTCTGATGTTAGTATGCATATCCGTTTTCAAGAACGGATCGCGATTGTGGGGGAGAACGGAAGTGGCAAATCCACCATATTGAAAATAATTTTAGGAACCGAGGAAGCTGATGGAGGAGTAGTAGAGTCGGGGAGTAATCTATCGATTGGCTTTCTTTCCCAGCATATGCTTGAACTGAATGGTGAACGGACAATATTGGATGAATTTCGGGATCAGGTTCATGTCACAGAAGGGGAAGCCCGCGGCATATTAGCAAAGTTCCTTTTTTATGGGAAGACCGTTTTTCAAAAAGTAAAGAACTTAAGCGGCGGGGAACAGATGCGGCTAAGGCTTGCACAGCTGGTCCATCAGAATCACAATCTGCTTATCTTGGACGAACCGACCAACCATTTGGATATTGAGTCAAAAGAAGTGCTGGAGGAGGCATTGGAGCAGTTTGATGGAACCATCATTGCTGTTTCCCATGACCGTTATTTTTTGGATCGATTGTTTCCAATAACCTATTGGCTTGCTGAAGGGAAGCTGACAAGATACGAAGGTAGTTATACTTTTGCAAGAAGCAAACGTGACAGCTAAAATAAACGCACGTTAGCGAATTATGCCGCTAACGTGCGTTTTGTCATGTTTCGGATCGGAATGTTTTACCTAATTCGTTGCCAATACCAAAATAATGCCGAAAATTATAGATTAACGGATTCCATTTGATTGGATCAATGTGGTTTTCACCTTTGATGATTGTTTCATGGGCATGAAATTGCAGCATTTCTGTTTCAACAATGGCAAATACAGTGTCATATTCCGGGATATGGATGTTTTTAACCTCAGCTTCAATCTGAATGGGACATTCGATTATTCTTGTTGGCTTGACTACGTTTGATGCCCCAGGTGTCAGATCACCTTTTTTGTATTTATCCTTACAAAATGTAAATCCTGCTGCATGTTTCTGTGCGGGTACAGGATATTTACCGGTAAATGAGGCAAGTTTTTCAACGTTTTTCCATAATGACTGGTGTGGAACGTTAATCACACATTCCGGATGTCTTTGCAGGTTTTCAAGAGCCTTTCCTTCTACACTCACGCCCAATATGATATATTTTCCCAATCCCCACGATGAGGATAGTGGGCTTATATTGATGGTATGATCTTCATTAAGTGTCGTCAAAAGGATAACTGGTGTTCCGTAATATAATATTTTTGGTTTGATTACTTTTGTTTCCAATAGTTGCATTTTTCCACTCCTTGTTTCGTGATGCATTCATTGTAAATCATTAATAGATCGATTATCATCGAAATATGGATTACATATTGATGTAAAATTGGAGGTGTGATAAGTGAAGGCTAATGCCAATGTAGCAAAAGTTGCGACACTTGTATCAGAGTCTTCCCGTGCTGCCATCTTGACCATTTTATTGGATGGGCGTTTTCACCCGGTCAGTGATTTGGCTTATATGGTTGGTATCAAACCACAGACAGCAAGCTATCATCTTGCAAAAATGGTGGAGGCCAATGTAATTGATGTTGAAACACATGGCAGACATCGGTACTACGGGATCCGTAATCAGGAAATTGCCCAAGTAATGGAATCGTTTTTACAAATAGCGCCACCGGTTGAGGTCAGGTCACTGAGACAATCATTTGAGGAAGAAGCATTAAGGCGTGCCAGAACGTGCTACGACCACATTGCCGGCAGCCTGGGCGTTAAACTTACAAATGCTTTATTGGAAAATCAGTTTTTACGTGAAGGGCAAAAGGAATTTCATGTAACAACCGAAGGGGAGGCATTTTTTAGCGAAATGCAAATTGAAATAAGCCAATTGAAGAAAAACCGTCGTAAATTTTGCCATAAATGTTTGGACTGGAGTGAAAGACGTCATCACATGGCCGGGGCGGTAGGAAAGGCAATGCTTGATCGCCTGTTAGAGTTAAATTGGATACAAAAAACACCAAATTCCCGTGCACTGAAAATTACTTCCTTGGGTGAAAAGGGTTTAAACGAAAAGTTTGGCATTGCAATGGCTAGCAATTAGCTCTGCCGGTGGAACCGGATGCTTGGTTCTCCAGATGGGTTGTGATAAACTAACTTCACTAAGGCAAGAAAGGAAGTCGATGAAATGCAATATGTAACACTAAACAATGGCTTGAAAATGCCACAGTTGGGTTTTGGCGTGTGGCAAGTGCCAGATGAAGAGGCAACGCCCGCTGTAACGAAAGCGCTAGAAGCAGGATATCGGTCCATTGATACAGCAAAAGTATATGAAAACGAACACGGAGTTGGACGAGCATTAGCAAAGAGTGATGTGCCACGCGAGGATCTTTTCATTACAACAAAGGTTTGGAATACAGATCACGGCTATGAGAATACACTAAAAGCATTTGATGCAAGCTTGGAAAGATTAGGTCTCGATTATGTGGACCTCTATTTAATTCACTGGCCGACACCGGAGTATGATGAATACGTGGAGACCTATAAGGCATTGGAGAAATTATATAAAGATGGACGCGTTAAAGCAATCGGTATATGCAATTTTAATATTGATCACTTACAACGTTTATTAGATGAATGTGAAGTGGTACCGGCTGTAAACCAGGTTGAATGTCACCCATTCCTGCAACAAAAAGAACTTAAGGAATTCTGCGAAAAGCATAATATTTACCTGGAAGCATGGAGTCCCCTAATGAGTGGTGGCGATGTTTTAACTAGTGAAGAGGTAAAGGTAATTGCTGATCAATACGGTAAAACACCGGCACAGGTTATTATCCGCTGGCATTTGCAATATAACAACATCGTAATTCCAAAATCGGTCACACCGTCTCGTATTGAGGAAAACTTTGATGTGTTCGACTTTGAATTAAGTAATGAAGATATGAAGAAGATGGCCGAGCTTGACCGTAATCAGCGTAAAGGACCGGAGCCTAGTGAGATGAATGTAAGGTAAACGGAGGAAATGGACGTGGAATGAATCTGCGTCTGTTTTTTATATTTAAATAAAATCGTCTGGTTTAAAGGGAAAAAACCATATATTTATTATAAGTATTACTTATTGATCTTGATAATAATTATTAATTTGAATAATATAAATTTTTATCTTAAAATTGTAGTAAACAATGAATTGGTTTGCTATGGAAGCGTTTTTAATCAAACTTTTTTTATGGATGCGCCTCCCTCCTGGTGACCGCTTTGTCAGGGGACTCAATTGTCATGCAAACCATTTTTGGAACGGAGTCTTCATATGAGTTTTATCAGCATTGTCTTTCTGGATGTAGTACTGCCGATTTTAATATTAATGGCGGTTGGTGCACTGATGCAGAGGAAATTCTGTTTTCAGTTAAGACCCATCGCCAATCTTATTACCTACTGTTTTATGCCAGCAGCTGTTTTTTTAAATATTTATCAAGCTGATTTTGATTATCAATTAATGGGTCAACTGTTTTTTTATTTACTCTTGTTTTCTTCAAGTCTAGTTTTGCTTAGCACGATTCTATCCAAGGTTTTAAAGCTTGAGAAAAAGGAGGTTACAGTTCTAAAAAACAGCATTTCCCTTATGAATTCAGGGAATTATGGTTTGCCTGTTAGTCAGCTTATTTTCAGTACAAATCCATTAGGCGTATCTATGCAAATTATCATTCTTGTCTTTCAAAATCTGCTTACATACACTTATGGACTTTATAATTTAATTTCTGCTTCAAAATCAGCAATAGATATACTGAAATCACTCTTGCGTTTACCAATTGTCCATGCGTTACTTTTAGGAATTGTCTTTCAAATTTTACACATTCCACTTCCAAATTTTGCTTTAATTCCACTTGAACAGCTAGCAAATGGGTTTGCCTCCTTAGCTCTCTTGCTGCTTGGTGCACAGCTTGCCAATATCCGATTTAATTCATTTCACCGGGTGATTGGCTGGAGCATGATAGGAAGGTTGATTGTAGGGCCAACGTTTGCGCTTCTGTTTATTTTTCTGCTGGGTATTGATGGCGTCATGGCTCAATCGCTATTTATTGCAAGCTCGTTTCCGACGTCAAGAAATACAGCAACGCTTGCGCTTGAATACCAGGTAGAACCCGAGTTACATGCCCAGGTGGTGCTCTATTCTACGCTTCTAAGTAGTATTACTGTAACGTTTGTCATTTATTTAGCGATGCATTTATTTTGATACTTTTATCAGGAGTGTCAACCGTAAAGCTGCTTATTTCGGGTTTGAAATTAATAAATTGCAAGGAAGGAATCAAAATGAAAAAGAAAAAAGTCCAAAAAACAAACGTAATGCGCCTATTGGATAGAGAAAAAGTTACTTATGATGTACATGAATACGTTTGGGATGAGGAGCATTTAGATGCGATAACAGCCGCGGACAAAACGGGGGAGCCACACGAGAAAATTTTTAAAACATTGGTCACAACAGGGGATAAAACAGGTATCACTGTTGCTTGTATTCCGGCTGAAAAAGAACTGGATTTGAAAGCACTGGCCAAGGTCAGTGGCAATAAAAAAGTTGAAATGCTGCCGGTGAAGGATATGGAGAATATTACTGGCTACATTCGCGGTGGCTGTTCCCCCATTGGGATGAAAAAACACTTTCCAACCTACGTGGCAGCACAGGCTGAATCGTTGGATACCATGGTCGTTTCTGCCGGAAAAAGGGGAATCCAAGTGGAATTGGCACCGAATGATCTACAAAGAATGACCAATGCAGTGTTTGGGGATTTTACCGTATGATTATTTTAACGTACTTTCGAAAGAAGTCTCCCTCTTCAAGCGTGTGAAGGGCGTAGCCCAACGGTAAGGGGGAGATGAATTTCGGTTGGGTGACAGCCCAAAGGTTTTTTTGCCTTTTTTGTTCAACATGGTATAATCAGTATTATAAATTATGAAGGTTGATATAACAATGAGTTTAGATAGTAATAATCACTCAGTATTCTTGATGTATTACCATCTTGTGTTAGTCGTGAAGTATCGAAGGAAAGTAATAGATGATACCGTTTCAGACTATGCCAAAGATAAATTTGTGTCATTGAGTGAAAAATATAATATCACGTTAGTCGAATGGAACCACGATATCGACCATATACATATCTTGTTCAAAGCACAACCCAACAGTGAATTATCAAAATTCATCAATGCCTATAAAAGTGCCAGTTCAAGGCTTATCAAGAAGGATTTTCCCCATGTTCGTAAAAAGTTATGGAAAGAAATGTTTTGGACAAGAAGTTTTTGTTTGTTGACGACTGGTGGTTCACCTATTGAAGTGGTGAAAAAATATATGGAAACTCAAGGGATAAAGTGAGGTGATGTGATATGGCTAAACAAAATAAAGCGTACAAGTTCAGATTGTATCCAACAGCTGAACAGGCCTTGATTATACGCAAAACATTCGGATGTGTTCGTTTCGTCTACAACAAGATGTTAGCTGAACGTAAAGGAACTTATGCGTTATTGAAAGAGGATAAAGATGCCTTAAAAAAGGTGAAGCCCCCTACTCCCGCCAAGTACAAAAAAGAGTATGAATGGCTGAAGGAAGTAGATTCATTAGCGTTAGCGAACGCACAACTCAACTTGGATAAGGCATATAAAGCATTCTTCAAAGGGAATGCCAAGTTCCCAAAATTCAAAAGTAAACGACACAAGCAAAGCTACACAACAAATGTCGTAAACGGTAATATTCAATTGTTGGATGGTCATATCAAATTACCTAAATTAAAAATGGTCAAAATCAAGCAACATCGAGAAATTCCTTCGAGGTACAATATCAAATCTTGTACCCTGTCAATGACTGCATCAGGAAAATACTATATTGCTATTCTTACAGAGTACGAGAAGCAGATTGATAATAAGGAAATTGAAAGCGTTGTTGGATTAGATTTTGCGATGGATGGGCTATTTGTCGATAGTGAGGGTGAGAAAGCCAATTATCCTAAGTTTTATCGAC
>BMJD01000079.1 GCA_014642895.1 Lentibacillus populi
CCTATTCATTATAAAGGATTTTTTGTTGCCTAGACAGTCAAAAATCGAACATTACCAACATTTTTTATTATTAGATATAATTAATGCAATGCTAATGCATTACCATGTAAAAATTATTCTTCTATGCAGTGAAAAACCAAGTTAATAATCCATGGAAATCACTAATTATTTACCTCTACACTATTTATTTCTGATAATGCATTAAAAAACAAATCGGGTTGTTCCATCATTGTCATATGCCCAGCATCAGGAATGATAAAGATTTTTTTATTTGGGGCCTTTATTTCTTCAAAGTATTTTTGAGCAATGGTGTATGGTGTCTGCCAGTCATTTCCGCCCAAGACATAGGTAACTTATTTAAAGTATTACAATAAACCTCGTTTTTGATGGAACGGTCTTTGGTTTTTAAGACCGTTCCATCAAAAATGAGGCCAGCAAGCAACAGCGCGGTAGCCGAACAAGGTGTACAAAATGGGAGCGCCTGGAATATTGGTATGAAAGCAACGTCGAGAAAAACTTGACACATACATAGAGGGAGGAAGAAAAGTGTTTGTCTGATAATGATGATAAAATTAATATATCTTCACATGACAATGATAAAAACTATAATTCAAGTCGACGAAGATTTGTCAAGAATACAGGAATGGTGGTCGGAGGTTTAGCTGGAGGTTCGCTGCTTGGCGGACTTTTGACGAATCAATTCCAAAAAAAATGCTACAATAGATAACCCTAAAGAAAACAATAAGAAAGAGGCATATACGGAAGCGCTCATATTTTTCACAAGATATGAAGACTTTGTTGTTCTGGAACAAGCTACCGAGTGCATTTTAATCGTTAAGCCTTTTTTATAACCGCATGGTCAATGATAGCTAACGGTCCAAATCCAGTATCCGCATGTTTAGCCCCAAGAATATTCCCCGGTTGGACACGTGTAATTGTGAATGGACTTTGAAAGGCTGTCTATGACTTTCCGCTACAAGTTTTTGTAAAAATACAAACTCCCCCTTCATCATAGTATACAAGAAAATCGATTATCCAAAAGGAGATCGATTTTATGATGATCATATGATTTTAGTTATTTATTTAATAGCATACGGATCCTGTTTTATCTTTTACATTACGCACAAATATACCACCCACATCTACCACCATTCATACAACAACTTCCTCAGGAATATGATGTACGTTATATTGGCACTAATCCTTACTGTGGAATAGCGTTAGCAAGTATATATTAGCCTCATCTAATATATAACACGCTTTCCAACTAACATGATACATAAGGGTTTGGTGTTTGTTCTTTTACATTTAAGCAATGAAAAAGATTGATCAAAATGGATTCTTCTCTAACCGATTAAAGAGGTTTGATCATTCAGTTTAATGGTCTAGAGGTATATGGCTATTGACACACTTATACGACTAATCTGTTTCCAGTCATGCTAAAAGTAATGCCTCTAAATCATCTACCGCCTCGGAAGCACTTTTTCCATCAATACGATATTGATAGTTTGCCCTGTTATATGTTCTTCCGAAGTATTCTATATCAAGGCTAATTTCTTTTAAATAATACTTTTCACTTTCCTTAGATTGTTCCACTTCAATTGGATTCGAATAATCATCATAAAACCTTATACGCTGCAATATGTTTTTTGCCCTATCTTTTAAAACGACCGTTACCAGACTGTCATCCTGCTTAATAATCCGCCAATAAGAATCCATCAATCCGCTTGGTGGCATAGCTATAATAAAATCATCTTCATTCTCTTCAAGAATTTTGCTTAGAACAACTCTTGCCACCTTTCTATAGCTATGCTCTGTTAAAAAATCTCTTTTTAGAAATGAAATCGGACGGTTAAAATAATTCTCAATTTCATAATCAAAATCAAAAAACTTATAGTCCACTTTGTCGGCAAGCATTTTTCCTATAGTCGACTTTCCTACACAGGATACACCAGTAAGCACAATTCTCATCCGTTTTCCCCTCCTGCTTAAAGACGCAAATTTTATAGTACGAGCCCAGTACGCTATTATTTTCACAAATTTTGTTGATAGCGTTGCAGCTAATAACCCTTGAACAACAAGTCTTTCCTGTCCACCTGGGGTTATATGATGAATCACTTTATCATCTGAAATATTGTAAATAATTGAATATCCCTAACTGTAAAAGTCCGTTCAAACGTAATTAATAATAAATATGTTTATTATTTTTTCAAGAACTTCTCTCCAAACAGGAGAAAGTTTCCTACATTCTTTACAAGTTGTACACCCAATTTATATCCATATATTTTCCTTTTTTCTTTTATATATTTTGATCTGGGTGAGCAATCTAATGAGGAGAAATCTTGAATTTTTAGCCGTAACTGATAATATGCACTGCTAGATTCTCTATCGTCTTTTTCCACTTATCAAATTTGGGTGTCTTTTTCTTTTCGCCACAAAAACACCCCTTTAGACAATCATATCCAAAGGGGTAAAACTTCGCAACTTTTTTATAAACATCGCGACTTTGTTTTAAACATCGCATCTTTTTTACAAACGTCGCGACTTTATTTTAAACTTACAGCAAAACTCATAATCCACCTAACCCTACTCCACCGTCACACTCTTCGCCAAATTCCTCGGCTTATCAACATCACAGCCACGGTGCAACGCTGCATAATATGCCAGTAACTGCATAGGCACAACCGTTACAAGCGGTGACAATAATTCATGAACATACGGTAAAACAAATGCATCACTATCTTGCTCCAGGCCTTTCATGCTGACGACCATTGCATTTGCTCCACGAGCGACTACCTCTTGCACATTACTGCGGATTGCGTAGTTGACTTCGGCTTGGGTTACTAGTGCAATAACTGGAGTACCTTCTTCAATTAACGCAATTGTTCCATGCTTTAACTCGCCACCAGCGAAACCTTCTGCTTGAATATAGGAGATTTCTTTAAGCTTTAATGCACCCTCCAGGCAAACAAAGTAGTCACTGCTTCTACCGATGAAAAATGCGTTGCGCGTTGTCTCCAGGTAATTTCTTACAAGACCTTCAATTGTTTCTTTCTGATCCGTTAAAATTTCCATCGCATTGGCAGCAATCGCCAGCTCCTGCATCGGATCAAAGTCTAATGCAAGACCTTTTGCCCGGGCTGTATCAACCGCTAAAATTGCCAATACTGCCATTTGTGCTGTATATGCTTTTGTTGATGCGACAGCGATTTCTGGCCCTGCATAAAGATTCAATGTGTAATCTGCTTCACGAGAAAGGGTGGATCCTGGCACATTTGTAATCGTCAGTGCTGGATGTCCCATTTCTTTAATTTTTACTAATACTGCACGGCTATCGGCTGTTTCTCCGCTTTGGGAAATAAACACAAATAATGGTTTTTCCGATAGGAGTGGCATGTTATATGAAAACTCGCTTGCTACATGGACTTCAACTGGAATCTTAGCTAATTTTTCAATGAACTGTTTTCCAACCAACCCAGCATGATAACTTGTTCCGGCAGCAATGATATAAACACGGTCACATGCTTTCATTGCTTGGCGTACATTTGCATCGAGTTTCAGTTCATTATTTTCATTTTGATATTCATTGATAATTTTCCGCATGACAAATGGCTGTTCGTCAATCTCTTTCAACATAAAGTGCGGGTATGTTCCTTTTTCAATATCACTTGCGTCAATTTGTGCTGTGTATGGTTTGCGATCGACGACTGTACCATTAAGCTTTTGAACCTCAACGAAGCCGCGGTTCACTAAGACAATTTCCTGGTCAAAAATCTCAAGATATTGATCCGTTACTTTTAATGTAGCCATTGCATCGCTCGCGACAACGTTGAACCCATCACCTAAACCAACCAATAGTGGGCTTTTATTTTTTGCCACATAAAACGTTTCCTGATCTTCTGCATCGATCATGCCGATTGCGTAGGAACCTTTTAAAAGACTCACTGTTTGACGAAATGCTTCAGCAGTATCTTGATCTTTTTCAAAAAATTTTTCGATTAGCTGAACAACAACTTCGGTATCTGTTTCACTGACGAATGTTACACCCTCAAGAAATTCCTTTTTCAATTCCTGATAGTTTTCGATAACACCATTATGAACGAGTGTAAATCTGCCTGACGCGCTTTGGTGCGGGTGTGCGTTTTCTTCGCTCGGTACGCCATGTGTCGCCCAGCGGGTATGGCCGATTCCCATTGTTGCATGAACAGCGCTATCCACTCGATCCCGAAGTGTTGCGATACGCCCTTTTACTTTAAAAAGGTTCATTCCGTCATCATTTAGCATCGCAATTCCAGCTGAGTCATAGCCGCGATATTCCAATTTTTCTAATCCATTTAGCAATATTTCTTTCGTATCATTCTGCCCAATATAACCTACAATTCCACACATATCGTTGTTTCCTCCTTGTATTAAAGGGGCAACAAACGACCATTACATTAAGAAAAACACTAAAGCGTCTTTCGTAAAGCAAGAGGTCAGAAGTCAGACGTAAGAATCGCCTATTTCGCTGAAAAAGGTCTAAAAGTCAATTCCTAAGCTAACTTCCAACATCTTGCCTCTTACTTCTGTTACGGGGCGTTTTGCTGCCCCTTTCTCGTGATTGTTTTTGTCATCCCGCTTTCTTCTTTGTACAACAAGTTGCCTCATTGGTTTGAGAACAAAGCATAACGATTGAGATGTACAACCGGGAGGAATCCGCCGAATACACTCGATTAGCCTCCACCTCGTCAACTATTTTCTTTACCGATCTGAAAATAGTTCTGGCGCTTTTCTTGCTTTTAATTAGCTATCCACCTTTCTGCATTAAACTGAATGACCCACCCGGGACAATTTCGAATGAGCACACCATTCATTTTAACCGACAATCAATGAATTGGTCAATCTTTTTCTTAGGGGTGGTATTATTTAGTTTATGAAGGGCTGTAAAATATGTTCATTGCTATTGGCCTTCATTACTTCGTATGTAATATACCCAAAAAACATCTTTTCTGTTTGCTCACTGGCGAACTTAGAGCATTTACTGTCCGAATTTGGAAGTTTACTGTCCAAACTTGGCGGTTTACTATCCGATCTGGCACATTTATTGTTCAAAACCCTGCAGTTACTTTCCAAGCGTGTAAAAACACACAGGAATCAGGTAAGACCGTACCGGGCGGTCATACCTGATTCCTCCATTTCGCTTATGCGCGCTGCTTTTCATCCTGATGCTTTGCCAAAAAGTCTAGCATTCGTGTATAAACCTCGATCTCATTTTCCTTTTTTGAAAATCCGTGACCTTCATCTTCCATGACAAAATACTCAACATCACGGCCTTTTTCCTTTAATTTGGCAACAATCTGGTCGGATTCCTCTTTCACAACCCGCGGATCCTTTGCCCCTTGGATGACAAGCATCGGTTTAACCATACCATCCAAATATGTAACTGGGGAATCTTTAATAAACCGTTCCTTGTCACGTTCCGGGTCACCTATCCAGCGTTCCATGATTGGCTTCCAATGCGGTGGAACAGAATTAACGAATGTGAATAAATCGGATGGGCCAAATATATCAACGACAGCCTTGAAGTATTCCGGATGACGTCCATGTAACAATAAAGCCATGTACCCGCCAAAACTGCCGCCAACCAGAAATAGTTTATCACGATCGGAAATATTATTCACAAACAGCCACTCCATTCCGGCTACACAGTCCAGTCTTGGTCCTTCTCCCCAGTCCTGTTCCACCAGTTTTACAAATGAAGATCCATAGCCAGTACTCCCGCGGAAGTTCGGTGCAAAAATACTGTATCCGCGGTTGAGAAAACATTGAAACATCGAGCGGAATGTTTTTCGTTCAGCCGCCTGTGGTCCACCATGCGGCCAAAAAATCGTATGGCCATTGTCGGAATCCGGTTCAGCTTTAAACAATAATGCTTCGATTTCCATTCCATCAAACGATTTATACGAAACAACTTCCGGTTCGACCATATCTTCACTACTAACACCAAGTACAGTATTATTGGTCAACCGTTTCCAGCTGCCGCCATCAGCTGAATAATAAATATTCATTGGTTCGGTAGCATTAATACCCAGCACATATAATCCACCGGACTGCGCCACATGAATTTGGCCAATAACATCAATCGGCAGGGCCAGTTCTTCCAGCTCCTCGCTTGCAATATCATACCGATACAGACCATCCACTACACCATTTTCCGTAACAAGATAAAGAGTGTTTTGCTTTTTATTGAATTTCAGTGATTGTACACTTTCCTGATCAATCGTAACAACTGCAGAAAATTGTTTCGTTTGCAAATCGAACTTTGCCAGATAGCTATACTCACTTTCATAGTCCGTGACAAAGTAAATGGTCGAATTATCGGTAAAGACAGGATCAAACGTTACGTGAACCTTTTTCGGATCGGGAGTAAGACTAAACGCTTGGTCGCCAGCTTTTACAATACTCGTTACGTACGTATTGGCAAAGGCGCGCAAATAGACGCATGTATGCTCATCATCCGATACAGCAGCTAATTCAGTGGGAGAAAGTTCACCAGTGTTGATTAACGTATCAGAACCATCACGCAAATTTCGTACCCGTGCGTTCAAATACGATGGATTGCTTTCCGAGGTCATGTAATAAATACGTTCCCCGTCATCGCTTAAATGGGAAAAGTAATACTTCTCCTTTGCATCACCTGTGATCAGTGACTGCGGCAAGCCGCCATCATAAGGAATGGCATATACATGGTGGTTTTCATCACCATCTTTATCAAACCCTGCCAATACATACCGGTTTTCCGGATCAAATGTAATAAAACTGCATGACTCATCCTGATGGGCAAACAAATATGGATAATTATCAGGCAGATCCATCGCCCACAGGTTCATTTTTCCGTTTAAATTTGCTGCAAAAACAAGACGTTTCTCATCTTTGCTAACAGCAAAATTTGTAATCGCGTACGTTCTGAAAAATTGCTCGACAGCCGGTTTTGGAAACTGTATCATCGAATTCCCCCTGAAAGTTTTATATTTATAAATTCGATACAGGAAGCCACTTTTCCTGCTTAAATGGAAGTACGTTAGCTAACTACCAAAATTGTTTCAGGATAGAGGTTATCAAACCAATTTTCAGCTATGCTACTTAAGATTGAATCCTATTCTATGTAGACTGATTTTCCTCAGTAGAGGTATACCCCCTCCCCCGATCACGGCCTTTCATTTGAAACAATAAAACATGCTGAAATACGTAACTCCTACTACATTACATGCCCCCTTCCATGTTTATTTACTATTTCACCAAAAACTCATCCGTATTATTATTACTCAACTTTCGCAGAGTAAAAATGTAGTTTAACTTAGGTACAATACTAGTCAATAGCTAATGTGTTATGTTTTAAGTTTACCTAAAAATAATGATTGACTTCCAACAAAAAATAGGCATCGAAAAGTTCTAGTGATAAATGAACTTTTTGATGCCTATTTTAACGTT
>BMJD01000080.1 GCA_014642895.1 Lentibacillus populi
CAAGCGACAGCGCGGTAGCCGAACAAGGTGTACAAAATGGGAGCGCCTGAAATATTGGTATGAAAGCAACGTCGAGAAAAACTTGACACATACTCTCAAAAAAAATATATTGACAGGCTGCATGTTTTAGATGTATATTCAAAATTAATACTTTACAGATGAATATTTATCCGTGAATGCGAAGTAAAATCTTTCTAAAGCAGTAATAGAGACAGAGCGTCTGGTGCAAGCTCTGGCAGGAGGGATTTGAATTACACATTCAGGCTTAACGGATCTTTTTAGACAAGAGGATGATTTGCAACAGATCATCAATCAGGGTGGTACCGCGGAGACAAGCTTCGTCCCTATTTTGGGATGAAGCTTTTTCATAAGTAAAGAAAGTATAAAAATTCAGGCTCTATTCTGCTTACGTCCGAGTTGGCCATGTCCAGCTCCAGCGCCCAGCAACTAGCAAACTTCACACTCCTTCACTACGATAAGTCAACATCGGTTCGCTTCCAGCTCACCGTGTTTCCTTTATCTCATTGCGGAGTGCTCCAGTTTGTACGTTGCTAAACGGGCGCTTCCGCTTTTCTTATATTCATCAAAAGGTTCTAAACATTTAACTAACAAGGAGGTATTTCCATGTTTCCAGTCAGCCCCAAGCATAACCCGTCAATTGGGGAGTCCATTTTTTTCTTTATTGTTATCATCGGATTGATCAGTTATTTCATCATCAAACTTGAAACAGTACCACATGTTCCAATCATATTGGGTATCTTTTTTCTTGTAGCATACGGATTGATCAGACGTATTCCGTTTAAAGATCTTGAGGAGGGAATGATTTTTGGCGCCAAATCTGGAATGGGTGCAATCTTTTTATTTATATTAATTGGTGTATTAATTAGCAGTTGGATGATAAGTGGTACGATCCCCGCACTAATCGATACTGGTTTTCGTTTTGTTGGCGGGTCCTGGTTTTATGCTATTGTTTTTGCTATTACAGCAATCGTCGGCGTCTCACTTGGTAGTTCGCTTACAACGACTGCAACAATTGGTGTTGCTTTTATCGGTATGGCAAGTGCACTCGATGCCTCCCTCGCGATTACCGCCGGTGCAATCGTTTCGGGTGCGTTTTTCGGCGATAAAATGTCACCATTATCCGATACAACAAATTTAGCATCAACCATTGTCCAGGTAGATTTATTTGAACACATTAAACACATGAGCCTAACGACGATCCCGGCATTTATCATTACGTTTATTTTATTTGCTGTGCTATCACCAAACAGAGATGTCCCGGTACAAAATGTTGCGGCATACCAGGATGCTTTAGCTTCAACAAATTTAATTCATTGGACATCATGGCTGCCGCTTGCTGTTTTAATTATTTGTACGATCTTTAAAACACCTGCGTTCATCGCCCTGGCGCTAAGCAGTTCGCTTGCAACATTGTTAGCAAGCTTAACGAACCATATCTCAGGATCAGAAATCTGGAATATATGGTTTAATGGTTTTACTGCGGAAACAGATTTTCAGCCGGTTAATGAATTGTTGACAAAAGGCGGCATCAATAGCATGCTGTTTACCGTTTCACTTGTAATTTTAGCATTGGGGTTTGGTGGATTATTATTTGTCACGGGCATCATTCCGTCGATTTTAAATGCATTTAAGGAAAAACTGAAAAAAGTTCGTACTGTCATTATTTCGACCGCTGCAACGGCGATTGGGGTCAATGTTTTAATTGGCGAGCAGTATCTGTCCATTTTATTAACCGGGGAAACGTATAAAGGGATTTATCAAAAAGCCGGCCTTCCCAATAAAGTATTATCACGGACATTGGAAGATGCTGGTACAGTCATTAATCCGCTTGTACCATGGAGTGTCTGTGGCGTGTTTATTGCAGATGTACTTGGTGTACCGGTGCTAACGTATTTGCCGTTTGCTTTCTTTTGTCTACTGAGTCCAGTTATTACAGTTCTTTTTGGCGGGAGACGGATAAAGGGTTGATGCTTCCGTTCTCGGGTTGATGTTTTTGCCCTCGGGTCGATGGTCTTGCCCTAGGGTTGAATGCTCTCGCCCTTGGGTTAATGTTCTCACCCTCGGGGCGAATGCTCCTTCCCCCGAGTTGATGCTCTTACTCTAGGGTTGATGTTCTCACCCCTCGGGGCGAATGCAGCGATGTTCTCCCTAATGTGGCGCTAGTCTCCCCGTACAACAAGAAAATGCTGACGAGGTTCAGCAGCCTCAGTCAGCTTTTCATCAATTTATCAATTTATCAAGCTTCCGCAACCCTTCCAGCAACCTAGGAGAGGGCCGGCAATATAATGACTCCTCCATTACGTGAATTTTCCCTTGCCGAACAGCCTTCATCGTATCCCAGCCAGGACGCTTCATCACTAGTTCCGGGCGCATTTTTTCTTCCTTGACCCCCACCCACACCATACAAATGTGGTCTGGGTTCCGCTCTTTAACATCATCCCAGTCGGTTTGAAAACTCGCGACATCTTCTGTATCAAAAATATTGCGGGCACCGGCAAGCTGGCTGAGTTCAGTTAGCCAATTAACTTTCCCCGGAGTGAAGATCGGCTTTGGCCACCATTCCCAGTAAAGTTCAGGCCTATCATGGTTAAATTGAGGCCTCTCCTGGAAATAATTTATTTCATGACGGAAAGTCTCCGCTTTTTCAAGACCAAGTTCTGGAAGATTCAAGGCTTCCCCTACCGTTTGGATATCGCCCGCTATTTCCTCGAGTGAATTTGGATTTAGCGTAATATACGGGAGCCCTTGTTTCTTAAGTGCATCAATATTTTTTCCCATCCCCGGGACACTAAGGGATGCCAATACAAGATCAGGATCGAGTTCGGCGACTTTGTCCATGTTGATGGATAGATCAGGCCCCAATTTCGGAAGGTTGGACACTTCGTCAGGCCAATCCGAAAAATTATCAACACCGACTAATAGATCCGTCTTTCCTAAATAAGCAACAATTTCCGTGTTACTGGGGCAGATTGAGACGACACGCATTCCGCCACCTCCTCCGTATTTGGACAACAACATAGCTGATCTGTTCGTCCGTTTATGGTAGTGCTTCGGTTTTCACCAAGCTGTTCTGGTCACTCCAGCCGGCCAAGAGGTTGATGATCGTTTCTTATGCATCCTGTTCCGTCGTAATTAATGGGCCATCTTTTGTAATGACAATGGTATGCTCGTATTGTGCGGAACGTCCGCCGTCGACCGTTCGTGCAGTCCAGTTATTGCTATCCATTTTACTTTGCCAGGCACCTTCATTGATCATTGGCTCAATCGTAACTACCATGCCTTCTTTTAGTCGGAGCCCTTTATTTGGCAAACCAAAGTGCGGGATATGCGGATCTTCATGAATTGTTGGGCCAATGCCATGTCCCGTGAAGTCCCGCACAACGGAAAATCCTTCCCCTTCTGCATAGGTTTGAATCGCATGGCCAATATCACCGATACGGTTACCTGCTTGTGCTTGTTCAATCCCTATATAGAGTGCTGTCTTTGTAACATCCAATAGACGCTTGCCAACCTGATCAATGTTGCCGACCGGGTATGTCCATGCCGAATCCGCTAATCCGCCATTCAGATTTACAACAATATCGATGGTTACAATATCGCCATCGACTAATTTATCGTCACGCGGAAATCCATGGCAAATTTCATCGTTTACGGAAGCGCAAATCGCATACGGATAGCCATTGAACCCTTTTTGTTCCGGTGTTGCACCATGGCGGGCTAAAAATTTCTCGACAAATGTATCAATTTCCATCGTAGTAATTCCAGGCTTGATCATTTTCGCAATTTCTTTGTGGCATTGAACGAGTAAATCCCCGGACTTTTGCATCATTTCAATTTCGCGTTTACTTTTTCTTGTGATCATAACTTTCTTCCTTTCAAACAATTATCTGTATTATACCATTCTGTGATATGGTCTTTGATCATGTGCATAATGATTTACTAAATGCAGGCATTGGAATTCCTGATGTTTTTATGCACCCTAAAGTGTAACATAAATTCTCAATAAATTAAGCATAGATGAATCGAATCGAGGCGAACTCAAGCAGACGATAAAGCGAAACTTCATTCAGAGGAGGGGTCCGACGCACAAGACGTGCTAGTGAAGGCGAAGGCATGCGGACGTGACGGTTTTAGCCTGCCCTTCCTCCCCCACTGAATTAGCCTGAGGCCTACACGATGCGGTCACAAGACGAAGACATAAGGACGTGGCATTTTTAGTCTTCGTTCCTAAAATTGGAGAAGTACGGGCTGTTTATCCCCTCCTTCACATTTTGGTTTACTCAGGCTTAGAGGTAGGGGGTATTACAGCCCGTTAATGCGTGATAAATAATCTATCTCCTCCTTTTGCGGTAACTTTAAACAATGCCCTATCAACCGGCCATTAGCCGATCAAAATATCCATTTTTCACTTATTATCAACTTATAGTGCGTGTTCAAAAAGTCGCCGAATGAGAAGCAAGAAGGTCGAGGCGGCGTAGCTTTGAGCACCGGGCTTGCACAGGATGTGCTGACTTCTGCGTTGCCCACAGGACGTGGGCGGTTTTAGCAGAAGATCCCCTATGTCTTTGGGTACATGAGGAGCGGAAAAGCAAGCGGGCGACACGATTCGCCGCTTATCATTTGGTGACTTTTTGAACATCCTCTTATAACATAAAAAGGAGAAGCCCATTTCTTTATTAGCCCTTCCATGTCAACACTTTATACATACATTGATAAAAAGGGGAGGTGAAGTTAGTGAGTGAGTATGCTGGAGGTGGAAGCGGCTTTGCACTCATCGTCGTGTTATTTATCCTCTTAATCATTGTAGGTGCCAGTGGCTTTGTTGGCGGCTACGGTGGTGGAGGCGGCTACGGCGGCTATGGCGGTGGCTATGGTGTCGGATTTGGTGGTGGTTGGTGGTAACCAATCACCTGAGATCATTTTTCATAAAGGAGGTGATCTTTCATGAGCTATGGCGGCGGAGGCTATGGTATGGGCTTTGCGTTAATCGTAGTATTGTTCATCCTGCTGATTATTGTTGGAGCAGGTGGATATGTTGGCGGAGGTTATTAATTGTTACGCCGATAAAGAACGTACTAGCGTAAAATTCATTGGATATAGCCTTTAAGTAGTTCTCAGATTTTACAGCTTTTCCATTCATCTTCTTGGACTTAACCAGCAGTCCATTTCTCCATTACCATCAAAAAAGCAAACCTCCGTTTTGTGGCGGAGGTTCGTTTTTTCATAAAGAGATAACCCATTCATATATTTTAAGTTCCTTTGCTTGCACTACTCGCAACCACTTCATACTGTTAACCGACTAAAAATAGTCCTTCACATTGTATATTTTTCCGTTTTCAATACTTTCTTCGTCCGTTAAAATATCTACCAATACTCCACCAACCGCCTCGGTATCCTTTAATAAATCCTTTTTCTTATAGTCGCGAAATGTATCTACTTCAATGAAATCATCTGCTGAACTTGCCCGGATTTTTTCCTGCATCTGTGTATCCATGATTCCTGGGTTAAATGCAATAACCTTGTTTCCGGTCTTTAACTCCTCCTGTTCAAGTGCAACTGCCTGTGTATACATATTGATGCTTGCTTTTGTGCTGCAGTAGGCACTCCAGCCAAAAACAGGCCTTTCTGCCGCACCCGATGTTATGGTGACGCCAATCATCCGCACATCCTGTTCAACTGCTGTTTGCAATAATGAGTTTATTAATACCATTGGTGCAATGGTATTAATCTGTACATGGTACTTGAGATCAGTGTTTTTAATGGATGTCGCCGGTGCAATTGGTTCAAGGACAGCTGCATTGTTTACTATATAAATCGATTCTGGTTCTTCTGCGAAAATTTGGCTGCTAACCCGTTCAACTGTCTCCTCTACCTCTCCAAGTTCTCCTAAATCACAACGATAATGCTGGTATACGACATTATTTTGCTGGGCGCAGGCTATTAACGACTTGTTATGGTTGCGGGAAATACCGATGACGTGAATCCCCGATTCCATAAATAATTTGGCAACTGACTCTCCCAAGCCTCTTGAGACCCCGGTTATCACTGCATATTTCATTTTATATCCCCCCGTTTCATGTAGCGTACTTAGCTATTTTTACCCTTTTCGATTGCAAAGAAAACAGCCAATTTTGAATTACCTTTCAATAACAATTGCTTGACTTCCCATTTGTTTCCATGCCTTTTCAAAACCTTGCTTATCTACCTTTTGGTTCTTCTGGCCGTATGGGTTATTTATATAGACATAGTCTTCATCAAAACCTGTCATGACTACACTATGCACACTATAGGTTACTTCTACTATTCCAGAAGGTGTTTCCCATGCTTCCCAGTCATTTACCGGAACGGAATTCACTGTCGTTATGACCCAGACTGGCATGCCTTCTGTAAGATACTTGTATAGGACATCAATTGGTTCACCTGTGATATCTGCCGTTTTTCCCCCAGCGTATTGTTCGGCAAGTTTTTTTACAGGTCCATGATAAACGGCCAACCCAGGCCCATCCTCCATATTTCCGACAAATCCATCATTGGGGTTTCCTTTCAATCCGTTTCCATATGCTAATGGGACGCGGTCGATTTTTTCAGCCAATTCATTTTTAGATACCTTAATACCATGATAATTTAATACCATTGCCAAACTGCTGACCTCGCACCCATTATACAAACGCGGTGGATCCATCTGATTAATGAGTGGTACATCCAGCGGTTTGATCCTTTTTGGCGCTGCTAATGTAATCGGTTTTTTATCCGTTAATTCACTATATTTCTTTGCTGTCGAACCAGCAGCATTTTCTGTAACTGCCTTTGCTTGGCATGCTGTTAGCAAAACAAGTATGATTAAAAAGTAACTTAACGGCTTATACATAAGTTTCATAGTGGAATTCTCCAACTCCCACTTTAAATAATAGATTAAAATATTTTGTCAGCCGGTTGATCCGCAAAATGCAAGGGGTTTCCCTTTGTTTAACCTCAAATACGTAATTTTCAAAACCTAACTTGACAAATTCCTGGCTTTATAGATAATCGGTTAAAAACCCCTTATTATTCCAATGGAAAAAAGACTTTAAACTTACTTTTCCATACTCCCCGCATCAGCCAGCTTCCTTAACCTCCTATTAAGGGAATCTGTATTCAGAATGTTCAAAAATCCACCAAATGATAAGTGATGAGCACTAAAGTTGGCAATAGAGGATCTTATGTTAAAACCTCCTACGTCCTGTGCAAGCCCGGTTCCGGGAGCTGCGTCGCCTCGATCTTCAAGACTCAGATTCGGTGACTTTTTTAACACACACTATTACTCATTTATTTCTACCCACTAGCGTTGCATAAAAAATAAAAGATCTAGTCAACCATTTTGATTTGTAACTTATTTACATTTATCAATTATAAAGAATATTCAGTCTCACCT
>BMJD01000081.1 GCA_014642895.1 Lentibacillus populi
CAGCAAGCGACAGCGCGGTAGCCGAACAAGGTGTACAAAATGGGAGCGCCTGAAATATTGGTATGAAAGCAACGTCGAGAAAAACTTGACACATACTTTCCTGTTAGGGCATTTGCCAAAACGATAAAATAACGTCAAAATACTATTTTATATGTATGTTATGCATAAGCCATTGAATAATTAATTTCTATTGCTTGATTTGCTATTATTTCTGATGTTAATGTTTCTCACCAACCTTAACAGTCACTTTAAACCCTTTAGAAAATAATTAGTTTGATACGAGTATCTTGGAAGCATTTATGAATCTATTCACAAATGCTTCCAAGATTGTAGAATATTGACTGAGTATTCCGGACATTGGAATTAGTTGTTTTACTTTTCTTTTCATCAATTAGTTTGAATATCTTCTGAACCCCTGCGTTTTTTCCCAGAAAACCTGTCTAATATCCAATGTATCAAAAGTTTCTGCTTGTCACGTGACTTCATTTAACAGCCATTCCAAATGATCAGGTTTTGTTCATTCGCTTCTTTTACAAACGGTTTGGCCTCTTCGTATTCTTTCTCTGTATCAATATCATGCGCCAAATGATTTCCTTCTTATTTTTGATTTTTTGAAGGTGATTTCCAGTAAAAATTTATGATCTGGCTCAAGATGACGAAGACTACTTGCTCATTATAGTTAATCTCTATAAATTCGCTATTTTCATAGTCAATACCATTAGGCCCATGCATAACATAACGCCAAATATCAACCGGGCGCATGTCAAATTCATTAATCGTATTAGAAAAATCTTTGGGTCCCCACCATTTCTTAAGTAAACCTACGTTACTAGAGGCTGTAAAAACATTCTCAGCAGGAGCATTAAACATACGTGACTTCACTATCTCACGTTCAGAATGGGAATCATATTTGTTTTACTAAAACGAACCATTTAGAGACATTACAAAACTTTTTTCCCTGCTTTTTGCGTAATTTATTTTTGCTTCATGTTACACCAAGTTTAACCAGCACCATCCCCGTACCGTGTTCACGGATTTCAAGGTTGTCATGGCAATCAATGCGCCCTGCCCTGCTACATATATTATTTTTTATTTTCATTTAGGAAAGACAGCAAAATTTTCGATAGTCGATCACAAATCAACATCGTGATCTTCTTTCGGCATGAGGTATTTTCATTACCCCTTGTATACTTTCTGTAACTCCGCAAGATCAAGTTTCTTCATTTTAAGAGTTGCCTTATTAACACGATCAATTTGTTGCGGTGTGCTACTCGTCATCATCTCGTCCATTTCTTTTGGCACAACCTGCCAAGACACGCCAAACTTATCTTTCAGCCAGCCGCATTGCTCAGATTCAGGAACAGCAGACAGCTTATCCCAGTAGTCATCGATCTCTGCTTGTGTGTCGCAATATATCATAAATGAAATTGCCTCATTAAAACTGAATTTATGATCTCTCGCACTGTCCATTGCGGCAAACCACTGATTCTCAAGCATGTAATCGGAAAACATGATTGTTCCTTCCTTGTCAGGTTCCATTCCTTGAGGGTAGCGGGCAATAAAGCCCTGCTTTGAATTCTTAAATACGGATAAATAAAAATTAATCGCCTCTTCCGCTTTCCCACATGTATCACCGACAAACATGAGCGAAGGCACGATCGCAGGCCGCTCTTCACCTTCTGGATTGGTAAGGATTAACTGCCACGACAAACCATACTTATCTTGAATCCAGCCATACTTCTCACTAAATGGATACTTATCAAGTGGCATTAACACGGTTCCACCTTCGGACAATTTGTTCCAAACCTCCTCTAGTTTTTCACTCGCGTCTTTTTCTCGTGATGGGTCAAAATTAACCATGAAAGACACCGATGGATTGAATGTGAAATAAGGACCTGCATTGATGGCCATGAACTTCTGTCCCCACAACTCAAAGGAGACTAAATCAGCGTCGCCTGATGGAGTGTCGTGGAGTGTTGTTTTATTCGTAATTCTTGAATCTGGAAAAATAGAAGCATAAAACTCTGCCGCTTCATTCGCTTCCTTGTCATACCATAAATGTGGAACGATGATTTGATTTGTATTTGTCATAGTTATTCCTCCTTGTGTTAAAATAAGTGTCTATTTTAAGCTTATCACATCATTTATTTTTGATTTCTTCTCGATTGCGGTTTTTTGGAAACTCACAACTTACAAACCGCCCATGCTATTCCATCTTTGGAAAGGGGAGTATCCTAACATCCTCAATCTCATTTACATAAAGAGTATTCTGTTTTGAAAGATTGAGCATACTCGGTGTCATTTGTTCTGATCCTTTCGTAGTAAACTCAATGATTTCGTTAACCAGCTTTCGATAAAGGAACCCGAATAACGTCCGAATTGCCCGTAACCTTATATTAAAAGTTCCGTTTCTTAATCCGCGAATTTTCTGTAAATGATTAACGTAACTGTCTATGTTCAGTCGCACGACCATGTTATAAAATTCGTTTTATCATGTGAACTAGCCAACACTTAAACTTTCCGAGTTCTGCGCGGTAATACTCGATCGTATCCGGTCGCAATCCCCACCGTTCTGCATCGGCAATGAAACGCTTTACGGCATCGTCATATGACAACGTTTCTAATTCAATTGGTTCCGTTGCAATATCTACTTCATACGGTAATAATTCGTTTCTACTACGGTTCCCAACGCAAAAAACGCTCCCTCCGAATAGATTCAATGGAAATCGTCTAAGCTCCGTTTAGGCATACGACTTTTTTATACACGCAAAAAAGACGACGCTTCAACGGATTATATTCCGTCAAACGCCGCCATATTAATGATTCTTGATACCGGTGGTCGGGGGCGAACCGACACTCCGTAAGGAACACGATTTTGAGTCGTGCGCTTACTTCCATTCGCCAGAACCCTTGTCACCACTGTATTTAACGATTTTCGTGTCTCACTACTGCACACGATTTATTATAAAAAATTCTTCTTACTATTATTATATTGGCATTCCTAAATTTTTCAACTAATATATTGTTCTATAATAATTTTATTAAGATAAAACATGACAGGTTAGCATTACTAAATCTTTTATTGTTAATCAGCTGGAAAAAAACCATATCTACCGTTTTTGATTTCTTTAGTAAATTCCTCATAATTTATTTTTCTTTTAACTTCTTCACTCGGCTCTTTATTATCAAGAATTATTATCTGCATATCATTTCTTAGTGCAGATACATCTTCGAAAAAAGCTTGCTGAATATCTTCATTTAGTATATCAAACTATCTAGTAAATTAAACCAATAATTTAGTTATTTGGATGTTTATTTTACTGACTATTAATTCTGAAAATATCGGTTCTATTAAGATTTAAGTATTGCCCTAGAGACTCTAATTCTAGAATTCAATCTATTCATGAAATATTTATTATTTGATTATATAATAGATTATACTTTTCAACGTGTGTTTAATTTCAAGGTTTTCAATAATCAATCCGTTTTTTCCATTCTCACCTAACTGCACCTTACCTTTTACATAATCAAACCTTTGATATCCAATTAAATAGTTAAGTATGCCACAGGTTAGATAAGTATTTATTTTTATTGTATAACCATTCTTTAACAAGCCAAGTTTGTGTAAAAGATTGCCATTTCTATCATTCATAAAATCATATTCGTAAAATTTTATATATCTCATAGGTTCATCAGATGTTAAATAAACAGCTTCCGAGTTATTTTCTCCTAGTGTAAATTCTTCTACAACTTCAATATTATCCAGTTCATTGTCTCGACAAACTTTTAAGCTTTCAAGTATGGTAATTTCCATTTTCATTATAAGGATTAAACGACCTAAGATATACATTACAAACAATAATAATGTAATAAGTGATGAAGCAAAAACTATACAAACATAATTAGGTTAGAGTTATATAATAACCCACTTATGGTGCAATATGTGAAACCAATGTTACGGAATGTTAAATGTACCGTTGCAGAACCCTATTTTTAAATTCATTCGATAAATCGCAATATTTGAATAAAAGAGAACACCTAAGCTAGCTTCCTCTTTCTTAATCTATGAATTTAGCTTAAAATCCTACTTGATCAGCCCCATAATTCGCTTGTTCTGCGGTAAATCCCTCGAATTGTAATTGTTCAATAAGACTACTTCTTGAAAATGAAGAATAGTCCATATATTCTTGTGCCTTCTTTCCTGCCTGTTCATTCCAATCAACTTCAATATTGTCAACAGCAAAGGTTGCGTCAGCATTAGAGAATCCCTCGTATTCTAATTGTTCAATAAGTCCACTTTTAGAAAATGCGGTATAATCAATATAATCCTTTGCCTTTTGTATTGCGTTTTGTTGAGAAATGGTAAATTCAGGTTCTTCCTTAACTTCTTCCTTAGGTTCTTCTTTTTTAACTTCCTCTTTAGTTGGTTCTTCTTTAGTTTCAGTAGCTACTTCCTCAACAGGTTCTTCCTTAGGTTCGTCCTTAACAACTTCTTCTTGTTTAGGTTCCTCCTTAGGTTCACTTGTAGTATCTGTAGTTTCCTCCCCTGACGTTGCGAACATTCCTATTACAAGAACAGCTATTACCCACACCCACCATTTCTTGTAGAAAGGTTTTTTAACTTTTTCCTTAGCCATTACATAATCCCTCACTCTACTAAATTTTTTACAATATCAGAAACAATTGTAACATAACTGTAAAGAACATGGAATACATAATCCTATTTTCCTAGTTGAAATAGTTTTACATTTATCTATGAAGGAAAATTTACCTATTTCAAAAAGTTTTAAAATGGCAAAAAATTTTATCGCTGCTTTGAGAATGGTAAAAACCCTAACCACCCCTATTTTTCAAGTCTATTATTGACCTTATCCAATCTTTTATTTAGATCATTGAATTGTTGTTTCACTTCACGCTTAAAGTCATTCAGATTAGTATGTAATGTTTTTGCCTTGTCTAGTATTTCGTCAATAAGTAAAGCCTCTTTTTCGTTCCACGTATCAATACTTTCAAAATGCTGGTCAGATTTCTTTTTAATTCTTCATTCGTGTACACTTAATTACCTATTTCTGTAAAATGTGTTATAACCCAACAACTTGACATGGAGCCTCTACAGGTATGAATATCGAGCCAAGAAGTCAGCAGTATCAACGGCTGGCTCTGCCATACAAGGCTATCATGCCTGTCTCTCCATGTAAAGTTGTTTTGAGTAGCGTTACAAAAATGTACATAGTTAAACAATCATTTGTGTACATCCTTAGATTATCATTTATAAAAAGTATCTATTACCCACCCGCATAGCAGGTGGTTTTCTGTTTCGCACACTGTCGCGTACTCAACTGACTAAAGTCATAACAAAAAACGCCTACCTACATTACTGTAAATAGACGTTTAAAACGTTGATATTACTTAATTCTACTGTTAATTGACGATAATAAAACTTCTTAAAATAAGTACCGGTGGTCGGGGTCGAACCGACACTCCCGAAGGAACACGATTTTGAGTCGTGCGCGTCTGCCAATTCCGCCACACCGGCATATTGTCTTTGGAGGCGGCAACCGGATTTGAACCGGTGATAAAGGTTTTGCAGACCTCTGCCTTACCACTTGGCTATGCCGCCAATATGCAAAGTAATGGAGCGGAAGACGGGATTCGAACCCGCGACCCCCACCTTGGCAAGGTGGTGTTCTACCACTGAACTACTTCCGCATAATGGCTGGGCTACCAGGATTCGAACCTGGGAATGACGGGATCAAAACCCGCTGCCTTACCGCTTGGCTATAGCCCAAAATATTTGAATTTAATTAATGGGGCGATCGGTGGGGATCGAACCCACGCGTGCCGGAGCCACAATCCGGTGCGTTAACCACTTCGCCACGACCGCCATCTTAAACATGGCAGGGGTAGTAGGAATCGAACCCACATCAAAGGTTTTGGAGACCTTCGTTTTACCATTAAACTATACCCCTACTTATTTATATATGAAAAAAGTAAAATGGTGGAGGGGGGCAGATTCGAACTGCCGAACCCTAAGGGAGCGGATTTACAGTCCGCCGCGTTTAGCCACTTCGCTACCCCTCCATAATGGAAAACACAAAAATGGTGGCTCGGGACGGAATCGAACCGCCGACACAAGGATTTTCAGTCCTTTGCTCTACCGACTGAGCTACCGAGCCTCTATATATTAGTGAACAAATTGCAACAACACTCTATTAAAGTGGCGGTCTGGACGGGACTCGAACCCGCGACCTCCTGCGTGACAGGCAGGCATTCTAACCAGCTGAACTACCAGACCATTTAATGAAGAAAAAAATACTAAGTTAATTTGATTGAGTTAAAGAAAATTTGGTTGCGGGGGCAGGATTTGAACCTACGACCTTTGGGTTATGAGCCCAACGAGCTACCAGACTGCTCCACCCCGCGATATGAAATTGATGGTGGAGGATGCAGGGCTCGAACCTGCGACCCCCTGCTTGTAAGGCAGGTGCTCTCCCAACTGAGCTAATCCTCCAATTAAGTTTAAGTGGTGACCCGTACGGGATTCGAACCCGTGTTACCGCCGTGAAAGGGCGGTGTCTTAACCACTTGACCAACGGGCCAAAGTTATTTAAAGGTGGCGGAGAGCGAGGGATTCGAACCCTCGAGGCCGCGATAACGGCCTACACGATTTCCAATCGTGCTCCTTCGGCCACTCGGACAGCTCTCCATGGCTCCACAGGTAGGATTCGAACCTACGACCGATCGGTTAACAGCCGATAGCTCTACCACTGAGCTACTGTGGAATGGAATCGATTAGCCTGGCGGCGTCCTACTCTTGCAGGGGCAAAGCCCCAACTACCATCGGCGCTGGAGAGCTTAACTGCTGTGTTCGGCATGGGAACAGGTGTGACCT
>BMJD01000082.1 GCA_014642895.1 Lentibacillus populi
ACATCTAATAACGGAAAAAAGATAAAGAAAACAGTTGATGAAAAACAAGTCATCTTTTATAGTGAAAAATACGCAAAAAAGGCAAAAGCTGAGCGTGTGAGTATGGCATTCAATATGTACCAGCCTTGCAATCTTTTTTACCACTAAATGCGGAGAATTTTACCACCTTTTGCGGAAGTCTTTACCATTTTATCGACTCCTGTATACTTAATGTGCATGCCAACCGGCATGACATTAGGAATACAGGAGGTTTTTTATGTTTCCATATCGACAGATGCTGGAATTATATGACGAGGAAAGGAGTTTACGAAATATCGCAGCGATGACTCGCCATTCACGACAAAAAGTCACAGAAGTCATACGATTAGCGGAAAAAAGGGGATTGAAATGTCCATTAGATGAAGAAATGACAGATTCTTGGATTGAAGATTTTCTCTATCCTGAGAAAAAACTGGAAGCTTCAGGTCGGCAAATGATTGATTTTGATTATCTGCATAAAGAGTTGGCCAAACCACATGTTACATTGACATTGCTTCATGAAGAATATGTGAGGAAATCCGAGGAACAAGAAAAGATTCCCTATGCCTACCGGACATTCACGGAGCATTACCATAACTTTGCCCAAAAATATAAAGCAACCTTGCGAATCAAACGGAAACCAGGGGAATTGTTAGAAGTAGATTGGGCAGGTTCTACTTTATTTATCATTGATCCCGATACAGGGGAAAAAGTGAAAGTGTATGTATTTGTGGCAACTTTACCATGTTCGCTGCTTTCCTATGTCGAAGGTTCTTTATCCATGGATTTAGCGTCTTGGATAAAGCTTCATCAACACACGTTTGAATACATGGGAGGAAGCACTCAAATCATTGTTCCAGACAATTTAAAGACAGGAGTGACCAAACATACCCGCAAAGAACTGGTGTTAAACAAAACATACGAAGAAATGGTCCGCCACTATCACTCGGTGGTCATGCCAGCACGCGTGCGTTCACCAAAGGATTATTCCGAAGTTTTTATTATCCCGAACATTTAACTGCTTTTCCTTATTTATCACGTTAAGCGAGTTAAATGTTCGGGATAATTGTTGTTCATTTTTTCCACCCACTTCATAATTAAATCGGGATGTTCCCAAATATAATTATGGAGGCGAAAAGATGAAAGAAATTTTACTGACAGAATTGATTACTCAAGCTAAGGAGGCAATAAAACCAATCCAACATAGTGCTTCTACAGTCTATCAGTATGGATTGGCATGGGATGAACTGACTCATTTTTTTGAATCAAACGGGCAATCATACTTTTCCGAGGAATTGGCAAATCGTTTTGTATTAGAGTCGAAGGATAATCTTGACAAAGGACTGATTAAGAACTGGCGTTATAAACTCAGACGCCTTTCTGTGCTGATTCTTCTCGAAGTTCTGGAAACAGGCAGTTATAGCTGGAAATTCCATTTTGCGGATGCCAATAGCCCTCTTTCCATCGAAATGAAGCAGTTACAAGCCGATTATGTGGAAGAACTTATCCGTTCCGGAAAAGGTAATGGTACACGCAGGTGTTATGAGACACTTTCGAGGCAGTTTTTAAAATATGTACATTTAGAACTCAATAAAAACATATCTGACCTCCGGCTCGATGACGTTCGTAGTTTTATTCCTTATATAGCAAGATCTTACCAAAGCACCAGTATGCGAACTGTACTGTCTGCACTTCGGTCCTTTTTGAAATATCTCTATAAAGAAAGTGCAACTAAAGAAAAATTAGTTCTGGCAGTTCCGAGCAGCGGTTCGAGAAGAACCGCAGTTGTACCAACTATTACACAGGAAGAAGAAGACCGTTTACTTCAGTCAATCGACCGTTCCACCTGTATTGGAAAGCGTAACTATGCCATGGTGCTTTTGGCAATGCGCACAGGTCTTAGAAGCATTGACATTACAAATTTAGAAATATCCAGCATTGACTGGCGGAATAAGACAATCGCCATCGTACAACAGAAAAACGGAAGGCCTTTAATGTTACCTATTCTTACAGATATCGGTAATGCATTGTCTGACTATATACTAAATGCAAGACCTCAAAGCAGTCTTCCCTATGTTTTTCTGAGATACCAGGCACCATACACAAAATTATCTCGTTCCAACTGTTATGCCATCAGTTGTAGCATCATGAAAAAGGCCGACATCCGGCAGTCAGGTCATCGGAAAGGATTCCATATTTTCCGCCATACTGTGGCTGCAAGAATGCTGTCACAAGAAATATCACTTCCAGTGATATCCAATACATTGGGACATGGCTCCATCTCTTCCAGTAAGGTATATCTTTCAACAGATGAAAAGCATTTGAAGGCATGCGCTCTTACCTTCCAAGGAATTGAAGTGACAAAGGAGGAGCTGTTATGAAGTATCCTTATAATAGTAACTTCAGGATCTATATAGACGGTCTGGTTGAACAGAAGCAGTCCCTTGGATACCCTTATGTCAGTTCGGGAAGGATTTTGCGCATGTTTGATGAACATTGCATAAAGCATTTTCCTAATGAACATACATTAACCTCTGACATTGTCATGAGCTGGGCATCATTGAAAGAAAATGAACACCCAAATGGGCTTATGCGTAGAATTACACCTATAAGACAGCTGGCAAAATATATGAAAAGTATCGGAATTGATGCGTATGTCTTACCTTCCAATATACCGAAAAAGCAAATACGTTATGTACCACACATATTTACAAGTCAGGAACTGTCTGAATTTTTTAAGGCAGTAGATTCCTGTCAGGTGAGCGCTTTTAGTCCAGGTCGCCATCTAGTCATACCAGTATTTTTTAGGCTCCTTTATAGTTGCGGGCTTCGGTCGTCGGAAGCACGAATGCTTCAAGTGTCAGATGTGGATTTTAAATTGGGATCTGTATTTATCCGGGAATCGAAAGGTCATAAGGATAGAATCATATATTTGTCTGACGATATGTTACATCTATGTAAGATGTACGATGAAAGAATCCAATTCCATTATCCTAATAGAATTGCATTTTTCCCAAATCAGAAAGGCAGCTACTATAATCGTAGCTTGGTAAACTACTGGTTTCATTTATTTTGGGATAACCTTACCGTTGCAAAGACATACTCAGGAAATCCCCCAAGAGTTCATGATTTTCGTCATACTTTCGCAGTTAACCGGCTGAATCAGTGGGTGAAGGAAGGGAAGGATATCAATGCATATCTTCCATATCTAAGCATGTATCTTGGTCACGAAAATCAAATAGATACAGATTATTACCTGCATCTGGTTCCAGAGTTCTTCCCTGTGTTCCGCGATAAGTCCAGGGGGATATCTGAAAACCTCCTTCCGGAGGTGGATTATGAATAAGTCGATAGAAGGTACTTTTTTTAAATATGTCCGTAGTTTCCTGACGGTGTATTTGCCCAGAAATAAATGTTACAGCTTTAACACAATCAAAGCCTATCGTGATACGATAAATCTCTTACGGCTTTTTCTATCAGATCAAAAGAAGATTCCTTTTACTGAGATTACTTTTGACATGATTAATCATGGTTTGGTGTACGAATTCCTGGAATGGCTTCAATCATCGAGAAACTGCAGCATTTCTACCAGAAATCAACGGCTAGCTGGACTAAAATCTTTTCTGCATTATTGTGCAATTGAAGAACCCTCGCTTACCGCAATATACATGGATATTCAAGACATAACAGCCCTTCGGGATACGAAAAAGGGAGTGTCATATATGTCGCAGAATGCGTTGAAAACAATTTTGACACAGCCTAATGTAAAAAACGGACTCGGTCTGCGGAATCGTTTCTTTATGATAGTCATGTATGACACTGGTGGACGTATACAGGAAATCCTTGATCTAAGGCTTCGGGATATTTCTCTCGATCTGGATATTCCATGCATCTATCTTACTGGCAAAGGAAATAAAGTTAGGGCGGTTCCTTTAATGGAGAAAACTGTTCTTCATTTAAAAGAATATCTAAAAATATTTCATTCAACAGGTTTACAAAACACTGACGACTATCTGTTTTATACTGTAATTAAAGGGAAAAAGGGAGCAATGTCCCCCGATAATGTCTCTGTATTCATAAAAAAGTATGCCAAACAAGCAAGGACTTCCTGTCCAGAAGTTCCTAAAAAAGTACATGCACATTTATTTAGACATAGCCGGGCGATGCATTTATATCAATCAGGTATCCCGCTTTCTTATATAAAAGATTTCCTTGGACATCAAAATTCTACAACAACGAGCATCTATGCCTCAGCTGACACTACCATGATAAGGGATGCCCTTGAAAAAGCAACCAAACTGGATAGCAACTCAACTAGTGAGATCCCAGTTTGGGAAGGTAATGAAGATATGATTCTAAAACTTTGTGGTTTGAAATAGCACAATCATATACCGATGGTTATCCCGAAAATTATTAGGATACATGGCTGTTATTATCATCAATAGCAGCCGTAATTCGGGATAATAAAAACTTCGGGATAATCCTTTTTATCCTGAACTCTGGATAAAAAGGATAAACCGAATGTAGAAGGTTCCGTGAACACGGTGTCAACCTGGATTATTGCCGCATTAAGGAATACTCAATGTTTTACGATAGAGGAAATAAACCAGGAGATTCGAAAGAAACTGGAGGAGTTTAACCACCGGCCTTTCACAAAAAAAGAAGGCTCCCGTTGGTCAGCATTTATAGAAGAAGAGAAGTACGCCCTTACTCCTCTTCCCGCTAAGCCCTACCAGATGTCTGAGTGGCGAACAGCCAAAGTGCAGCCTGATTATCATATCTCTGTAAAAAGTATGTTTTACTCCGTTCCCTATGAGTATATAGGAAAACAAGTCGATGTGAAAGTCTCAGATGAGGCGATTGAAGTTTATTTCAATTACATGAGAATCGCTTCTCATCCAACACTGCATGGGAAATACGGGCAATTTTCTACTGTACATGATCATATGCCGGATAATCATAAACTTTACGTGGAACAAACACCGCAAGACGCATTGGATTGGGCGGAGAATATTGGAGAACATACGCTATTTGTGGTGAAGTTTCTATTGGATAGCTACGAAGTTGAAAAACAAGCAATGAAGTCCGTCTTTGCCCTAAAGAAACTGGAGCGTACCTATACTGTTTATGAAATCGAACGTGCGTGTAAAATGGTGCATGAAATCACGAATCGACCAACCGTGAAAAGTATTCAAACACTTATCAAAAACAATAAAAAAGCAGACTCAGAGAAAACTTTCACACAGAAGAAAGATAATGTGCAAAATAAGCACGGTTTCACTCGCGGGGCTTCTTATTTTGGAGGGAAAAATAAATGAATCAACAGAATATAGATAAACTAAAAGCATTGAAACTATCAGGGATGGCAGAAGCCTATGAAACTATTTCTACCAAGGGAGAAAATAAAGAGATGGATTTTGATACATTATTCGGCATCTTGATTGACCATGAGGAATCCCGGCGGAAAAGCAATAAAATCAATCGACTTCTTAAACAGGCAGCATTTCCTGAGTCTGCCTCTATGGAGGAAATCATCTACTATGAAGATCGAAAACTGGATAAGGAGTTAATCTTACGTCTAGCCAGTGGCAGTTATATTCTGGATGGGAGAAATATTATCTTTAAAGGAGTGTCTGGAGCCGGGAAGTCTTGGATGGCTATCGCATTTGGTGTACAAGCATGCCGTCAATTCTTCAAGGTTCAATATACACGACTTCCAGATTTATTAGAAGCATTTAAAATAGCAAAATATCAACAGGATGACAGCTACACCAAATTAATGAAAAAGCTTCTGAAGGTTGACCTTCTTATTCTTGATGAATGGCTGCTTTATACATTAACGGATGAAGAAACAGCTCTCCTTCTTGAAGTGATTAATACAAGACGTCAGGCAAAACAATCCAATATATTCTGTTCCCAATTTGATCTTGATGGATGGTATGAAAAATTGGGAGGCGGAACCCTGGCAGAAGCCATTCTAGACCGGATTGTTCATGATTCTTATGATATTTTTATTGACGGAAAAGTATCGATGCGTGAACGTCTTGGTGTGCACCATCAAAAGAAAAACGATGAAGAGAACAGCAGCCTTTAATAAATACCAAGAATAAGAACAGAAAGGGAGTTTTAAATGAAGGATTACATGACAATATCAGAAACGGTTGATCTCTTACACAACTATGAGTTGGAATGTGATGAAAAAGATGTTAGGCAATGGATAGCTAAAGGTGAAATCGAAGCAACAGAATTTGAAGGGAACTACCATATTTATGAACCAGCTGTGTTATCTTTCTTGATAGATTTAAGTCGTGTTGGAACAGCCTATGAAAAAGGAATTGATGATAAAACCAAAATAGAAAGACTCGAGGAAATGGTGCAGGAGTTACAGAAAGAGATTGATAGACTGCGTTGTGAGAAATTAAAGCTTGAACTTCAATTAGGAATTCTTCCGTTTTAGTGTATAAAGAAATCCCCCCAAACAGTCGGGGGATTTCTTTATACATGTGGTAAAGTGTTCCGCAGTGAGTGGTACATCCCGCCGCAAAAGGTGGTAAAAAAGATCGCACAAGTGGTAAAAATAGTCCGCCGTACACAGCGTGAAAAGGTTATTAAAAAAGCGATGGATATTGTGGATAATCCGGGTAAGTATACACGTTCCAGTTCCTATGGGGCTGCGGGTTATATAAAAAATATTAGTTATGATAAAGAAACGGGAGAAATTGTAAATCCAAAACAATCACTTCAATTAGATATGAAAAAACTGCAGGCTGAAGAAGCTCTTGATGGATACTATGCGATATTTACAAGTGAGTACAAAGAAAATGATGA
>BMJD01000083.1 GCA_014642895.1 Lentibacillus populi
TCAGTGTCAAAAGCACTTCATCGGAATCTGACCTCCGGCTTCTGACCTCTGACATCCGTTCACATACTGGTTGTTTTGTTCAGTTTTCAAAGAGCAATTTTTCTTATGTCGTTTTTAGCGACAAGATATAGTCTATCAGGGTTATTCAAAAAAGTCAATAGGTTTTTTAAAAATAATTTTTATAAAGACTAAAGACTCCATAATGAACGACCTGACAACAAGAAATAATATAGCATATATTTTACTTTATTTCAACAAATTACGAGAAAAATTTATAAGATCTTTCTTAATCACCCCACAAAGGTGTCAAGTCTTTTTTTTAATCGACTACGGATTATAAAATAAAACGGACAATAGCATACTTCACTATTGCCTCAACCAATCTTGTTTATCAAGTTTTAAAGAAACCAAGATTCCCACTTCAATATTCAAGGCCTGTCTCTGAAATCCCATTGGTTTAACTAACATCTGCATGAGGCAGGTAAAACTGCCTCCTCACCCTCCAAAGAAAATGAGTTAGTACCACTTAGCTGAATTAACCATCCTATACGTTCTCAAGAAACTGTGAACAATGTGTTATATATTTCAGACATGCGGCACTAGCTGTCGATACAGTTATTCCTAATTCATTAAAGAAGAAAAATTTCACGTATTTCCTTTAAGAGGATGTTCAAAAAAGCCAACCAAATGATAAGCAGCGACCCCGGACGATTACTTGTTTCTCCGCTCCTTCGCGAATATTAGCTCTTTTCCTGCGTACGATGTGAACTCGGGGAAGCTTTCCTTTTCCTTTGTGCTCACGTATCCAGGAGACCCCCCACATAAATCTTCAGTAGTCAACAGCAGACCGCTGCTTGGCGAATATTCCCACTTACCCAGTGTACGATACATACTCGGGGGAGTTTCCCTTTGTACTCTAACTAAGCTGTCTTAACCTTCTTAGAACGTACAAGAGGTGTTAATGTCGAGGTTAACTATTAGCGTGGTGTCCTTAGTCGGCCTGCTAATTTTGCGGCTTTTGAACGTCACTTTATTCATTCTTTGTTCGCTTCGGCATGTACTTTAGGCATTCCTGTTCACTTGCTACACGCCGGAACAATTGAAAAAGGATTCGGTACCGTTCCCGCATTGCCCGCTTCACTAAATGATCAATCCGATGATCCTCCAAATCCATTAATAACTCTTCCAATTCCCGTTTCAGTAAATATTCCACTTCTTTTTGTTCTATATCATTAATTAATAATCCTAACATTGCTTCCACCTCAAACCTTCATCTGCTAATCTGTTAACTAACTCGTTTTAGTATTGCCTATTTGTATTTCATCGCTTTTAAGTAAACGTACAGTACCACATTCATTCGTAAACAATATCGAATTTTGTCGGTTGTTCTGCTTTTATTTTATGTACATGATTGGTCTCTCCCTAATCGACTACACCTTCTTTTTCACTGCCTTTTATGCTCTAGCATGTCCCGTTAGCTGTGTTTTATCCATCCAATAGCTTGTTCTATATTGGTCCATCCCATTCATAAACTTAGAATAAAGAAATTTTAGGAGGATGGAGATGGAGCACTTTTACACATTACGATTAAATAAAGGTAAACGTTGGATGGTCGTTATCTTACTTGCCTTGTTTACCGCATTAATTTTGTGGTTTGAACGCGACGGTGCATTTTCTGTTTTTTCCGCTGAAGAAGAGCCTACAGCTTTAACGAAAGGTAATAAGGACGAGGCTAATATTGCATTAACCTTTAATATTAGCTGGGGGGAAGAAAAGGTATTTGATATTTTGAAGCGCCTGAAACAAGAAAATGTACAAGCAACCTTCTTTGTAAGTGGTGAATGGGCGGAGCGGCATCCGGAAATAGTCAAAAAAATTACAGATGGTGAACATGAACTTGGCATGCTTGGATACCGTTATAAGAGCTATTTGGAGCAGGAAACGGACCAAGTAAAAAAGGACTTGCTGCATGCGAAAGAGGTGTTTGGCAAGCTCGGTTACAAAGATATCAACCTTGTCCGGCCACCAAGCGGACAGTTCAACGAAGAAATCATCACATTAGCAGAGAACCTCGGCCTTCACGTGATTCATTGGAATGTAAACCCAAATGACTGGAAAAACCCTGGAACAGACGCCATTACAGATTTCGTGATGAAAGAAACATCAAACGGCGACATTATTTTAATGCACGCATCCGATTCCATTAAGCAAACAAACGAAGCATTAAAGACTATTCTACCCGGGTTGAAAAATAAAGGATTCCAATTCGTTACCATTTCCGAGCTCATTAATCAAGCCCATGCAAAGTCTGAACTGGTCGAATGATTCATTCGCCTGGAATAAAAAACGAAGGCCTGCCATTTCCCGCATCGGCCTTCGTTTTTTATGTCCTTGCAATCACATCCAATAGTTATGCTTTTTTAGTACCCTTATTTTTGCTTACTGCGGAGGAACCTTTTTTGCGTTGTGCAGGTTTTGCTGCTTGTCCTGGATCTGGCTTATTAATCCGATGCAGAATAAGCAACTGGTACGTGTTACAAACTAATAATGGCACAATCATTAACCACGCATACTCCGTTCCACTTGTCCTGAGACCTGGTACCCATTCGACTGTTGTCATGACTACCATGAGAAACAATGCCGGAATAAATGCCCGCTGGTTCGTTTCTCTCGCCTTTATTTTTGCAATAATCCAGCCATATATAAGTATTCCTGCGGCTATCAACATAGATACAAGAAGTGACCCCTCGCCATCTGATGCACTATATGGAAAATAGACCAAATCAAAAATAACAAATGCAATTAACAACACCTGGACTGTTGGCCAAAATGACCGGAATATCCCCAATCCAAACCGGTTAATAAACAAATAGGCAAAAAAGCCGGTTTGACTGACAAGACTAAACACAAAGCCAAGGCCGATAAAAAAGACTAGCACACCTAACAAATCATAGAAATCAAACGGGTTTAACCATTTTGTATAGGAAGCTGTTTTTACAAAAAAGCTCGTAACAAGTCCTGCAGCACCACCAATTGCCAATGTTGTAAAAAACAGTCTTACCCATTTACGACTATTCAATCCAAAATCCTCCTGCCATTCGTGCTATGTATTTCAAGCATATTTTTCATGAAATTAACATTCAATGGTATTTTATCACGAACCAATGCTTTTTTCCTTCATAAGGTGCATATTTCTCTCTTTTCTTCCTCATATTAAATATATGTAAGGGAAGGAGGATTAAAAAAATGCTTCGGGCAATTTTTATTTCCTTTACTGGGCTAACATTCATGATGATGTCCGCATGTGGTAATCAAAACGCAACAGCTGACCAAGCCGATTATGATACAACGAAAAAGATGGTTGTTGATATATTACAGACCGAAGATGGAAAAAAGGCACTTACTGAAATAATGGCCGACGAAAAGATGAAGCAGCAGCTGATCATGCAGGATGATGCTGTGAAAAAGGCAGTAAATCAAGCACTTGTCTCTGAACAGGGAAAAGAGGTTTGGACGAAATTATTTCAGGATCCGGAATTTGTTCAAAGCTTTACAAAATCCATCGGCGAAGAACAAAAAAAGCTTGTTAAGGATTTAATGAACGATCCAGGTTTTCAAAAGCAACTTCTGGAACTTCTAAATAATCCGGAAGTATCTAAGCAAATGCTGGAAGTAATGAAAAGCCAGCAATTTCGTTCCCATTTAGAAGACACCATCAATGAAACCTTACAAACACCAACATTCCAAGCAAAAATGGCAGAAACCCTATTAAAAGCTGCTGAGGAGCAAGGGAAACAGAAACAAGGAGATAAATCAAAGGATAAAGGTGGTTCCGGGGGCGGAGAATCCTAAAGTAACAAAGAGTAAGCTAAATGAGTTTTACCATTTTAACGTAAAAGAGGTGACAGCAGCCACCTCTTATTTTAACCTTCTATTTTTGCAATAACTTTCGCAGCGATCTTATGATATTCTTTTCCAATTGGATGATCTTCCTGATATACAGATGGGGCGAAAACATCCTCTTCCTCATACGGTTGTTGCAGTGGCAGCTGACCAAGTACTTGTGTTTTCAGTACTTCTGCCAATTTTTTACCGCCGCCCCGGCCAAAGACATACTCTTTCTCACCTGTTTTCTCACTTTCAAAATAAGCCATATTTTCCACTACACCTAAAATTTCATGGTTTGTTTTCACGGCCATTTGTCCAGCCCGAGCCGCTACAAACGCAGCTGTTGGATGTGGAGTCGTAACAATGACTTCTTTACAGGTTGGGAGCAATTCATGAACATCCATTGCAATATCACCAGTACCTGGTGGCAGGTCAAGCAGTAAATAGTCAAGCTCGCCCCATTCCACTTCCTTGAAAAAGCTGTTTAACATTTTGCCGAGCATTGGGCCACGCCAAATGATTGGGGAGTTATCCTCAACAAAAAAGCCCATCGAAATGACTTTAACCCCCATCCGTTCAACAGGATAAATTTTTTCATTGCGTACAACCGGACGTGTTTCCACACCCATCATATCTGGTATACTGAACCCATAAATATCGGCGTCGATTATGCCAACCTTTTTCCCAAGGCGCATTAAAGCAATAGCAAGGTTAACCGTAACAGTTGACTTTCCTACGCCACCTTTACCACTGGAAACAGCGATAAATTTCGTATTCGTATTTCCGCCCATAAGTGATGCTTCTTGTTCTTTTTCCACGGCTGGCTGATACTTTTGAATAACTTCATCAGGTAATTTTTCAAAGCGCAATCCAACTGTTGTCGCGCCGTTTTTCTTTAAAATACCAACAATTTGCTGCTGTAGTTGCATTTGTTCAGCAGTATTTGTTTTGCCGATCGCAACTTTAACACTGACATGTTTTTTATCTTCCTTTATCGTAACCTCTTTTACACCAGCTGTTTCTTCCAGTGTTTTATGTAAAAAAGGATCCTTAACTGGGTTAAGTAATTGAATAACTTCATCCTTTGAAAGCACGTAAATCACCATCCCTTTTCTAGCATCGACAGGATTTGCAAGCGCCTGCACAAATCCATCATCCACAGCTAGTATAACATAAATCAGGTAAAATCTAAGTGATTTGAATCATGGACTGGTGAATTAGTAAGGACATTCATTAACCTTCGTCCAGCCTCTTCCTCATTTCCCTTACTTTCATCACACTTAAGCCTGCTATATCAGCAATAAGGTCGTCTGCTAATCGTTTTTTCAACATTTGCATTACCATTTGTTCTTTTCCCCGTTGAATCCCTATTTCCATTCCTTCCTCTCTTCCTTCCTCTCTTCCTTCTTCTCTATAGGAATTAGGCAATTCCAGTATGCGATCCGCTTCTTCTTCAGGCAGTTTTTCAATTTCCTTTCGCATTTTTTCTTCTTCCTCTCTGCTTAATTTCAGATATGTTTCAAAAAAGCCATAAATGAGTTCCATTTTTGCTGGATTTAGCTCCATCCGGCTTAACATACGCAGAAATTCCATTTTTATCTGGACACGTTCATGTTCTTGATAACCCATTTTACTAAGAAGTGCTGCTGCCACGGGATTGTCACTTCTGATATATTCTCGCCAATTTAGTTTTATCAAATGAAGTTGTAAGTATTGGAATTGAAGTACAATCAATGTAGGAAAATGCATGTTAAATTCGGTTGATACTTCTTTGGAATTATTATAACTGAAAACGCCAATGGGGAGAATGGGTTTACGATGTTTTTCATAGAGGCGAGAACAATAGATAAACATTCGTTCATGGAATTCTTCTTGATAATAGGATTGTGGCTCAATGTGAATGAGAACTATTTTATCCTCACCTTTTAAATTCACCTCAGCCAGGATATCAATTCTGCGTTTTTCACCTTTTACGATATCTGTGAATACTTCCTGTTCTAGAAATTTTACAGTCGAATAGTTAATGTACGCATGCTCTTTTGGAAAAAATACTTCCATGAATTCTTTGAAAAAAGCCTGAATTAATTCCTTGAACAAGCGATCATGATCAACGTAAGCGGCTTTTCTTTCGAGGACTATTGTGGATGCTTCCAACTGGGCACAACCTTTCTGAATTTTGGTATTTCATATAGTTCCATTTTACCAGTGATGTTGTTTAACGGCAATGGATATGGTTCAGTCGGATCCTGCATCTTAACACATCCTTATCGGACAAACCTCCCCATAATTGGTCTTTAACACTTTAGCAACTGAGAAGGAATGACCCGAAGCACAAACCAAGGATGTTGCTCAAACTAGGTGTGAACGAATAACTGTCAAATCCTCCTCCGCTTTTTTGAGATAGTCTGGTAACTCTTCAATCGTAAAGACAGAAATCGCCTGTAACATGTATTTCTCGGCCAAAACAAAATCACTCATTTTTTCATAAGTCTTTCCCAGCATGTGAAAAGTTCGACCCCTCATATAAAATAAATGATTATTTTTAAGATAGCTGATTAATTGATTGGCAAGGATTATAACCTGCTCATAATCTTTCAAATAAAAGAGTTGGGAAGCATAATTATAAACCACACGAACATATAGTGTTTGATCGTCAAGATCTGTAATATTTTTGATCTCCATATATGCTTTCTTAAAATAATGTAAGTAAAGATGAATTGTTAAGTAACTATACTATAATCAGATGTACGAAACATCAGTTAAATGTGATTGATAGGAATATTATTTTAGCATAGAAACTCATAAGCCCCTAAATGAACTTGGACACTAAGAGTGGAATGTATTATACTACTTAATGTGTTAGGGAGGCTTACAACATGAAACGCACAAGACATT
>BMJD01000084.1 GCA_014642895.1 Lentibacillus populi
TTCCTTTCTTCTATTTCCTCCGGTGTTAACTTTTTAGGATTGCGTTTCTTATGGCCATATTTGTTATTTTTATTGTTATAAGGTTTATTATAAGGCTTGTTTTTGCTAAATGGTCTGTGGCCACTAGATGGCTTTCTATTATTGTTATTGGTTTGCATTAAATCAATCCTTTTACTATTTAATTACCATTCACGTAAGTTTTTAGCTTTAGTACGATTGTTATGTTCTTTTACAGATTCATCATTGTAATGTTGTTCAATACCTTGTACAAACTGATTTTTAAAGCCTTCAGCATCTAATAAGCTGTTTTCCTCATTTTCTTGCTGTCGTTGTTTTAAGTCCTCATTAACATTTGCAAATGCTGTATTTAAAGCTGTCGTAATGTCATTTTCTAACCCTTTTTGATACTGTCTGTTTATTTCCTGCATATGTTTTTCATGTTTTGATAAAGTACGTCCTGCCATTGTTAAAATCTCTCCCTTTGTTTTAAATTTGTACGTAACCCATAAGTAAGTAATTTTTTAGTTCTGATTCATCAATATCGTAAATTTTATTAGCCTTTTTTACTGTTACAATATTTCCTGTTTTATTTCTGTGGTATGCCCTTATTTTTCCAACCGTCACCATTCCATTTTGGGTGTATATTAAATCATCATCATTAGCACTATCTCTAATGCCTGGAACATGAATATTTTCTTCCATGTTTTACCTCTCCTATTCAGTTACATTTAACCGGATCTTTGCTTTTTCCAATTCTGATTGTTTTTTAGTAATTTTTTGTTCAAGTTCTGTTTTTTGATTTGTGTAGTAATCCATAGCAGCTGATCCTTGTCTAGATTCAATAAGTCTATTAATGCGGTTTAATTCATTCTTAAGGTTGTTTATTTCACTTTCACGTCTTGTTAGTGCTTGTGCAGTAAATCTGTGCATGTTTTTCACCTCCTATAAATATAAAAGCCAGAGGTTATTTATCCTCTGACTAAATATGTCATATGTCATGTAACACAATTACAATTGTGATACGTTATGTTTCTTTAATAACTATGTTTTTACATGGTATTTACTCATGTTTTATATTAGTTTTGGCTCTTTTGGTTCAAAGTCAATTTGGCCATTAATAAACTTATCATGCATTATAAAATAACCACGCCATTTTTTATGCGTTTGCTTTATGATTTCATCTTGATTTTTTACCATATTGTAAATGCTTTGTTTTTTCATATATTCTTGTAATTTAATTAAGCGTGGTATTCTACCAAATTTACTATGAATGAAATAAATGTATGATATTGCTTTCGTCTGAAATTCTTCTTCTGCATTAATTTCTTCTTTTATTGCTAGCATTGTTTATTCTCTCCTAACTATAATCTAATTGCTTTTACTACAAATTTTCCTGAACCTTCTTTTGTTGTTACTTGTAAATAATCACCTTGTTTTAAACCTGTTTCTTTGGCAATTGAAATAGGTATTGTCATGTGATAACGTCCTTGTTTGGTTCCTCTTAACTTAACTAAGTCTTTTATTAACATTGCAAAACACTCCTTTTTTTTCTTTGATCTATATAAAAAGAGCAGTCAATAATTGAATTTAATCAACTAAAAACTGCTCTTGAGTATTTTTTATTCGTTTTTTCTTACGCACGCCTGTATATATTTATTTTATTAAACAACTATTTTTTAATATTACATATATATAACTTTTATTCTTTTAAAGAATAGTATTGTTTATTACTAAAGTACTTATGTTTAAAATAATACTTTCTTTTTTAAAATAATTAATTCTTTTTTTAAAATAAACTATAAAATAAATTATTATAGTTATAGTCAAAAACAAAAGAAAAAAATTAAATAAAAAAAGAAAATAAAAAGGGACGACAAAACAAAAATTGTCTTTTTTCCTCTCATTTCCTCTGAAAAATTTTACTCTTCTTTATGATATGTCCAAAGCCTTATTCTAAAAGGGTTTGTGTAACCTTACACTACTAATCCTAAGTCTATTTTATAATACATTTGGGTCAATGTAAACAGTATTTTAAAATTTATTTTAGTATTCTTTTTACTCCTTACAAAGTTCAATCCATTACATAGATATAAACATATACACAGGAATTAAATAAAAGGGTTCTGATGAATTTTATAAACTCTATTAATATATTTCCTATGGGTAAAATAAAAAGCCCTCAGAAGGGGCTCTATTTTAATATTATGGACTTGATAGATTTTATTCATTTTCAATCCAATTATAACGAAGTATTTCTTTCCGTTGGCGGTCATTATATTTATTATTTTTTAATAGATTAGTATTGTCTTTAGTATTATTTGTGGGATTTTTTGTCCACCCTTGTGCGGTCATTTTGTCCATACTAGAGTGGTCAAATTGTCCACCCTGATTATAACGGGTTTTTTGAAGGATTAATTCATAAATTTTGTCGGTTATGTAGAAATGCCTTTTTGCTGGAACTCCCAACATTTTTACTTTAATTAATCCTAATGTTTCAAGCCTTTTAATTGCCCTTTGTTGTGTCTTTTGCTTTAAGGTTGTATTCTTTTCCAGGTTTTCAACTGTACAATAAAACCATGTATCATTTGCATAACTATCTTGTTTTAATTTACCTTGCTTTCTCCAGTATTCCTGCATTGATACTAACTCACTATAAATAATTGCTTCATTCAATCCTATTTCATGTGCTAATGCTTTATTTACAACTATTGAGCCGTCAGACCTTAACAAATCAAATAGATTCATGTTATACTGTCCTTTCTAGGTACTATTTATAATTAACTCCTTTAGTATCCTACTTTGCCGAGTAGGGTATTTTATTTTGTTCCATTTTACCATATTGAGAATAACACAGATGGTCCAGGTTGATTTTGTTTGTTTCTTTAATGGGTAAACCTATCAAACTATTAATTAACTTCTGAAGGCCATCTATGTTACTGTATTACCATCTTTTAACGTATTTAATAACTCAAGTAACTTTTCTGTTCCTTCATCTTCAATGAATAGACAATTACATTCATCTGCATTAAAATTATCATCTCTAAAGCAATAACCGTAATTACTCATATAACTATTCTCCTTTTATAAAGCAAATTTATCGATAGTGGCATCCATTAAATCTTGATCAATCCCTATATATCTCATTGTTACACTAGGTGCCGAGTGGTTAAATATTTGCTGTAATAAAGCTACATCTTTAAATTGTTGGTAATGGTGGTAACCAAATGTTTTTCTCATTGTGTGGGTACCTATTTCTTTTAATCCTGCTTTTTCTGCTGCTTCATTTAAAATCCTATATGCTTGTACCCTGCTAATTGGTTTATTCGATTTCTTTGATGGGAATAAAAATTCTTCATCATTTAACCCTCTGGTATAATCTCTTAATACCTCAATAATGACAGTATTTAATTTAAAACGTTTAGTTTTATCGGTCTTTTTCTCCTTAATTTTAATATGTGTAGTATCCCTTACATCTTTTACTTGTAATTTAAGCAAGTCAGATACTCTTAAACCTGTATTGATGCCCATTACAAACATTAAATAATCTCTATATGACTTCCTTTTCAAAATGGCTTTTACTTCCTCTATCTTTTCTTTGTTTCTAATAGGTTGAACATATTCCATATAAATTTCCTCCTATACTATTCTTATATTCACTATGTTACCTTTAACTTAAATACATTATATATTATGTTACATAAAAAGTACAATAAAAATGCTAAAAGTTTGCTAGTTTATTGGTGTCAATACATTCTAGCCACTTTTAGCTTAAGTAACACTATATCTAATTTGTTACATTAGTTTTTATTAAATAGCTTTTTATACCATGGTTTATTATCCTGTATTTCAGTGGTTGCTGCTAGTTCTTTCTTTTGCTCTGATATATCATTCATTAATTGCATTAAGTGTTTGTCTCGTTTATCTAATGAATTTTTAATATAGTCCTGTTGTTGATCTAATTTATTGCTTAATTCCTTAATCAAGTCGTTCTGTTTATGTACCATTTCTTTTAGTTCTTCATATTGCTTATTATATTGCATTAATTGAGGTGTATTGCTACCCGATACATCTTGTATTGCTCCACCTTTAAACTTTTCAACTACTATTTTTGAACTTGCTTCAACCGATATGTTAGCTTTTCTTAATTCCATAAAATAATGAAATGCATTTATATCGTTCTCTACAAATATTCTTGCTCCACTTTCTGACCTTATAAATTTATATTGTTCAGTTTCCAAAGATTGAGCATATTTTCTAACTGTTGGAACGGCAATATGTAATCTTGTTGCCACTTCTTTAGTTGTATAAGCTTTTTCTGTATGGTTCTCCATATTATCACCTCATACAATATAATACGCCATATATGAGGTAATTTCCTGCTTTCTTGTTAATAACAGGAATAATTTAATAGATTGTTGAATAACTATAAAATATAATTTTATTTTATAGTCCTGGCAGGGCCCTATTTAAAAAAAGGGTGTTATTAACTAGTTACATCAGCAGTGATACAATCATGTATTTGTGTGTAACTAGTTAATAACTATGTTTTTACTTGATAACAGATAAACAACCCAATTAGGAGAAGTATAAAATAGTATAAAAGTGTTTCTAAAAGTAAAAATGTAAAAACCTCTTAGCAACACTTGTATATTATCTTAATCAATAGGGCCATTCTGAGGGTTTTTAATTATGACCTAATAGTAAAATAAGGGGGCAATATTAAATGTCCTCTAATGGCCACTATTTAAACATATTGATTTATAATTGTTTCCCTTTGTTGCTCTAACTTTTTTATTTGGATCCATATTAATGATCTTTCTTTATTGTCCTGTTCATTGATGAATAAAAACTCTAAGTTTGCTTTATTCCATTCCAAGTCTAGTAGTTGTTTTTTACCTTCATTTGGTAATGATTTAAAGACTTTAAAGTCCATTTTTAATCCCCCTAATTTCTTTTATTCGCTCTATGCTCATTGTCTCTCCTTGAATATAACCAATATCATTATAGATAATTACAATTCTTTCGTTCTCTGGTATTTTTCTACCTTTGTCTGTGTATTTCTGTTTTAGCCTTTTTTGTTCTAATTTAAGCTGTTGTCTGTTTTGATCTGGATTAGTAAATAAAACATGTTCATCATCAATTTTGCATACAGTAAATATCCTTTGTTTAGGCATTTTTTGTTCTAAGATTTCAATCCTTTTTAATAATGATGCTCTACTCATTTTTTAAGCTATCCTCTAATATTTTTAAACGTTCCTCTAAATCACCATCACGCATTGCATAAAGTGAAATTGAACTAATATATGCTATAGCTTTTGCACGTTTTATTTTATCCTCATTTGTTTTAGCTTTCATTTCCCTAAGAATATTCAATTGTTCTGATAATAGTTTGCGAACATCTGAGGGTTTTCTAATATAACGTTTTTGCATACCATAACCCCCTTTATAAAGTTATAACTATCAATACTTCCAGTCATTATTTGATATTAAAACGTTTGTATTTTGGTATAAAAAGAACCTATTCCTAGGCTCTCTCTAATTGTCTTTCTTTGTATTCTTTATGTGCTTTCTTTAATGCTTTGTATGGATCTTTTCTAATGTCTGATTCCCAACACCAAAATAATTTAATTCCTTGTTGGTCACAATATTGTTGTAGTTTCTTATCACGTTCAATTCTTTCTGGCCTACTATGCCAGTAATCACCATTGCATTCTATAATAGTGTTTTTAGATGGTATATATATATCAGCAATATATATATCTTGCTTGTCTCTAAAGTATGTTTGAATTTCATGCTCAATTTCTAATTCATCAAGTAACTCTTGCATTGCTATTTCAATTGATGAAACTTTATAATTAAAGCGATTTTTTAACTGTTCTTCCGTAGCATTTTCAAACCACCTTTTATGTGCTTTAGATAAGTTTTCTTTATGCTCATTACTAAATTTTTTACCTAGCATTGGTGATATTCTACCTTTGCGTGCTATAGACATATTTCTTTTATGTTCATCTGTCTTTTTCTTACCTTTTAATGCTTTAGATAAATTCTCTTTATGTTCATCTAAAATCTCTTTGCCCCTCCAAGATGAATTTCCAAGTCCATTTTTATTACCTTTTAATGCTTCACTTGTTTTCTTTCTCTGAGTTGGGTCTTCATAACGTTTCTTATGTGCTTCACTCATCTTTTTTATTGTTTCTTTTGAATGATTCTTACCTTTTCTGCATGATTGTTTACCTTTCAATGCTTTACTAATATTTCTTTTGTGCTCTTCACTAAACTTTCTATTTTTCATTGACTTACTTATCTTTCTTTTTTGTTCTTCACTTAATGGTTTACCTTTTTGGGCAGGCATTAATATTCATCTCCTAATAACTATTTTATATTAATCATATACAATTACTAAGAATTAGTACAAACGTATGTTCTGCCTTTCTTTTATGTTATCTGCACAATACTTAGAGCATTTATTTAATATAAAAACGTATATATATTTAATGCCATTGTTGTGATCTTCTTTGTACTGCTGCACGTTGTTTTTTTATTTTTCTTTGGCCGAAATATAGCCGGCTTTTATATTCTCTAGTACGTTCCTTAGATTGTTTTTCAAATAGTTCCATTAACTTTTCAAAGCGTTTTTGCTTCCTTTCTTCTATTTCCTCCGGTGTTAACTTTTTAGGATTGCGTTTCTTATGGCCATATTTGTTATTTTTATTGTTATAAGGTTTATTATAAGGCT
>BMJD01000085.1 GCA_014642895.1 Lentibacillus populi
ATTAACTGTATTGCCATAAATCAATGAGATAATCCTCCCATTTAGATTAGAAATTCTTTTTCATCATAGATGGTGGCTGCGCGAATGCGGAGCCATGTTGGTTTCTTATCTTTTAAAATAGGAGCACTTATGGATGTGCTCCTTTTGCGTAAGGTCATTAACACAAATCAGTATAACACTTTTTACCATTATAATGCTCCACATCATATCCGGCTGTTATCTCGTTGACAATTTAACCGAAGTACTAACTCTTTCATATCGACCATTCGTGGGAATAATGGTTTCTCTGTGGTTCCTGCAATCACTAAAGGTACAAGTGACTCTTGTTTATGTAATGAGCCGTGTGCTGCACCACCAAGGTGGAATGGTGTGGACTGTGCTTTAAAATCACAGCCTGGTTTAGCATTAACCACAATGAACCGACCCGAATGGGAGTGCAATACGCTATAAACCCTAGCTAATGCGTCTGGATAATCCCCGTAGAATAATTCGTTGTTATTTTTCACGTGCAAATCAAGAAGTTCAGGGTTTCCTTCCATACTCCAGGTTTGTCTGTACTCATCTGTATATTCTCCGGTTGGACAATAGTGTAATGAACCTTCTCTCATACCGGATGTGACATGAATAAAGTCGCCGTCCTTTCTGGCAATGATATCGATGCGAGGATCATTTTTGAGTTGTTCACTAACTTCAGACAATGAGAGATTTTTATCCAGTATGTAAATATACGCCATACGCTGGTTTACACATAGAACAATCTGGTCTTTTTTGTGTACTGGGCGATCAATACGGCCTATACGGTACTTTTTTAGTGTTTTCCGTAAATCAATAACAAATTTCCGGTAGCTGGCCCCCGTCGGAGAATGCCCGTTGTCCCCCATAACCATCCATACATTCCGGTTGAGCGCTTCTTCCCAGCTCGGATACATATTCAATGTTTTTTGAATTTCCCGGTCAATTTTGGCAATACCTTTTATATCCATCGGTCCCCTGAAATGAATACGGGCGTCCAAATCCTGAAATATACAAAACGTAAACCCTGGCAGTTGTTTTCTTCGTATTAAATGCCGAAGCTCCCGTGCTGTATATTTATAATTTCCAGCGGCTATTTGCAGTGTGAATCCCCGTGGTCGCAGTTTGGAAAATAGACCCAAAGAGAGAATGGACGTGGCATTGGTTGTCCACTCACCGTCTTCAAACCGGGTCAATGTGCTGAGGAGGCGAGGGACATGTAACCGTTTAGGTGTATTTCCACGATAGACAAAGGAATTAATCGAAGCAGAAGGAATCCCCATGTTAGCCAAATCCTCGTAGATTGTAGTGACGTCACTGCTTAAGTGCTCGTTATTCAGTCGGTAGAGCATGTTATGAACGGACCTGCGCATACCTAACCGCAACGTTTCACGAAAACCAGTCCCGTAGTTAATGATTTCTTTTCTGGAGTCATCAAACCAGTTTAAGCCTGGAACATGGTGCTTATCTGCATATGTTCCTGTCAAAAGGCTACTGTCAATCGTGACCGACATTGTTGGAAATGAACTGACCATATTAGGAATATAACTGCCTTTTTCCATCAAAAATTGTAAGGCCGGGGCATGCCCGGTTTGAGTAGCTACTTCCAACGGTTCAGACATTAACGAATCGATGTTTAGCAAAATTACTGGTTTTTGTTTCATGTTATTTTCATCCTCACTGCCGCTTTTTTTAAGATAAGTATAAGTAGAAGGAGTTCAGATAGTGAACCGTTCCCTCTCACACCAACCTGTGGATTCTATATCCTAGAAAGCATCTCTAGTGTTTACTTTATCCGAATGGAACAATCATACCAATTTTTCCCTTCCCAAAATTTATTTTTATCCCTTTACCTTCTTGTACTACTTAATATAATTTTTAAAGAAAAAGGCGATTGTTTCATCTTTTAAATTGAAAAGTCAGATTAGGTATGTTATTTTAGATATCGAAATACAATATCGATTTTCGATATTGCATTTCGATAAAAGAAAGGAGAAGACTGTAATGGAGGATCGAATACTAAGAAAGCTTTTTTTGGGCTTTATCCAAATACATATTCTGCACCACGCAAAGGAACATCCTATTTTTGGTTTGTGGATGCTTGAAGAACTTAAAGAGCATGGCTATGAGATTAGTGCTGGAACATTGTATCCAATACTTCACAATATGGAGGATGATGGCCTATTAATAAAGGAAGAACGAAAAGCTGATGGCAAAATAAGAAAATATTACACAGCAACCGAAAAAGGGGAAGAGATTCTTATTCAGGCACAAGAAAAAGCCTATGAATTATTCAAAGAAATAAAAGATTAAGAGGGGGTCGTGACGATATTGAGTAAACTTAAATCTTTATTCGAAATCTTAGTTGTTTCTACCAGACTTGGACTAACTTCATTTGGTGGACCAATTGCACATTTAGGTTATTTTCATGAAGAGTATATCCGAAGAAGAAGGTGGATGGATGAAAGAAGTTATGCAGACTTAGTTGCCCTATGTCAATTTTTACCCGGACCAGCAAGCAGTCAAGTCGGCATTGGTATTGGGGTTATGCGTGCGGGGATCTTAGGCGGCATTACTTCATTTATTGGTTTTACGCTGCCGTCTGTGATCGTACTCATTATTTTTGCATCCATTCTCCACACTTTTGACATTGGAAATGCAGGCTGGATTCATGGATTGAAGATCGTGGCGGTTGTAGTAGTAGCTCATGCTATTTTAGGGATGGCTAATAAGTTAACACCTGATATACAAAGGCGGACAATTGCATTAGTTGCATTAGTTGCTACCTTATTATGGCAAACAACCTATACACAAGTCGTTATCATCGTAATTGCAGGACTTGTAGGCTTCTTAATTTTCAGGCGAAAAACCACCGAAGAAGAGCCATCACCTGTCTTACAATTTCCAATTTCTCATCGTACGGGATATTTATGTTTATCCCTGTTTTTTGGATTACTTATTTTTCTGCCAATTTTGAGGGAAATCACAGCTTTAGATTGGATTGCTTTTTTTGACAGCTTTTATCGCTCAGGCTCACTCGTTTTTGGCGGAGGGCATGTTGTTTTGCCTTTACTTGAGCAGGAGTTTGTTCCTGCGGGATGGTTAAATGAACAAGATTTCCTTGCAGGGTACGGTGCGGCCCAAGCAGTTCCAGGGCCTCTTTTTACTTTTGCCGCCTATCTTGGTGCGGTTATTAACGGATGGCAAGGTGGTTTGTTAGCAACCTTCGCAATCTTTTTACCTGCTTTCCTTCTTATCTTAGGTACATTACCTTTTTGGAATTCTTTACGTTGTAATTATAAAATAAAGGGGGCTTTAATGGGCGTAAATGCATCTGTAGTAGGTATCTTAATTTCTGCACTCTACCAGCCTATCTGGACAACTTCTATATTAGCACCAGTTGATTTTGCCCTCGCATCCATTTTATTTAGTATGTTGGTATTTTGGAAATTACCACCATGGATTATCGTGTTAACAGGATCTGCAGGCGGGTTATTAATATCCTTTATATAATTACCGCGACAATCTACTTTGTTTAAAATGAATTCTGGTAATAAGTGAAAGTACCCGTTCGTTGATAGCTTAGGTTATTTCTTTTGTATAAGACCAAACCCAACACCCGTAGGATCAACTAAGTAACTCAAGTTTCGCAGCTCAATTTAGGCAGGTAAGCCTTGATATAACTAGGTAGACCTGCAATCCATTGCTGAAGTTGATTTTTAATCAGTTTTTTGACTCGCTGGTTCGTTTGTTGCAATGCATCTTCAAGAAGCTCAATGAGTTGCTGAAGAGCCAGAGCCCAATCGAGTTCGTTAATTTCATCACAAAGCTCGTAAAACATACCACCAAGTGTTCGGTCATCAACACTACAACGATTTTGCCAAGACAACAGTATATATCTTGAAAACACAATGGTGGTATGGCTGATCAGTAGATCATAAGATCTACCTTGAAACTCCTTTTGAAGCTTCAGTAGCGACTTCGTTGTTTTGAAAAAGACTTCGATGTCCCAACGCATACCGTAAATACGCACAATCTCTTTTTCGGACAATGTGCAATCGGTGCTTAAAATCGCCAACCATTCGCTTTTTTTATTGCGGTTTCGAACGAATACGACTTTAACAGTAACACCATTGGACATTGTCGTACGAACGGAGCGTAGAATGCCCTTATTTCCAGTCACAGGGGTGGCTAGACGATATAAGCCTTTTAAGTCAACTCGCTTGCGATTCACGAGATAGCGTTGATTCGTTGCTTTTACCATGCCAATCACATCAAGACCCTGTTCAACGATCGATTGAATAAGCGGCTGTTGTGTAAACCAAGTATCCATTAACACATACGACGCTTCTACACCTGCTGAGAGAGCACGCTGAATCATGGCTGGCAACTGTTCAGGTGCAGATTGCAATGCTTCTAAGCGTCGCTTATAACCAGAACTGCGTTTATCAATGTTCTTGGAAATCCCGTTGATTAGTGCGTTTTTTGAACTTAACAAAGAGAAATCCAATGGCATGAAGGTAGCACCGTCTGACCAACCCAATGTAAGCATACGAAACCCTTTATAAAAGCGCATTTTTTGGGAAGCATGATCAAAGCAACGGGCAAGTAATTCCACTTTTTTACTACGGTTTCGATAAAATGATGAATCATCAATGATCAGAACCTTGGGACGATCATTGCCGGTTAACGAACTTACTTTTCGAATAGTTGAAGCACTGAAGGAAAGTAAAAAGCGACGCCAAGCAAACTTGGAATGATTGAGAAATCGATAGACAGCATCTTTGGCTGGCAGTTCAGCAGACTTTTTCCCATTCAACAGACGAAACCAATTTTTTTGTTCGAAGATCAAACAAAAAATGAGCTGGAACAGATAAGCGCAAGTAAAACCAAACGATTTTTTAATGCCGGCGTTTCGCAAGTGCTTTAAAATTTCAAGTTCGTCAAAGGCTGCTTTTATTTCTTTTGGTAGTTGATTCTTTTGTCCATTATTCGCTATCATTTAGGAGACACCTCTTCTATTTGGTAGTGTTTGGTCAAAATCACTATACCAAAGGTCGAGGTGTTTTTGTATTCTATTACAAGCTGCTTGTCAAGGAACATAATTGAATGTTGTTGGGACTATGTCATTCAAGGCTAAAATATAATTTTTACGGTGCGAAAGTTGAGTAAGTAAGCAAGAAAAAATTCATCAAACTCCATCTTCTCCCGTACTACCATTGCACCGTTTTCTTTTGCTTTGGAGATAGAATCATCTATGGAGTCAACTTCTATCTGAATACGTGTACCATGAGGATAATCATTAGGGCCTTTACTTATTCCACCATTAAGTCCAGTTTTCTCAGTGCCTTTTTCCGAAGAGACTGCCCAATAATCCCATTTTGGTTCAGAAATATCCCATCCAAATACATTGGAATAAAACTTGACTGCTTTTTCCGGCTCCTGACTGCTTAACTCAAATCCGACAACTTTTCCCATTTTAAATCACCTCTTTCAACTATAATGAAATCCTTTACTACAATAATTCTCCATTTTTAATGAAATACCTTTTTTATCATTTCATCTGTTAACAAAAGAGCAAAAAGTAAAAGGATGGTTATCAAAAAATAATTACACATCATAAGTAATGGATAAAAAACATATTTAATCATAGTATTAAAGTAAAAGGACATGCAGTTGAAGGGTGATAAGGGAGGACTTTATCGGTGAATTTGATAAAAAGCATCAAACAAATTCTAATTCGTTTTTTTGCGGAGCGATTCTATGACCAATCGGCACAAATGGCTTATTACCTTATGTTATCCTTGTTTCCCTTTTTAATTTTTCTCTTTTCACTCATCGGCTTTCTGCGGGTAAATCCGGAGAATATTCTTTTAATGATCGAACCATTTGCCCCTCATGAGACATATATCGTGGTGCGCAACACATTGGAAAACATATTGGCTAAAGGGCGAGGTGAATTGTTGTCATTTAGCCTTATCGCAGCATTTTGGCTAGCATCGATGGCCATCCAGTCTCTTGTCCGATCGTTAAACAAAGCTTACAAAATAAAGCGAAAGCAGTCGTTTTTTTTGCAGGGAGTCATTAGTGATTTACTACTTACCCTAGGATTTATGATCATTTTATCTTTATCATTGCTTGTCCCTATTATTGAGGATTTTATTCGTACCTTTGTTCTCACAAAAATCACATACCACCTGTTCAACAGGTGGTTTGACTTAGCCCTATAAGGGCATGTTACTTGCAACGCCTTAAGGGCGTGGTTTCGCAAGCCGACTACA
>BMJD01000086.1 GCA_014642895.1 Lentibacillus populi
ATCATATCGTTTGGCCATCTTAGACACTCCTAGAGATTATTATATTTAGTATAAAAATCCCCATTTGTTATGTCCAATTATTAGACTAACATCAAATAGTGTCTGTTTTAACTTTGTCTTTATAGTCTTCAAATTTAATTACTTCTCCATCCAATGTTATCATGTCGTTTTGGTTGGTATTACCTTCCTCAGCAGAAATAGAAATTGGAAGAGCGAAAATAATAATACCAACTAATAAAAACAAATAAATAAACTTCTTTCTCATAAATAGATCCTCCATTTAAAATATTTTGTAAGACTTCTAAACTACGAAATTATTCCAACTCACCACCTTTTTACCATTTATATATATATATAATTCTATTATTTTGTAAATTCTCCTTCTTTTTTGTGAAATGATTTTGTTTAATAAATAATTCGTATTTTACCTTTGGAGTTATAATTGGATTAATGTATTCTTGCAACTCCCATGGCTAAAGCCACAAGCCCTAAACCTTGCAGTGATCATATTGGGGGTAATCTATGTTAGACCAGCATCAATGTTTTTTGGAAAAGTTGAAGTGGGCGGGGAATTAACCTCCCCGATTCAGAGAAAGTAAGTATCCGCCGGTAGAACCGGCGGATACTTACTTTTCTGTTCTGGCAAATATTTAGTACATAATAAAAAACTTTTGCGATCTTGTTTTTTAAACCCTATTCGAGATACTTTGAATTTCATCTTTTTTATAAATTTAACCGCAAAAAACAAGAAGAATTTCTTACCCCTTGGTTGGTACAGTAAATGTAGAACAGGGGTGAAGTTATGGAGAATAAATCGATTGGATTATTTCAAGGTATTGCTTTATACATTGCAGCTATTTTAGGGTCAGGGGTTCTGTTTTTATCAGGAGTTACGGCCTCAATGGCAGGTCCAGCGTCCATTGTATCCTGGATCATCGTGATAGTAATCAATTTTCCACTTGCTTATTCATTTGCGAATTTAGCCCGTAAATATCCAGATGCTGGTGGTGCTGCAACCTTTGTTAGAAATTCTTTTGGATATCACATTGGTAACATTGTTGGGTGGTTTTATTTTATAACAGCAGCGGTAGGTCAAACAATAGTTTCCTTAACCGGTGCCTTTTATGTCAGTCAGGCATTTGGATTCTCTCATTTTGAAACAAACCTTATTGCCGTTTTTATTTTAGCTATCGCAGGCATTTCTAATTTTTACGGGATGAATGTAAGTGGTAATATTGCATTGATTTTAAGTACCTGCTTACTTGTTCTCTTACTACTTGCTGTATTTTTGTCATTACCAAGTATTCAATGGCAAAACTTTATCCCTTTTGTACCTAATGGATGGTTTTCAGTCGGAAGTGCTATAACGGCTATTTTTTGGTCATTTTTTGGGTGGGAGGCGATTTGCAGTCTGGCACATCAATTTAAAAAGCCTGACAAGGATATTATAAAAGGTACCTTTGTTAGTGTGATCGTCATTGGTATATTGTTTTTGTCCTTAAGTTTTGTCACCATAGGAACCGCAACATATGGTAGTGAAGAAAGTAACCTATCTCCTATTGGTGTTATTATGGGGGATACAGTGGGAATAGGTGCCAAAGTTATTACGGCTGTTTTGGCAGTTATTATTTGTACAGGGACAGCGAACGCGTTTGTAGCTAGTCTAACTCAATTAGGGTATTCTTTAAGCAGGGAGGGATCTTTTCCAAAAGTATTTTCAAAATTGCATGCAACTACTGGGATTCCGAGACGGATGGTTTTATTTGTCATCTGCTTTGCAGTAGCCGGTGTTTTAACTACAGAAATACTTTCACTAACATTTAATGATATTTTATTTATCCCGACTTCTCTAGGGATTTTAGTCTATATTTTATCTATGGGCGCTGGTATTAAATTGTTTAAGAAGAAAACGTTAGCGTGGTTGGCCTCATTAGTATCATTCATTTTATGTTTACTTGTTTTACCGTTTTTCCAATTGTATATTCTTGTTCCAGTGATAGTAGTCGCATTGTACGTCATTTACATGTTTTTTGGTAAAATTATTTTTCCGTAGGGGTGAAAAGGCAAATGAAAGAAATAAGTAATATTTCTAAAGCTATAATGTGGGATGCAACAGTTGCATGTAACCCTGAATATGATGGGAAATTTTTTTATGCGATAAAGACAACAGGTGTTTTTTGTCGACCATCATGCAGGTCCAAAACTCCTAAGTATAATAATGTATCTTTTTTTTCAAATGCTGTCGAAGCCCAAAAAGCAGGATATCGTCCTTGTAAAAGATGTCGACCCGATTTGAAATTAATAAATTATGACCCAATCAAATCCATAATAGAAGACACTAAAGAGATGATTAAAAATAACTTTTGGAAAAACATTCATTTAAATGATATGGCAGCAGAGGTAGGAGTCAGCTGTTTCCATTTAAATCGGATCTTTCGTAAAAGGACCGGGTATACGCCGCGTATGTATTTGGAGAAAGTCAGAATCAGGAAGGCAAAAGAGCTTCTATTAACAACGAGATTAAACAACACAGAGATTGGCTATCAAATAGGATACCAAAGTATTTCTAGTTTTTACAATGCGTTTAAGCGTAGCACTGGACTTACACCGAGCCAATTTCAAACTAAACATTTGGAAACAGCAATGTATTTAAGCAATCTTTTCCACAATCAGGGGCATTGATGGAACGACACAAAAAATGGATCAAACTTTTGCACAAAAAATTCCTTCAGTCTGGAACATTTAAAAGCTATGCTCCGGTCAAGGGGAGAGATAGCAAGATGGCTGGCTATCGTGGAGGTTCCAATGAAAGAAAAATTACTGGAGATTGAAAAGTTGAATGGTGCTGTTCCAAATTTACTAGATTTGTGATGGAGGTTTAAAATGCAGCGAAGTTATCAGGTAATTTATGAAACGCTGTTCAATCATTATGGTCCACAAAATTGGTGGCCGGCAGATACTCCTTTTGAGATGATGATTGGATCGATTCTGGTGCAAAATACAAACTGGCGTAATGCTGAGAAAGCATTAACAAAATTATCCCCCTTTTTGGAACCGGAAATGATTGATCGTTTGCCTATAGAGGAACTTGCCGAGCTTATCAGGTCAAGTGGATTTTTCAACATAAAGGCAAAACGGATAAAAGCATTTATTGACTGGTTTAAAACCTATCATTATGATATCGAGGAAATAAAGAAAATGAACAGACAAGGGTTACGGCGTGAACTATTAAGTATTAAGGGGGTTGGCAAGGAAACCGCAGATGTAATGCTGCTATATGCATTTGATAAACCAATCTTTGTAGCTGATGCATATGTGAGAAGAATCTTTCATCGGCTGGGATATGATATACCGACTTCATATGACGGATTAAGAGAGCGGGTAGAGGAGAGATTGCCAAACGATCTGGTATTATATAATGAATTTCATGCACTCCTGGTTGAACATGCGAAACAATTTTGTCGGACCAAGCCAATATGTGATGGATGTCCGTTGTTTGATAGTTGCGATCAAAGACTGGATTAGTATTTATCGGAAAATATGGATTGTAAATCGGGAATGAAATAGTTACTATTTTTTCACTCATTTAAAAAGGTTGACGGCACTTTCGAAAACGTTTACTATACATATGACAAGTTAATGCGTGCCGGAGATTTGGAGAGCCTTATATTTTATGAGCCCATTCTAAAATGGATGGTGCTTCTTTAAGTATAAGGTTTTTTGCTGTTTACAGTTAATCTTTTCAAATCTAAATATAAAGTAGAGAGGTGAATAATTGTTTGTACTGGATTAGATAATAAATTTAATTCAATTGGACATGATACTTAAATACATTGCAAAAATGGCTTTTAGAGGATGGTCAAAAAGTCACCAAATGATAAGCGGTGAATCGTGTCGCCCGCTTGCTTTTCCGCTCCTCATGTACCTTTTTATGTACACTCCGGTGCTCAAAGCTACGCCGCCTCGACCTTCTTGCTTCTCATTCGGCGACTTTTTGAACACGGACTTTTAGCGGCTTTATGTGGGATTTTTAACAACACATGGATAGTTTACATCAGGGAGGATTTATATGTTAAATTTTTTTAAACCTGCACCTGCAGTGGAAAGGTTACCTGAGGAAAAGATTGATTCCGAATACAAAAAGCTTAGACTTCAGGTGTTTATCGGAATCTTTATCGGTTATGCGGCATACTATTTAATTCGTAAAAACTTTTCTCTGGCAATTCCTTATTTAACGGATCAAGGATTTTCAAAAGGAGAATTGGGTTTGGCATTATCGGCGATTTCGATTGCCTATGGTATAAGCAAATTTGTCATGGGAACGGTGTCGGATCGTAGTAATGCAAGGTATTTTCTTACTGCTGGACTAGTGCTATCAGCTATTGTTAATTTATTAATGGGATTTATTCCTTTCTTCACATCGTCTGTTGCAATCATGTTTATTATGCTATTTGTAAACGGATGGTTTCAAGGAATGGGCTGGCCGCCATCCGGAAGAGTACTCGTTCACTGGTTCAGTGTTAGTGAAAGAGGCGGTAAAACAGCAATATGGAATGTGGCACATAATGTTGGCGGAGGATTGATGGCTCCACTGGCAATAGCTGGGGTTTCACTTATATCCACTTATCTTGGGGCATCATACATTGGATATGAAGGTGTGTTCATTCTTCCGGCAATTGTGGCAATCATGGTTGCGATAGTGGCCTTTGCCTTAATGCGGGATACCCCACAATCGGTTGGCTTGCCTCCTATTGAGGAACATCGGAATGATTATCCTAGCAAATCAAAGAAAACATTTGAAACAGAATTAACAACAAAAGAAATACTGTTTAAACATGTTCTAAATAACAAATGGGTCTGGGCAATAGCAGTTGCAAATATATTTGTTTATTTCGTGCGATATGGAGTGCTTGATTGGGCTCCAACTTACTTAAGCGAAGAAAAAGGGTTTAATATGGAGGAATCCGGAGTTGCCTATTTTTTGTATGAGTGGGCAGGTATTCCAGGAACACTCTTATGTGGCTATATTTCCGATAAAGTATTCAAAGGACGTCGCGGCCCGGCTGGTGTTGTATTTATGGCCGGCGTATTGATCGCGGTTTTAGTCTACTGGTTAAACCCAGCAGGAAACCCATTGGTTGACAACATTGCGCTAATTGGGATTGGTTTCCTGATTTATGGACCGGTTATGTTAATTGGGTTACAGGCGCTTGATTTTGTACCGAAAAAAGCTGCCGGTACTGCTGCTGGATTAACTGGCTTATTTGGCTATTTAGGCGGAGCAGTGATGGCTAATGCTTTACTTGGCTATGTTGTGGAGTTTTCAGGCTGGCATACAGGCTTTATGCTGCTAGTTGGTTCTTGTGTTTTAGCCGTTATATTATTCGCTGTTACTTGGAATGTTCGAGGACAGGAAGTCGTAAAACACTAGTGAATAAAACAAGGGTGGAGTTGATTCATCCTTGTTTTATTTTGATTCAATTTCGTTCCCGGCAGAGTAGGCCCTGTTCCGCTCCAGCGCCTGGTGTACAACACCCGCATCTGTACGATAAGTCAATATCGCATCGTTCTTGGTAATAACACCGAGCCAAACTAAAAAATAGAGCAATAGTACTCTAGCCGCTAAACTGGCAATCCCACTATGTTTTTAGAGGAATGCTGAAGTTTTGGATATTGTACTGAAGTTAGGCAGAAAGTTGCTGAACAGGAGTTAAAAGATGCTGAAGATTCATTGAAAGTCCCTGAACATAGCCGAAAAGTCACTGACCCCCCTTGATTAAAAACGTAAAACCCGGCGTCAACTTCATTTTTTACCAAAAACAGGGCGGGCCCTTAAAATATTTGTAGCAATACCGTGAATATGGCACAATAAGGATAGATAATCGCTAATTACTTTTACCTATATATAACAGAACAGCGGGGTAATCAAGTGACACCTGTAATTTTTTATACGAAGGAAAATTGTTCATTGTGTGAGGATGCATATGCACTTTTGAAACTTTTGCAGCATGACTACCATTTTACGATTGAAGAACGGGATATTTATACGAATGATGAATGGCTGGAGGAATATCAGTTATTGATTCCATATATAAAAATTAATGAAACGGAGCTGAACTGCGAGCAGATTAATTACAATTCACTGGATAATGCATTAAAACGAGTCCATAATGTGTATGTGTAAAATTATACTCGGTAGTAATTGCGGTACTTTTTGATAGCCAAAAAAGAGAAGGCGCTCTATCATTAAAATGTATGCTTTGCACGGCAT
>BMJD01000087.1 GCA_014642895.1 Lentibacillus populi
GAATCCTTCGGGAGGACGCTAGTGGAACGAGCGGCGGACGGGTGAGTAACACGTGGGCAACCTGCCTGTAAGATCGGGATAACTCCGGGAAACCGGGGCTAATACCGGATAATACTTTTTCTCGCGTGGGGAGAAGTTGAAAGATGGCTTCGGCTATCGCTTACAGATGGGCCCGCGGCGCATTAGCTAGTTGGTAGGGTAACGGCCTACCAAGGCAACGATGCGTAGCCGACCTGAGAGGGTGATCGGCCACACTGGGACTGAGACACGGCCCAGACTCCTACGGGAGGCAGCAGTAGGGAATCTTCCGCAATGGACGAAAGTCTGACGGAGCAACGCCGCGTGAGTGATGAAGGTTTTCGGATCGTAAAACTCTGTTGTGAGGGAAGAACAAGTACCGTTCGAAGAGGGCGGTACCGTGACGGTACCTCACCAGAAAGCCCCGGCTAACTACGTGCCAGCAGCCGCGGTAATACGTAGGGGGCAAGCGTTGTCCGGAATTATTGGGCGTAAAGCGCGCGCAGGCGGTCTTTTAAGTCTGATGTGAAATCTCGCGGCTCAACCGCGAGCGGTCATTGGAAACTGGAGGACTTGAGTGCAGAAGAGGAGAGTGGAATTCCACGTGTAGCGGTGAAATGCGTAGAGATGTGGAGGAACACCAGTGGCGAAGGCGACTCTCTGGTCTGTAACTGACGCTGAGGTGCGAAAGCGTGGGGAGCGAACAGGATTAGATACCCTGGTAGTCCACGCCGTAAACGATGAGTGCTAGGTGTTAGGGGGTTTCCGCCCCTTAGTGCTGAAGTTAACGCATTAAGCACTCCGCCTGGGGAGTACGGCCGCAAGGCTGAAACTCAAAAGAATTGACGGGGGCCCGCACAAGCGGTGGAGCATGTGGTTTAATTCGAAGCAACGCGAAGAACCTTACCAGGTCTTGACATCCTCTGCTAGCGCTAGAGATAGCGTGTTCCCTTCGGGGACAGAGAGACAGGTGGTGCATGGTTGTCGTCAGCTCGTGTCGTGAGATGTTGGGTTAAGTCCCGCAACGAGCGCAACCCTTGATCTTAGTTGCCAGCATTCAGTTGGGCACTCTAAGGTGACTGCCGGTGACAAACCGGAGGAAGGTGGGGATGACGTCAAATCATCATGCCCCTTATGACCTGGGCTACACACGTGCTACAATGGATGGAACAAAGGGCAGCGAAGCCGCAAGGTGAAGCAAATCCCATAAAACCATTCCCAGTTCGGATTGCAGGCTGCAACTCGCCTGCATGAAGCCGGAATCGCTAGTAATCGCGGATCAGCATGCCGCGGTGAATACGTTCCCGGGCCTTGTACACACCGCCCGTCACACCACGAGAGTTGGCAACACCCGAAGTCGGTGAGGTAACCATTTGGAGCCAGCCGCCGAAGGTGGGGCCAATGATTGGGGTGAAGTCGTAACAAGGTAGCCGTATCGGAAGGTGCGGCTGGATCACCTCCTTTCTAAGGATAACTACGGAACGTGAAAGAGTCATCTTTCATAAGCCATACTGGGTTGTTTGGTTCAGTTTTGAGAGAGTAATTTCTCTTTCTATATAACATATGGATGGGCCTGTAGCTCAGCTGGTTAGAGCGCACGCCTGATAAGCGTGAGGTCGGTGGTTCGAGTCCACTCAGGCCCACCATCTATAAGAGAGTCACGGGGCCTTAGCTCAGCTGGGAGAGCGCCTGCTTTGCACGCAGGAGGTCAGCGGTTCGATCCCGCTAGGCTCCATTTTTGTACCTTGAAAACTAAATAAGAGAAAGACAAACAACGACATCAAACGTAATAGCGTTTTTAGAGCTTAGAAAATAGTTAAGTGAAGAAGGGCGCACGGTGGATGCCTTGGCACTAGGAGCCGAAGAAGGACGGGACTAACACCGATATGCCTCGGGGAGTCGTAAGTAGACTGCGATCCGGGGATTTCCGAATGGGGGAACCCACTGCTCGTAATGGAGCAGTACCTGTATCTGAATACATAGGATACAGGAGGCAGACCCGGGGAACTGAAACATCTCAGTACCCGGAGGAAGAGAAAGCAAACGCGATTTCCTGAGTAGCGGCGAGCGAAACGGAATCAGCCCAAACCAAAAGGCTTGCCTTTTGGGGTTGTAGGACACTCCACCAGGAGTTATCAAGAAATGTGTTAGACGAATCGATCTGGAACGATCAGCCAAAGCAGGTAAGAGCCCTGTAGTTGAAAAGGCATTTCCTCCGGAGTGGATCCTGAGTACGGCGGAACACGTGGAATTCCGTCGGAATCCGGGAGGACCATCTCCCAAGGCTAAATACTCCCTAGTGACCGATAGTGAACCAGTACCGTGAGGGAAAGGTGAAAAGCACCCCGGGAGGGGAGTGAAAGAGAACCTGAAACCGTGCGCTTACAAGTAGTCGGAGCACATTGATGTGTGACGGCGTACCTTTTGTAGAATGGACCGGCGAGTTACGATCGTATGCAAGGTTAAGTGGAAGACACGGAGCCGCAGCGAAAGCGAGTCTGAACAGGGCGAATGAGTATGCGGTCGTAGACCCGAAACCGTGTGATCTACCCATGTCCAGGGTGAAGGTCAGGTAACACTGACTGGAGGCCCGAACCCACGTATGTTGAAAAATGCGGGGATGAGGTGTGGGTAGGGGTGAAATGCCAATCGAACACGGAGATAGCTGGTTCTCTCCGAAATAGCTTTAGGGCTAGCCTCAAGGATAGCGAGTACTGGAGGTAGAGCACTGATTGGACGAGGGGCCCTCACCGGGTTACCGAATTCAGTCAAACTCCGAATGCCAGCTACTTCCCCTTGGGAGTCAGACTATGGGTGATAAGGTTCATAGTCGAAAGGGAAACAGCCCAGACCGCCAGCTAAGGTCCCCAAGTATACGTTAAGTGGAAAAGGATGTGGCGTTGCCCAGACAACCAGGATGTTGGCTTAGAAGCAGCCATCATTTAAAGAGTGCGTAATAGCTCACTGGTCGAGTGACACTGCGCCGAAAATATACCGGGGCTAAACGTATCACCGAAGCTGCGGATCCAGAGGTCAGATATCAGAGGCCGGAAGTCGGAAAAAGAGAGTGAATAGAAGATGATAAAAAGTTACCAAGAATTAAGAGTTTATAAAATCTCTTATCGGCTTGCGTTACAAGTTCATCAAATCACCCTAGAATTTCCAGACTTCGAAAAGTATGAACTTGGAAGTCAATTAAGAAGAGCAGCTACTTCCATACCCGTAAATATTGCTGAAGGGTATGGTAAGAAAAGTACGATTGCTGATTTTAAAAGGTTTTTGTTGATAGCACAGGGGTCTAAAGATGAGGTAAAGGTTTTATTAGAATTATCTAAGGATCTTCAATATATCAACAATGAGACTTTCGAGGAATTGTTTAACCAGTATGATGATTTAGGAAAGCAACTTTATTCAATGATCCAAAAATGGGTTTAAAGTAAATCTGACATCTGGTTTCTGATATCTGACTTCTGTGATGGTAGGAGAGCGTTCCAAGTGCTGCGAAGTCAGACCGTGAGGACTGGTGGAGCGCTTGGAAGTGAGAATGCCGGTATGAGTAGCGAAAAAAGAGTGAGAATCTCTTTCACCGAATGCCTAAGGTTTCCTGAGGAAGGCTCGTCCGCTCAGGGTTAGTCGGGACCTAAGCCGAGGCCGAAAGGCGTAGGCGATGGACAACAGGCAGATATTCCTGTACCACCTCATGACCGTTATGTAGCGATGGGGAGACGCAGTAGGATAAGGAAAGCGCACCGATGGATGTGTGCGCCCAAGCAGTAAGAGAGCTGGATAGGCAAATCCGTTCAGCAATCTCAAGCTGTGATGGGGAGTGAACATGAGTAGCGAAGTTCCTGATTTCACACTGCCAAGAAAACCCTCTAGCGAGGTCACAGGTGCCCGTACCGCAAACCGACACAGGTAGGCGAGGAGAGAATCCTAAGGTGATCGGGAGAACTCTCGTTAAGGAACTCGGCAAAATGACCCCGTAACTTCGGGAGAAGGGGTGCTTCATTTACATGGAGCCGCAGTGAATAGGCCCAAGCGACTGTTTAGCAAAAACACAGGTCTCTGCGAAGCCGAAAGGCGAAGTATAGGGGCTGACACCTGCCCGGTGCTGGAAGGTTAAGGGGAAGCGTTAGTGCCAATGGGTGCGAAGCGCAGAACCGAAGCCCCAGTAAACGGCGGCCGTAACTATAACGGTCCTAAGGTAGCGAAATTCCTTGTCGGGTAAGTTCCGACCCGCACGAAAGGTGCAACGACTTGGGCACTGTCTCAACGAGAGACCCGGTGAAATTATACGATGCGTGAAGATGCGCATTACCCGCGACAGGACGGAAAGACCCCGTGGAGCTTTACTGTAGCCTGATATTGCATGTTGGTACAGCTTGTACAGGATAGGTGGGAGCCTTAGAACCCGGAGCGCCAGCTTCGGTGGAGGCACCCGTGGGATACCACCCTGGCTGTACGGACATTCTAACCCAGGACCGTCATCCGGTTCGGAGACAGTGTCAGGCGGGCAGTTTGACTGGGGCGGTCGCCTCCTAAAAGGTAACGGAGGCGCCCAAAGGTTCCCTCAGAATGGTTGGAAATCATTCGTAGCGTGTAAAGGCAGAAGGGAGCTTGACTGCGAGACCTACAAGTCGAGCAGGGACGAAAGTCGGGCTTAGTGATCCGGTGGTTCCGTATGGAAGGGCCATCGCTCAACGGATAAAAGCTACCCCGGGGATAACAGGCTTATCTCCCCCAAGAGTTCACATCGACGGGGAGGTTTGGCACCTCGATGTCGGCTCATCGCATCCTGGGGCTGTAGTCGGTCCCAAGGGTTGGGCTGTTCGCCCATTAAAGCGGTACGCGAGCTGGGTTCAGAACGTCGTGAGACAGTTCGGTCCCTATCCGTCGTGGGCGTTGGAAGTTTGAGAGGAGCTGTCCTTAGTACGAGAGGACCGGGATGGACACACCGCTGGTGTACCAGTTGTTCCGCCAGGAGCATAGCTGGGTAGCTACGTGTGGCAAGGATAAGTGCTGAAAGCATCTAAGCATGAAGCCACCCTCAAGATGAGACTTCCCACTTCCAGAGGTCAGAGTTCAGAAGCCAGAAGTCAGAGAAAAAGCTTTGGCTGGGAAGGTTCAGGATGAATGAATCCGACCTCCGGTTTCTGACATCTGACCTCTGGAAGGTAAGATCCCTCAGAGACGATGAGGTAGATAGGTCCGAGGTGGAAGCGTGGTGACACGTGGAGCTGACGGATACTAATCGATCGAGGACTTAACTATAACC
>BMJD01000088.1 GCA_014642895.1 Lentibacillus populi
GACGGAGCCATCTTTGATTGGACTTTGACTTTTTGACAAAAATCACAGGAATGACATTTGCAGAAAATTATAAATATATTTATGCAACGCTAGTGATGGTAATGTTATAATGAAAATAAATATGTATCGGGAAATGACGGTGATGATATGTTATCTCAACAGGAAATCCTTGATGAATTGTCAAAAAAATTGAATATATGGAAAGAAAAATATGGTGTTAAGCGTATTGGCTTGTTTGGTTCGTACAGCCGCGAAGAGCAAAAAGAATCCAGCGACATTGATGTGATAGTAGAATTTAATGATACAGACTTGTCTTTTGATAATTACATGGACTTAAAATTCAACCTTGAGGATCATTTTCAGAAGCCGGTTGATTTAGTCATATTGGATGATATTAACCCCGCTTTAAAACCCAGTATTTTAAGAGGGGCTATATATGCAAAGGGAGCCTAGGGGAGCCTAGAGTCTTTTTAGAAGATATTTTATCCGCTGCAGTTAAAGTAGAGAAATTTACTAGAGGAGTAACCTATGACTATTTCCTAGATAATGATTTAGTTTTCGATGCGGTCATTAAGAATATTTTGGTTATCGGAGAAGCGACCAAAAATATTCCAGTAGAAATCCGAAAAATGAATCCTCAAGTTGAGTGGAGAAAGATGGCTGGAATGAGAGATATGATGATTCATGGTTATTTTTCCATTAATTATCGGATTGTTTGGGATGTAGTGCAAAACAAAATTCCTACACTTAGACAACAAGTAGAGCAACTTTTAAAAGAAATTGATTAACTTTTCAACATTACTGGCTTAAAAGAAAAGGTCAATCAAAAGCAAAGGTATTGTACCTTCAACAGGGAAAATACCGAAGAAATGATCAAATCTTTTTTATAGCTACAAGAAAGAACCCTGGACTTGCCAAATAGGCATTGTTCAGGGTTTAATGTAGTGATCAGGACATAAGCACCCAGCTCATTAAAAAAAGTGGGGGATGATGCTTCTTACTTTTCAAATGGCTGGGAAACAGGTTATGATAGGTACTTGTCATAATAAAACTATCTTTTTTTACAGATAGAAGAGGTGGGTATGAGTGACATCCCAAACTTATAACAGAAAGACAATTGTCGCCTTGCTATTGGCGGGGGCATTTATTTCAATCTTAAATCAGACGACGATGATAACAGCAATCCCTCCGATTATGAAAGAAATGCATATTACTGCAAATACAGGCCAGTGGTTAACAACCGTTTTTATGCTTGTCAATGGTGTGATGATTCCCGTTACAGCATTCTTAATTGAACGCTTTACAACACGGCAGCTCTTTATTTCAGCAATGAGCATTTTTGCCTTTGGAACATTAATTGCCGGAGTTGCGCCGAACTTCGGTGTTCTTTTATTTGGACGAATTGTACAGTCAGCCGGTGCCGGGATTATGATGCCACTGATGCAAACGGTCTTTTTATTAATTTATCCAATTCATAAGCGAGGCGCTGCGATGGGGCTGGTTGGCCTAGTTATCCAGTTTGCTCCGGCTATCGGGCCGGCCCTGTCCGGTTGGCTGATCAGTGCTTATTCCTGGCGTGTCATGTTCTTTGTCATTTTGCCTATTGCCCTTTTGCTTATTGGCATTGCTACGCGTGTCATGCAAAATGTTACAGAGCTGACCCGTCCGAAAGTCGATATCTTATCTATTATTCTATCCTCGTTTGGTTTTGGAGGATTGCTTTATGGCTTCACCTGTGCAGGAAATTTCGGCTGGGGAAATTTGACAACCATACTCACCTTAACAATAGGTGTGATTGCTTTGGTTCTGTTTATTGTGCGGCAGCTGCGACTTGCCCATCCGATGCTGGAATTCAGGGTATTTAAATATTTTATTTTCACATTGACGACCGGCATTGGAATGCTCGCATTTATGGGTCTCATTGGAATCGAAACTTTGATCCCGCTTTATATGCAAAATATGCGGGACTTCACAGCGATGGAATCCGGATTGGCCATTTTACCCGGGGCACTCGTCATGGGTTTGATGTCACCGATCACGGGGCGTATTTTCGATAAAATTGGCGCCAAGTGGATGGCGATTACGGGATTAATCATCATGACTCTCACGACATTGCCATTTGCAAACCTGACGACTTCAACTTCGTTTACTTATCTCACCATCTATTATGCTATTCGGATGTTTGGATTGTCGATGGTGATGATGCCGGTGACAACGGCTGGGTTGAATCAATTACCTAAACGGTTAATCGCGCATGGGACAGCGATGAATAATACCATGCGCCAGGTCTCTGCTTCGATTGGAACGGCGATTCTTGTGACTGTCATGACCACAACGGGAGAGGAGGCGAAGCAGGACCCAACGATCTTAACCCCGATGATTCATGGCGTGAATGTTGCCTTTATAGTGATCACCGTGCTTTCCGTTGTTGGTGTCATTTTGGCCTTTTTTATAAAGAAAACCTACCCTCCAGAGGAAGCAGAGAAATTAGTGGGTGCAAACAAATCGGTAAGAAGTTAAATTTTACTCGATTTTTTCAAGAAGGAATTCTTAGCTGTATCAGGCAGAAAGTTGAAGATTAAAGTAGAAATTTGGATATACTGAGCGGGGGCTCCATTTTGATTCAATCTTTTTTCAAAATGGAGCCTTTTTAATTAATATATATGTTTAAACAGTAATAAAAGGAACAATTTAACGACTAATCTCCCCTTTAAAAAAGGGATCTTTATTATTGTGTCGAAATAAAGAATACAGAAGACTATATATTGAGACAAAAGAAGTAGAGGAGGGACTTTTTGAGGAAAATGAATTTTTCTGACAGAGGTTGTCAGGGTACAAGCTGTATAATCTACTGTGCCCCACGGCATTTATATGATTTTACACAAGGATTGGTTCTTTGATTTTATAACAAAGGAGAAATATTCATGAACAAACAAAAATCAGATACACCGATCATTTTGGTTCCCGGATTCTGGCTAGGGGCATGGGCATGGAATGATGTTACAGATGTCCTCCGAGCGGATGGTTACAATGTCAGAGCTTTGACGCTGCCAGGTTTGGAATCAAATGATACCGATCGTTCTGCAATTAATTTTTCTGACCACGTCGATGCCATATGTGATGCCGTAAAAGTAGCTGGGGAGCCTGTTGTGCTCGCCGTACACAGTGCTACTGGAGCCACAGGTTACGCTGTGAGTGACCGCATGCCTGAACAAATCGCTGCCATGGTGTATGTTGATAGCTTCCCCGAGAAGGATGCAATGAATCCGGAATTCGATGGCGTTGAGATGCCGTTTCCTTCGTGGAAAAACCTTGATGAGGCCGACATCAATGGAATGAGCGATGAACACCGTAATCTATTAAGACAACGAGCTGTTCCCGAGCCGGGTGGTGCTGTACGTGAGGCACCTGTTTTGACCAATGACAGGCGACTTGATGTGCCGAGCACCATTATTTGCACAGCGCACACATCTGATGAGATCAAGTCTTTTATCGAAAAAGGGTGGCTAAGTGGCCCCGAAGAGTTGAATGATGTTACCTATGTTGATCTGCCGACACACCACTGGCCAATGTTGTCACGCCCGAAGGAGCTAGCCGCGGCGTTAGGCGATGTTGTCCAGAATATCATTTCTGATTGAATCCCTTGTAAGATGGTAATTATGGGATTGCTTCAAATCTCCTTTTGCAGCAGGAGGCGGGCAAGTGGAGGATATGGACTTGCTACCACATATCATATAAAAGTTAAGGAAGAAGATGTTAAAAAAGGCGGTGAAGCAAACACCACTAATTCTACATTGTTACCCATCGGGTGCGATTACGAATAAGAATCGCGCCAACATAGCATATAAGGGCCGGATTGTTTAAGTTTATGGATTGCGGAGATGAGTAATTTGGAGATGCTTATTTGGGTGATAACAATCGTGGTATTAGTCGGTTTAACTATGGGTGTCTATTCCACATTATATTTGCTGGGTTGTGTAAGTCCGAAGAGAAAACGTTTATTTTAGGAGTTGACTTTGCAAGCAATGCCTTTGGATGTTGCAGATGATTTTGATATGATATACGATGTTAATGTTTTTTATCACTATCATTAAACGTGGAAAAACGTTTGGAAAATACACATTAGACTCAGGAGTGAATAGACATGCTACAACATTTTTCCAATGGTTATGTCGCAAAAACCCTTTTTCAAAGCAGCTTGCCAAAGGTGCAAGATGATGACCAGGCTGCAATGCAATTTAAAGAAGGCTTTAAATTATCCAGAAGGGCAATGAAGTTTGCAGGCTTTCTTGAATTGATCGGTTCCATATTTTTATTTATATCAATAATATCCAAATCAGGGAAAAAATTTGCGAGAATTGGTGCGCTGATGATCAATATTGTTCTTGGCGGTGCCATTTTTAAACACCTTGAAGCCGGACATGGCGTGAATGGCTCAAAAAAGGCATTAAAATTGTTCGGTTTAAATACGCTTAATTTTATCCCGCCTAAACGGGCAGTAAGACCCCCACTTCAAGTTTTCGAGAATAGACGAGAAAAGTAAGTGGGGGATCAACTGCCCGTAAAGGTCCGATTCTGTTAAACTAACAATCAGTGGGGATGAAAAAAACCCCCCACTGATTGAAGTTTCACTTTATTTGGTTCTACAATGCCATCTAAAATAAATAATTCTTCAATAAAAGGGCGTTTTAGAGGAACAAGTTCAAAAAGTGCCTTTGCTATTGTGTAAAGAAAACAGAAAATTAACGATACATAATTTATGAATCATGATGTAGGAGGTTTAACTAGATGGAGGTAAGTATTTTAAAAAAATGCGATTTCGAGGACATGAAAAAACTATTTTTAGATGTATTTTGGATCTATGTCAAGAAATTGGACACTAGAAATGGTGAATTTTTTAAATTCCTACCGCGCTCCGCTTGCTTCCCTCTCTGTTAAAAGAAGGGGAAAGAACGCCCCTTCTTTTAACAGAGAGGCTAGTACGTTTTTCTATAAAGCTATCTTACCTTAGATACATTTTTTCATACGCCATTGGTGC
>BMJD01000089.1 GCA_014642895.1 Lentibacillus populi
TGCCGTGCAAAGCATACATTTTAATGATAGAGCGCCTTCTCTTTTTTGGCTATCAAAAAGTACCGCAATTACTACCGAGTATAATTTTACACATACTCGCTATGTCACCAGGCCGGATTTAAAAAGCAAGGGTTTTCCATCATCGATATTTTGTCGTTAATGCTTTTTTAATGTTATAACCTCATTAATATCCTCAATCTCCAACGCATTAGCAATCTTCTCAATATGCTTCAACTGAATTCTTTGCCGCTTCCCATTAGCCAATTCACTAAGTGTAGCCCGGCGAATTCCGGTTAACAAATGCAACTGGTTTATGCTCAAATCGTATCGACTAAGTAACTCATTCAAGACAATCTCTACCTTAACCAATCTCTTTCCTCATTTCCATACTAAAGGTTGACTGTACTTATAAGCGTACTATATAATATAACCAATAGTTGTACGCATATAAGTACAGATTTAAAAATATGGGAGGGATCGGTAAATGGAAAAGCTGGAGGTAACCCAACATAACCTACTAAACGAACTACACACAAAATGGACCCTAACCGACATGAAAAGCAGGATCATTCAAACCATATGCAGCTTGATAGACGACCAAGTATATACAAAGAACGATGCTGTCTATTCTTTGCTGGAGGTAGTGGCGTTGATTGAATTAGAAGAGAAAAAGGTTAAGCCAGTTGAGGCTAAACAATGTTTAGGGAATGGAAAATAGAATGGTGAGTTTATGGAATTGTTGCAGCTGTTGCAATTTCTCCGAATTGGATCGTTTCTCAGCCTTGTTTGTATCCAAGCTACAACAATTTCAACTTAATTTTTTATTCTCTTTGTGGCAAAGGATTTATAATTGCTGCTGTGTGATGTTATTTCTCTGTACAGCCCCATTTCACGATATCTTATGCTCAAACAAACATGTAGCCGTTCGCTCCATCTGCTTCTCCCATACAAAATGCGAAACGTCAATTGGTAATAGCTGTCCATTTTTAAACGTAATAATGGATTTTACTTCTGGGTATTTGCGTGATTGGTATGCCCTTATTTCCAGGATATGATGATAGAAGATCCAGTTACATTGGAAATCTGTTTGGGGGGGTGGTTGGGAAGGTGGATATGCCTTTGTACGGATCAATTGGAATGGGGACCTTCCGTTTGAATCCGGCTTGATGCATGACGACAGCTTTTCTCCGCCGCTCATATGAAGCGTAATTGTCTAAGCAGGAAGCAGGCTATATGAATAAGCTGGATGGGAGTTTTGCGAACGAATACCTGTATCTCCCGTTAAAGCACAATTGTATCATAGCCCAATTGTGCTGCAGGCAGGAGTGCCATCGTATGCTCATTTATCTTGTAATGATTTAGAATTTCCTTTCACAACATATAGCACCTTTTTAAAAAGCCGTATTTGTTATGATGCAAGGTAAGGTACAAATCAAGGAATCTTCACTTCTATTTTTCAACTCTTTTTTAACATCTCAATCAACGGATCCACCTTGATGTCCAGAGCTTCACAGATCCTCACAGCTGTATAGAGCAGCATTTGCTTTTTTCTCCGCGCTCCAGCCGACCCGTATGTTTATCGTTCAATCCTGCATCACCTGCCAGCTCTCTTGGGACAAGTGTAAACGTTAAAATATAATTAACAGTTTTCCACAAATAAGGTTAAACAGAATTCAGCAAATAAGACTCAACAGTTTATCTTAAATAACACACTTTCTATATACTTTAAGTAGTCTATGGAAAGTGAGGAACAGGAAGTGGAAAAGTTGACACCGGTTCGAAACCCTTACGATCAGTGTTGCTTACAGCGCGATAACGGTTGGGCCATATACGGCACAAATGATTGCTGGTGTGATTGCAGACTGAAGTCTTGCGCTGTTTCAAACTTTGCACACTGTGCTGTTGGTTCCCAAGAAAAGACAGCTGTTCTTGCTAACAAAAACCCCCTAAGCGGGGGTTTTTAATATATATATATTTCTGCTATTCATTAATTATCTCAAGAGCTGACTTAAATTCTTTCCCTTCTGTCGTACTAACGGTTAAAGGTTCTTTGATCTCATCGAGTCCTATATAAATAAACGGGGACTTGTTAGGGTTGTTTTCATCCTCAACCACATTCAAAACAACTTCTGTGCTTTCGTTTTGATTAATTTCCTCAACTTCAATTTTCTTACCGATATATTCTTCGCCAAGTTTTAAATAAATTTCTTTGTTTCCTTCTGAGATTGTTGAAACACGATAATGAGTATAGGTGTCATCATTAACAACGGTGTGCCCTTCATCAATAATCCAATAATCATCATCCTTTAGATTCACAACGAATATGGTGGTGAAAAAGAGCACCGATAATACGAATAGACCGATTTTATCCCAAATAGAAACCTTTGTGAGTTTAGACGATTTAGTCAATAATGGCAATGCCATCGTTCCCAATACACTGATTAGAAAGATGCCCCCTGCTAGGAATACATAACCCATTCCTTCAAACCCTCTTACAAAGAAAAAACTATAAAAACCAATGATTAAAGCTGTAATAAATGTCAGCAGTGGGGCCAAATAATACTGCTCTTTAAATTTTGAAAGGATAAAGAAGAAGCCAAAAACCAAAAAACCTAAAAACAATCCACCCGCAAGTATTAAATACACCCAATCCCCTCCTTAAAACTAATGTAATAATGGAAGTTGCCAAATGGCTAGTAAAATCACTAAGTCTACTATTAATGAATAGATGATCCATTTTTTATTTAAGAACGTCCATGTGAAAACTAGCAGAAAAATGGCTGTTGGTAAATAAAACAAAAAGGCTCCAAACTGAAAAGTCTGTATGGCTAACGCGTCTCCAAAGTCGTGGAAACGTAAACTATCAAAAGATATAACGAAAAGCACCAATATCCTCATTAAGAACAACAGAAGCCGTATGCCTATATTTATATGGACTAATTTCTTGAGGGGCTTAATATCAATGTCCTCACTCTCGTTGTTTTCCGTGTTCTCAATAGTTGTATTAAAAAAATCTCTCTTATCGAGCATGTTGTCACATTCAGGACAACAGTGGATATGCTCGTTGATTATTTCTTGTGTCTCTGTATCTAAATCATCAAAAACTGGAATTAATTCCTTACATAGTTTATGAATTTTCTTTTCATACTCATTCATCTAAATCATTCCTCGCTTTTATCAACCTTTTCTTAACCCGAAACACGCGCGATTTGATTGTAGAAATACTCAGATTTAACATTTCACTTATTTCTTTATAATCATAACCATAATATTCTTTAGTAAGAATGATAGATTTATCCGTTTTAGACAGAGTAGCAAGTATAGAACCCAGCTGCGCATCTATGATTATTTGATCTTCAGGTGAATAATTATTGATTAACAAGTCTTCTATAATGTCCCCTTCTTTTAATAAGCTAGGTCTATTCTTTTTGTATCTGTCTATAAGGGTATTTCGTGCCGCTACTTTTAGCCATCCTTTAATGGAACGAACATCCTTGATAATACTGGGTTTGGTTATTATTTCGTGAAAAGCTCCTGAATAATATCATCTGCTTCTTCCTGGCTGTAGGTCATCTTTGTTAAATACCGTCTTAAATCGTGGTGGTAATGATCTTCATAAATACGTTCTACATACTGAAAGGGTCTCAATTTGGCCAACGTAAGAACTCCTTAATAACGTTCTCATTACAGAGGACGATTTTTTAAAAGGGAAAGTTGTACGTAAATTACTTTTTTAAAAAACCTCGGTATTTTAGAGTATACTATCAGGGTTATAAATTAAAAACCAGTATCAGAAGGCTTATATGTATGGAAGGTTTTCTTTTTATTGTGGCTGTTTTCGCATTAATTGTTGCTTTCTTGACCATACTCGTAGAAGGTTAATATAATAACGTTCAAGAGGCGTTCAGGGTGTGGAAAAATGTATATGAAGATTTTAGTGATTTAACTAAACCAGAGCAGTTAGCATTGTTTAATGCTATGAAAGAAGATTTATTTCCAGAAGAACCAGATAAAATCACAAAAATACTTAACACCATTCGTTAGGCTCGGTTTGCTTCTGGTATGGCTTTGTGTTCATTGTGGCAGTATGTCTGTAAAACGTAGTGGTAAATACCGTTCAAGGCAACGCTATCTTTGTAAGGATTGCAATAAGACTTTCAATGATATGACCAACACTCCGTTTTCAGGCTCACGTTACCCTGAAAAATGGGTAAAATACATCGAACTAATGGTAGAGGGCTATACCCTGCTCAAAATTGCTAAACGCCTTCAAATACGCATATCCACCGCATTTTATTGGAGACACAAAATCTTGAACGTATTAGGTAGTCTTGGATTTAGTCAACTACAAGGTATCGTTGCTCATAAGCCCCTAAATGAACTTGGACACTAAGAGTGGAATGTATTATACTACTTAATGTGTTAGGGAGGCTTACAACATGAAACGCACAAGAC
>BMJD01000090.1 GCA_014642895.1 Lentibacillus populi
AATAAAAAAATAAATAAAGCCCTCCAAAAAAATGAGTAACGAAAGGGCCTAGTTAGGTGTTGTCTTCTTTGGAAAATTGTTTTCATACAAAAGTATAAAATTCAGGCTCTATTCTGCTCTCAGCAGAGTAAGCCACGTCCGGCTCCAGCGCCCAGCGGCTAGTGTGCAACACCCGCCTCCGTACGATAAGTCAACATCGACTCCCTCAGGTCGTCGTGTTTCCTTTATCTCCTACGGCTCAGTCCAGCACATACGCCGCTAAACGGGCGCTTACGCCTTTGTTCTATATTGATCCCGTTTTAATTGCTTTAGTATCGCCCGTCTCGTTACAATGCCATCAAAATAACCTTCCTCATCTGCAACGCAAACGAATGGATAATTAATCACCGTGTTTAATCCATCCATAAACGTTTTTTCTTTAGTTAAACGCGGAATATCAACATTCATCACTTCGTGCACACGCATATCGGCAAGCTTTTCAAATTCAAAACGCTCCAGCCCTAAAATTTGATTTAATATAATCGTTTTCCCTATCGTACCAGCCAATTTATACTCCGCATCCAAAACAGGCACAGCAGAATAACCCGATTTAACCAGCACTAATAAGGCATGCTCCAATGGATTATTTACTTGGACATGTGCTACCTTTTCAGAAGGGATCATAACCTCTTCAATCATAATATCTGTTAATTGTTTATCCTGTATAGTACTCATAAAAAAACGCTCCTTTACATGGTAATAATAAGGAGAAAGCATTCATCTACAAATTCAGTTTACCATAATTTACGTATAGAAACATGGTTTACCGAATATCACTTACCGCTATTTGCTGATCATGTTTAAAAGACATTTATAATTTTGGCATATCGTAGTATACTTAAAATAAACTATGTCACAAAGAACGGGTTGAGGGAAAATTCATGACAACACACACGTATACAAAACAAGAAGAAATCGCCCACGCTATTACACACGGGATCGGTGCATTACTAAGTATTGCAGGATTGGTTTTGCTGATCATATATGCCTCGTTAAACGGAAGTCCATGGCAGATTGTTTCCGTAACGATCTTTGGTGTTACCATGCTATTCATGTATTCAACATCAACGATTGTGCACAGCCTGCCTGAGGGAAAATGGAAGGACATTTTTCAAATTTTTGATCATTCGTCCATATATCTGTTTATTGCTGGAACATATACACCCTTATTACTTGTACTGCTCAGAGGCGAAATAGGCTGGATTTTATTCGGTATCGTTTGGGGAATCGCGATCTGCGGAATCGTATTTAAAATATTTTTCGTAAAAAAATTCCTTGTTTTATCAACAATTTTTTATATTGCAATGGGCTGGCTCATTATCCTTGTCTGGGGGCCGCTAACATCGGTCATGCATGAAACTGGTATTCTTCTGTTAATTACAGGTGGCATTTTCTATACAGTTGGTGCAATATTTTACGTATGGCGCAGTTTTCCATATCACCATGCTGTATGGCATTTGTTCGTCATTGCTGGATCAGCTTTTCACTTCTTTTCAATATTTTATTACGTCATCTGAAAAAACGCGTGTTATCTTAGCCCAGTTAACACGCGTTTTTTCCACGTATTACATGCGTCGGAAGCCCGAATCAATCTAAAAAGGAAACTTATTCAACCATTGTCCCCCATCCATTGTTACAACTTCACCGTTAATATAGGCCGCTTTGTCCGACAATAAAAAATGAGCTAAGTCGGCAATTTCCTCCGGGGTGCCAAGCCGCTTTAACGGAACAGAATTGATGGTACGGTTTGCCGCCTGCTCCGATTCAAATAATTTACCAGCACCACCCGTTCGTTCAATTGGACCCGGAGCAACCGCATTCACACGTATCCCGTACCTCATTCCCCATTCAACCGCCAGCGTTCGGGTCATATTTAGCACACCCGCTTTTGCTGCTGAGGAGTGAATAACCCCGGCACCGGCATTCCACGCGTAAGTTGCTACCATGTTTAAAATGGAACCTTTTTCGCCGTTATCAATCCAGTATTTGCCAACTGCACGACTGCAATAAAATGTACCATTTAACACAATATCAATAACTGCATTCCATCCATTTACGGACAAATCCTCTGCTGGGCAAATAAAGTTTCCAGCAGCATTATTTACTAAATGATCAATGGTACCAAACTTCTCAATGGTTTCATTAACCATCCGTTCGACATCTTCCGGATTTCTTACATCCATATGTACAATAAGTACATCACCTGTTGCGCCGCCCATTATTTCTTCTCTTGCAGTACGCAGCCGTTCTTCATTTCTTCCCGTTAGTACAACATTTGCCCCATCTGAAGCAAATTTTTTTGCCATATGTTTTCCCATACCGCTGGAACTTCCTGTTACAATGACTGTCTGATTTTTCATAACGTCCCCCTGTAAGCGTTTTATTCCCTTCCCACCTACAATATTATTCTTGTGACAACAATAAGTCAAAAAATTTGCAGATTACAATAGCCCAGCGATCAGAAAATTTTCATATAAAAATATGCCTTATACGTGCTATAATTTTAGAAAGATATTTTTTAAGTATACTAACCACTTGGCGCTGGACTGGACGTCGCATTTCTGTCAATGAATTAATATAGTTAAAATTTAAATCTTTTCTTTACCACCGTAGAAAGGTTTGACCTTGATGAATAGAAGATCGTTTTTGAAAAAAATGTTTGGCAGCATACTTGCTATCTTTGGTATTGGCGGCGGAACCTATTATTATGCCCGTGATATCGAACCAAAAATGCTTCATATCAATAATAAAACAATTACATCTGCAAAAATCCCAAATGCTTTTCACGATTTTAAAATTGTCCAATTTTCCGATACCCATATCGGCTTTCATTATACACTTGATCAACTAAAAGATCTTGTAGCCCAAATAAACAAACAAAATCCGGATCTGATTGTTTTCACAGGTGATCTTGTTGATGAACCGAATACGTATAATTGGAATCATCAGCTGATTACTGTTTTACGAACTTTAACCGCGAAGCAAGGGAAATATTGGATATATGGAAATCATGATCATGGCGGTTATGGAACAAACGTTGTAAAGGATACGATGGAACAGGCAGACTTCCAGCTTTTGCAAAATCAGCATGTCACACTTAATAAGGATAATGACGGGATTATCCTGGCTGGCATTGATGACCTTATGCTCGGAAGACCTGACTTGACGAAAACGTTAAAACAGGCAAATCCTGATCTCTTTACGATCTTACTTGCCCATGAACCAGATTTTGCCGATACATCGGTCAAGTACCCTGTCGATATTCAGCTTTCGGGGCACAGTCATGGCGGACAAGTCAGATTTCCATTTATTGGTGACTTATATACACCAGCATACGCCGAAAAATATGTTCAGGGTAAGTATTCATTCAACAATGGCGATTTATTATTGTATGTCAGCAGAGGGATCGGTACAACACGGTTGCCTTATCGATTTTTATGCAAACCGGAATTCAATATCTATACATTAAAAAAAACATAACAAACCTTCATTGCCGGATTTACAGGATAAACACTAACGATACATGCTCTCTTCCCGGGGCATTCGCATATATTTTAATGAGAATGTTTAGAAAGGAAGATTCCATTGAATTATCCGGTGAATTACCAAGGTGGCCAACCATACCGTTATCCAGCCGAATCACACGATGACCAACGGCAGTTTCCTGTCCTGCCATTTCTGACTGGTCTTGCCTTTGCACCATTTTTTTACGGAGCAATACACCCCGGCGGCTATTATTACCCATACCCGCCTTATCCCCCATATTACCCGTACGGATATGGTTATCCACGTGAAGGCTATTATTAAGGTGAAAGGTTTGATCCGGAAAGTTTGGATCAGACCTTTTATTATTGTCTAGGAAATTATCACTTGCGTTGCATAAAAAACTTTCTAGCTTGTCAACCATTTTAATTTTGGGGTAATTACCATTTATTCCCTATAAGGAATATTCAGACTTGAA
>BMJD01000091.1 GCA_014642895.1 Lentibacillus populi
ATTATCATGCGTATCAATTTGAACATACGTATCTTGATTCAACGATACAACAACGTAAAACAAGAATTGGCTTTCTGACGTCAAGGCTGAACCGGAAAGAAGAGGAATTAAAACAGTTACGTACCAAATACAGCATTAGTTGTCGGCCGGATCATATCTGCTGCAGGCGGCTCTCTGATCATCGTATTGTCTATCACGATTGCGTCTTCTATCGTGAAGGAAAAATACCAGGCCAGGGCAATAGGTACGATTACGATGGGGGTAAGCGCGTCTTTGGTATTAGGGATCCCTCTTGGGCTGTTAATTGGTAAAGCTTATGGATGGCGTGCTCCATTTATATTGATATCTGTTTTAACACTTATAACTATGATCGGTATTGCTGTTTTACTGCCCAGGATAGCGCCAAAACAAGTAATACCATTACGCCAGCAATTATTAACATTGAAAAAGCCAAAAATCATTAGCGCTCAATTAACGACAGTGTTAGTGTTAAGTGGTCATCTAACATTATATGCCTACTTCACTCCATTTCTGCAAGAGGTGTTACATTTAAACGCCAATTGGATAAGCTTCGTTTATTTTGTTTTTTGTATAGCTGCAGTTGTAGGTGGCGGCCTGGGCGGATGGTCAGCTGATAGGTGGGGTTCAGTAAAAAGTACTTTAGTCATTATTCCTGCATTTGCAATCGTCATTTTCCTTATACCCGTATCAACATTTTCTTTCTATTTATTTTTAGTTGTAATGGTTGTTTGGAGTATGTTAAGTTGGGCTATCACCCCGGCACAACAAAACTATCTTATCAAAACTGCGCCTGAATCCTCCGATATTCAACTAAGTTTAAATGCTTCTGCTTTGCAGTTGGGGATAGCTTTAGGATCAGCAGTAGGAGGAGTTGTAATTGCCAATCACTCCATTGTAAATAACGCGTGGGTAGGTGGCCTGTTTGTCCTTGTTGCCTTTTTATGTGCTATTTTTTCAGTTACCAGACCTTCGATAGAATTGTTAGCAACAAAGGAACGATTTGAGCATTTGCAAAAGGAATCTGTATGATATTACAGATTCCTTTTTAATAGTTAATTTATTTTTGTCATCGTCCTAATAAGGATTTTTCTCTATTATTTCCTGTTCATGACCTTTTGTTTTGTGGGGTATCGGAATATCTGTTTTGCAAGTTTAAATTTTTATTGACAAATAGTAAAGGTGGATGTATTCTATAAAAAGTTACCTATTCAGTGGTAACCTAAAATAAGATGCTGGCGTTCTTAAATTTCTACTTTTGGTAAGCGATAACAACAATGTTAGTGACAAAAGCATGTCTGAATTGATTGCAAGTTTATTTATAAGGGATTTGGATTATTTTAGACAAATGTGTAACCGGTTACTCCCTGTCACGCTTCCAGTAGGAGGATTTCGGTTTTGTCTTAGCAAAATTTCTTTATGATCTACACTAGATTTGTCATGCCTAACTGCATTTGAGGTAAGGAAAAAAGTAGATATTTTATATGGGGGTTAACGTATGAGGATCATCTATTTAATTTTAAGCTTTTTACTTGTTTTCATTATTGGGTTTATATTCAGCAGTGATCGCAGGAATATTAAAGCAAAACCGATCATTGTAATGATAGTCTTAGAGTTAATACTATCTTGGATATTGTTAAACACAATTGTTGGTATTGGTTTAATAGATGCAATATCTGATTGGTTTAATGCGCTTATGAACACCGCTGTTAAAGGTGTTGATTTTGTTTTTGGTGGATTGGAAAACGAACCTGGTGCAACTTTCTTTATTAACGTGCTTTTACCTATTATTTTTATTTCAATATTAATCAGTTTCTTGAATTATATCAAAGTGCTACCTTTAATTATTAGGTGTATCGGCTTAATATTAAGTAAAATAAATGGCATGGGCAGATTAGAAAATTACTATGCGATATCAGCCGCTATCATTGGACAGTCCGAAGTATGGTTAACAACGAAAAAACAATTAGGGCACCTTTCTGATAAACGCTTGTATACGTTATGTACCTCTTCCATGAGTGCAGTTAGTATGACAATTGTCGGGGCATATATGCAGATTATCCAACCGAAATTTGTTGTAGTTGCCGTTGTGATTAATATTTTATCCGCCCTTGTCATCGCTAATCTGATTAATCCCTATGACCTCGATAAAGAAGAGGACAAACTGATTACGGATGACAACGGAGAAAAACCAGCTTTCTTCCAAATGATCAGTGACAGTATTATGGATGGCTTTAAGGTCGCCATTACTATTGCAGCCATGTTAATTGGATTTATGGCCTTAATATATTTTGTTAACGATGCATTCACCTTTATTTTCCATAAATCATTCCAAGAATTAATTGGTTATATTTTTGCGCCAGTTGCCTTTGTTTTAGGTGTACCCATGCAAGATATTGTACAGGCTGGAAGTGTAATGGCGACAAAGTTAGTAACCAATGAATTTGTTGCTATGACGGACTTAAAAGCAATTATGGGTGATTTATCTGCTAGAACGATAGGTATTGTTTCCGTCTTTCTTGTGAGCTTTGCCAACTTTGGTTCTATTGGTGTTATTACGGGCTGTGTTAAAGCCCTCAATTCTGAAAAAGGGGATATCGTGGCAGGATTTGGAGGTAAATTACTATTAGGCTCTACACTAGCCTCTATTTTATCAGCTGCAATTGTTGGTGTTTTTTTATAAAAAACACCAACAATATATAAAGAAGGGAAAAAGGAGCGGGACGATCGTATTGAAAAAACACATGATATTGTATTGTTTTTCAGATATAATTTATCAGACTTTCTTGGGTTTAAGGAAAAATCTTTGAAAGATAGAAATCAAGTTGTTGAAGATCTCAACGATGAATTTGGTGATAAGTTTATTATCTTTCCGAATCCAATGTATGGGGGTGGGAGAATGCACAATATTTTCAAGACAAGAGTGATCAACAAAAAACGGAGTTACGTAAAGACCAATTACAATCCTTTAAACCATAGTATATTTAACATCCAAGAATATTACGAAGGGGACTAAAGATATGAAAAATGTTATTTTAGACGTAGACACTGGTGTTGATGATGCACTCGCCATTGCATATGCCGTTCATTCACCGGAACTAAATATTCTAGGTATAACGACAACCTTTGGAAACACATCAGTTATGGAAGCAACAAGAAATACATGTCAACTTTTACAAGTACTTGATGCCGAAGAGATCCCTGTTTTTCAGGGTGTTGAAGAAACTTTTGCGGGACATGTGCCTGCTGATAAAGCAACTTGGATTCACGGTGAGAACGGTATTGGTGATGCTCAGCTGCCTTCCACGGATAAACAAGCGGAGGACATGGGTGCTCGTGATTTTATTATTTCTGCTGTTCGTAATTACCCTAAAGATATTACGATTTTAACAACTGCAAATCAAGGGAATTTGGCAAGAGCGATTGAGAAAGATCCAGAAATAGTAAATTTGGTACAAGAGGTCATCCATATGGGCGGGGCTATAAACGTGCCAGGTAATATAACGCCTTATGCTGAAGCAAACGTTTATCATGATGCTGAAGCAGCACAATTTATTTTTCAATCTGGTATTCCAATAACACTCGTCGGTTTAGATGTTACACTAAAGACATTGCTCAGACGATCGGTATTGGATGAATGGAAAGAAAGAGATACACTACTTTCACGCGCGCTAGCAGATATGTGTCATTTCTATATGGATGCTTATGCCAAGGTTGAGCCGGAATTGAATGGATGTGCACTGCATGATCCTTTAGTGGTCGGTGTTGCTATTGATTCATCTTTTGTTAAAACAAAAACGATGACAGTCAACGTGAAAACAGAGGGTGCAGAAAAGGGACAATCTGTAGGTGTAGAGAATCAAGATGGTAATGTTAAAGTCACTAGCGTTGCATTAATTATAACTAATAATAAAAAATGTTGGTAATGTTCAATTTTTAACTGTCTAGACAACAAAAAATCCTTTATAATGAATAG
>BMJD01000092.1 GCA_014642895.1 Lentibacillus populi
TCATTCGCCCAAAGGCTTGGCGAATGCCAAGTTTTCTAAGAAAGCATTATGATGTTCCTTTACCTATTACTGTAGTATGTTGTATTAGCCAGAAGCAATCGGACATGATAGGCTAAGATTAATAATCATTTAAGGGGATTTTTTATGAAATGGGCGACGAAAATAACAGAATTACTCCACATTGATTATCCGATTATTCAGGGCGGTTTGGCATATCTTGCTTATGCTGATTTAGCCGCAGCCGTATCAAACGCTGGCGGATTAGGGCAGATTACAGCCATGAGTTTAGGGAGCCCAGATGAACTACAGAAAGAAATACGTCGGGTAAAAACGCTAACAGATAAACCATTTGGCGTAAATTTTGCGATTGGCCAGCATGGACGGCCATTTGAGCATATGGTCCAGATGGCAATAGACGAAAAAGTACCAGTTATTTCAGTTACTGGAGGGAATCCAAAGGGCGTACTCGACATGGTTAATCCACATCCAATTAAAAAACTTGTGTTAGTAGCCGCAAGAAGACAGGCGGAGAAGGCAGAAGAATTAGGTGCTGACGCAGTTATGGTGGTTGGTCAGGAAGGTGGCGGGCATCTCGGACGCGGGGATGTCGGGACACTTGTATTGACCCCACAAGTAGTTGATCACGTTTCTATTCCTGTTATTGCATCAGGTGGAATTGGTGATGGCCGGGGGCTGATGGCTGCGCTTGCACTCGGCGCTGAGGGAATTGAAATGGGTACGCGATTTATTGCGACAAAGGAATGTGTTGATGCGCATCCTGCATACAAGCAAGCATTACTTGACGCTGATGAAAACGCCACAACAGTGATTAAGCAAACATTAGGAGCGCCAGCAAGGGCATTAAGAAATGAGTGGACAGACCGTATACTTGAAATGGAACAAAAGCAAGCTACATATGAGGAGATGAAGGATTTCATTAGCGGGCAAGCAAATAAACGATATATTTATGATGGTGAAGCAGCGGCTGGTTTTGGCTGGGCAGGACAAATTGCTGCCAGGATTCATACAGTTCCAGCTGTAAGTGAACTGATAACTGATTTAATAAAAGAAGCAGCGGATATTCGCAATAAATGGAAGTAACCAACAGGAGGAAAACACCTTGAATTATCATTATCCGATTGATGAAACATGGTCGAAAGAAGAAATTGTTGATGTCGTAAATTTTTTTACGATGATAGAGAGGGCATACGAAAAAAATGCAAAAAGTAATGACATTATGCTTGCTTACAAACGATTCAAGCAGATTGTCCCATCGAAAAGTGAAGAGAAGAAGCTGTTTTCCGATTTCGAAAAAGCTTCCGGTTATTCAAGCTATCATGTTGTTAAGCAGGCGAAAGAAAATGATAGACTAATCAGAATGAAAAAGAGCAGCTCCTAAATGAGCCGCTCTTTTATCATTTTTCAAGAGACATTTGATAAATCGGGATCAACTTATCATAGATAGATTTTACTTCATTTAAAAATTTACTGCCGTCTGTCAAAATTGGATCACTTGCTTCAAATTGTTTTCCGATTAATAACTCGGAGCTTTTGACATTTTTAAAGCGGTCTAAAACGTCCTTTATGGCTACATCTTTAATTTGCTCATTGGACTTCTTCATATGATCCAGCGAGAGGTCATAATCTTGTGGCAGTATTTGTTCAAGCTGATCCAGGTGTTGCAGAAATACTTCAGCCATTTCGTTTTTGTTCGGTAGTTCATAAATATATGCCAGCCATACGAAAACGCGATCGTCCCACAATCCGACCTGGAAATGCGGATGTTTTTTATAGCCCCGTTTATTATTTGCGATGGCAAGCCACGTATCCTTTGGTGGGTTGACGGATCTTCTTGCATGCTTGGCGATATGCAAAAACATTTCATTCCCTAATTTCGATTGCAAATGATCGACTAATTCGCTACCGATTTCCTGGAATTTTGGCTGAATCCGGTTTTGAATAGCCTCCATCCTTTCCTCTAACCCGTCAATTGAAAATGTAGCAAAGTCCTGTGCAGTAAAGCCGTTAAACGTCATGATGCATCATCCTTTCTTTATGTAACCTACATTGGATTTATTAAGATTATAATAATTATTAAGTATAGATGAAATACAGTCAAGTTAAACCGTTTAAAAAGGAATGGAAGTGGGTATTGATAATAAAGAATATAGATAATTGGAAAATGTTGAACGAAATTGCTGTTTTATCATATATATAATAAAAGCCATCTGAAAGGATGTAGGGACATGAAGTATGTAATGGAAGCATTAAGGCGAAAAGAAGCTCAGGAAAAACTTCCTGTCATTCGCATGGAAATCGATTATGAGCTTGTTACACTTCACGATGCGTTGAAAGCCAATGATACTGTTCAAATCATAAAGACAAAAGAGCGATTAGAACAACTGCGAAAACAATTACTTGAGATTGAAAATGAATAACAGCTGTAAGGTATAGTTGACCGCCTATGTTTTACATTCTTTACATAGCGGTCATTTTTGTCTGTTTTTTGGTTCCTTGGGATGTTCGTTTTTAATGACTATGGGTTATGGGTTTGATAGTATAGTAATAATCAGAGCATTGGAGGAGTACATATGAATGTGGAAACACGTGAAGAAATCTACAATCAGGCAAGAGCCTGGGTGCTTCAAGCTGGTACGATAATTAGGGAAAAAATTAATGATCCATTAACAGTGGAGACAAAATCAAACCCGAATGATCTCGTAACACATATGGATAAAGAAACGGAGCAGTTTTTTGCATCGTTAATAAAAGAAACATATCCAGATCATTCATTATTGAGTGAAGAGGGTTTTGGTGACGATCTCCAGTCTTTGGTCGACACTGTCTGGATAGTTGATCCAATTGACGGAACGATGAATTTTGTCCATCAAAAACGTAATTTTGCTATTTCAATTGGTATTTATCATGATGGCATTGGGGAAATCGGTCTTATTTATAATGTGATGGATGATATTCTGTATAGTGCAAAACGCGGTGAAGGGGCATATAAGAATGATGACAGGTTAGCCCATTTACGGGAAAATGTGCAACTGCATGAAGCAATATTGAGCTTGAATCACTTTTGGCTTTGTGAAAACCGCTTAGTTGACGAAACAAGAATGCAGCATCTGGTTAAGACAGTCCGGGGAACGAGAACTTATGGATCCGCTGCATTGGAGTTTGCTTATGTGGCGGAAGGGATCCTGGACGGCTATTTAACGTTAAGTCTTGCTCCGTGGGATGTGGCGGCAGGAATTGTGATCGTGAATGAAGTTGGCGGGGTAACCACAACTATTTCCGGAGAACCAGTTGACATGCTGGGACGTAATTCCGTATTTACCGGCAATCCAGCTATACGAAAGCCTGTTATCAAAGATTTCATTGAAAAAGGAAAGAAGTGACTTGCATTATTGCGAGCCACTTCTTTTTCGTTTAATAGTTAATCCTAATCCCATTGTGGCAAAGCCAAGCAGGATAAACAAGAGAACGAACCAGATATTGTGATAGGAAATTGCGACACCAACAGCTAGAAACATGGCAATTACCAGTGTGGCCAACAATAACATAGGGAGGTTAATATTCTTCATTTTTTCACTCCTAAATTTTAGAAAACTTGGCATTCGCCAAGCCTTTGGGCGAACGC
>BMJD01000093.1 GCA_014642895.1 Lentibacillus populi
AGTCTCCCTTGGAGAGGCGATTCATCCCCTACCTACTCATTTGGTTTTACCCTATACATTCCTTGAGGAAGGGGTCTTCTCGCCAAAGGAAGATAAACAAGTGAATTATTACATAAAACCGCCTATAGAGTAATGGAAAACAAAAAAAACACAAGCCTCCTCCCTGTACCTGTGTTTTGCAAATCAGTCGAGTTCATCTTCATATTTATTATGGTTTGGTGTCACGCCATCATAATTGCCTTCGATATCTGCTGAAACAAATCCTTCCACATCCTCAACAGATCCGATGTTTTCATCACTGTTCGGAAATACATCCTCATAATGATCCTGATCATCATAAATGTCCGATGGGGTGTCGGAGTTACCATAGCGGCTTACATCCTGCCAAGCATCCTCAGCGTCGTATCCGGTTTCCACCTCATCACCTGGATCGTTTGGATTTATATTTGGACTAAAAACCTGTTCTTCGATTGGACGATTATGCTTGAATGTGTCATTCGCGGCATGGTCAATGCAAACGTCGGTTGTCGGAATTGCTTCCAGGCGTTCAAATGGGATATCCTTGCCACATTTGCTGCAAATTCCGTACGTACCATCTTCAATCGCGTGCAGTGCTTCATTTATTTCTTCCAGTTCCTCTTCTGCATGTTCATTTAAGGCTACATCTTTTCCCCGTTCAAAAAGTTCTGTCCCATGATCTGCCGGATGATTATCATAGTTCGACAACTCCCCAATCGATTCCTGAGCAAATTCAAAATTTAATCCAAAATGATCTTGTACCTGTTTAATTAGCTCATTCTGCCGTTCGATTAAGGCAGTTTTACATTTATTTAATTGCGCTTGTGTAATCATGTCAATTAGCCTCCAGTCAAAACCTTGTTCAAAATGGATTGCTAATTATACTATGTGTAGAAGCGGCAAGTTGATTCTTCATTTTCCTTCCCAAATCATGTCAATATGTGGTAGGATTAACATGTATTATTTCGATTCATTTTGGTATAATACTCATGAATTTATTGATTAATTTAAATCAAAACATTACTTGTTTTCATCGTTTTTAATCCTTGCTGTGATTTTTTTGTGATTTTTAATGCACCACCAATCGCACTCATTTCAGCCGATTTTGAACTAAAAAACAGCTCTATTGTGTAATGATAATAAAGTTGTTTAACTTCTTGTGCAATTACTGAATATAAACTTATGGAAGTAACAATAAAGTCGTTTAAAAAACAAATCTTTATGCCACAATCGCGCCCTTTTATTGAATACTTCCAAAAAAACTTTAGGTGTACGGTAATATGTAATTGGCACGATATACAGCCATATCAATCGATAATTTGAAATTCAGCTCCCAGTATCTTTGAGTCAATTTTTTTGACAATACGATATCTTCCTTCGGTCAAACGATAATCCAACAAATCCATTGGAACTTGATCTTTGTATATTTCTTCGGGTTTCAACAATTGGGCAATCATAATAAATCCGACATTCGATTTATAGGGGATAACATACCAATTGCCCTTTATATATTTTTCCACAAGGTATTCCATCCCAAATGTTACCGTTGTGGACCCCAGATTTTTAACTTTAAAGGGGATTGTTTCAACCGAATCAGGAAACTCTGATTGAGGCAGATACAACTTGACATACATGTTCTGTTCATGAACCTCATTTGACAATACTCCATATTCCGAGTCTTTTTTTAACTTCTGTTTTTGTTCATCCAATCCGCAACTGGACGCCAAGAAGAGAACTATGACAAGAGACAAACTAATTTTCACAAATTTATCCATAGTATCCCCCTTGACTTTGTTAGGAACTGGTTCACCAAACCATCTCCCTGATTTTTCACAACCAGTCGTCTCCATATAATTATGCCAAATTTCTGTCAACTATACAATATTTTATTCAAGAAAATGCCACATGCAAATGATAGGGCGCCACGTTATTCCGTTTTTGCGGCCATTAACGGAAGATTTGTCCTCAATTATCAATCTGGTTAAATTCGCCCTTTAATACACCCATTATAATTGAGTCGTGATATTCCCCATCATAAAAAAGTTCATCCCTGATTATTCCTTCTTGTTTAAAGCCAAGTTTTTCATAGGATTTAATGCCTCTTTTATTGAATGAGTAGACATCTAACCCGATCCTATGTAAATTTAATATTTCAAATCCATATTTTAAAAGCAAGGACATTGCTTCAGTACCATATCCATTTCCCCAAAATTCATGATCGAATATTGATATCCGCACAACAGAATTTCGATTTTGATGGTCGATATCCAACATGGCAATATCCCCAATAGGTTGATTACTTTCTTGCAAACATATGAAGAGGTCAATCCTGCTATTATCTGATGAAATATTCTCAAACCAATTTTGAACCCCTGATCGATTAAATACTGTCTGGGTTCCTGTTAATCTTCTTCCTTCCTTATCCCAAAGTGCTTTAGTATAGAAAAAATCTAAATCCTCATTCTCCATTGGCCTTAAATAAACCCTTTTGCCATCAAGGAATTTAATTGGCTCATATTGTCCTGTGCTCTGCATGTTTATCCCCTTTTCTTTGTTCAATTAAATGGCCCGTTAATGGAATAAGCGAATCAAAGTTTTTAAACAACTTTATTGTAACTTAAACGACTTTATTTGTAATTAAAGAACTATATTTGTTACTCAACATCTATCCCGGGGCTTTATTTAGCATTTAAATAAAGTTTGATCATTTCTCTGCTTGTGTTGTTCCACAAACGTTTGCACAGGATAGTTTACAAACTTGGCTTACGTGATTGTAAAAGCCATAAAAACTTCCCTTTTGTATATGTATATACTGCTGGCTTGGAAGTATTTTCTGTTGCTACTTCATCTTCCAACTGTATATGATTTACATTTACCTTTCTAATGACAAACATGTTACCTTCGTACTCACCTTGATGAAAGTTATCCAATGCAACAAAATTATAAATTAAGTGGAATGTTTCAGTATCCATTATTTCGTATGTGTAAAATTATACTCGGTAGTAATTGCGGTACTTTTTGATAGCCAAAAAAGAGAAGGCGCTCTATCATTAAAATGTATGCTTTGCACGG
>BMJD01000094.1 GCA_014642895.1 Lentibacillus populi
TCGCTTAATTCGTCCACTTCCTCAAATGTTGTGTGTGCGATAGGAGCCAACACAGCTTGTGCAATCCTCATGCCTTTTTCAATTCTGTACTTTACTTCATGGTAATTATCTAAAATCACTCCGACTTCGCCTTTGTACCCCGAATCCACGGTGCCAAGTACAACTCTTAGCTTTGTATTAAGAGAAATTCCTGAACGCGGTCTAACCTGTATTTCGAACCCAACCGGAATATCTAACGCTAATCCAGTACGAATTAATTTCGTTTCACCAGGGGCAATAACCGTATCCTCTATAGCAACCAGATCAAATCCGGAATCGCCCTCTTTCGCGTATTTTGGTAATACTGCATCTTTGTGTAGTCGTTTCACTTTCATTCACCCTTACCTCCATTCAACAATTCATTGATTAATTTCAATGTTTTCTCTGCTTGTTTGTGATCTCTATTATTGAGTGCTTGTCTGACTTGTTCATTTAGTTGTGATAGGTTCATAGTTCGCCTCATGCTTTCACAAATGGAAAATGTATTTCGCCAACAACCAAGCTGGTGACGCTGTAATAATACCCGCCGTTTCCGGCATCTGTTTCAGCGTTTGCTAAAACTATTGGGTTTTGGTTGTGGAATAAAGTGATAGTATTTCTATTAATGATAGTGTCACTGTCTGGAACTTCAATTGGTTTTCCAATAACAAAATCAGTTATTAGCGCATCGATTGGAATACCGTATTCTGCAAACTCAAATGTTCCACCGCCACCAGCGCAACAGTCCGCTTCACTACATTCAATCGTCAACACCAGACCGTTTTCCAATTCGATTTTATCTTTATCAATATGTTTGATTCGTTTATTTAAAATCATGTCACTTAACTCATCGATGTTTCCGTATCTACCAAAATCAGGGTTAGACCAATCTGATAACTCGATCAACGCTCCAATATCTTTTTTATTGTCCATTTTTTTCATTACCTCCTGTGTTTTCCTCGTTGATTTTTACCTCATATCCACATTTGCAAGTCCTGTAAAAATAACCTTCCTCAACTTCACACGTCCCCTCACCATTACCGACTTTACTGTTACCGCATTTTGGACATTCGGCATACTTCGTAAGTAACACAGCTGCTTTTAAAGCGTTCATTTTCCCCTCCTAAAACCATTTATTTTCCTTGCTCTCCACATCAATGTCATACAGCCGTTGCTGACAGCTATTACATATATCGCTGCGTTTGTTTTCGACTGGTTTGTTGCAGGATAGGCAGTGTTTGGATTCACGCATCTAGTTCCCTCCTAATTTTTCCATTGAACCACCCTCCCCAAAGTGCAATAATTAACCAAAGAGAGGATGGTGTAAATTGAGTAAACATGTTTCATTAAAATCTGCTATAAAATCTTTTATTGTTTGTTATTACGAGGATTACGGTAAACTCCCTACGATTTATCGTTTACAATCACTCTTTAACTTATCTAAAGAGGACGCTTCGATTGCTCTCAGGGTGTATGGGTACGACTGATATTTAATCTCACGCATGCTTATCCCCACCTACCTTCTCTATCCAAATATGAGCGAAATCATCGTCGTTTTCATCAAAATTATCGTCAATGAATCCCACACATTCAAAGCTATCTTCGTTCTCGAAAAGCGTTTCATTAGTGCGATCATCATAGACTCTATGCATGCTTATCACCTCGCAATGCTTTACGTGCTTTATATCCACTATCTCTTACCGCAGGAGAATCAAAAGTAATGTAATCTTGTTCATCCGCATAAAACTCCAAAGCCTGTTTATAGCGTGCGTTCTCTGCCTTTTCTGTTTGTAGTTCCGTAAAATGGACGACTTGTAAATTGTCTATAAATTTTTCAAGGCGTTTGTTTTCCTTTTCCGATTCCTCCACACGTTCAGCCCGCTGTATTAAAAACTCCGCATACTCATCAACAAACTTAATTGCGTATTCTGCTTTTAAATCTGCAAATTCTCCTAATGCCTGGATTGCTTTTGCTAATCGGTCTGCGTTAGTCATTCGTGATCACCGTCCAATTTTTTGGCTAATCTTACCCGTTCTTCGTTGCTCAAATCCAACAGTAATTTATCCAGTTTCTTATCTGTTCGGCGCTCTTTTTCTTGTGCAATTTCGGATTCGGTTGCGTGGCGTAATTGATCAAATGAAATCACTAAATACTCTTGGTCAAGTGTTGCGTATCCGGTATCTTCATAAACAGCAACTATTTTTCGTACAATCTCCTTTTTGTACGTTTTTGAATATCCAACAACCCACTGCTCTTTTTTAAATTCCGGTTTCTTCGCAAATGAAAATCTTACCTTTTCCATAGCTTTAGCCATTTTATTAGCAGCCTTTTCTAGTTCAACAATTTGTTCTTTCGTTAATTTAAACATTTCCATCCTTCTCCAACCTCCTAATTTTCCGTTTCAATTTTTTATTTGCCTTAATCAAATTCCGTATTTCCCGTTTCAAATATCTAACCTCTTTTGATTCGCTCGGTTCTAGGCTAAAATTAATGTCTGTGAGCAGTTTTTTTAGCTTCCGAATAGTAATAGTCTTGTTTTCCTTCAAACATCGTGAGAGTTCTTCTTTTGCCTTCTGAGCCTTCACACCTCCACGTCCTTAAGCGCCTTCTTGATCGCCTTCAACTTCCGATCCCGATTATTGATTTCGATTTGGAGCCTGGCATTTTTAATCTCCAACTGTTCCAATTCGCTGTGATTAACCCGCAATTGCTCGTTGCGTTTTTTCTCGTAGTAGTATTTGTCCCGCCATTCTTGTCTGTTTTTCTGCAAATCTTTTATTTTTCTTTCTAGTTTTTTGATCTGCGCGTCCAGCATGCCGTTCACCTGCCTTTACATAAAATTAGCGATTTCTAATTGTTCAAATTTGTTTATATGTTCAACGTTCAGCATTGTTTCTTTTGCTTTGTTGTA
>BMJD01000095.1 GCA_014642895.1 Lentibacillus populi
TCAAACGAATTTGATACAGAATGTTCAAACTGCGAAGAAGAATTCGAAGTGATTGTGGAATGGAATCCAAGCTATTACGCTAACAAAATTGAATACGTTGAATGCGAAAAATGCGGGACGGAAACAAGGGATATATGCGAAAAAGGACGTTCTTTTCCTTATCCAGAGCATTATAAAGAAACAAGAGTGTGCAAATCATGCTTTTTGAAAGGTTTAGAAGAACAATATGAAATGGAGGATAAGTCATGTGGCAAGGCATAAAAAGCATAATGGTATTTAACCCAAAAGACAGCGATGAACAAACGGCAACAAAATTTATGGACTGGATGCGAGATAACAAGAGCGCTGTCGGAGATAAGGCAGTACCAAATGCGGAACAAACTAGAATATTACTAAAAAAATAGGAGTGGATGATAAATGATTAACGCAGTAACGCTTGTAGGACGCCTAACAAAAGATGTTGACCTAAGATACACGCAATCAGGTAAGGCAGTAGGTAATTTTACTTTAGCTGTAAATCGCCCTTTTAAAAATGCACAAGGCGAACAAGAGGCAGATTTTATCAATTGTACATCATGGGGTAAACAAGCCGAAAATCTAGCAAATTACATGAAAAAAGGTTCACAGGTAGGTATCGTTGGCAGGATTCAAACACGTAATTACGAAAACAACGAGGGGCGAAAAGTGTTTGTTACGGAAGTTATCGCCGAGCAAGCAGCATTCCTGGAAAGTAAATCGAACGAACAAAAAACAGAAAAACCATCGAACGAACAGCCTAACAATCCATTCAAAGACAATGGAGAGCCAATAGACATCTCAGATGACGATTTACCTTTCTAGGGGGTAACCATGAACACACTAACTAACGACAGGGCATATGTGAAAGAGGGCAGGCACCGCGATAACGTCATCCTGCTAGAAGAGTTAGAATTCTGCATGCCGAAAGATCAATTACGGACTATCACAGAACTACATAACAACGGCATGTGGATAGAAGATATTGCCGAGGAAGTCAAACGGAATCCGTATGAAGTGCTGCTGGCATTAATACACCAAGTCAAGCGCGGATATAAAATGCGGCCGTTGGCGGTTAGGAGGAAGCTATGAAAATACATTTCACAATCAACAAATACCGCAAAGGCAGTACAAGCAATAGATTTGATGCGAGGTTGAGTAGTTATAGTCGGGATTTGTATTATAGCTGTTTTAAAAATTGGTAAAGGAGAGGGTAGGCAATGACAAATAAAATAAAAATGGAACTACATCATGATCACTTTCAAAACTTTAAAAGGTATAACATTCCAAGGGCGCAACTTGTTATAGCCGATATTCCTTACAATCTAGGCAACAACGCCTATGCTTCTAGTAACCAATGGTACATTGACGGCGATAACAAAAACGGCGAAAGCAAACTAGCAAATAAATCATTCTTTAAAACGGATGAAAATTTTAATCTAGCTGAATACATGCACTTTTGCAGCAAGTTATTAAAAAAAGAGCCGAAAGAAAAGAATCAAGCGCCGGCCATGATTGTATTTTGTTCGTATCAGCAAATGCCAATGATCGAGGAATACGGCAGGAAATATGGGTTCAAAAAATCATATCCGTTGTTTTTTATAAAAAATACAAGTTCGCAGGTGCTGAAGGCAAACATGAAGATCGTAGGGGCGACTGAGCACGCAGTTGTATTATATCGCGACAAGCTGCCTAAGTTTAGGAACGGTAAAACGGAAACGACAAAAGGACGGATGATCAAAAACTGGTTTGAGTGGAAACGGGATAGCGCTAAAGAATATCCCAAAGTTCACCCGACACAAAAACCTGTGAAACTACTAAAGGAATTGATTGAAATTTTTACGGATGAGGGTGATGTCGTAATTGACCCATGTGCCGGGAGTGGTTCTACTTTGAGAGCCGCATACGAACTAAAACGAAATAGCTTTGGTTTTGAAATCGAAAAGGAATTTTACAACAAAGCAAAAGAAACAATGCTGAACGTTGAACATATAAACAAATTTGAACAATTAGAAATCGCTAATTTTATGTAAAGGCAGGTGAACGGCA
>BMJD01000096.1 GCA_014642895.1 Lentibacillus populi
CCTTTGGCGTGCCCAGCACGCTGTTAATTGCGAGTTGGTGAAAGTCCAACCCAAGTAAGTACCAAGACGCTTGGTAGCTGACAAGTGACTGGTGGAGAAATCCTAAGGTTGAAGCCTTGTGACAAAGCACACTCAGTAGTGCGAGCAACCTAACAGGTCGTAACATAAAAGTGAATCCTGCCGCCTCGTCAGCAGACCCACACGTGGACAAGGAGAAGTCGATCCTGGCAAAGGAAGGAGAAGACCATGGAAGGTGTCAAGAACTTGGAAGAGCAGCACTGAAGAATCTCTCGGGGTAAGGGGAGCGACATGTTAGGAAAGTAATTAACGGAACTGGGGATACCCTCCTCGGTCACTCTACGGAGTAAAACAGAAACCTATAAGCCGATGGTGAAGTGGTGGAAGGGCTGAGAGGGAGTCGGAGGGGGTCATAGTACCGATGATGACGATGACAACACAACATTGTCTAGGGAAGGACGGCATAAGCCAATACCCTACTTCGTTCACAAGTTTGAAAGGAGGTACGAGTAAGTGAATGCCGGAAAACTGGCTAACTACACCAATGGAAAAGCTCAACGACTCCGATCAACTTTATATCTTTGTGCCAAGGAAAGTCCTACGAGACGATTTCACGCACTATATGATAAGATCTATCGTCCTGATATACTGGCGGAAGCATGGAAAAGAGTCAAATCCAAGAATGGAAGTGGTGGAATCGACAGGCAAACAATCGATGAGATTGTATATGACTATGGGGAAAGGGAATTCTTAAATGAGTTATACCTTGAACTAAAGGAAAATCAATTCCGTCCAAATCCAGTCAGAAGAACCTATATTTCAAAAGGAAATGGGAAAACAAGACCACTGGGAATCCCAACCATTAAGGACAGAGTGGCACAGATGGCAACAAAACTGGTACTAGAACCCATATTCGAAACAGATTTTCAAGATTGCTCGTATGGATTCAGACCAAAACGCAATGCCCATCAAGCCATAGCGAAAATCAAGAAAGCCAGTAAGAAGTCTGCTTGGGTGGTAGATGCCGATATTAAAGGGTATTTTGATAACATCAACCAAGATAAACTGATGAGGCTAGTGAAAATGAGAATTAGCGATAGAAGAGTACTAAAACTCATTCGCAAATGGTTGCGAGCAGGAATCATGGAAGATGGCCATTTTCGTGATTCTGTAACCGGGGTTCCGCAGGGTGGTGTGATCTCGCCACTATTATCGAACATCTATCTAAATGTATTGGACTCACTCTGGAATAAGAAGTTTGCACACCTGGGGCAAATTGTTCGCTATGCAGACGACTTTGTTATTATGTGCTCTACGAAGCAACAAGCGTTGGAAAGTATTCAGGTATTAAGAGGTATCATGAAGAAACTGAACCTTACACTTAGTCCTGAGAAATCAAGGCTTGTCAATATATGGGATAATACAGATGGATTTGACTTCTTGGGACTTCATCACAGAAAATTCCCTATTCTTATTAAAGGCGGTTACAAAATACATGTGATGTCGCACATACCGAGTAAAAAGGCAATGAAGAAAATGCGAGAGAAGATCAAGGAATATGTGGGAAAGAACAATAAATTGTCCCTAGACATAGAAGATCTCATAATAGGGCTGAATCGAAAGCTGCAAGGGTTTAAGAACTACTATCTTACTTCCCCGATAGCTAAGAAATGGCTTAATCGTATCGACTGGTATGTACTTGAACGACTTACAATATTTTGGAACAGGAAACGAAATAAACGCCACAAACACAGTAAAATGGGCGAGGTAATAGAAATGACCAAATATAAATTAGTGAAATTGGCGAGTTAGACAAGTACGTAATGCCAAAGAAAGAAGAACGTCGGAAAGCCGTATGAGGGAAAACCTCATGTACGGTTTGATGAGGGGGAACAGGAAGAGGAATTGCCCTCAAGTCTGGCTTAGTAAGGTGGAAAACCCTGAAACCCGAGGACAAGAAGGCAATATCTAACTCCTGTTTTCTACTCTACTTCT
>BMJD01000097.1 GCA_014642895.1 Lentibacillus populi
CGGGAGTTTGACAGTTTCACTTCCAAAAAAACACTGTAAGCCTTGTGAGGGCTTATTTTTTTTGTCAAATTTTTAATTTTATTATTGAGTACTATTTAGTACTATGTTATATTAGACGTATCTAAAGGAAATGGAGGGATAGTGATGCGCATTAAAAAGAGTGTGTCCAAGAATTCCGTTTCCTATTCCGTCATCGAAAATGTCCGTGATATCAACGGAAAATCAACGACAAAAGTTGTGGAAGCGCTTGGAAATGAAAAGGAGATCCGTGAAAAACATCCGGGTGTGGATCCGGAGGAATGGGCGCGGGCCTATGCAAAAAAATTAACGGAACAAAAGAAACAAAAAAGCGCGGTCATTATCGCAAAATATAATCCGCGAAAAATCGTTGAGCACAATCAGCGACGCTCGTTCAATGTTGGTTATTTGTTTTTACAATCCGTTTACTACCAACTGGGTTTACAGCACACGACAAGGACCATTCAGGAAAAATATCAGTTTCATTATGACCTCAATGAAATCCTGTCTAAATTAATTTATATGCGTGTGCTGCATCCTACGTCTAAAAAGAACTCGTTTGAACAAGCGCAATCCTTATTAGAAGGCATTCAATGCGAGCCCCACCAACTGTATCGCGCGTTAGATGTGCTGAAAAAGGAAACAGATTTTATTCAACAAACGGTTTATAAAAACAGCTTGAAATTGGTCAACCGTCACAAAAAAATTTTGTATTACGACTGTACCAATTTTTATTTCGAAATCGAACAGGAGGATGGGGATAAACAATTCGGAATATCAAAAGAAAATCGGCCAAATCCGATAGTTCAAATGGGGTTATTTATGGACGCCTCTGGTCTTCCCCTTGCCTTTTCTATTTTCAGAGGAAATGACAACGAACAAGGGTCTCTTAAGCCTTTAGAAAAAAGAATTTTAAAAGACTTTGAGCTATCCCAGTTTGTTGTCTGTACGGATGCAGGCCTATCTTCTGAAAAAAATCGGATATATAACACGTTAGGCAAGCGTGGATTCATTACTACACAATCCATCAAGAAATTAAAAAAACATCTGAAAGAATGGGCACTTGACCCTTCTGGGTGGCATGTAAGGCCAGGCGATAAAGCCATTCATCTTTCTGATGTTGATGACAGTTCCGAAAATCAAACAACTTATTTCAAAGAGCGTTGGATTAAAGAAGGAAATTTAGAACAACGGCTTCTTGTCACTTTTTCACCAAAATATAAAAATTATCAACAAACCATTCGGGAGAGACAAATCGAACGAGCTCTGAAAAAAGTGAAAAAACCATCTTCTCTTAAAAAGAAAAGACCCAATGATCCTGCGCGGTTTATTCAGGCCCAGTATACTACAGGAGACGGAGAGGTCGCTAAAAAGGCCCATTTCTCAATTGATGAGGGATCGATTCAAAAAGAAGCAAAGTATGACGGGTTTTATGGAGTGTGCACTAATCTGGAATCTGATCCACTGGAATTGATTCGTATTAATCAACAACGGTGGGAAATTGAAGAAAGTTTCCGCATCATGAAAAGTGAACTAAAATCAAGACCTGTGTATGTACGAAAAGAAGATCGGATCGAAGCCCATTTTCTTACTTGTTTTCTTGCCTTACTAACCTATCGTATAGTAGAGCAAAAATTAGAAGAGGCATTCACTTGTCCCGCAGTCATTCAAAAATTACGAAATATGGAGGTAATGGAAGTTTCCGGTGAAGGTTATGTTCCACTTTATGAGCGGGATGAATTAACGGATAAGTTGCATAAGGTGTTTGGGTTTCGAACAGACTATGAAATTGTTCCGATAAAGGACATGAAAAAAATTTTAAAACAATTGAAGAAGACAAAATAGTACTCAACTTTTGATAGTAAAAAAAACCTTCCAAAACCTTTCAATAACAAGGTTTCGGGAGGTTTTACCCTTCAAAAACTGTCAAAGACGAGAT
>BMJD01000098.1 GCA_014642895.1 Lentibacillus populi
TCGCTTAATTCGTCCACTTCCTCAAATGTTGTGTGTGCGATAGGAGCCAACACAGCTTGTGCAATCCTCATGCCTTTTTCAATTCTGTACTTTACTTGATGGTGATTATCTACAATCACCCCGACCTCGCCTTTGTATCCCGAGTCCACAGTGCCAAGCGTCACTCTTAACTTTGTATTAAGAGAAATTCCCGATCGTGGTCTAACCTGTATTTCGAACCCAACCGGAATATCAAATGCCAACCCTGTTTTGATCAATTTCGTTTCCCCTGGTTTGATCACCGTATCCTCAACCGCAACCAGATCAAATCCAGAATCCCCTTGCTTTGCGTATCTTGGTAATACTGCATCTTTGTGTAGTCGTTTTACTTTCATTCACCTTTACCTCCATTCAATAATTCGTCTATCTGCTTTAGTGCTTCCTTTGCCTTATTGTGATCTCTATTATTGAGTGCTTGTCTGACTTGTTCATTTAGTTGTGATAGATTCATAGTTGCCTCCTAATACCACTTATTACTCGGATGCTCAATATTCACATCTTTAGCAATGTCCATTTCATCTATTTTCTTTTCCAGTGCTTTATCGAAGTGAGCTTGGCATAAATCACTTCGTCCGTTCCATGATTCACCGCCGCATTCGATGCATGTTTTAGTCATTTGATTCACCACCTAGCAGGTGCGGATGTTCGTATATGTTGCCGATAATCTCAATTTTGTCTAGCCAATGATCTATCCCTGCATAGCTGCTGTTTCCTATCTGTTTTCCGAAAAAGCCCGTACCCCTATATTCGACAACATATAAGATATTTGGATCTCCTTGGTGGTATACATCCCCCTCATAAATCGGGACGCCGTTATCGTCTTTTAATCCGGTGTACTGACCGACTGTGTTTTTATCGACAGCGTATTGCGGCAAACGATCAGCTATAATGTTTTGTGGAACAATATATTCAAGCCCTGTTCCTGTTTTAAGATGACTGCCATAAACCCAGTTTCCGGTCATTAATTCTAATCCACGATACTTTATCTCACGCATCCTTTTCACCTCGCAATGCTTTACGTGCTTTATACCCACTGTCTTTTATTGCAGGAGAATCAAAAGTAATGTAATTTTGTTCATCCGCATAAAACTCCAAAGCCTGTTTATAGCGTGCGTTCTCTGCCTTTTCTGTTTGTAGTTCCGTAAAATGGACGACTTGTAAATTGTCTATAAATTTTTCAAGGCGTTTGTTTTCCTTTTCCGATTCCTCCACACGTTCAGCCCGCTGTATTAAAAACTCCGCATACTCATCAACAAACTTAATTGCGTATTCTGCTTTTAAATCTGCAAATTCCTCATGATCAAATTCTCCTAATGCCTGGATTGCTTTTGCTAATCGGTCTGCGTTAGTCATTCCCCTTCATCTCCTTAATCCGTTTCCGCAATTTTTTATTTACCTTAATCAAATTCCGTATTTCTCGCTTTAAATATCTAACTTCCTTTGATTCACTCGATTCTAGGCTCATATTAAGGTCTGTGAGCAGTTTTTTTAGCTTCCGAATAGTAATAGTCTTGTTTTCTTTCAAACATCGTGAGAGTTCTTCTTTTGCCTTCTGAGCCTTCACACCTCCACGTCCTTAAGCGCCTTCTTTATCGCCTTCAACTTCCGATCCCGATTATTGATTTCGATTTGGAGCCTGGCATTCTTGATTTCCAACTGTTCCAATTCACTGTGGTTGACCTGCAGTTGCTCGTTGCGTTTTTTCTCGTAGTAGTATTTGTCCCGCCATTCTTGTCTGTTTTTCTGCAAATCTTTTATTCTTCTTTCTAGTTTTTTGATCTGTGCGTCTGGCATTGCCGTTCACCTGCCTTTACATAAAATTAGCGATTTCTAATTGTTCAAATTTGTTTATATGTTCAACGTTCAGCATTGTTTCTTTTGCTTTGTTGTA
>BMJD01000099.1 GCA_014642895.1 Lentibacillus populi
TCCTCCCTCAATAAATTTCGGTTTTCTTAAAATATCGCTGTTTTTCTCCGATTTTCTCCTACTAATGTTGAAGCATTTTGATAAAGTCAGGAGTATACTACCGTTATGGGATAATTTTGGAATCAAGCAATCTATTTTAATAAACCTAGTGATTGATTTTCCAAAAACTGGGCGAATATTTTCCTATGATCGCACCTTGGATCTCCACATCGAACATGGTGGTGGACCCTCCCATTTCTCTCGGCGTCAACTGCGCGTACATTCCTTCGTTCGACCTTACCATGTGTGGATGCCGGAAATGCTTTTTAAGTGGGTCTATGCCCTAACGGAGTCAATATACACCGGCTAATCCGTGCTTCAAATGTAATAGATATAAATCTGGTTAATAGACAACCTATTTTCTGTTTTTCGTGTGTTTATTAAGCGGCTGCTTCCTGTAAATTCTTCAATTGAGGAATGTCCCTCATCATACGTGTTTCATCAAATGCACAATCGCGAGTTCCTATGACAAACAATATCTTAATCAACTTCCGACTGAGAGCCACAAAGGATTGCTTCCCTGTGAGCGGGTTGTTTGGTCGGTTTTTATAATAATAGTGCAGCTGTTTAAATCCTTCATTATGAATCGATAAGGGGCGCGCAACTTGGTATAACAGGGATCTTAACCGTTTACGTCCACGTTTTGTGATCGTCGTCTGTCCTTTGAATAGGCCAGACTCATTCAGCTTCAGATTGAGTCCCGCTAATTTAATGATTTGGCGTGGATCTCGATAGTTGGACAAATCTCCGACCTCCGCAAAGAAACCAGCAACTGTGATCGAACTAACCCCTTTGATACCCATCATTTGACTAGCTCCAGGAACGTGAAGAACCAGATCTTCCAGTAGTGCCTCATGGGCTTGGATGCGTTCCTGTATCGCTTGATATTGGTCGATTAAATAACGTATTTCCTGACGCGCCATCGTCAAACCTACTGTTAGACCTACACTTGTTTCAGCTGCACGTTTAAGTTCTTGGATACGTTTGATTCCAACGCCTCGCTTCGCTGCCTGTTTTACTTCTGCCATTAGTTCTTCTTCAGAACTTGACTGGATGTCCTCTGGAAGATAGCCCTTCTTTAAAAAGTGAAGCGCAGCTTTTCCAGTCCAATCTTTAAAAACGGTTAGAAACTCTGGAAAATAGCGATCCAGCGCATTATGAACTTGTGCTTTGATGGACGCCAAATCTTCCTGCATCATGTCATGTAGTTTTATCCCTTCTCGCAGTTCAGCGTAGATGCCTTCCAGTAATATCGGTTCATGATATCTCCCAGCTCGAATGACCTGCGCGATGACTTTTGCATCTTTTGTATCGTTTTTGGTCGGTGAATCATCATCCAGTTCCTTTGTGCGCTTCACCTTCATCGGGTTAACAACTACGGTATGTAGCCCCAGGGCTTTTAAATAATATGCTAGATTCAGCCAATAATGGCCTGTTGGCTCCATCCCTAAAATAAGATCATTCCGATTGGTTTCATCTAAAAGATCTTGAGACCAATCAAGCAACTGTTTAAACCCTGTGAAATCATTCTGAAACACCAATCGTTTCGCTAAATCACGGCCTCGGTCATCAATTGCACGAGCAACGTGTTTGTGTTTTGCGACATCAATTCCAATGATGATCGTCTTTTCTGTTATTTGCGCCAAGCGTTCATTTTGTGTAAAATCCATTGTAGGGATCCTCCTTTGGTATTAAATTCGAGGTCATCGCGATGACACTCTCTATACTACCAAGTGGGATCCTTTTTCGTAAAATCGATTCTACGCTTGTTTTCCCTCAAATTTCTTCATTACAGGAATGCTTTTTA
>BMJD01000100.1 GCA_014642895.1 Lentibacillus populi
CGAGGCCACTGAAAAAGTCCCGAAAAGATATGATTCCCAAATTTAATATGGGAACCATATCTTTTTTTAGTTACAATAGAAGTATCAAGTTAAAGTGGGTGGATGTAATGATTCAAAAACAGGATTCGATGATCTTAAGTCCATATACCGAAATTTACGATTTAGTTATACCAAAGGATAACCTACTGCGAAGGCTTAATGACTTAGTAGACTTTTCCTTTGTGTATAATGAGTTAAACGATAAATATTGTCATACAAATGGGCGAAATGCCATCGACCCTATTCGTATGTTTAAATATTTGCTTCTGAAAACAATTTACGATTTGTCTGACGTTGACATTGTAGAGCGTTCTAAATATGACATGTCCTTTAAGTATTTTCTTGGTATGGCTCCGGAAGAACCCGTCATTGAGCCAAGTTCGCTAACCAAGTTTCGCAAATTGCGTTTAAAGGACAAAAATTTATTGGATATGTTAATCAATAAATCGGTTGAAATTGCCATTGAAAAGGGAGTTATAAAAAGTAAATCTATAATCGTAGATGCCACCCACACAAAAGCTCGATATAATCAAATGTCACCTAAAGAGATATTGATGGATCGCTCCAAAAAGCTTAGAAAGTCTGTCTATGAGATCGATGAATCAATGAAGGAAAGGTTCCCATCTAAATCGACAACAAATGAATTGGAAGATGAAATTGAATATTGTAAGAAACTAATGAATGTAATTGAGAATGAGGAAACAATTACTAAGTATCCAAAAGTGAAAGAAAAATTGAACATATTAAAAGAAACTGTTGAAGACGACATCGAACATCTGCAAATCTCTAAAGACAAGGATGCGAAAGTTGGACATAAAACAAAGGATACATCCTTTTTTGGCTATAAGACACATATAGCGATGAGTGACGAAAGAATTATCACAGCAGCTACAGTCACAACCGGTGAAAAAAACGATGGAAGACAATTAGAAACACTGATTGAGAAAAGTATGGAAGCTGGTGTGGAAGTAGAAACAGTGATTGGTGATGCGGCCTATTCTGAAAAAGGAAATATTGAATACACGAAGGAAAATAAAATAGATTTAGTATCCAAATTAAATCCATCCATAACACAAGGGTATCGGAAAAAAGAGGATGAATTTGAATTTAATAAAGATGCAGGGATGTATGTTTGTAAGGCAGGTCATATGGCAATCCAAAAAACACAAAATAGAAAAAGGGCGGGAAACAAAAATCCGCGATACGTATATTACTTTGACATTGAAAAATGCAAGTGCTGTCCTTTTAAAGAAGGATGTTATAAGGAAGGTTCAAAAAGCAAAACTTACTCTGTAACTATTAAATCACATATACATACGGAGCAGGAAAAATTTCAAGAAAGTGACTACTTTAAAGAAAAGTCCAAAGAACGTTATAAAATAGAAGCTAAGAATAGTGAATTAAAATATAGACACGGGTATAATGTTTCAAAATCCTCGGGTCTATTAGGCATGGAAATGCAAGGAGCCATGGCAATATTTGCCGTAAATTTAAAACGGATATTGAAACTAATGGATGAAAAGTAAGATAAACATAGGGTATATACCTGTAAAAAAGCGACTTGTAATTCAATAAAATGAATTTCAAGTCGCTTTTTTTTGATACAGATATTAGTTCCATTGAAAAATCATAAGATTTTCAGTGGCCTC
>BMJD01000101.1 GCA_014642895.1 Lentibacillus populi
GGCATCATCATTTTGTACACTTTGTTCGGCTACCGCGCTGTCGCTTGCTGGCCCTGATGTTGTGGTAACGTTCTACAACCCAAGAACGTAACCCCAACATCAGGGTATTATTTATTTAAAGCTTTTAACTAAATGACCCATGGCTGTAGAATGAGCCGTATATAAGCCTATAGCGCCCTGTTTAACCCCCACTGATGGACGGGTTGGATTACGTAAAATCTCCGACATTCTTACAATCCTTTTCACTTCTCGTTGCTTTCTAGCACTTCTGTGTTGATGTTTTACATACACGTTCCGCAATGTTTGGTTTAGGATCCCTTGTTTCACTTTAACCATGGCTTCTCCGCCTTCTGAACTCCAATGCATGCCTCTCTTTTTCATGCGGAAAGAAATGTGCCTTTGATTGGATTCCATCGCTCCCAGGCTTCTTGCGCCCTTCGGTGGATTTTCTACTACTTCTCGCCAGTCGAAAATTCGCTCCCAGTTGTTTGTAATATACGTGCGAAATGCTTTTACCTTTTCTATTCTTTTTGCATCGTCTAAGGTGCTCTCATACGTATCTAGCCATAACATAAAATCATCCAGGTTATGATCTTTCAGTGCCTTTTTGATGCCATCCTTATACTCGCTCTGGCCGCCACCTAAAGCGCGATTTAACGCCTGTGAAACATGGTAATGATCTAGTTGATTCAAAACAGGTAAATTGGATTGGGAAAAGGCTTCTTGAAACTTCTCGGCTGTATATCCCAAACCTCCATCGCTATTTGTGACAACCTGTGTATCCTCAAGTGAATAGCAGTGAGCTGTAAGAGCTTGCACTTCCTTCCAAAAATCTGGCGTTGATTGTGTTGTCATAATTACTTTTGGTTCCCGTAAAGCTACTCGTTTCCCATTCCTCTCCCAACCTTCATGGACAACGGCATGACGCACTTCTAGGCTTTTTTTCTTCTCTTTACCACGCACAAAGACACCGTCTGCCTCCGCATAAAGATACTCCACCTTTTTCCCCTCTGGTAAGGAAGCCGCCTCATCCAATTCCGTCACCATTTCCTCATCTGCCTGTGCTTGTGCTTTTCCAACGCGCCTTACAATGTTTCCAACCGTTGTATGACTAAGATTAACTGCCGTCCATTCCTTTAATACACGTGCCGTTTCACGATAGGTACTTTCACTAGCCAACTCTGCCACTTTTACTTCCACCAATGGGCTATGTCGTTGGCTCTTTCTTAGCCCCAACCATTCATCGAAAGGGTAATGCGAATCTCCATTTTCATCAGCCATAAGCGTGTGACGAAAACGTACAGCCCCAAAGGTAAACTGGACGGTTTTCCAATCTTCTCGCTTCACTGTCCAACCCATGGCCTGTTATTTTCGTTTATGACCTGATTTAATCGTGTAAATACTTCCCCCAATACTGAAGCAAATACTTCATACATGAACAACCGAATGCTTTCCTCTAATTCAATTAAATTACCGGTATTCTTTATTAGTTCATTGATATTTGATATAATATTCCCCATGGAAAGGCCTCTCTCTGAAATGTATTTGCCTGGTCAAAGCATACATTTTATGATAGAGTGCCTTTTCTTTTTTTGCTAGAATATAGCTCAAATACCCTCGAGAAATATTTTACACATAG
>BMJD01000102.1 GCA_014642895.1 Lentibacillus populi
TTTAAGTTTACCTAAAAATAATGATTGACTTCCAACAAAAAATAGGCATCGAAAAGTTCTAGTGATAAATGAACTTTTTGATGCCTATTTTAACGTTTTTTGCTTAAAATGTACGTCATTTATTGAAAAAGAAAAATAAAAAGCCTCCCTAAATGTGTTAAAATTTTATTGGGTTAAAACAAAATATATGAACACAAAAAGGAGACTCTTTATGTCTAATCATAACACATTTAACCAATCAATTTATACCACAAAACGTTCCATTTTTCATTTTGCGTCCAAATTAACCCAAGGGCTGCAAAAACCCAACAAAAACTTTATCCTGGACATGTTATTTGGACTAGCAAAAGGCAGATCTGTTTTGCTTACTAAAATTGCACGCGCTCTGGAAGAACCCATTGAAGCGATACAAACCGTCAAGCGACTGTCCAATCGCATGGACGAATTTCACGAAACATCCGAGCTGTTGGAGAACTATGAGGAAATGGTAAAACCTTTTCTACAAGAGGAAGATAATCTGGTTTTAGTCGATAATTCCGAGATTGTGAAATCTACTGCCAGTAAAATGGAAGCACTTGGACAAGTGAGAGATGGTTCAACAGGAAAGATAGGCAATGGATATTGGACAACCAACATGATTGCCGTGGCTCCGAAAACAAAGCACCCGATTTCAATTTATTCCCATCTGTACTCCGCCGCCGAAAAGGGATTTGTCAGCGAAAATGAAGAAACATACAAGGGCTTGGATTACGTGAATCAACTTGTAGAGGCAAAGAAGGCAACCTTTGTGATGGATCGTGGGTATGACAATATAGAAGTCATGAAAAAGATCCTCAAGCAGAAAAATAACTTTATCATTCGTTTGAAGAAAAATCGGAATTTATTGTACCAGAATAAAAAATTCCCTGTACACAACTTAGCGATCAGAAGGAAAGGGAAAATCAATTTTCGTTCTGAAATAAAGGGAACCGTATATGATTTGAAAGTCTCTCATCTTACTGTGGAAATTCCTTCGCTAAAGGGTCAAAAATTCACTATGGTTGTGGTGTATGGATACGGAAAAGAGCCGATGGTGCTGCTTACAAATAAACGGGTTCAAAAAAAGGAAGAGGTCCTGTCTATTTTGAAAGCTTATATTACTAGATGGCGTATCGAAGAAATGTTTCGCGTTCAAAAGCAGGAATTTGACTTAGAAAATGTTCGGGTTCGTACATTGCCAAGACTGAAAAGAATGTTTTTACTCGTTTCCATTATGATAACGTTTATGACGCTGAAAGTAGAAAAGCAGAATGGATTTTTCCATGACGTGATTGAACGGGCAAAAGGGATTAAAGCAAAGGATAAAATTAAGATGTTTCTATATCGTTTTTCAGCGGGGATGGAAGCCATATTGATAAAAGACAAACATGGCATTCGGCATTTTAAATACATAGAGAAACCAGTAAGTTCACGGCAGCTAACATTACAACTCTGAATTTATTAATTGAATAGTAAGAAAAAACATACTGATAAGTATGTCTATTTGTGCTGGTTAAAAATTTGCTTCCTTCAATAAAAACGAAAAAAAACCTTCTAAAGGACTCTTAAGGTGAAATAATTCCGTTTTATGCGGCGAAAAAAGGTAAACTTAAA
>BMJD01000103.1 GCA_014642895.1 Lentibacillus populi
TATACTTTTGTATGAAAACAATTTTCCAAAGAAGACAACACCTAACTAGGCCCTTTCGTTACTCATTTTTTTGGAGGGCTTTATTTATTTTTTTATTAACTGTATGATGCCATTTAAGCCGTTTTTTGATCAGAGGGTGAAATATTATATCCCTTCCTTTTTAGGTATTCAATCATTTTTAATTCCTTATTTTTTTGTTCCTTCTTCATATAATTTGCACCTAGTTCTTGATATGGTTCTCCTGTTTTTAGTATATTGAATGCAATGGTTAAAATTAAATGAGCTGAAGCTATCGTTCCTTTTTTCTTGCCTTGTCGCTTGGTAATCCGTTTTCGGTGTGCATTTATTCGATTGTTTTGTCCTGAAGTTCCTAGTACACATTCTACTGCCATTGTTTTTAATGCTTTATTACCTTTTGTTGTTTTACTGGAGTTTTTTTTTCCAGCACTTTCGTTATTTCCCGGACTTACACCAACCCATGATGCCATACGCTTAGAAGAATTCTCCAAAGACAGACATATCAACCCCCAGTTCTGCAACGAAAACAGCTGCTGCATCCTTGTTTACACCAGGAATGGTATCCAGTAATTCAACCTCTTTGCGATAAGGAGTTAAGCATTGGTCAATTTGTTCTTCCAGTTCCTCTATTACTTGTTCTATATAAATCATGTGTTCCCAATGATAGCGCAACATATCGCGATGGTGACGACGTATCCGCCCGTTGACGGTTTCTGCTATTTCAGACAGGCTCGCCTTTACACGCCAATGCACCATCTTCTGAAGGTCCTTCTCTTCTATTTTTTCACCATTAATGATGGCTTCTAAAATTTGACGTCCAGATTGGCCAAAAATGTTGGATAGCACAGAAGTAAGTTTGATATTCGCATCTTGGAGAATTTTGTGGATGCGGTTTTGTTCGGCTGTACGATTATGAACCAACTTTTTTCGATACCGTGTTAGATCCCGCAAATCACGAATATCCTCTGGCGGTACAAAACTGCCTTCAATAAGCCCACACCGTAATAATTGGGCAAGCCATTCGGCATCTTTGAAATCTGTTTTCCTGCCCGGGACGTTTTTTACATGTTTGGCATTGGCAAGCACTAGTTGAAAATTACTTTCTAGAACATTCCACACCGGCTTCCAGTAAACACCGGTACTTTCCATCACAACGTCCGTTACCTGCATGGATGTCAGCCAATCGTTTAGTTCTAATAAGCCTTTCGTTGTAGTTCGAAAAGTTTCAATGGACTTTTTTGGCTTTTTATCCAATGGACCGAATAAGACACAAGCGACTACTGTTTCTTGATGCACGTCTAGACCCGCACATCTTTCAATCATTGCTTCCATAGGAGACTCACCTCATCATTAAATTAACAATACAAATGACAGTAATTTTCTTGTAAAACTTTTGTATACGTGCTCGAGGCACAATAGATGGTGCTTCCGTACTGCCACAGCCCGTTTCTTACACAGGGTATCCCCTTTCAGGATCCACCAAAGTATTTTCGACCTGGTCGTATTGTCATTAACTGTATTGCCATAAATCAATGAGATAATCCTCCCATTTAGATTAGAAATTCTTTTTCATCATAGATGGTGGCTGCGCGAATGCGGAGCCATG
>BMJD01000104.1 GCA_014642895.1 Lentibacillus populi
CTCAAGTTTCGGAGTAAAAAAATCCGTTCAAACCCATATCAAATCAGGGTTTACTATCAAAAACAAATCAAAAAAATACAAAAAACACCCTATTCTTTGGTAAAATATAGGTAACGACACCAACCAAAGAAAGGATGTTTTCCTTGTCTACTATTTTACCAAATTCTAATGAAAATGAAAAATCAAATTCACGTATGCTGCGTTTTTTCACCCAAGCAAAAATTGGAACTTTCCTGCATCAGTCCAATATTCATAAGGAAAAGGGAGTTTCTGCTCGTATTATTGTTCAATTCATTTTTGCACTCGTTCTTCATGGCATGGGCTTTTCCCGGGCACTCGAATCCGAACGAATTCCAAAGCATTTTCAAAAGGATACTGTATACGACCTTTTGAAAAACCCTACGTATAACTGGCGTAAGTTTCTTGCATGTGTTGGATCATACCTCGTTATAAAGTACATTCTCCCATTAACGTCCAAGGACCGGGATCGTGTGCTGATCTTTGATGATTCTCTATTTAGTCGCAATCGGAGTAAGGTCGTTGAATTGCTTGCACGTGTTAAAGATCACACAACCGGGAGATATTTCAAAGGCTTCCGTATGCTTACACTCGGTTGGTCTGATGGAGCTACGTTTATGCCACTTGCTTTTTCGCTTTTAAGCTCCAAAAATGTTGCCTCTCGTTATCGAGAGATGGACTCGAAAATAGACAAGCGAACAGTCGGTTATCATAGACGCCAAGAGGCAACACAAAAGAGCACCGAAACAATGTTCAATCTTTTGGACTCCATTCATCCAAAAAAGCTTGGCGCGAAAACCGTTCTTTTTGATAGCTGGTTTGCTTATCCGGCAATCATATCGAAAATCGTGAAAAACTACCCTCTCCATGTTGTTTGTATGATTAAACGTTCTCCAAAGATTCACTATACATATGAAGGAGAGTCTTACACATTGAACAAACTTTACAAAAAGGTTCGCAAAAAGCGTGGTCGCGCCAAAATTCTTGCAAGCATCGTAGTTGGACTTGGTCACGATGACGAAAATGGCAATGAAATTCAGGCGCGAATTGTTTTCGTACGTGATCGAAACCGTTCCAAAAAGTGGCTTGCACTTTTAACAACCAACCTCGCCCATACGGAAGAAGATGCCATCCGAATTTATGGAAAGCGCTGGGAAATTGAGTGCTTTTTCAAGGTGGTCAAATCTCATTTGCGACTGGCCAAGGAGTTTCAATGTCAAAGCTACGATTCCATGACTGCACATACAACGATTGTCTTTCTGCGTTACATGATGTTGTCATTGAGCGCCCGTGAGGAAGAAGATCCCAAAACTCTTGGACAGCTGTTCTATATGTGCTGTGATGAGCTTGATGATCTTCGCTTTGCCGAAGCATTAATGACCATACTGGAAGTATTAGGATCCATGCTTGCGGAAGAATGTCTTCTAACGGATGAACAAATTAATGAATTTCTGGATCGCTTTTTTAACAAATTACCTGGATTCTTACGTAACCCGTTACTTAATCCAGGTGCAGCATGATATAAAATCACCTCTGTTCTATTTATACCATAGGTTGAGGTTTATTTATCATGTCCGATACTTGAGT
>BMJD01000105.1 GCA_014642895.1 Lentibacillus populi
ATCACTAGCGTTGCAGGAAAATAAAATATAAAAGTCAAGAAATATATTTTATGTGAAATTTGGCAATAATGGCAATTTAACCTTTAAAAGTCATAAAAAAAGCCTTATAATTAGGGTATGGTAGTCCAGTCCAAATCCCTAACTATAAGGAGCTAACATGGACAATAATACCATAAAACATGTATTTAAGGAATACATTCATCCACTGGATACAAAAGTTATACAAAAAATGATTGACCATGCCCAAATCGATAAATATGTAAAAAAGCTTGGTGTACTCACGTTTATCAGAACTTTCATTTATGCTCAGCTGAAAGAATTAAAGAGTCTTGGGCGGATAAGCGATAATGTAAAACGCAAGAAAATGGTACAAAGACTTGTTGGCATAAAGCGTATTAGTAAATCTCAGCTTTCACGAAAGCTGGGTGAAATACCGCCTGAAATTTTTCAGGTTATCCTGCATCATCTGGTTCAAAAATTGCATCAAGAACTCGGTTCCAAGCAAGCAGATAAGGCACTTGGAAAGATACATTTAATCGATTCATCAACGATCTCGATGTGCCTTAGCCAATATGAATGGGCCGTTTTCCGAGAGACAAAAGCTGGAATAAAGCTACATACTTCCGTCAATTTTTGTGATGGTGTTTCTTATCCAAATGACGTGATTCTTACTCCTGCAAAGCCAGCAGATGTCACACAGTTAGACCCATTAATTTTGGGTAAAGATGCGCTTCACGTATTCGACCGCGGCTATTTCGACTTTGGCAAATTTGAGTATTATTGTGCAAACGGAATTCGATTTGTCACCAGAATTAAAGCAAATACGATCGTTCACGTGATAGAGGAACTACCTGTAGATCCATCCTCTGCAATCATTCGTGATGCGATGGTGAAAATCGGAAATATGAAACATCCTTTACATTTGGTAGAAACATTGGATAGTAAAGGCAACCTCATTTCGATTGTATGCAATGATGCAAAAGTGAGCGCGCAAGAAATTAGTGACCTCTACCGTACACGTTGGCAAATCGAATTGTTTTTCAAATGGATAAAGCAGCATTTGGTCTTGATAAAATTTTACGGACAAAGCGAAAATGCCGTATTCAACCAGATTTACATCGCGATGATTACATTCTGCTTAAATCTGTTAATGAAAAACAAATTAGGATATAAAGGTACATTACTGGAAATGTTCAATTGGGTAAGTGATTTTTGGTCTAAAAGTCTTTCGAGCTTCATAAAAGAACTTTTCAAAAAACCGGATCGAACATCCAACGGACGCCGAAAGATGCAGCATCAGCGAATATTTGAAGAAACCTTAGCACAATATGAATCAGGAGATGTTTTACATTTAGATGATCTAACGTACGATCCACTCGTTTAAATAACTAATGAATTCCAAAAAATGGATGAAGGACTACCTTTATAGCCCTATTATCTTTTTTTCTCTGATTCACGAAGAAGGTGAGACTGAATATTCTTTATAATTGATAAATGTAAATAAGTTACAAATCAAAATGGTTGACTAGATCTTTTATTTTTTATGCAACGCTAGTG
>BMJD01000106.1 GCA_014642895.1 Lentibacillus populi
TATCACTTGCGTTGCATAAAAAACTTTCTAGCTTGTCAACCATTTTAATTTTGGGGTAATTACCATTTATTCCCTATAAGGAATATTCAGACTTGAATTTCTTTGCTATTAAAGAAAAAAGGACAACAGGGTTTTTGAGGTAGTCCTTCATCCATTTTTTGTAAATTATTTAAATGATTGGATCGTAGGTTAGATCATCTAAATGATAAACATCTCCTGATTCATATTGTGCTAGGGTCTCTTCAAAAATACGCTGATGTTGCAGTTTTCGCCGACCATTGGATGATCGGTCGGGTTCCTTGAATATTTCTGAAATAAAGGTTGTTAGTTTTACTGAACAGAAATCGGAAATCCAGTTCAGCATTTCTAGTAAGGTACCTTTATAACCTAATTGATGATTCAATAATAGGGTTAAGCAAAATGTGATCATTGCGATGTAAATTTGATTGTATACAGCGTTCTCGCTTTGTCCATAAAGCTTTGTCAAAACTAAATGTTGTTTCACCCATTTAAAAAATAATTCAATTTGCCAACGTGTCCGGTATAGATCACCAATTTCTTGTGCACTTCGTTTTGCGTCATTGCACACAATAGAAATGTTGTTTCCTTCGTTATCCTGTGTTTCTACTAAACGTAGAGGATATTTAATTTTGCCGATTTTCACAATTGCCTCTCGAATAATGGGAGAGCAAGGGTTGACAGGTAATTCCTCTATCACATGTACAACGGTATTGGTTTTAATTCGAGTGACAAAGTGAATTCCTTCCGCACAGTAGGTATCGAATTTTTCAAAGTTGAAATAACCTCGATCGAATACGTGAAGTGTATTTTTGTCGGCTACGATTAACGAATCCAGTTGTGTTTCATCTGCAGGTCTTGCAGGAGTAACAATCACACCATTTGGGTAAGAAACGCCATCGCAAAAATGGATGGATGTATGTAGCTTTACCCCGGATTTAGTATCACGAAAATCCGCCCATTCATACTGACTAAGACACATGGAAATAGTAGAGGAATCAATCAAATGAATCTTCTCGAGGGCTTTATCAGCCTTTTGCGGACCCAGTGCCTGGTGCAACTTTTGAACCAAATGATGCATCATAACTTGGAATATTTCAGATGGTATAGCACCAAGCTTTCGGGAAAGTTGCGACTTACTGATATCTTCGATGCCGACCAGTCGTTGTATACTTTTCTTGCGCTTTACTTTTTCACTTATACGCCCTAGACTAGGTAATCCTTGGAGCTGGGCATAGATGAAAAGATTAGTAAATGTTAGCACGTCAAGCTTTTTAACATACCTATCGATTTGGGCATGGTCAATCATCTTTTGAATAACTTTTGAATCTAATGGATGAATGTATTCCTTGAATACAGTTTTTATGGTATTATAGTCCATGGATGACTCCTTATAATTAGGGATTTGGACAGGACTACCATACTCTAATTATAAGGGTTTTTTTATGGTTTTTAAAGGTTAAATTGCCATTATTCCCAATTTTACATAAATTATATTTCTTGACTTTTTTATTTTATTTTCCTGCAACGCAAGTG
>BMJD01000107.1 GCA_014642895.1 Lentibacillus populi
CCGGACCAATGTCTTCTGGTTTATCAATCGTATATCCAATTGCCCCCATGGACTTTGCTACTTCTGCAAAGTCTGGACCCTCAATATTAGAACCAACGTATCGATCATCATAATAGTCGACTTGGTTTTTCTTCTCTGCCGCCCATGCTTTATTGTTAAATACACAGGCAATGACAGGGATATGTTGTTCAACAGCTGTGCTTACCTCATGTAAACTCATGCCCCATGCTCCATCACCAATGATCGCTGCAACTGGTGTATCCGGTTCTGCCAGTTGTGCACCAAGTGCTGCCGGATAGGCAAAACCTGTGTTGCCAAATGTCAATGCGGCGATATGTCTTCTTGTTTGGTTAAATTTCAAATAAGCGTTGGCCGTCGATGATACATTTCCGATATCAGTCGAGATAATGGTATTTTCCGGCAATGCTTTTGTTAATTCCAAGAGTGCCCGCCTTGGGTTAATCGGATTGCCATCGACCATTGCCAGGTCAATTAATTCCTGATCCCATGCTTCTTTTAAGCTGCTGACTTCAGCCAAACGTTTGGAATCTTTCGCCGGAGACGGCACGGCCGCTTGCAGCCGACGGTAAATTTCGTCACTTGCTGCTTTGGCATCTCCGATAATCCCAACTTCAACAGGGTGTGTACGGCCAATCTGACGCGGGTTAATATCGATTTGAATGATTTTGGCTGTTTTCGGGAAGTAATCGATATCATAGCAAGGCAGCGTTCCAAATTGGGATAATCGTGTGCCAATTGCCAGCACAACGTCTGCCTTTTTTAAGGAGTGCATGGCAGCTTTCGAGCCCATATAGCCGATTGGTCCAACTGCAAGCGGATGATCTGCCGGAAAAGCATCGTTGTGCATATAGGCGCATGCGGCAGGTGCTGTCAAATGTTCCGCTATTTTCACTACCGAATCGACACCGTCTGCGTCAACTGAGCCACGACCGGAAATAATGACCGGATTTTTAGCATCCTTTAGCAACGCAGCCGCTCTTTCAATGGATACCGGATCACCACTGCCTCGTTTGTCCGCACGGTATTGATTTGGCTCCAAAATATAATCCTCCAATTCGCCATAGAACAAATCACGAGGGATATCAAATAGAACCGGACCACGTTCCGCGTATGCAATTCGAAAAGCAGTTCTGAGGCAATCCGCTACACGGTTTTTGTGTGTAACACGTACTGTCTCCTTTGTAATATCTTCAAATATTGACACCTGATTAGCCTCTTGGAAACCGTCCAGGCCAATGGACCCGGTTCCTGCCGATGGCGAAATAACTACCATTGGGCTATGCGCCTGATTTGCCGCAGCCACCGACGTTACCATATTGGTAATCCCTGGACCGTTTTGGCCAACAATGACCCCGGCAGTTCCGGAAACACGTTCATACGCATCTGCCATATGACCGGCACTTTGTTCATGACGAACAGGGATAAAGCGAATTCCAGCTGT
>BMJD01000108.1 GCA_014642895.1 Lentibacillus populi
AACTTGGACACTAAGAGTGGAATGTATTATACTACTTAATGTGTTAGGGAGGCTTACAACATGAAACGCACAAGACATTCAAAAGAATTTAAAATACAGGTTATCAAAGAAGCAATGGAAACAGGAAAAACATCTGTTGTTGCACGCCGTTATGATTTAAATGCCAACATGGTGACACGGTGGGTGCGAGAGTACAAGGACGGCAAGTACGGAGATGTTGATGTGACAACTATTCCAGATCTTGATTCCAAGCAGCTTGCCAATGAGAATGACCATTTGAAAAAAATATTGGGTGAAAAGGATCTCGAAATCGCCGTTTTACGGGATCTTGTAAAAAAGCAGGACCCTCACTTGCTGAAAAAATTAAAGTAGCCGATAAATGGATCCAAAAAGGATATGCCATCAAATTGGTATTGAAAATCGTAAATGTTCCTCGTTCCACATACTATTACCAAAAGAATTACCGTGTGGAAGAGAGGCAAGTGAGTGAGGGCCGTCCAGCACCAGGCTACTCCATCAATGAGGACGGAAAGAAAGTATCCGACGAACAAATCAAAGAATTCTTGTTAGAACTTATATCTGGCGAGTGTAATGGTTATGGTTATCGCAAATTAACCCTGGCCCTACGCCGCGATCAATATAAACTAAAAATCAATAAAAAGAAGGTATACCGCCTTTGTAAGGAGCTAGATATTTTAAAACCACAAAGAAGGAAAAAAATCTCGCATCCTAGGAAACTGGCAAGAAATCGCGTTATTACTGAATCTAATCAGCTCTGGGAGGCAGATATTAAATACGGCTATGTCCACGGTGAAGACCGATTTCTCTTTGTTTTTTCCATTATCGATGTATGTGACAGATCTATCATCAATTATCATATAGGACTGCATTGTACTGCAGTTGATACTGTGCAGATATTAAATCGGGCCTTATTGAAACGACAGTTATTTGAAGCGCAAGAAAAGCCTGTCGTACGTACAGATAACGGACCACAATTCATTTCAAATACATTTGAAGATCATTGTGAGGGTCTAAATGTGGAACATGAGCGTATACCGCCTAAGACGCCAAATATGAATGCCCATATTGAATCATTCCATCGCATCATGGAGGACGATTGTATGTCCCGATTTGAATTTGAAACCTATGGAGAGGCGTATGAAGCAATTACAAATTTCATGGACTTTTACAACAATCGGCGCATTCATTCTAGTATTCGTGACTTAGCACCTAATGAGTTCTACAAGTTACAAAAAGGCAAGAAGGCAGACATAAAGGAAATACGGGTTTAATCCCCCTTCCATTTTTCTTCCTTTTGTCCACGCCTTGAAACCAGCCAATCCTGGAATGGAATCA
>BMJD01000109.1 GCA_014642895.1 Lentibacillus populi
TCTTGTGCGTTTCATGTTGTAAGCCTCCCTAACACATTAAGTAGTATAATACATTCCACTCTTAGTGTCCAAGTTCATTTAGGGGCTTATGAGCAACTATTCTAATTAAAGTGAAGTAGACCTTTTGGTGTTACATAACTATTTTTGTTATTACTCTAGTTAAATCATCCCTATACTTCTCAAGACTAAAGGAATTCTTATTTTTAAGCATACTTTCTTCAATTGCACCTTGAATCAGGACACAAATCATTTCTACGTCAAATTCATTAGAAAACTCTTGACTCTCTTGTCCCTCTAACAAAATCTCTTTGAGCAATGCATTTAACAGATCTTCTTCGTCATCATCAGCTTTATAGTAAGGCACTCCTTCTTCGTTTTTAGCATTAAAAACAATTTCAATTAATGCAATATTTTTTTTATAATTAGCTACTTGGTAAGCCAAACTAGCTTCAATATATGCTTTTAATTGTAAAATAGGCGTTTCTTCTCGAACAACCTTTCCACTAATAAAATCCAACTTTTTGTTAAGTAAATACAGTAAGGTTTGATTGATTAAATCCATTTTTCCAGAAAAATGATACGAAATTAATCCTGTACTTACTCTTGCCTTTTTAGCGACTTTGGTTAAACTGACATTTGTATAACCAACTTCGTCAAGTGTATCAATACAAGCTTGAATAATCTGTTCTCTTCGTGCTTCAGCAATAAAAGATTGTTTGTTTTCCATCAGGTTATTCCTCTCATTCATGTTGATTGTCCAATATTTAAATTGGTCATCCAATCAATTTTTATTTTAGTATAAATTCCCTATTCCTGTCAACAACAAGTAATTCGCCAAATAGTCTTCTGATCAATATATAGCTAAAATCACCAAACATGAATTAGAAATTTACCATCCAACGGTTAAAAATATTTGTTTTTTCGATTGTAGTTTTGAAATAAAGTTTGATCAAAAGAGACCTCAGAACCCATATTCTATGGCAAATAAAAACAATCAATTTTGAAAAAAAGATTGTTCAAAATGGATTGCTCCCTTGTGAATTAGTATACATTTTTTATAAAAAAGTTGATTGTTTTATGACTACGATCCTTCAACAAACGTGTCCGATTGCAGTATAAAGTTCCTGAAAGTGAAGCTCCAACCCATCAATAATTAGCCATAATTCGCGTACCTAATAACACCGATGATATTAGTCTAATAATTGGACATAACAAATGGGGATTTTTATACTAAATATAATAATCTCTAGGAGTGTCTAAGATGGCCAAACGATATGATAAAGAATT
>BMJD01000110.1 GCA_014642895.1 Lentibacillus populi
AAGGGGAAAGAACGCCCCTTCTTTTAACAGAGAGGCTAGTACGTTTTTCTATAAAGCTATCTTACCTTAGATACATTTTTTCATACGCCATTGGTGCCATATATCCAATGGTCGAGTGAATTCGCTTGAAATTATAAAACGTCATGATGTAAGAGAAGATATTACGCTTTGCTTCTTCTCTGGTTTGATAATTCTCATGAAAGATTAATTCCTTCTTGAGCACACTATGAAACGACTCGATACATGCATTATCATAACAGTTGCCTTTCCGGCTCATACTTGTGATGATATGATGTTTTCTTAAAAGCGCCTGATACTCCTTCGCTGCATATTGGCTGCCTCTATCTGAATGATGAATCAACCCTTCTTGCGGCGTTTGCTGGCTGATGGCTCTTTTTAATGCAGTGAGTGTTAATTCTTTGGTCATTCGATGACTCATTGCCCAACCAATAATTCGCCTGGAAAACAAATCCATGACGGTCGCTAGGTAGAGCCATCCTTCTTTGGTCCAAATGTACGTGATATCGCTCACCCATACTTGTCCTGGCTTATCTACCCGAAAATTTTGGTTTAATAGATTTGGATAGACAGGGTGCGAATGCTTCGAGTTCGTTGTCGCCTTATATTTCTTCACCGTTTTAGAACGTAAGCCATTTTCCCTCATGATACGAGACACCGTTTTTTGAGAAACAGGTATCCCTTCACCACGTAAAACCTGGGTGATTTTAGGGCTTCCATACCTTCTCTTCGATTCAATAAATACACGTTTGATTTGGGACGTCAGTTTTTGTTTGCGTTTGGCTCGATCGCTGACAGGACGATCTCTCCACTCATAATAACCACTCTTGGAAACACCTAGTACTTGGCACATCTTCTCTACACGAAATTCGTGGCGGTGTTCTTGGATAAATACATAAATTATCTCTGGTTTTTTGCGAAGATGCCCATAGCCTTTTTTAAAATAGCTACCTCCTCTTCCAAATCCCGAATCCGTTTATCTTTTTCATATCCAGCTTGATCTTTAGGACTTCGATTCCCACTTCCTACAAAACTATCCTCTTGGTCCTCCTTATACTTAGCTACCCATTTTTGCAGCGTCTGTGGGACTAAATCTAATTCCCTTGCCACTTCTGCTGTTTTCCTACCGTCTTCGGCTACCAGTTTCACTGCGTATACTTTAAATTCTTTATCATATCGTTTGGCCATCTTAGACACTCCTAGAGATTATTATATTTAGTATAAAAATCCCCATTTGTTATGTCCAATTATTAGACTAA
>BMJD01000111.1 GCA_014642895.1 Lentibacillus populi
CACGCTCAGCTTTTGCCTTTTTTGCGTATTTTTCACTATAAAAGATGACTTGTTTTTCATCAACTGTTTTCTTTATCTTTTTTCCGTTATTAGATGTTACTTGAATTTCTCTAGGTTCTAATCTTGACTTTCTCTTGTATTCAGATCCGTGCCATGTATAGCCACTTTCATCAAGTACGTACTCTTTAAATTTTTTGTTTGCGCCGCGTACGGACATACTAAAAACATACCCATGTTTTCCTGAAAGTGTGTAGTGGATATTATCCCCCGTTGTCATTCCTTTATCTGCTACAATTACAACTTTTCCAAGGTTATATTCTTTGTGAATACGTGATAATCCTGGGCGAAAAGTGAGGCAATCATTTGTGTTTCCAGGAAACAACTCAAATGTGATAGGAATGCCTTGTTTATCCATAAAAAGCCCCATCTGAACCATCGGATTGGGCCGGTGTTCCTTTGAAACACCTTTTTTTCTTAATTCATCTAAGATATCTGTTTCAAAATAGTAGTTGGTTACATCATAATAAACGAGATCTGTTTGACGACCATACAACGTTTTGATTCGATCATTAATTTTGACTTGGAGATCTGAACTGTGCTTGTAAAAAAACGAAAGTGCACGATATGTATCATCCAAAGAGTAATCATGTTTATCGTAGTACACACTGCGATTTTCATATGTTTTCTTTTTCGAAGCAGGATAAAGTAACCGAGAAAAGACAAGGAGTTTCATAATATCGTTCGTATTGTAATCGATTTTTGATTGGCGTTGTTTATTAGTTAGAAATTGATCGATTTTGAGCTGATGATAGATATTACTAAGCACCATATAACCGAAGTTCTTCCGATTGCTTTGACCGATGGACAAAGTTTCATCATGTTCAAAAGATAGTGTAACAGGTGCTGTTTTTTCAGCCTTTTTTTGTTTTAGTTGTTCAACACGATCTTTAAAATGCGCAATTGGATCGTCATATTCCTTTTCTAATTCATCTAGATAGCCGACTTTTTCTACAGTAATCGTTCGTGAATGGCCCTTTTCCTTATCAAAATATCCATCTACAATCGACAAATAAATACGTCCGTTTTTTTGGCGCGTTTTCTTTAAATACACGATCATCTCCTCCCTTAGAAGAATTTGATATATTCATTATATCACTATTCGCTATAATTCGCTATAAAAATATTTAAAAAAATAAAATAAAAATAGCCCCTAAGGCGTTGAGCTTCAACGTTTTGGGACAACATTGTTTGATATTCAACTGCAAAACTACGG
>BMJD01000112.1 GCA_014642895.1 Lentibacillus populi
CCCAATGATGCGCACCTATCATCTTCTCCGGTAATAGTGCACGCAACACTGGTGGAAGTTTTTCACGAAATCCCATTGCTCTTCTGGCAATTACATAACTTGCCGCCTGGTGAATGGATATCCCGAATCGTTTCATGTATTTTATTTTGCCAATTTGGCTGGTGTAGGCTGGGTTAATCTCATATACGGCCACCCCTATTTTCTCTGCTCTGGATTTAATGGCAGCGCTCATTTTCTTATAAGCAAACATGGCCATTTTCCGGTTTGCTTTTTTATTACCATATGGATTCGATACTTTGGAAGTGGTCGTATTGATTCTTTCCAAAGCAATTGGCTTGTTGGCTTTCAGGGCAATATCTACAACTCCAATCGCTTCAGCTTCGATGATCTTGGTAATTTGCCATGACGTTTTGCCTTCCAGCTTAAATGGTAATGTGCAGGATGAAAGTAACTGACCTTTTGCGTTGGTATTGGCAATGGCAAAATGATCGACATTACAATCTACGCCAATGACCCCATCGGATTTCGAATAGTTTGTTTGCGAATTGATTTCAACATCCATCATACATTTGACTATATAGTAGTCACCATAATCTTCAAGGGACCAGGCAATCGGTTTTCCATACTTTTTCTTATTTTTACAGTTCTGTTGGGTTTGGATGGCAGATGCCACTTTTTCCTGGCCATATGGGAAATGAACTTGTTCCATGTTAACGAAAACCCCACTTGGTGTTTTGAAATGGAGCTGTTTATTTTCTATATCATAGTTAAATACAAAATTCCCGTTTGCGGCATCTTTCCGTCCAGATAGAATCATTTTTTGGTTGCGAGATTGTTGCCATTCCTCCAGCCAAGCGTCATGATTGTCTAGGTAACATTCTTTCGTATGTTGTGATTTAAACCGCTTTTTTGAACCAAATACAACACTTGGGATGCGGGTACGTAACTGGTTTAATTCTTCCTCATTCCGGTTCAGCTTTGATGTCAGAAAACCAATTCTTGATTTGAGTTGTTTTATCTGTGGATCAAGATATGTATGTTCAAATTGGTACGCATGATAATAGATGTCCGTTTTCTTTTTATAGCTTACGACAAAGCAATGGTCTTGTTTTTGTTCTCTTGCATGCTTGGGGAATTTAGGTTTGTCTTTGACGAAGGATGTTTTGATTTTTCTTAAGGTGGTTAATCTGGAGCGTTCCTGTTTTAATTTCCGTTTGATGGAACGGATTTGTGCTGATTTATTTTCGATATAG
>BMJD01000113.1 GCA_014642895.1 Lentibacillus populi
TAATTCGAAGCAACGATTTCTTGCTTTTCGTTTCCAGTTGGATAAGCACATGTAAACAATAGGTGATGAGTGCTATATAGATTTGATTTTGTAAAGCCGTTTCACTCATTCCGTAAAAATGTTTGATTTCCACGTGCTGCTTTAACCATTTGAAAAACAGTTCAATGGCCCAGCGTGATCGATAAATATCACTAATTTCTTGCGGTTCCAAGTCAAATCGATTGGTAATCAATCGAAGGATGTTGCCTTTCGTATCCATCACTTCGAGAAGACGAAAAACATTTTCACAACGTTTTTGTGTGGAGCCTATGTAAACCATTCTATCGGTTAAAACCGTTGATTCAGCTGGAACCGAAAATGAACATACTTCACGAATGACGGCATTTTTCTTTAGTCTGGATACAAAGAAGTATCCATCATCCGTCATTCGATCAAAACGTTCGTAGTCCATATAGCCGCGATCAAAGACATACATGGCTTCCTTGTCATCAACAAGGACTTCAAGCTGATTGCGATCGTGCTCTTTGGCTACTGTGATGACAGCTTTTTCGGGATAAACTGTTTCTTTATCCATGAAAACAAGGCGCAAATGCAACTTGACACCAGCCTTCGTTTTACGGAATTTTGCCCACTTATAATTGGTTAAGTTAAGAGGCAACGTACTAGAATCGATGATTTTTAACGGCATATTTTTATAAGCATTATTATGATATCCGTGTATCTGGTAAACAAGATCTAGAAATAGGGTTGCTAATATGGATGGATCTATTTCCCTATTCTTGCGTGAGAGCTGAGATGCGCTAATCGATTCAAAACCAACAGCTTTCTGAAAGTCTGTATCCAATAAAGCGTCACTTAGTGCTTGAAGCCCTTCCGTTTCATGTACTTGTGCATAGAGCATCAGTTTAATATAGGCTTCAGTCGTGAGTTTTTTGGTATAGCTATCTTGTTTTAGATTTTTAACTTGGTCAAAAAGTTTTTTAGAATTTATAGGTGCAATCCATTTACCAAATGCTGATTTTAGTGTATTCTTGTCCATGTTATGGTCCTTTATATTGGATTTGGACAGGAAACCACCTGACCTATTCATTATAAAGGATTTTTTGTTGCCTAGACAGTCAAAAATCGAACATTACCAACATTTTTTATTATTAGATATAATTAATGCAATGCTAATG
>BMJD01000114.1 GCA_014642895.1 Lentibacillus populi
TAATTCGAAGCAACGATTTCTTGCTTTTCGTTTCCAGTTGGATAAGCACATGTAAACAATAGGTGATGAGTGCTATATAGATTTGATTTTGTAAAGCTGTTTCACTCATTCCGTAAAAATGTTTGATTTCCACGTGCTGCTTTAACCATTTGAAAAACAGTTCAATTGCCCAGCGTGATCGATAAATATCACTAATTTCTTGTGGTTCCAAGTCAAATCGATTGGTAATCAATCGAAGGATATTTCCTTTCGTATCCATCACTTCGAGAAGACGAAAAACGTTTTCACAACGTTTTTGTGTGGAGCCTATGTAAACCATTCTATCGGTTAAAACCATTGATTCAGCTGGAACCGAGAATGAACATACTTCACGAATGACGGCATTTTTCTTTAGTCTGGATACGAAGAAGTATCCATCATCCGTCATCCGATCAAAACGTTCGTAGTCCATATAGCCGCGATCAAAGACATACATGGCTTCCTTGTCATCAACAAGGACTTCAAGTTGATTACGATCATGTTCTTTCGCTACTGTAATGACAGCCTTTTCAGGATAAACCGTTTCTTTATCCATGAAAACAAGGCGCAAATGTAACTTGACACCAGCCTTTGTTTTGCGGAATTTCGCCCACTTATAATTGGTTAAATTAAGAGGCAATGTACTCGAATCAATGATTTTTAACGGCATATGCTTGTAGGCTTTATTGTGATATCCGCGTATCTGGTAAACAAGATCTAAAAATAGGGTTGCTAATATGGATGGATCTATTTCTCTATTCTTGCGTGAGAGCTGAGATGCGCTAATCGATTCAAAACCAACAGCTCTCTGAAAGTCCGCATCCAATAAAGCATCACTTAGTGCTTGAAGCCCTTCCGTTTCATGTACTTGTGCATAAAGCATCAGTTTAATATAGGCTTCAGTCGTAAGTTTTTTGGTATAGCTATCTTGTTTTAGATTTTTAACTTGGTCAAAAAGCTTTTTAGAATTTATAGGTGCAATCCATTTACCAAATGCTGATTTTAGTGTATTCTTGTCCATGATATGGTCCTTTATATTGGATTTGGACAGGAAACCACCTGACCTATTCATTATAAAGGATTTTTTGTTGTCTAGACAGTTAAAAATTGAACATTACCAACATTTTTTATTATTAGTTATAATTAATGCAACGCTAGTG
>BMJD01000115.1 GCA_014642895.1 Lentibacillus populi
GTAGGAAATATGGTAAAGACTGTGGGTAAAGCCCAGGCAGAGATGGATCAAGAGATGGTGAAAGAGTTGGATGAAGCAGCGTCCCTGCCAGAAGGAAAAAAGGTTGATTTCTTTTATGCGGAGGCAGATGGTGTTTTTGTCCGCGGACTCCAAAAAAAACAGAGTATGGAAGTGCACCATGCGATCATGTATGAAGGATGGGAGAAAAACGGGAAACGTGTATCCCTTAAGGAACCGACAGTAATTATGACAACGCAATCTACAGATGCATTTTGGGATGAAACGCAGGCGATGGCATCCAGCCGATATACACTGGAAGACGCACAGGTTGTTACTAACAGTGACGGTGGCCCGGGTTATACAGTTGAAAGGTTTCAAGCTGCTTTTTCCCAATCGAATAAACCGATTTTAAACCAACTGGATGACTATCATATCTCACAAGGATTTAACCGTGCATTTGGCAGTGCAGGAAATGCCTATAAAGATGCAGGGAGAAAGGCACTGAAGGAACATGATTTAGAAGGATTCAAGCTTCAATTAGATACATACGAAAGCACATTGGAAGACGATAAGCAGATGGAGAAAATCAACGTCTTTCGCAGTTACATTCTCAACAATTGGGAACGCATTTACGACTGGCGGGATATTGTAACAGACAGCCCTAGAGATGCCAGGAAACTCGGTGCTATGGAATCCAACCAGCGGCATGTGTCTTTTCGTATGAAAAAGCGTGGAATGCATTGGAGTAATGATGGTGCGGAGGCAATGGTGAAAATCAAACAAGGCATGTTGAATAATACATTGCGTAACGCTTATCTGAAATGCAATGAACGGAGTACCAGGAAACAACGGGATGTAAAAAAAGCTGTCAGAGTGGCCCAATTATTACGTCAGCCAACACAACCATCTATTGGTGTAAAACAAGGTTCTGTCGCTTTATATGCGGCTCATTCAACAGCCATAGGTAACTTATTTAAAATATTACAATAAACCTCGTTTTTGATGGAACGGTCTTTGGTTTTTAAGACCGTTCTGTCAAAAATGAGGCCAGCAAGCGACAGCGCGGTAGCCGAACAAGGTGTACAAAATGGGAGCGCCTGAAATATTGGTATGAAAGCAACGTCGAGAAAAACTTGACACATAC
>BMJD01000116.1 GCA_014642895.1 Lentibacillus populi
GTAGTCGGCTTGCGAAACCACGCCCTTAAGGCGTTGCAAGTAACATGCCCTTATAGGGCTAAGTCAAACCACCTGTTGAACAGGTGGTATGTGATTTGAATTGTTACTTCAGGATCCGCAGAAAAGCTCTCAGGAATATATTCAATCATTACTCTATTTTATCGACTATTTATTGGAAGTTCCTGAGGAGATGACAAGGGAGTTGCAAAAAGATATTAAACCAATGATTGGAAAGGAGGCGAGTTATATGGATAGAACAATGTATCCTGACCCACCGACGTTAAAACCCTTTCTTGATGAGCTTAGGGAGGAAGGAAAAAGGCTGGGAATTGCGGAAGGAAAAGCGGAAGGTAGAGCAGAAGGAAAAGCAGAAGGAAAAGCAGAAGGAAAAGCAGAGGGAAAGGCAGAGGGAAAAGCGGAAGGAAGAAAGGAAATAGCTGTGGCGATGTTTAAAAAAGGTTTTTCGGTAAAAGAGATTATGGAATTGACAAATCTTACTGAAAAAGACTTAGATGAAATTAAGGATCAGCTGTAGTATTTCAGGTGAAGAAGATCGTGCGCAAACAAGTTTGTTCCGGGGGATGGAACAAACTTGTTTTGTGGGTTAGTTCAAGAAAAAGGGGGGCAGTTAGCATAATGTCGTATCCTTTTCCTCTCTGTACCGAGTGAATTGTATTACTCTTACCATATTCATCTTTTATACACCGATGCATTAATCAAACCACCTACTAACAAGACAACAGCCGTAAGATAAAACCAAACCATTAAAGCAATGATACTCCCAAGTTGTCCGTAGAATTCGGAGTAGTTGCTCATACCGGCATACCTTGAGAAGCCAACCGATACGACTTGCCAGCCAATTGTTGCAAAAATTGCCCCTGGGAAAACACTTCTCCACGGTACCCCGATACTAGGCACAACTTTATATAAGGTTAAAAAGAAAAGGTATAAGAACAACGTACCGAGCCCCCACCTCGTTAAGAACCATAAACGGTACCATAATTCGTTGACTGTAACTCCAGATTAAGCCCCACGCTATGCGTGGGAGAACAAAAGTGGAAGTACCTTTACGTATGATAAAAAAATCCCCCTCTGGTATAATGACAAAGG
>BMJD01000117.1 GCA_014642895.1 Lentibacillus populi
GTCACACCTGTTCCCATGCCGAACACAGTAGTTAAGCTCTCCAGCGCCGATGGTAGTTGGGGCTTTGCCCCTGCAAGAGTAGGACGCCGCCAGGCTACATAAGTGTCGGAGGATTAGCTCAGCTGGGAGAGCACCTGCCTTACAAGCAGGGGGTCGCAGGTTCGAGCCCTGCATCCTCCACCATTTGTTTTTTATAACTACATAAGCCGGCCTAGCTCAATTGGTAGAGCAACTGACTTGTAATCAGTAGGTTGGGGGTTCAAGTCCTCTGGCCGGCACCATTTTTGATGCATATAACTTTTTTGGAGCCATTAGCTCAGTCGGTAGAGCATCTGACTTTTAATCAGAGGGTCGGAGGTTCGAATCCTCCATGGCTCACCAAGGTTTTGCGGGTGTGGCGGAATTGGCAGACGCGCTAGACTTAGGATCTAGTGTCTTTCGACGTGGGGGTTCGACTCCCTTCACCCGCACCATTCATTTCAATGTATTAAGCGGAAGTAGTTCAGTGGTAGAACACCACCTTGCCAAGGTGGGGGTCGCGGGTTCGAATCCCGTCTTCCGCTCCAATTCCCATGCCGGGGTGGCGGAATTGGCAGACGCACAGGACTTAAAATCCTGCGGTAGGTTTCTACCGTGCCGGTTCGAGTCCGGCCCTCGGCATCATATGCGCCCGTAGCTCAATTGGATAGAGCGTTTGACTACGGATCAAAAGGTTAGGGGTTCGACTCCTCTCGGGCGCGCCATATTTTGCGGGAAGTAGCTCAGCTTGGTAGAGCACATGGTTTGGGACCATGGGGTCGCAGGTTCGAATCCTGTCTTCCCGACCATTTTGAAGGGGCCTTAGCTCAGCTGGGAGAGCGCCTGCTTTGCACGCAGGAGGTCAGCGGTTCGATCCCGCTAGGCTCCACCATATTATTTCCAAACCTAAAAAAGTTATTGACAAATGCTTGTTAGGTTGATATAATAATCAAGTCGCCAAAATTAGAGCGACAAAACATTTGCTCTTTGAA
>BMJD01000118.1 GCA_014642895.1 Lentibacillus populi
TGCCGTGCAAAGCATACATTTTAATGATAGAGCGCCTTCTCTTTTTTGGCTATCAAAAAGTACCGCAATTACTACCGAGTATAATTTTACACATACAACAGGAAAGGTTCCGACTCCTTTAAATTTAGGAGGGACAGCATAAAATTCAAATTCAAAGGTTCTGCCCATCAATTGTTCCAGATTACATAAATGTTCAACAATAGGGATTTCTTTTCCCAATAAAATGGTGTGAACAGGTCTGGATCTCCCTGAAGTGTCATCGATATTATATGAATCTATGCCAACCATGGCGACACCGTTATCAGCAAGGTAGTTTGCCGCATCTGCGGTTAAATAAGGATGATTCTCAAAATAATCATCTGTGTTCCAATGCCTGTCCCAGCCTGTATGAATCAATACGGCTTTTCCTCTTATATTTTTTTCGTAAAAGAATGTTTTATCTATTTCTTTAATAGATTGATCAATGGAAATGAATAGTCCTTCCATTCCACCCAATCTATCAATTCCCGTTTGAGATAAGTCTTTGCCATCAGCATAGCGGTGAAACGGAACATCTACATAAGTTCCCGTATTTGATACCATTTCTATTTTTCCAATCTGAAATTCCGTTCCTTCTTCATAATTTTTTCGTGACGTTTCCCTCGTTAAATAATCACAGATAATAGGACCAGGAAGACCTTTATATGTAATAAGGCCATCCTCAATTACGTGGCTTAAATCTATCAATTCATTTTCCAAAATCATCACTCCGTTTCTTTTATATAGTTGTTAGTTATATTTTACCTGCCCCGGGAGTTTGACAGTTTCACTTCCAAAAAAACACTGTAAGCCTTGTGAGGGCTTATTTTTTTTGTCAAATTTTTAATTTTATTATTGAGTACTATTT
>BMJD01000119.1 GCA_014642895.1 Lentibacillus populi
GCTTCCGTAAATTTGCGGCGGGCATGGGCCCAGCACCCAACTAATGTTACACCGGAAATCTTGTTATAACCAGCGTACCCATCGACATGCAAGTACCCATTGAAATTTGCTAAAAAACGCGATGGATGTTTACCTGCACGGGTTTGTTTATAATCGTACAGAACAATTGGTGTATCATCTTTTCCTGTACGATAAAGCCACATATAGGATTTTGATGTGGCAGGTCGATCCGGTTCAGAGAGAACTTGCAGAGTTGTCTCATCTGAATGCAAGATATCCCGTTCCAGGAGATGCTTATGCATCTGATCATATACCAGACGAAGCCAAGTCTTCGCGCCGTACAAAGTCCAATTGGCCAGCGTTTGACGTGGTATGGATATACCGAAACGCTCCAGATGCTTCTCCTGACGATACAAAGGCATACCTTCTACATATTTTTGTGTCATCGTATAAGCCATTGCGGATGGAGAAGCCAGGCTTCCCGGAATAACGGGGGCGGGCATTGTTGCTGTTACGATAGGTGTTTCTATTTCATGACGTTCACAATGACGGCAACTGTACACGTAGCGAACATGCTCCTTCACTTTGACTTGCGCTGGTATAACTTCTATTTCTTTACGCACTTCTGTACTCATTTCGTGAAGGTCGCCACCGCAGCACGAACAAACCTGTTCCTCTTCGGATAAACGATATTCGATCGTCTCCGTAGGCAGGTTTTCAAGCATCAGTTTACGCTGACCACGTTGTTTTTTACGTTTATATGTAATCGTATCAACAGTTGGTTCTTCGATTGTTGAGTCAGCTGTGTCCTCAGCTTCATTAAAAAGGGAAAGTTGGTCTGGATTGGTTTTCTCGCTGGAAGAACCGAATCGTTGT
>BMJD01000120.1 GCA_014642895.1 Lentibacillus populi
TTTATCATATCGTTTGGCCATCTTAGACACTCCTAGAGATTATTATATTTAGTATAAAAATCCCCATTTGTTATGTCCAATTATTAGACTAACATCAGAGATTATCTTTTTGATCATCTTTATTTTTTATATCAACTTGCCGAATATACGGTCCTAAACGTTTATAATTTGATTTCATATCCAAGCTCCTTAAAAACGCCTAACAAGTCCTTTTTTAATACTTCCTCATCCTTTAATAAACTAGTAAACTCCGATTGTAAAGAAACCATTTTCTTTTCAAAGTCAATGTTCTCATCACGGTTTATGAACTCTATATATTTACTAGGAACTAAGGAAAAATCCCTTTTTTCAACCTCTTTAAGCGTTGCACTGTAACATAATTCCCCGATATTTTGATAAGTAATTTCATAATTAGTTTGTTGCCAATTGTGATAAATTGTTGTTACCTTTTTTATATCATCATCAGAAAACTGAACATATTTTTTCTCGAATGGAATTCCCACTTGCCTTAAATCCATAAATAGAATTTCATTGCCACGATTGCGGTATTTTTTCAATTTACCATTTTGCTCTACCGTCCGTGCTTTTTTATTTTTATTTAAAATCCAGAATGTAACACTTATGTCGGTAGTCACTAGCGTTGCATTAATTATAACTAATAATAAAAAATGTTGGTAATGTTCAATTTTTAACTGTCTAGACAACAAAAAATCCTTTATAATGAAT
>BMJD01000121.1 GCA_014642895.1 Lentibacillus populi
TGTTAGTCGTGAAGTATCGAAGGAAAGTAATAGATGATACCGTTTCAGACTATGCCAAAGATAAATTTGTGTCATTGAGTGAAAAATATAATATCACATTAGTCGAATGGAACCACGATATTGACCATATTCATATCGTGTTCAAAGCACAACCCAACAGTGAATTATCGAAATTCATCAATGCCTATAAAAGTGCCAGTTCAAGGCTTATCAAGAAGGATTTTCCCCATGTTCGTAAAAAGTTATGGAAAGAAATGTTTTGGTCAAGAAGTTTTTGCTTGTTGACGACTGGTGGTTCACCTATTGAAGTGGTGAAAAAATATATTGAAAATCAAGGGATAAAGTGAGGTGATTTGATATAGCTAAACAAAATAAAGCGTACAAGTTCAGATTGTATCCAACAGATGAACAGGCCTTGATTATACGCAAAACATTCGGATGTGTTCGTTTCGTCTACAACAAGATGTTAGCTGAACGTAAAAGAACTTATGAGTTATGGAAAGAGAGGATAAAGATGCCTTAAAAAAGGTGAAGCCCCCTACTCCCGCCAAGTACAAAAAAGAGTATGAATGGCTAAAGGAAGTAGATTCATTAGCGTTAGCGAACGCACAACTCAACTTGGATAAGGCATATAAAGCATTCTTCAAAGGGAATGCCAAGTTCCCAAAATTCA
>BMJD01000122.1 GCA_014642895.1 Lentibacillus populi
ACTCCAGATTAAGCCCCACGCTATGCGTGGGAGAACAAAAGTGGAAGTACCTTTACGTATGATAAAAAAATCCCCCTCTGGTATAATGACAAAGGTTTCGGAAGCCGATGTCAGTTAGAGGAGGAAATCCAAAATTGGATAAATCAAGTTTATCACATACGAAGTGGAATTGCATGTACCATATTGTGTTTATTCCCAAATATAGACGAAGAACAATGTATGGAAAACTTAGGGAAGATATACGTGAGATCATCAGAAAACTTTGCGAGTATAAGGGAATTGAGATAGTAAAGGGAAGTGTTTCTGTTGACCATGTTCACCTATGTGTGAAGATACCACCGAAGCTTAGCGTATCAACATTCATGGGATATTTAAAAGGAAAAAGTGCATTGATGATATTCGACCGACATCCTGAATACAAAAGTAAAGGAAATAGACACTTTTGGGCAAGAGGGTATTATGTAGATACCGTCGGTCGAAATGAAGAGGTTATCAAGAAGTATATAAAAAACCAAACCGATGCAGATATGATAGAAGATAAGCTAAATAAATAAATGTAGTCGGCTTGCGAAACCACGCCCTTAAGGCGTTGCAAGTAACATGCCCTTATAGGGCTAAGTCAAACCACCTGTTGAACAGGTGGTATGTGATT
>BMJD01000123.1 GCA_014642895.1 Lentibacillus populi
CAGTTACTTTCATCCTGCACATTACCATTTAAGCTGGAAGGCAAAACGTCAGGGCAAATTACCAAGATCATCGAAGCTGAAGCGGTTGGAGTTGTAGCTATTGCCCTGAAAGCGAACAAGCCAATTGCTTTGGAAAGAATCAATACGACCACTTCCAACGTATCGAATCCGTATGGCAATAAAAAGGCAAACCGGAAAATGGCCATGTTTGCTTATAAGAAAATGATCGCCGCCATTAAATCCAGAGCAGAGAAAATAGGGGTGACTGTATATGAGATTAACCCAGCCTACACCAGCCAAATTGGCAAAATGAAATACATGAAACGATTCGGGATATCCATTCACCAGGCGGCAAGCTATGTAATTGCCAGAAGAGCAATGGGATTTCGTGAAAAACTTCCACCAGTGTTGCGTGCACTATTACCGGAGAAGATGATAGGTGCGCATCATTGGGCGCAGTGGAGGTACGTTTCCAACCACCTGAAGAAAGTGCATACACATGCATTCTATCTTTCAGAGCTTTTTGATGTAGACAGGTTTCACAAAACAGGTGAATTCTTTGTTTCGGGTGCTCTTGGCCCGCTAGACGTGGGTTAATTCAGCGTTGCCACAGGACGTGGCG
>BMJD01000124.1 GCA_014642895.1 Lentibacillus populi
GACCAAGCTAACCCTCTTGTTCCAAAAGTTTATATTTTTATTAGACACTTGCTAATAAGCGAATGCCTTCTTTTTTGATATTGAGTGCTGAATTATAATCCCTGTTGATACTTAGACCACAAGTACATTGGTAGGTACGTTCAGATAACTTGACTTCTTTTACTGAACCACAATTTGAACAAGTTTTGGTGGATGGGAACCATTTGTCAATTTTGACAAGTTGTTTCCCTTGTTCTTGTAGTTTATATTGTAAGAAAGAGGTGAACATTCCCCAACCATTATCAGCGACACTTTTGCCAAACCTTAGAGCTTGTGACATCCCTTTCATGTCTAAATCTTCCATCACAACGGCATCATATTTAGTTGCTAATTTTTTTGATTGATGGTGAAGAAAATTCTTGCGTTGATTGGCAACTTTCTCTTGAATTTTAGCTACCTGAATGCGTTGTTTATTCCAGTTCGAAGACCCTTTCTTTTTACGAGAAAGTTTACGTTGTTCTTTTGCTAATTTTTCAAGCATTTGTCGATAGAACTTAGGGTAATTGGCTTTCTCACCCTCACTATCGACAAATAGCCCATCCATCGCAAAATCTAATCCAACAACGCTTTCAATTTCCTT
>BMJD01000125.1 GCA_014642895.1 Lentibacillus populi
ATTATCATGCGTATCAATTTGAACATACGTATCTTGATCCAACGATACAACAACGTAAAACAAGAATTGGCTTTCTGACGTCAAGGCTGAACCGGAAAGAAGAGGAATTAAAACAGTTACGTACCCGCATCCCAAGTGTTGTTTTCGGTTCAAAAAAGCGATTCAAATCGCAACATACGAGGGATTTCTACATAGACAACCATGACGCCTGGCTGGAGGAATGGCAACAATCTCGCTACCATAAAATGATTCTATCTGGACGGAAAGATGCTGCGAATGGTAATTTTGTTTTCAATTATGATACAGAAAATAAACAGCTCCATTTCAAAACACCAAGTGGGGTTTTCATTAACATGGAACAAGTTCACTTCCCATATGGTCAGGACAAAGTGGCATCTGCCATCCAAACCCAACAGAACTGTAAAAATAAGAAAAAGTATGGAAAACTGATTGCCTGGTCCCTTGAAGATCATGGTGATTACTATATAATCAAATGTATGATGGATGTAGAAGCCAATTCACAAACAAACTATTCGAAATTCGATGGGGTCATTGGCGTAGATTGTAATGTCGATCATTTCGCCATTGCCAACATCAATGCAAAAGGCCA
>BMJD01000126.1 GCA_014642895.1 Lentibacillus populi
CTACAACCATTAGGCTAGTTTCAATAGCTTTCAGGTGATGCAGGTGACCTACGTGAGCATAAGCATGTTCTGTACGTCCAAATACCTTACGGAACTTGGCTGCAAGAACTTGGTCAATCTGCTCAGCTCTACGCTTGTGTCCATGATGGACAAAGATTGCAGTGTTACCAAACTCATAGCAGTAGTAAGGGTCTGGGTTGTCATCAATAGTGATGCGTGGTTCATTCTCATAGATAACTTTCAGTGTCTCACGTAGCCACACAGAGCTAGCTTCATCATGGTTACCCTCCGCCATAACTACATGCACTCTCTGATGCGTCTCCAGACACATCTGAATCATCTTACGGATAAGTTTTATTGCAACACGCACAAGCTTGGTATAGCGAGTATCAGCATCCAGAACATGCTTAGATGCTGGAGTAACTGCTGCTAGTCCATCCCAGTGAAGGAAGTCACCCATGTTAGCCAAGATAGCTGTGTTAGCATGAGGTGAGCTAGCGATAGCTCGCTCAAGCCAACGGGTTGCTAAATCCTCAGCAATCTTCATATCCCAGTCATCACCAGATTCTTCAGCCCAAGCCAGCATACCTAAGTG
>BMJD01000127.1 GCA_014642895.1 Lentibacillus populi
GTATGCCTGTTAAGACTATCGGCTCAGCACTTGGTAGTTTAGCAAGATTAGACCCACAATCACAGTTCTCACCTGCTGTAAGTACTTGGACAAAATACCTCATAGCATCTGATGACCAAACTATTCGTATGAATGTTGAGAACGAGAAAGATCAAGCTCTCTTATTCGGTATGAGGGATTACCTTGTCAATAACCAAGGGCAAGATGGGGAGCAAGCACTTAAGACTGCTATTGCTCGTGGTCAGTCTATAAGAGATAACAATGTACCCCTATCAAGCCAGCAGAATAAGCAGATTAGTAGCAAAGCACTTACATCAGTTAAACAGATGCGTGACCCTACCCAAACTACTTGGTACTTCCGATCAGAATCATTACCTGATTCTACTCGTGATTACTTAAGTAATAGGTTAGCAGCAGAGACTAAGAAGCTATATCAGGTAACTGGAAATATTGACCAAGCTAATCAGATGGCTTTTAAAGAGTTCAAGCAGAACAACATGATTCTTACAGGTGGTGTTGTAGCCAATATAGGTGTTAATCAGCTTGCAGCTTTTGTTCCTGAGTTTGCGAAGAAGGGTGAAGATTC
>BMJD01000128.1 GCA_014642895.1 Lentibacillus populi
AAGTAAAGTACAGAATTGAAAAAGGCATGAGGATTGCACAAGCTGTGTTGGCTCCTATCGCACACACAACATTTGAGGAAGTGGACGAATTAAGCGAATCAGAGCGTGGTACAAATGGATTTGGAAGTACGGGGGTAACTGCTAATGACTAAATCCGAACGCGAATCGATCATAGCACAGCTGGTACTCATGACAGGCTATAACCGCAGTGTATACGATAAATTGACGGATGAGCAATTAAAGGCCGAGTTGGAGGGGTATTATGATTAGTTTTACTATCAACGGAGAATTACCAACATTGAACGAAATAATTAAAGCCAGCAAGTCTCACCCGATGGCATATGCAAATATGAAAAAGGATTATACGGCATTGGTGATGATGCATTGCAAGCACTTGCCAAAGATAGACCGCGCTACCATCGAAGTACAATGGTATTGCAAGGATAAACGCAAAGACCCGGATAACATTGCTTGCGGTATGAAGTTTTTACTGGATGGCCTTGTTAAGGCGGGTAAATTAAAAAACGATGGTTGGGGAGAGATTCAGAGCATACATCATCATTTTTT
>BMJD01000129.1 GCA_014642895.1 Lentibacillus populi
CCTGAGTTTTGCAGTTAAAAAGAGATAAAACAGCCTTGAACCCTATAAATCGTTGGGTTTTTGGCTGTCATTTTTTTGCGAAAAAACATAGCGAATTTCAACTCTTTTTTGACGCTGCTAAAATTTTTTTAATTTCCCCTTGTGAACGTATTTTCTTTGCGAAGTCAATATTAAATTCCTTACCAAGATCCTTTAAAACCTCATCGTAATAATCAAACAGGTAGTAATTTTGTTTCATGTGCGTACATTCAGCTTTCGAAAGACTATTGAGTATGCGGCCTACACTATATTTATAATTTAATTTCACTTCAATAATTCTAGCTATAACGAGTGCGATAAAACATGTTAGAAAATGAGCGTGGATATGCTTTTCTTTTGAAACATAAACAGGGCGAGCTTCAAGATCGCTTTTTGTCACTCGGAAGGATTCCTCAATACGCCATAATCCTCGATATATATCAATAATGCGGTCATCATTTTCTTTGTACTCACTTGTAAATATCGCATAGTATCCATCAAGAGCTTCTTCAGCCTGCAGTTTTTTCATATCTAATTGAAGTGATTGTT
>BMJD01000130.1 GCA_014642895.1 Lentibacillus populi
ATGGGAAATGAACTTGTTCCATGTTAATGAAAACCCCACTTGGTGTTTTGAAATGGAGCTGTTTATTTTCTGTATCGTAGTTAAATACAAAATTCCCGTTTGCGGCATCTTTCCGTCCGGATAGAATCATTTTTTGGTTGCGAGATTGTTGCCATTCCTCCAGCCAAGCGTCATGATTGTCTATGTAGAAATCCTTCGTATGTTGCGATTTGAATCGCTTTTTTGAACCGAAAACAACACTTGGAATATTGGCCCGTAACTGTTTTAATTCCTCTTCTTTCCGGTTCAGCCTTGACGTCAGAAAGCCAATTCTTGTTTTGTGTTGTTGTATCGCTGGATCAAGATATGTATGTTCAAATTGATACGCATGATAATAGATGTCCGTTTTCTTTTTATAGCTTATGACAAAGTAATTGCCTTGTTTTTGTTCTCTTGCATGCTTGGGAAATTTAGGTTTGTCTTTGATGATGGATGTTTTGATTTTTCTTAAGGTGGTTAATCTGGAGCGTTCCTGTTTTAATTTCCGTTTGATGGAACGGATTTGTGCTGATTTATTTTCGATATAG
>BMJD01000131.1 GCA_014642895.1 Lentibacillus populi
GGATGTTTTGATTTTTCTTAAGGTGGTTAATCTGGAGCGTTCCTGTTTTAATTTCCGTTTGATGGAACGGATTTGTGCTGATTTATTTTCGATATAGATTTTTTTCAGTTCGTCCAGACTTTTTAATTGGGCGTTGGCAGCTTGAACAGCACTGTTGGCATAATAATCGTCCAATTGATATTTTTCCTTGACGTGTAAATGGATCGATTTTTCCCGCCTATTCTGGCCCGAACGTTTTTCCTTGACCAAGGTATTCAATACCAACTGTTTTGCACGGTTGAAGCGGGATAAGCTATCGCGAATAGCTTCAACAACTGAATTGGAAAGCGTATTTTTATAGATTCGATTAGAGAAATATGCTTTTGTGCTCATCCCTTAAAGGCCCCTTTTTCTTTCCATCTATGCCTATTATCACACGAATGCACGTTCTTGTCAACTTCAAAAAGTCTCCCTTGGAGAGGCGATTCATCCCCTACCTACTCATTTGGTTTTACCCTATACATTCCTTGAGGAAGGGGTCTTCTCGCCAAAGGAAGATAAA